>CAZWPQ010000032.1:0-25460 GCA_964636085.1 uncultured Nitrososphaerota archaeon
ATTATTCATGATACTTCTAGAGGATCAGGTAGTGCTTGGGGGAGTATGGCCCAAGGGGCTGGCAGAGGCGATAAGCGAGAATGAGAAAATATTGGATGGAGTATTATATGCATTCCTAGAAAGACCAGACAATTGGAAAGAGTTGTTTGTGGTTTATGCACCCTAGACAACGTCGCTGGGTCTTACAGTCTATTTTTTATTGATGGCCTATCAAAGAAGATGAGGTTCCTGAGGACGATTTACACATCTATGAGACATCCGTTATTCTAATCCCCATATCTAATGACTCATAAGATTAACTAATGTTGGCCCTAAATTGGTTACTTAATTGTTTAGGAAATTTAGAGTTTCTGGTCGATGGATAGGAAAATTCGTTGCTAGGTATAATAAATTTGGGGCGACTCTATATACATCAAGAAATAGCTCATATGAAAATATAGCTCCTTAAAGATAATTTCCATGCTTACTTCTTTTTGGGTTTTTTCATCTATCTTTATAGAATAATACCATGTTATTAACGACGTTTGAAGAGGCGTATGACAAAACTTTAATAAAAGATTATCTCCCGATATACTGCCGTAATTGAGAGTGATTACGATGAAGGTCGTATCCATTAGACTGCCAGACTGGATCATTGATCTTATAGATAGGCTATGTGAGAAAGGTATTTTTATATCTCGATCTGAGTTCATTCGATATGCTATTAGGGCCGCCTTGAAGAGGTACGAGAAGGAACTAAAGGAGATTGATACCTCGGAGGGCAGAATGTTAAGGATTGCTTGGAAGGTCAGGGAGTAGTTGAATATTTCTCTACATTTTATTATATCACATATTTTTCTTTCTGATTTTTTAGTGGTTGTGTGCCAAATAATGATGAAAAATTATCCACGCATGGTGAAACCAGGGCATAACCCGTTTGATCCAGTAGAGCTAGCTATGATTACTGAAAAAATTGTTTGTAGAGATATGAATGGTTCTTGCGAAAGAAAATACGATTCCATACATGTCGCTGGTGTTTATGGAGGCATATCTACTGGTTATGCGGTTGGTTGCTGTTTGAGATGCATATTCTGTTGGAGTCCGCCTTCAAGGGATTTTCCAGAGAGATATGGTAGGTTTATGTCGCCACAATCAGTATTTGCAGAGCTAAAAAGGAATGGCAAAAAGTCTGGAGTTAGGAAATGTAGACTATCTGGATGCGAACCAACTCTCTGCAGGAATCATCTTTTCGAATTACTTGAACTAGTGGAGGACGATCCATATTTCAATGTATTCATACTTGAGACCAATGGGATTTTATTTGGCAATGATAAGGTTTATGTGAGAAGATTGACGGGTTTCTCCAAGATCTATGTACGTGTCTCCCTAAAAGCCAGCACACCAGAACATTTCGAGAGAAAGACCGGAGCCATAGCTAGCACATTCGATCTTCCTTTTAAAGCAATAGAATATCTAATGGAATATGAAATCCCCTTTCATGTCGCCGCTATGTCTTTGGATCCAAGAATAATGAATCCAGATGAGAGAATATCCCTAGCTTTGAGACTGGCAGAAATAAGTCCCTCTCTACTCATTAGGCTTGAGGAGGAAGTGATGGATCCCTATAAAATGACACTAGTTAGACTAAGGTCAGCAGGCGTCAATGTTGAATGGCCCCTGCGGGCTATTTATGAGCTAATAAGGGATGTTTACATTAAGATTATAAAGAAGGAAACTGCTGGTCAGAGACGCTGAAGGTTTGTCATCTATACGAGTATTTATATCTGGAGTTCTATAATAATGTAGTAGATATGGTCAACTTTAAATTTTTTAGGTGTCCAAGTAGTGGTACATATTGCCATCATAGGAACAGGAAAAGTGGGTTCTGCCTTAGCCTATACATTGGCATTTGAGCCATACGTTGATAAAATAACGTTGGTTGATGTGATTCCGAAGTTATCCTTGATGATTAAGGAAGATATTTATCATGGCATATCCTTGGGTAGTGCAGAGATACATATAGAGAGTTTTGAGGATTGCCGCATGGTTAAGGATGCAGATATAATCGTAATTTCTGCTGGCTATCCGAGGACCCCTGGGATGAGTAGGAGGGACCTAGCTAATAAAAATGCTAACATAATCAAGGAGATTGTACTAACTCTAAAACCTAATAATCATGGCGCATGGTATATCATCATCACCAATCCTGTGGATCCGTTAGCAACGCTTGCACAGAGATTATTGGGCGAGGACGGCAAGGTGATAGGAACTGGCACATGTCTTGAGGCTGCGAGATTTAAATATATACTATCTAGAAAACTATCTCTCCCAATAAATGCTATTGAGGCTTATGTCGGTGGGGAACATGGTGAAGAGGCAGTTCTACTTTGGAGTATGGTAAGAATAAACGATAAACCCTTGAAACAGTACTTAAAAGAAAGCAGTGTCTCCCTACATAGGAGTGAGATCGAGGAATATGTAAAGGGAATCAGTGTGGAGATAATAAAGGCCCAAGGAGCCACCATATGGGGCCCGGCTAGGGCATTTCTAGAAATAATAAGAACCATTGTGCTAAACACTGGAAGAATACTTTGCTTCTCAACTCCAAGAAAATTTGAAGGGTTACCCAGCGAGGTATTCGTTTCCATTCCAACCAAGCTTGGAAGATCCATAGGCCCAGATCTCTGGCATTATCTAAGTAGTGATGAGCAAGAAGCTATAAAGAGGGCTGCTGTAGCAATATTCAACATATATAGAAATATTTCCTTTGATTAAACTTTTTATTTGTCATTAGAATTTAATTATTTTTGTATTGCTGATTAGGCTTTCCTAGGGGCTGATCCGTGGATGAATTTAGGGTAGCATTTAGGATTGTTTTCGCTACGATCATCATAAATTTCGTTGTTATAGGCATAAAAATTTATCTTTATACACTAACAATGTCTATAGCCGTTCTGGCATATCTTGTTGATTCTCTTATAGACCTTTTAAATGATATTCTTGCAATGTATTCGACCCGCCTTTCATCGATGCCTGAGGACGCCGATCATCCATATGGACATACAAAATATGATGCATTCTTCTCTATTATTATCTCGTCCCTCATACTTGTGGGTTCTATAGAAATCTTTAGAGAATCTGCAATCAGCATTATAAAGGGCGGACATACTGTTCATTTCGATTCACTAATACTTTCATTATTCTTTGTATTGATGTCTATATACACCGCCATAGCTATAGTAGAATTTATATACGCTAGAAGGTTAGGAGTCGCCACCATGTCGTCTTCCGCACTACACTATATTACTGACCCACTTTTTTCATTTACAGTTCTCCTTGGAGTCTACTTTTCCTACCTTGGATTCATATACATTGATTATATATTGTCTGTCTCTACGGGGATCTTACTAACTTATCTTGCTATAAGACAAATAAAAAGGCAGACAACAGTCCTCGTAGACGCTGTTGTTTTTGATCCAAAATATATCCGGCAGCTCGTCATGAGCAAATTTCCAGAAGTCAGAGATATACATGAGATCAGATCCAGAACCGACGGATTTACCATATTTCTCGAGTTCCACCTATTGCTTGACCCTAGGATCACATTAAAGGAGGCGCACGATAAGGCACATGAAATACAAGATTACCTACAAGAGCACTTTGGATTGGACAAAAAAATTAAGATTCTAATACATACTGAGCCGTCATGAACACTTAAACCCTAATCTTCGATAATTCCTCTTCGATTTCAGATAGTTTCTCCTTCAGTTTGCTATACCTACTAACGAACTCATCAGGAGTTATCTTGTCGAGAGACAAATCCTTCTTAAGCTTGTTTATCTCCTCTATAATTTTGGCTTTTCTTTCCTCCAATTTGACGACTTTCTCATGAAGATCTGTAATTACTTCCTCAGCTATCTTCAATTCTGCGGGAAGTACAGTTTCAGTAATTACACCATCAACAATTTTGGATATTCTATCCGCGATTCTCGTTACAGAGATGTCATGTGTAACTATTATCATTGTTTTATCAAACTCCTTGTTTAATTGCCTAAAAAGTTCAGCTATCTGCATCCCGGTCACACTATCGAGCTCACCAGTTGGCTCATCGGCCAGTATGAGTGGAGGATCATTCGCTAGAGCTGCCGCGATAGCTACTCTCTGTTGCTCTCCTCCTGATAATTCTGATGGTTTGTGATTCATTCTATGGCCCAGACCAACCAGTTTTAATAGTTCTACGGCCCTCCTTTTTCTCTCTGATCTAGGTATACCCGCAAGCACCATTGGTAATTCTACATTCTCAATAGCTGTCAATGTAGGTACAAGGTTAAAGAACTGGAATACTATACCAACCTTCCTCCTGCGATACTCGACAAGTTCTTTTTCTGGAAGATCAACAATATTTATACCGTCAACAATAACCTTCCCGGCAGTAGGTTTGGTTATACCACCAATAATATTGATGAGTGTGGATTTTCCAGAGCCAGAAGGTCCAACTATCGCTCTTAACTCTCCCTTATCTACCCTCAGATTCAAGCCTCTTAGGGCGACGACCTCTATCTTGCCTGTCTTATACACCTTTATTAATCCTTCACATAATACTTCACTCATACCCACTCACCTAGTGTCTAATTCTTAATTCCTCTGTTAGTTCCTTCCTCAGCAGCAGGTATAGGGGAATAATCGACGAGACTATAAATATGATAAAAGCTAGAAACAATACGATTAGGAGTTCCACAGGTACAACAATGGCATAGCCGGGGGGAAGCTCGATGCTTATACCATTAAGCAAATACGGAAGAGAAAATACGGATACTAGCAGTCCATAGGAATACGCAATAGACACAAACAAACCAATGAGATACCCAAGAATGGTTATCACCAATGCCTCACCACCAATAATTCCTATTATATCCCTTCTAGACGCGCCCCTCGTCCTGAGGAGAGCAATCTCCCGGCGCCGCTCCATTATTGAGGAAACCATCGTCAACGCCATCCCGGCAATAGCCATAGATATCGATAAATAGAACATAATAGTTGTGAATACACGCTGGTAAAGAAATATCCATAGGTTATCTATATCACGAATAGCCTTATCATATACAAATATGCTACTATATATGCCCAAGTCCTCCAAGTTTTCCTTTACGCGGAGTGCGACATCTGTGGAGTTACCCTCGGCATCGATGAGCACAGTAGTTATGAGTATCCACGATCTATACGTCTCAGATAATCTGTCCAATACAGAAAAACCAACAAAACCTATCACGTATTGTTGTGGATCCAACATCCCCGTGATCCCCGGCGCAAATTTGATGAACCCAGCGACGCTAAAATCTAACACATACTCCCTGTCTTTTGGCCCTATACTGAACATAAATTCTTCACCAACCTTATAATCCCTTTGCCTCTTGGAGTAGATAGATAATAAGACCCTATTTTTTGATTCAAGAACTTTTTTCGCATTATCAATAGAGGTATATTCTAGGTATTCATCTCTAAAGAAACTTATGTCAAAATAGTTTTCATTAACCAATACAAGTTGCTTATATTCCGTATAACTGCCTTGTTCCCCTGAATATACCATCGCAACCAAACATAGACCTTTGACACCATCTATCCCACTTATATTTCTATAAAGATCACCAGCATAGGTAACTGGTACACTTAGTGATACCCTTATATCCGCACCAGTGTAGAATTCAACATCCATCTTTACTCTCTTAGTGCTGGTGGCATTGTTTATCATGAAAAAGACGCCAAAGGAAAGTGTTAGTGCGATCAGCATTATGACCTTGTAGACCCTAGTCTTTCTCCTAATGAAGTTCTCGACAGCAATTTTGCTTAGCTCTCCACTCAATGGCCTGGACAGGAAATAGAGTAGCTTATTGAGCCTCTCCGCCTTGGATGCAATCAATTTTGTGAATGCATAGGGAAATATGAATGGACCAATAAATACAGAAAAGAAGTATATGGCAAAGAAGGCTATCAGGGCGATAATTGTGAATGGTCCTGCCGCTGCTATGGTTTTTGATAGAAAACGTAGTGTTGGTAATGCAAATACTATTTCTATAATGCCCCAAGATGATAAGATTAGTAGTACCAATAGTTTTTTACTGAACCTAACCTCGGCCTCTACCTCTTCGACATAATCTGCGAGGGCTACATCAACATCCAGATTGGAAACCCTCCTCGCTGGTAAAATAACGGATACAATAGCCAAGATCGACCCAAATATCAGTGCAGATTTGATATATGTCGGTGCGATCTCAGTTATGACTGAATGGGGATTTATGATAGAGACAAACTGTGTGGCATATTTACCCGTTATATAGATCGAGGAGAAATAGGCGATTGTTAGGCCCAAAGAACCACCAATACAACCTATTATGACCGCCTCCACAAGCAAACAAATGAATATCTGCCTAGAAGTCATGCCCCTAACCTTCATCAGGCCTATCTCCATCCTCCTCTTATTCACAACTATCCAATTCGTAATCATGGCCAATAGAAATCCCAGGATCACGATCGGTAACAACTGCAGAGCAAAACCAAATTTGACAAATGAAAACAATGTCCTCAATGTCGTTATCCTATCAAGTATAATGTTCTCAATACTAAACATGAGCCCAGTATCCTGCAGTACCCGCCGAACCTCATTTTCTATACGCTCTAGTCTTCGAATAGAACCATCAAGATCCCATATATCCACAACGGACTCCTTGTCAATAAATACGCAAATGGGAACATAGGGAAACTTTGTGTTGTTTCCATTATAGTAAAAATATTTGCCCATAATTCTGTTGATAAAGCTATAGTTTTCAAACGATACGACCACCGCATAGTTCGGATTCAGAAATATGGGGAACTCCTCTCCCTCCCCACCAACAAGCCCTGGCAGGAAAGTTTCCTCCTCATAGGAACGCATCAACAACCATTTTACTACCTCAATATATCTCCCACCAAACCTATCAACATGCGAAACCATGCTGGTGAGATTCGTGCCATTGGACAGTATCAGTGCTACTTCATCACCAACAGTTACACCCAAATAATCAGCAATGCTAGATCCAAGCCCCATACCTCCATAAACATTTCCCTCAATCTCCAGACCTCTTGTGTCCGTCTCGGGATTTATGAAAAATATGTTCACAGAGGACTCAAACTCGGGCGATATGGAGGAAGAATTAATCCCCTCATGCGCCAACACTACCGATGCATAAATATATCCAAACATATCACTATAATTCACACCATCAATAGCGTCAATTCTCTCCAATATAGACCGATAATTCTCCAAAACCGCTATATCACCCCCACTTATATCCACCCTCAAATCAACCAACACATCATCTAGTGCTCTATACATAGTGCCATATCCAACATAATCCGTCGATATAAATGAGCCATACACAAGAGAAACTGCAAGCGTTATACCTATAAGCGTCCCAACCCAGGAGACCGGTCTCCTAAAACTGATCTTCAGACCATACAAAATGGCCGACATCTTGACACCAAAAAGACATAAACAATTAACACACTAAAAACCCATATATTTTCATCTAACAAATACAACACAACCACAGAAATCATCAAAATAATGCCCTAAAAAACAAACACAGACCCTCTGGGTCAGAATTCCTATAGAAAAACACCAGAATCTATATAAGGACTCAGAACAATACAACTACACAAATGTAACACTCCTAACAGCCAAACAATAAACTTCACGGATCCCAAAAACACCAACAACACTTAAAGAATCAAAAAATAGGCCATGTCAATTTTGAGCCCCTGTCATTTATCCGTTGCGGAACTCAATGCCTTGGCTATTCGGATTTAAAAGAAAGCATGTACATGGAATAGAGACCCATCATAAGACTACTGGATCTATGCAAGGTGCTGAGGAATGGATATGTTTTTGTTCTTGCTACTGGATTGAAATGAGCTTAAGACTCATTGTTTCCTTCGTTGATGTAAGTTAGATTATCATGGTAAAGTTAATATTTTTTAAGTTAAAAATTTTTAGCTTAAATTCTATAGACTTAATAGGTGATTCCATGCGTTATTTACCTGAGGTATTTATCAATAGAGAGAAAGAACTCACATTATTGAAGAAGTGGATTAGCGAGGGGACAAATGTCTTAATTGTTGGGCTTAGAGGGTATGGTAAGACTAGTATCTTTATGAGACTTCTCGAAGGAGTTGGATGCGATCCTCCTGGTGTCTATATTAACTGCTTAACAATATACTCTGGCAAGGATTTATTGAACGCTCTTCTCGATGAGTTAGAGGTACTCAATAGTAAGAGATGTATAGATTTTGATAAAATGTTCTTTGAAGCCCAACTCTCCAGAGCTAAAGATGCTAGAGATTGTTTAAATATCACATATAAACTTCTGAAGCGGTATAGCGTAAAATTTATTATCTTTGACGAAATATCGACTCTTTTGCGACGATTAGGCGTCCAAAGACCATTTAGAGGGGCTGGAGGGGCTAGGGCTGTGGCTGAGCACTTTAAGGCCATTCTCGATAGATATAGGGAAATTTCAACAATATTTGCTGATACATCTACTAACTTCCATTATGAATTATTTGGCAAGTATTCTGGGCCGCTCTTTAGACAATATCAGGCAATGCTAGAAATCGAATCATTGAGCTTAGGGGATTCTATAGAACTTATTCATGAGATTCTTAAGAGAAGAAATACGAGTTTGTCGGATGAAATCATATTCTATATTGCTAATGTCAGTGGAGGGGTTCCAACATACATCGAAATGTTATTAGCCATAGCTGAAGAAGGCATGAGTATTCATGAATATGATGCAAAAGTCGAGAGATCACTAATGCTTGGATTGTTGAATAGATACTTCGAAGCATTACTTGAGAAATTTTCATGGACGGAACAGGAAGTATTATATGCCATAGCTAAGGGCATGACGAGATTTAGTGAGCTTCAAAGGAATATAGCGGGCAGTGCACAAGCACTCGATTCGCTAGTAAGGAAAGGCATCGTTGTAAATGTAAAGAAGGGGCCCAGGGAATCATATTACTTGATAAAGGATAAGCTCTTCACGACATGGCTGGCGATTAGGGAGAAGCCTGGCATGAGAAAAATCTCATTCAAAAAGGCACGCGTACTAACCATTGGCTTTGAGTCATTAGTCAGGGAGATATTCTTCACACTAAGAGAAAGTGCAACGATGAGAGACGAATTAGGTAGAGAAGTAACCATAAAGCCCCCCAAAAGAGTATATAGATACGAGGGGGCGTTGGGCGAGATCGATATGGTGGCTGAGTATGAGGATTATGTGATTGTCGGAGAAATATACTTTGGTGCTAAATGTGGTAAGAAGAAAGTCGATCAATTACTAAGAAACATTGCGATCGCAGAAAGACTGGGTCATAAAGTCCATTATGCAGTCCTGATATCCTACTTCGACTATCCAAAAGAAACCATAGAATATGCTAAAAAGATCTCAGAGGAAACACCAATACTATTACTATTACTCACAGAGAAGCAACTTAGGGAACTATCAGAGTACTCATTAATAAGACTGCCATAAACTTAAAAAATCCTATACATCCCTTACTGTACAATAAAAAAAAGGAGGGATCCCCTAGGTAGACACCACAGAGAAAAACACAGCAAGTAGCATTAGGCAGAAAGGAACTTATGAAGTACCCGTAATCTCGGCCATTTTTAGCTAGGAGTTTGCCAGATTATGATGCCTTCTAGTGTAGCTATTCCTGTTATGTCTCCATAAACATCTTTATATTTATTATAATATTCAGCATCAACCATAATTATGTCTATAGGATCATCAATAGCCCATACTATCTTTCTCCTTACTTTTGCTAAAAATTTGCGTTTTGTTTGTCTATCCAATTTTTCTCTTGAAACTACGAGAATATCCCAGTCGGAATTCTCAGCGTAATCACCCCGAGCTCTTGACCCAAAAGAATTATTTTTTCAATACTGATCCCAAATTCTTTAGAGGTTTCGATTAATAATTTCTTTATAATGGCCAGTTTCTCCTCAAGATTCACTCTTCCACACCATCATAAAGATATCTTCTTCTTAACGAAGTCCCGCACTTTCTCAGCTATATCTATCGCCTCCTTTGTCTCACTCTCAAGAACTTCATAAGAGATCGGATATCGCACTTCTATGCCAATCGGATAGAGCTCATTGGCACCAATGTCGTATAGGCTGAGAAAATCTGGATCAAATTCTGCGCACTTTTTTATGAGCCAGTCAATGTCATGAGTTTTCCTTAATGGTACATTCTTAGTAACTAGAAAAGCCTTTAGATATTTCTCAACTGCCTGTGTGCATGAAACAACGCATAATCATAAATACCAGCCCTAAGAAGCTCTTTTGCAGCTTGGATATTCCTATCTGCCTTTTTAACCCACTCTAAAGCCTTTTCAAAACTACTAGACATAAAATATCCCGTGCAAATCATGGGATTTATATTTCTGAATAAACTAAAATATATGTTTTTTATTCGCAATATAGAATTGTTCTTTATCAATTGGTCCGAGGGGGCCAACTCCGATTTTGCTTATTATTTGCGGAACAATTCTACATGTCCGCTTTCTGGTACTACCATTATATGACACCAACACCAAAATTGTTAGTGGCGATCCCTAAAAAATATTTTTACTCTATTGCGTCTTATGGTTTTATTATTTTTGTTTTCTAACTCTTTAAAACGTTTTTCGGATCATGATGTTATTTGCTTAATATGGAGATAGCATATTCTGGTCTCAAAGGATGCACATTTAGCACAGATGAAAGATGTTGCTTCGTTTCACCATGAATAATAAATCCCCCGATTTAAGCATATTAGATAGTGAGATACTTCCCTCACTAGGATACTGATAAAAGAAATTATCCAAATAGTATATTCAATCCTGCTAATCCCGAAAGCTCTTCCTCGATTTCAAGCTCTTTTTTTACTTTTTGTTGCTCGATTATGGCCTGTATTACGTGAAGCGGTAATTCGAATGCTATTGCCATATCTTGTATTAGTTGATGTGTTATCTCCCTTCCCTCCGCATATTTTTGTATCTGTTCCCTAATAGTTTTCGGTACTGCATATCCTGCACATATTGCTACGCTTTCACTTCTTTTAATCGCCCTCTCTATCTCTCTTGTTCTAGTCGGTTCCCCGAATGGTACCACGATGTTTTGTTTCTCTATTTCCTCCAGAAGCCTCTGCCACCATTCTACAGGAAGTTTTTGTCCTGCGAATATTTCTGCTATTGGTTTTTGTGTTTTTAATGCAAGCTGTATTACTCCTGGTATTGTTATTACTCTTCCTTCTAGAATCGCTATTCCTTTTTCTTTTGCCAATATGTTTATTGCTGCTCGTACTTGTTGTGCTGTTAGTCCCAGTTGTTCTGCTATCTTCTCTATGCTTATTGCAACTGGTTTGTCTCCGATTTCTTCTAAGAGTTTCTTTACTCTTTCTATCGGTGGAAAGTTCATCCATTCTAGTTTTTCTATCTCCATCGCTAATTCTAGTTTTCTGGGTTTTACTGCTGTTGACGGTATTTTTTCTATTCTTAGGTCTGCTATTAGCTCATCCACTGTATGATATCGTTCGTCTGGGTTCTCCATCAAACACTTCACTATTAGTGGTCTCATATACTCTGGCATTCTCGTGAATGCTAGTGTTTCTGGTTTTGTCCCCTCTATCATTTCGTATAGTAGTATTCCGAGCTGGTATATGTCTGTTCTCTCGTCTATTATTGCTGGGTCTTTTTTTCTTTGTTCTGGTGCTTCGTATCCTGGTGTGTATTGGACGATGTTGTCTTCCTCCATTATTAGTATTGCGTCTTCCCAGTCTGTTAGTTTTGGTGTGTTTGTTTCGTCTAATAGGATGTTCTCTGGTTTTATGTCTCCATGGACTATGCCTAGTTCATGTGCTTGTCTTAGTGCGTTTGCTATGCCGAGTATTATTCCCTTTGCTACGCTTGCTGGGAGTCTTCCCTTCTTCTCTAGTATTTGTCCTAGTGTTTTTGGGTAGTGCCTTATTATGAATTTTGCATTATTCTCATCGAAGCTTAGGAGTCTTGCAGTGTTTGGGTTCTTGTTCAGTTTCTCCATCCATATTTTTGCCCTCTTCCTAAAGTATTCTATTTCTTTTGGTGATATTGTGAATGCTGGAGCCTTAACAACGACCTTTTCCCCGTTCATTTCTCCTAGCCATACATTCCATCTTGGCGAGGAGTGAAGCCTCTTTATGTACCTTATGGCCATTCTCTACCACATTGCCCCTATACATATATTATATTTCAAATAAAAATTAGTCAGTCTATGGATAGCGGGTATTCCAATAAATGAGGCCCATATGGCCAGATAGCTTGACTGAATGATCAGTCCACATAGCTTAGATTGCGTTTGATGTATGTATAGCTCCATGTGTACTAATCTTTACGGTATTCCTCGAGGGTACTGATTAGTTTCTCTATTGGGGGGAGTCTCGCAACGATGGCATCTGAACTTAATTTGGCCTCGTGGAAAACCCACACATGAAGAACCCATACTTCGTCGAGAGCGTAAAGAACGAAGTCACCCTTTTTCTTGGATAAATTCCTCGCTGCTTTATCTAGGTCTGTTATTGTCCACCTCCCTCGTTCCTTTACCTTCTCTAGGACTTCCTCGATATTGTCTAGTATTGTGAGGGCCTTTATTGCTTCTTCAACTGCCTTGTATAGTTTTTCTGATGCTTGGATAGGGTCAGAATGCAATAGTTTTTTTCCTTCCTCAAAAAATTTTTTGCGAGATCAATATGTATCTGTGCTTCCTCTTTGGGATCTAGCTTTAATCTGCTTAGTAATAAGTCGATGACAAACTTTTCAATATCTATACCACGCTCAATAGCCTTCATAACCAATGGCTCTGGAATCTCAACAATGGCCATATGGACCACACAAATATATGAATGTTTTACCTTATCATATTAAAATTTTAATTAATATGAATACTAATTGAATACTAGCAATATATAACTAGGGGGTCTCATTGTCAATAACAATCACAATATCGGAAGAAAAACTAGACGAGTTAATCAAGAAAGTCATGGAGAGAGTGAAGGACGAAATACTCCGCGACATTTTTAGAGATATCGTCGACATCTTAAAGGAGATCTCGAAAACATTGAGGCAACTCGCTGAGGCACAAAGACGAACAGAAGAGCAACTGAGGCAACTCGCTGAGGCACAAAGACGAACAGAAGAGCAACTGAGACGATTGACTGGCGAGGTCGCTGAGTTAAAGGGTGAGGTTATCGAGTATAGAGTTATTAGCGATCTTGGTCGAATCCTTGACAAATACGGCTTCATTGTATACTCAACACCATATAACCTTAGAGAGGTAGATGCCATCGCTGAAAGCGATGGATTTTATGTCCTAATTCAAATTTGTAAAACATGCGATCCTCGTGACCTTAAGCAGGTTTTAAGGGGTGCTGAAAAATTTAAAGAAACCGAAGGGGTAGAGCCAGACGTACTAGTAATATTCTCGTATACAGGACAGGCCTCACCTGAAGTTATAAAGGAAGCCGAAAAACGTGGTATCATCGTAGAACACAACATTAGAAGACTTGCAAGGAGACTTGTAGAGCTGCACAGAAGAAAAATTAGATAACGATCTTAGATACATTAGATACATCAGATATATAGATCACATAAGCTACTATAGGCTTTACTGTATAGGGTAATTATCGGGACTGGAGACCAGCAATCTATCTTTTTCTTGTAAATCGCTTAGGCTTGAAGCTCCTGGTTTTTCTTGGTATGTATTCATAGACGTTTTTCCGTTATAAAGTTTGTGTATGGTTTGGTTAATACAACATTATAATTAATAGAGAACGATCATAGTATTCTGCTAGGTGATCTTGTTGGAGAAAAGGCCAGAATACCTGAAGCTCCTAACGATTGGTTATGGTGCCGTGTATTTCTCTGAGGGATCGTTTAGGTCGTTGGGGATCTTCTTGCCACTATATCTCATAGATCCAGCCCTCAATCTTGATCTATCGCTTTCCGACATAGCGTTTATTGTCGCCATAGCCTACATCGCTTGGAATTTCAAGTTCATATTGGGCCTACTTGTAGATCTCACCCCAATGATACATGGCCTAAGAAGGAGAATATGGATAATTTGCGGGGAAATATTTAGGATTCTAGGAATACTCGTTATATGCACTAGTAGAGAGTTGTTATCAATATCCATTGGTGCCTTTATTGCATTGACAGGCGATGCTATGATAGATATGGGTGCGGATGCTCTCCTTATAGACACCGCGCCGCCAGACTGGCACGGCCTTGGACTTGGTGCTGGATGGGCATCAAGAGCATTCGGTTACTCGATCTCAGCAATAGCGACAGTCTACTTGATTATAAACTATGGCTGGTTGGTCAGTTGGCTCGTATTCATAATATACTCCATGCCCGTGCTGATGATACTTTTAATAAAGGAGCCCCCATTGACCCCTGAGAGGAGAGTATCCAGAGAGGCCATTGCGAGAACATTCTCCAACACAAGAACTGCGGCAAGCTTCTTTTTCCTAGCCTTCTTCTCAGGTGCATGCTATTCTTTGGATCCAAATAGGGGGCTCTTATCTGTCATTTCCAGTACAAAGCTAGGCCTAACAAAGGCCACTACAGTAGCGGAATACATTTCCCAGTTACCAGTAATGGGTTTAATAATGGCCTCCTTTGGCTTCGCAGCAGCAATAGGGGGTCTTATAATGGGCGCCTATACGGACAAATTAGGGCATAGGAAATCATACTATATCTCACTAACTGGCTTCTTGATGACTTTATCTCTTTGGCTAATAGAGTTAGAGTTCATAGGTAATATTATCTATCCTAAAGACCCATTACTTGGTGGTATTGTACTTTTGTCCGGATTGCTTGGCTTCTTTGAGGGATGGAATTTTGTGGCTTGGGAGACCCTTATTGCGGATGTATGCCCCCCACAATTAACGAGTTTTGTTTTCCAATATGGAATGACTGGAACACACTTTAGTGCATTTCTTGTCGCGTTTATATCTGGGTATTTCCTCGAGAACTATAATATAAACCTTGCTATTACCGTAACACTAATCATTGTGTCTATAGGGTATATCCCAGTATTATTCTTCAGGCCATTCCAAACATCCAAAATTTTTCTGCTAGGTGATTAGTATGGATGTCAAGCTCATAATGTCCATAATTGTCATCCTGTTGTCAATATTGCTCTACATACTGCTGGTACTCCTAGCGAAGAAGTGGTATAGGGAACTCGTAGAGGATTAGGAGAAAGATAGAATCGGCAATTAGAGAAGATATTTCTTGGCTTTACGTGAATATTAACATTGGAGCTCATTGAAAAACTTTTTATAGAATTTCGATAATGAAGTACCAAAAAAATCTGCACAAAAGGACTTTTCGTATACATAATAGGAGGAACCATCAGCGAATAGCAGTCTAATCTGAAAACTCCTAGGAGCCTAGAGCAAATGCGGGGGGCTAGAAAAAGAATAAAGTCGAAAGCTATTCGAGAGATTTTTTGCGTTTTAAGAAGATTAGGGCAATCACTATCCCAATGACAAAACCGATAGCTACACCTACTCCAATAAATAATGTTGGATATACTGTAGAGGTCTGTTGTGTCTCTATGCCACCAATCTCGAATTGATATTCCTCTGAAACTGCCCAGTTGCCGTATATGTCGCAGGCAAATATTTTAACCACAAATATTGTAGGCTGTGCTGGTCTATGAATTTCGGCTTGATAAATCTCTTCAATTAATGTCATTGTGGTATTATACCAACATGAGGTTGTGTTTGTCGTATAGCTAAGGATAACAGTATCCACGGCGGTATTATCTGTCACGTTTGCCGTGACGAGAATTTTTGAGTCTTTTTCCTCAAGATTAACGTTAGATATTATTGGTGGTTCTCCATCAATGCCCATAGAACGATATGATATTAACCCACTCAACACCGCAAGAGTAGCACCTACGTCAGCAGCTGTTGTCGTTGGGGACCAATCCCTATAGAACATCTTCGGAATCACTGCTGTGAGATTTATTTTTTCACAAAGCTTCTCTACTATATAGTTTATGTGCTCTTGGAGAGTTGCATGTAGCTCAAAGTCGCAGATCGTAATCAGCATACTGTATAAAAGCAGATCAAATCCATGGATGTGGAGATTTTTTCTATCATCATAAACATTAAAGCTTGGATCCAAGACATAGTAGTATCCTCCATAATTTTGATCCCAGAAGTATTCATTCTCCTGATAGAGTAGCGTTAATATGCGATCACTATATGTTGTGTTTCCAGTCAAAAGAACCCCTAGGCTATACCCAGCAAGAGGACCGAATATCGTAATCTCTGTACTGAACCTATTACTGTTTCTAATGACGAAGTCCGGATCATAGGAGTTATGGAAACCATTATCCCACATTTTTTCGAGAGTACGTATGCACTCGCTTATATAATCACGATATGTAACATTATTAGTAAGTTGATATAACATAAAGCTATCAACGGCATAGACGGACTGCCAAGTTGATGATTTCACATAATCTCCAAAATCCCAAAACGCCATGAGTCCACCATATGTTGAATCTCTAAAATTATTGTATATGTAGTTCCATAAATCCTTAGCGATGGATAATAGTGTCTCATTTGCCGTCATCTCATAAAGTTTCATCACTCCATACAAGTAATTTAATAAATCGAACAATGTTGCTCCTCCATACTCATCAGTCCAACCATATGGTTCTTCATATGTTGAAAAGTTCTCTGACCATATCTCATGTTAATAACCATTAGCATCCTTCATCTTTTCAAGTATTGAGATCATCGAGTAAGCTTTGGACTCATATGTTATGTTTCCAGTAATGTTATATAGCCATACATAGCATAGTAATCCATATGTTTGAACACGAAGGTACTTTCGGCTATCAACGATGTTGGTATTTTCAACGCTGGAATAGAACCCCCCATATACACTATCCCACGCTGACTCCTCAACACGCCTCATAATCTTCTCGAAAAATGTTGTATTATAGTCCTGCTTAGAGAATCCTTCCATATGTACCAGGCATTTTTGTGAACTTAAAGAGAAGGAAAACACATTATATAGGAGGAGAAATAATACGTAAACAGCTATGATCCTCCGCATAAAAAACACCCCGAGCGACCATGAAATACTATGATAAAACCTTTTTATATGAATCAACAACTATTACATAAGCTCAATGTCAGAATAAACGTTTGAGTTTCTATGCCATATAAGCACTCTAGTGGACATTAAATAAGCAATCAACACTAAAGAAAAACTGGAAAAAGACAACAGTGAGTGAATTATCTCTTTTCCCATTTTAACTTCAAACATACAATATTATATTGTTCAATTTAAGCTTGGTCTGTTGGATACTTTCTTGACTAGTATCAGGTAATGCTGGCCGCATCCGACGAGAGTGGAGCGAATTTGGTTCGATTTCCTGCGGGATGTATTTAATATCTAGACTACATCCCTAAGAACATCGCCCGTCTTGCATAATTGATGCTTAAATGCTTTATTACAAAGACTTTATTAATGCTACATATCCGTATCATTTCATTAATGTATTGAGAAGCATTTAACAATTTTTCTATAGTTTAATATATGTAAATGTCTTTAGATTTTTGAATATCATCAACACTCATAATGAGTTCACGTGGTGCATGGAATTGCCAATAGCCGTGAGCATATTGAAAGAAGCTGAAAAACGCGACACTTTATTCCTGCATCTAGCGAAGGAATTGCTCTCCATACTAGGCAACAATTTTGTTGGTCTATATAGTGTTGACACTTGGGAGGGATGCAACGTAAGGATAATCGTCAGAGAGAAAAATGAAGAGACATACAGGAAAATCTTTGAGACGATAGAGAGACTAGAGCTAGAATTTGGATGCCCAGCAACGATAATACCCGATATTGCCACGATTGATGAAGCGAGGGCAAGCCGCGTAGATCCAAAGGTTACCATATCAAATAATTTAATGGAAAAACTTAGAAATGAACTCAAGCGTATCATGAGCAACAATTTTGTTGGTCTATATAGTGTTGACACTTGGGAGGGATGCAACGTAAGGATAATCGTCAGAGAGAAAAATGAAGAGACATACAGGAAAATCTTTGAGACGATAGAGAGACTAGAGCTAGAATTTGGATGCCCAGCAACGATAATACCTGACATAGTTGAGGAAAATGAGCTATAGAGTATATCTAGAGAAAGCAAAAATACTCATACGCGAGCTGAGGGTGGATATAAAGAATATGTGCTATAACAAAGCCGTATCAGCAATGTGGTGTATTACGGAGACAATAATGTGAGGGTTGCTATTAAAGAAACATAAGACTCCACCTGAAAAACCTGGAAAGCTAATAGGTGTATTTGCAGACGAATTCTTTGATAGACCAGAAGAAAAAGCCCGTATATCCTCACTGCTAAATTCTCTCCGCTTAAGAAGAAGCGATATCGAACATAGAAAAAGAATTGCAGATGAGAGATTCTTATTGAGCACATATCAAGTATATAAGAATGCATTGCTAATGATTAGCAACATAGCACACATAGATCTAGGAGATTAAATTCCTCAATACGTTACGAGTTTAAGATACCAAAAAGAATAAATGTTGTGGTAAAAAGACCCCGACCCATTTTTTATATAAAAATCTCCTTTTTAGAGATCTCCCAAGGGAGAGACATTATGGCTTATATCTACTTTTTTGCTTGTGGCAGTGTATTTACGTTCTGTATATAATACTCCATAATTGATTGTATTTTCTGTTAACCATAAGGTATAGAATTCACATGGGAAATCGGATATTCAGGCTAGATAGGAGCAACCCTAAATCAAACCTGTATGTTATGATGCTTAGCGGTGCTATCTGGACGCCAATAAGCACCGCAATGGGGATATACTGGCAAATATACTTAACAATGTTGGGGGCGTCACCCATCGATATAGCCATTATAGCCATGAGCTCGACGATGGTATTAACATTCTCCAGGTTTCTTGGTGGATACTTGGCTGATGTTATAGGTAGGCGAAAACTTATTGTATCAATGACATATGCTGTATCGGTGTGTTACCTTGCAATGTTCTTCGCCACTACATGGAAGATTATTCTATTGACCAGCATTTTTCTAAACATATTTCTCCTGTATCAACCCGCAACAGAGGCAATAATCGCAGACAGCACTTCCGATGGTGCTAGAGGTAAAAACTATGGTACCCTCAACTTGGTGCCAGGCATTATGATTTTATTCTCGCCGATAATAGCATATATGTTTATATCAAGATATGGAATAACTTGGGGGACAAGAATATTAATCCTACTAACAGCAATTGCTGGATTCATTGTTGGTATATTACGTACTTTTACATTGAAAGAAACAATAGATCAGCGGGATAGCTCGAAGGTTAGTAATGGTGGCATACTTAGCCAATATCGCCATGTATTTGGGATCATAAAAAAGCGAATGTTCGCACTCTTTGTATTTATAATGCTCCTAGGTGTTGTTGGGGGATTAACAATGATGACGCAACTATATGTAATAATATATCTTGGCTCTGGAAATGAGTTATGGGCACTACTACGTTTTATGTATCTACTAACATTTGTGGTTTTTATTATACCAGCTGGCGTAGCGACTGACCACTATGGAAGAAAAAACGTGATTTTAATAGGCACCATACTATCCATATTTTCAATAACATTCCTGCTTTTAGCATCTCTAAATTATACCGAGATATTTCTGCTTTTTTACTCGATTTTGGGTTCTATATCTTGGGCCCTCTTAGCATGCTCTATTCCCTCGATGGAGGCGGACATTCTACCCAAGAACATTAGAGGTAAAGCATACGCGGTGATTGCGGCTGCAAACTCTATTGCTCTGGCATTTTCCCAGTTATTTTGTGGCTATATCTATGTCTACGGAGAGAATATACCATACCTACTGGCATTATTTGTACTAGTATTCATGGCAATCATTATGGCTAGAATATCAGAAAAATAGCCACGCCACAACTTTCGCGAATAAAAATTACCAATACATGTACTATATTGCATACTCACCATCATTTAATAGGAGAATAGCCATATTCTTTACATATCTCCATAATAAACAATAATTTCGAGATGTTTGTTAGAGGTGTATCTACGTGAATAAAATTTTGGCCGTCATATTCGATTTTGGCGGTGTAATAGCAGAGAAGCCATATTTTAGACCATTTGTGGATATAATTGCTGATTTTCTTAAAAACAAGGGAATCTACCTATCCAGTGAGCAAAAACGAGCCATAAAGCAGATATATGAGGATTCTAGACAAGTTGCGCTTCTTTCAATGCGTGAGATAACATTGGAGGAGATACTATTTGAGATATATACATACCTAGGTCTTCATTTCGATTATAAACTTATCAAGGAGGGATATGAATATTTTGTTGGTCAAATCAGCTCAACGGCCAGACAAGAGGCTAGAGATACACTCAAGGCTCTGAAGGACATGGATATCAAAATTGGGTTAATATCAAATACTTTTACGGATTACCCAAGAAGGGCGTTGAAACAGTTTGGATTGTTGGACTATTTTGATGTTATTACGTTGTCTTATGAAGTATCCTATAGAAAACCTAGTCCCGTAATATATAGGAGCGCCATAGACATACTTGGTGTTTCTCCTAGGGAATGCCTATTCGTTGCCGATGAAATAGATACAGATCTATGGGGCGCCAAGAACATGGGGCTCCTGACGGCCTATATCAAGAGTGATGATTCATGGACCTATTGGAGGAAAAAAATAGAGGAAAAACCAGTTTTCTACAGCATCGACTTCGTCCCAGACTATGTCATCAAGAATCTGTTGCAGGTTGTAGAGATAATAGAGAGACTAAACAAAGTCGGTGAAAATGTGAGCTAGTCCAGATATGCTGGAATCTTGTCAATGAAATACAGTATGGATCCATCAAATCCATACTTATATGCAAGAAATTTCACCCCAAAACTGTATGCCTTCACAGCCTCGTTATATAGAAGCGGATCTACACCTCTTGCTATTCTTAGACACTCAGCATTTCTATGGAAAACCAAGAAAACCACATAAGCATCCCCACACTCGTGATTTTTATGTTTAATTAGGCTGGATATATGGCATCTTCCCCTCTCTGTGGGTGCATCAGGAAAATAACAGCACATATTTCTAATCCATGTACATCCCTTAACCTCAACCGCTGTGGAGTTTATAAGAAAATCTATCCTTGAGCCATATATCTCTACTTCTTTCCTGATTTCTCCTTTGAACACAGTCAATCCTTTCCTCATGGTTATCTCAAAGATTTCTGAATGATATTTAGAGTTTGAGAATACCCATTCATCATTATGGCTAAATGCCAGTAGGTCATATCTTGTCCGTCTCTTTGGAGATTTGCTCCTCACTATGATTATTCTGGTATTTGGCTTGAGCAGGAGTATCCCGCCAGGGTCATGGATATGTATTTCTTCCTTAATGTTACCTATCCTAGCGACCTCCAAGAACGTGTTGATCCTCCCTACAAAGATTGCTTTTTTCAATATGTCCTTTGGGAACCTCTTTATCATGTATAGTCCTTCCCCAATACACTATACCCATATACTGGAAGAATTTAGAGATATGATTTTTATGTACTATGGCCTCTAAGCATAATACTCTTTCACCATTACTAACGGTGTATATGGGGCCCCTTGAGCTTTTATCTCTCTTGTTTTTTGATGGATTATAGTCACTATTGATTCATTGTTTCTTATTTTTGTGATGTTTCTAATATGCTCTAATAATGCAATAGCAACACTTTTTCTTCGACATAAAATAGTATAAAGTTTAAATTAGGGATAGCTATATAGTATACTGTTAAGCATGTTAGGGTGCTTGATGAATGAGTATTGTGATAACCAGTAGAATTGCGGAGGCAATAATGTCTATTGCGGAGAAGCGTGGTTTTGCTCCTGAAGAATACATCATTGTGAAAATTTTGGAGGATTTAGATCCAAAAACACGGATATCGATCTATGTGGAGCTTTTTAGGAGATACTTATCAGAAGCGAGAAAATACGCGGATGAAGAGAATTTTCCTCACGCCTTCGAGAAATATTGGGGGGCTTCGACATCACTCCTGAATATAGTGGGAGAACTCAAGAATATGGATCATTGCAAACTTTCTAGTCTTTGGTTTTGAGTTTTCTTAGATAATTCATGACGATGTTCTTCTCTATTCTAAAGCCGAAATCTTCGAGGGCATCTATGGATTTTCTGAATTCCTTAGAACTTATCAGTCCCCTCTTTAGAGCCTCCCAGAGAATACCCAGGGTGCCCTTGACTTTGACACCCATTTGCTTGGCCTTTCTTCTTGCGAGTTTCTCATCAATGCATACATAATCTGCAGGTAATTCGATACCAAGCACAATTGCCTCAGCTTCGCCTCGACCTAATGGCCCTATGAGAGACTCTACAAGCAACGCATTCTTGGGTTTCACCACCTTAATTCTGCCAGACCTCACAGCATTCTCAAGTTCATCACTTCCAACACGACCTTTCCCCTTGACGTATACTTCTTGATAAACCGCAGTTGGCACGTAGATCTCATTAAATATTCTCCAGAGGAGATGCATCTTATCTATGGCGCTCAGTGAGATTATCACGCTTGAGTTACAGACAACAATCATGCTCTTAGTTCCTCCTTGATTTCCTCCTCGCCATACTCGAAGGGCTTTATTCCCCTCCTCTTGAGCTCATAGATGAAATCTTGGATTGGAACACCAGCAATCTCTGCGGCAAGCCCAACACTCACTAAGCCCCTCCAGAAGAGCTCTATCGCGAACGCCAGCCTAACATCCCTCTCCGGATCCCCAGAGTAGTTTGCCGGGATTCTAACTACAACAGCCTTCTGCTTCAAGCAATACCACCAAGACCACTACTAATAAAGAATTAATATTTATTCAATATAAACTTTTTTATTGAAAAGTGTGTTATCTCTGACGCTACAATTGATCGCTCTTTATGTTCAGTATTTAGGATTCCTGGTTGGGAAGGAAAAAGCGATGTCTTTATGTATAGTTTTGACTATCTGGAGGATCTCGGCTCATTCAAGGATATTCCTGAATTCGTTGTTAAGCTAAATAAGGGCTCTTTTTTGCCGTTTTATCTTCGTCCCTTTAGATCACTAATCATTAAGTCCTTCATCAAAAAACTAAATCTTCTCTTCGATAGACTTAGAGATACATCCAAAACTATTGGGTGCTTCAACTAGATCATTGTCGAATTATTTTGTTGTGATTTTATACTCTTTTGGGTCTAGTCTTTTTATGTACTCTACATTATCAAAATCTTTATCTGCAGAGATTATCGTGTTTATTTCCATCTTTCTCATAGCGATTATATGCGCGGCATCATATGGAGAGATATTATATTTACCTGCAAGATCTATTGCGTCTAAAATATCCTTAGAATCTATCTCAATTAGGCTTATAGGAAGGGACAGCACAGCTTTTATCTTCATTGGGAGATCCACTACACGAAACTTCCTTAAAGCATTAGCGACTTCAAGAAGAATAAGGGAAGAAATATAGGCTCTAAGACAACCGTTATAAACATCTCTGATTATATCCGCACAGTACTTGCCATATTTTTTATCCATAATTATAGAGTAGAAAAATATGTTGCTATCAATGAATACTTTCCTCGGCAGCTTCTTCAACCTCATCAATAGTTATATGTCTATTGGATTTATGCTTACCTATCAAATGTGATAGAGGATCTTCTATACCTACCCGTCTAACTATAATCGTATACTCATTTAGTGCCTTAACCTCCACTATTTCCCCTGGAACAATTCTTGTTATTTCCCTAACATCTTTAGGAATCGTTATTTGATATTTGCTCGTAATTTTTGTCTTACCCATACTCATACACCTACTAATACTAATACTAATTAATAACTTAAAAGGTTTTATTCAACCTCCAGAAATGTATACCCAGTCGCATTTGGAGTTATATAGGCAAGTTAGGACGTCTATAATGCAGAATTATGGGCACTAGGCGAGTAAAAGGGAGTACACCAGCAAGCAAAGCCAGATGAAACAGAAACCTGATGCTGAGTTTTCCTCACTGATACATCAATTGTTCAAGGCTACATCCAACGAAAGCGACGCTTCCAGAGATTTTCATAAATGGGCTCAAAGGAGCAAACAAAGGCAAATAAAAACAATTAGTAAAAATCTGTGCGTAGCTTTTTATATTTTTGTGATGGTGTGTTTTTGGGACCCTCTAGAATAATTCCTGAATTTCTTTTTCTTCGCTTTTGAATTTATCTTTGAGCGAACTTAGGACGAGTTGTAGAAACCATGTTAGCATATATTTGCGATCGTGGAACCAATTGTCCTTACCACATTTTTTCTTGTAATCCACCAGAAAATTTACAAGCTCCACTATTATGTCATCGAAAAATTCTACCTCTATTCCTTTGCTATTAGCATATTCTCTAATTTTGGTTTTTGTTTTTTCATCGGCAAACCAACAATAGAGTACTATTCTAGGTTTCTCGATCAATGCACTAAGCCAACAAAGTTTCTCTCTAAGTTCCTCCAACTTGCTATGGATATCTTTAATAAATTCATCAATATCGTCCTCGTCAGGCGTTATCGAAACAACTTCCCCCACAATAACATCCACTATTTTTCTATCCTCTATCCTTACGGCTATCACATCGATATCTCCTTCCCCACAACGCTTATATCTTTCATCCATCTTCACAAAATAACCCTTGACAAGCTCCAAGTATTCCCATACCAACATCTCATATATACTCTCTTTATATCCCATCGTATCATCCCCAAAATAGCTATATAGAGTAACCTAAATAGATTAAAAAACTCGGTACTACAAGAGTGACAAGCCGAATGAGCTACATTTGCAGTTATGTAGGCGGGATAGAGTGTCTAAATATGGAATAATAAGCACCAAGCAAATAAGAGGATACATCAATAAACAAGCTAAAAAAATATCTAAAAGAAGAGAATGTCGCATTTGCAGCTATATAGGCGGGTTAGGGCATCTATAATCCAAACTCATGGGCACTAGGCTTGTAAAAGAAGTACACCAGCAAATATTTTCATATGACACATAGGAAGAGAGAATAATAGGGCCTACATTAAAGCATGACTCCGAGAGACGCCCAACAATCCTAATGGAAGTTCTGAGGAAATTCGCGGACGAATACCCACGCCACGCAGAAAAGATAGAGCAGATAATACAGAAAATAATAGGAAGATCAGAAACAGAAGAAAACGAAGAACAAACAACAAAACCTCAGACACAAAACAGCCAACAACAATAACAAAAATAAACAGTTCGAATGTAGAGAACGCAAGCGACAAAAATTCTTTCGCT
>CAZWPQ010000033.1:0-3320 GCA_964636085.1 uncultured Nitrososphaerota archaeon
CACCCATAATCTGGTGTCCATGCATCCGAAATAAACAGCACATCCGCATTGCTTGAAAGCAGATCGTCAAGGGTAATAGGATCTCTATTGAGTGATTTGGTATCAACAACCAAAATGTAGTCCCCATACACTTCCCAGTTTTCTGATAATTCCATGAGTATTGTGTATGATGGGGCTGCAGTAGCAAAGGAGTCCACGACACATACTTTGATTATTCCTTTCGCTACATAGAATGATGACTCGTTGAAACCGTACTTACTCCTTGTGGGGTCGATGGCGCAAAATTTGATATAATATTCCCCACGTGGGATGGAGACAAGCCATCTATACGTGAAATCTCCTGAGGAATTAGTAGCAGCATGTAACTCTGCTATAGTACCTGTCGAATTATATATCGTTATATTGACCTCTGCACCCTCCACGGGGGCTCCATTTTGATATCTTATGTTGCCACTAATGTTTAAATATTGTCCCCGCCACACTATTTCTTCATGTGATATGTCTGTGTTGAGGGATCCTATCTTTAGTCTACAGCCAATTCTTCCTATTTCTTCATCTCCTCTCGCCACGATTGATAATATATAATAGCCTGGAGCTACAGAGTCTGGGATCCTAAGCTCCAATTGGAAGTAGCCAGAAGCATTGCTGATTGTGGTATTGATGGATAGAAGATCCGCGTCAAAAGAGAAGACCTTGGCAGAAATATTTACTACTACGCCAGACCCAGATATATTGTAGACATAGCCACTTACTCTTACCTTATCTCCAGGGTCGGTAACATATAGCTCATTATTTGGTTCTATTATCAATTTATCCGATATAGGCAAAGGAATGTAGGGGTCCCCAGCGAATGCGGACTCCATAATAGTTTTATATGACACGAAGTCATCCACTGGATAATGGTCACTGATATGACGAATCAGTGCCTGGGATATCAAAACACCAGTTATCTGAGACCTATAATTTATCCAGAAATCCTTTATAACATTCCACCACCTATAATTTAAACCATCGAACCCATTATCACCAGCAAAAGCGATACGAGAGGCTCCAAAATAACCAACGGCTATAGTTGTTTGGGATTTGAACCAAGATTCGCCAATATTATCATCGAGGTGCTCATGGTCATATGGTATTGTGGAACACGCCATTGCAAAGACAAAGGGGTACATTGGGTATGTTATCCGGATATCCCTATATACATTGGGGCTGGAGAGGAGAGGTTCTCCGCCAGTAGAATAAACGTTCTGCCACCACGTATCTGGGGATCCATGATCCCAAAAGTTACATATGGTTACTCCCTCCTCTAGCCAGTATATTGTGTTTTCTGTAGTAAGGTTATCATCAGGGGAGAGCATTGTGTCATAGAGCTTAACGGGGATGTAGTCCGTATATGATATGAAGTTCTGTATAACATTATAGAAGAAATCCGCACCATCCTGGGGTTCAAAGCCCTGAGCACCTAGCAGTAGGGCCCTTCGCCTCCAATCACCAATCATGGGGGCTTGTTCATATAATATTAGCCTAGAGAGGTACCTTTTAAGTTGTTCAAGATTATCCACAGGTATTCTCCCAACGATCACCTCTGGGTACCAGTCTACATTATCTTCTGGCTCTCCATAGATATTGTCGCCATCGGCATTCCATGTTCCGTCTAGACACTCATAGTATCTATCGGTAGGTATTGTACCGTTTTCGATCTCAGGAGCGCCCGTGTATGGAAATGGATCATAAACTTGGCGTGGTGGTACAAGTTCGGCGTCGCCTAGGATTAAGACATACTGGATATGCCAGTTATAATATGCATCTATTATAAAGTTTCTTATCCTCTTTGGCATGTCGCCCACATAATTGTTGCGAATCCACGAGAGATTGACAACATTTATGGAGATGTTCCACAGACTTTGCTTCCATTCGGAATACCATGTAGCTACATTATAGAAATCATCGGGAGTAATTATTATCATATCATATCTGGCCTGTCTTAAACTTCTGGTTGCTCTGTTAGGAGGGATCTCAGACAAGTCTATAGCAACATCGAGACCAATAACATTGTGGAGTACAGAACTAACAAAATTTTTATCCGTTATATCATAGCTCCCATATTTATAGTCATCTGGTAGACCAAACTCTAACCTAACCATGATCGATCTATGGAAAATCGTTGTCCCATTCAAGGGGATAATTCTAAGTGGATTCAGTCTTATCGATACTATTTTTATGCCTCTAATTATACCCGAGTAGCTAGCAGTTATTATTCCAGATGGGTAGAGCATATCTAGCGAATATATTTTCTTGTCTACAATAAAGTCAAAAGTCTTCCTGAATCCAAGGGGTAAAGGAATTTGTCTTGGAACTATTCTGTGTTTGCCGAGATTGATACTCTCAACATAAACCAATTCGGCCCCCTCGTATTCTGCATCCACAGGCAGTGCTAAGGAAAGATAGTAGGCAGGTAGTAAGGGTGCTCCTAATTCACCCTCTAGAACACAACTATCGATATAGGGCAACTCATAGGTTGTTCCTTGTAGTTCGAGTCTATGAAACTTAGGCTCCTTGAATATGATAGATATTTCCAGGCTTCCTGTATTTTTATTCTTATCTATATGATACCAATAGTCTATGTCTGGCTCGTCTTTGATATACTCAGTCTTATAGTACGGTCTATAATGAAGATATTCGGGGATACCTATGTTGAGAATTGACATATTTTTAGAGGAGCTATGCTCTGTGTCTTTAGTTGGGAGAATTCTAATGTCCTTATCACCACCATACGGGGCAAATATTCCACCATTTTTGGATAGATTATGCGTTGAATTGTCATTATTACTATTCACCAATCTCGGTTCGTATATATTATTCCCCAGAGACAAGATCAGCATTACCAATAGAAAAAACCCACTAAAAATACGCCCACGCGGAGCAAGCTCCATTTTTTGCACCAAGCATTAGTCAAGTAATACATAAAAAAAGACAATAAAAAGACTGTGCACCTACAAGCTATGGGATTCACTTTATAGGAACTACTTAGATAGCACCTCACACTGATCTATAGTAATCCAGACAAAAGTTAGAAAACAGAATGTCGAGCCCACTATAGGCACTGTCCTCAAAGCCCAGCGTCATGCTGTAGTGTACCATCCCTTACCTAAATCCCAGTCACATCCAACATTATTTATTTGTTTCAATAACATCCATGGGCTTCAACAAGCATGAGAAATTGTAGAACCCCCGAGGCAAAACAGCAGAAATCACTTATAAATACGATTTTATAAAAATTACCATGTAACTACCCCGTGGGGAGGAAAATGAAGCTACGG
>CAZWPQ010000033.1:3330-5620 GCA_964636085.1 uncultured Nitrososphaerota archaeon
CAAGCAATAGAGCAAACAAAAAGCGTAAAGCAAGACATAAGAATAGCGCACAGAACAAACCAAATAATCAAAACAGCACGCAGAATACCAACAAGGCAAAACCATGTGTGGGACTGGAAAAAAGAGCCACCAAGAGAGCACACCCTAGACATCTTTAGGAACAAAACATTTTTAGGGCTTGAGGAAGAAATTGAGGTTGAAGACACAAGGCCAGGCTTTGCATGGAACGTAAAAGCGGAGTTGAGGAGCATAACGGGGACACCACCACCAAGCAATGGAGACTGGACAATAAATGACACAACAATCGTGGAGAACTCAACACTAATAATAAATGGGAGCATAATAATAAATGAAACGGGAACACTAATTTTAAGGAACACATCAATATATATGAACCTAAGCTACGACGGAGAATACTGGATAGACGTATATGGAAACCTAACAGTCCTAAAAAGCCTAATAACGGCATATAACACATCAAACAACCACTACATAAGAGTATTTAGCGGGGCAAAACTACGCATCGAGGACAGCGAAATAAGCTATGCAGGATATACATGGGGAACAAACGGCGATAAAACTGGCTTATGGATAAATACAGTTGATGTCAAAATCACTAATACTCGTCTGCTATACAATTATTATGGGATATACATTTATGATGCAAGCAACGCAGAAATAGAGAGTGTAACAATAAATGGTGGAAGCTATGGACTATACATAACCAAATCAGAGAATATCAATATAACAAAAACAACGATAGTATCAAGTAGCGATATAGGAGAAATCTGGAATTCCTCAAAAATAAGACTAAGCAACATATCATCCAGCAATCACTATGGTGGATTGAAGGTATATAATACACCACACATCACAATCGAATACTCCGATTTTAGATCCTGTACTTGGGGCAACCTAGCCCTACGCAACTCCTCCTATAGTGTCATTCGATTTAACTATTTCCAAAGCTCATACCCAAAGGGAATTAGCCTAGCAGGCACAAGTAACAGTCTCGTCATAAACAACACATTCTACCATGGTGGCATATCAGTATTCCCATGGAGCGGTATTCTTTCCATAAACAATACAATAGAAAACAACACTGCAAGTGGAAAACCAATCCTATATCTGGAAGAAGCCTCAAACTACATAATAGATGGAGTCTCCATAGCACAAGTAATTCTCGTAAGATGCAAAAACATTATGGTTAAAAATCTAAATATAGCAGACATGGAAGTCGGAATAAACCTCTACCTAACAAACGGGAGCCTTATAGAGAACAACAATGTCCGCTCCGACTGGGCAATATATCTCTACAGATCAAACAATAATGTGATCAGGAATAACTATTTTAGGGGATGGAGAGCAGTGCAAATAAGTTACAGTAACCATAATCAAATAGTAAATAATACCGTACCTTCCTCTGGATATGGAGGAGCGGTTGTTATTGGGGATAGATCCGCAAAGAACCTGGTAGCCAATAATACGCTAATTAATTACTATTCTTATGTCGTCTATATTGTGGGTCACGATAATAACATACCATACAAGAATATTATCAGAGATAACATAATTAAGAGTGCAAATAAGGGCGTATTCATTGAAAATTCTATAGCTAGCATAATAGCATGTAATATAATACAGAGCAACTATTATTCCATATACCTAAAAAATGCCTCCGACAGCATCGTAGCAAACAATATGATACAGGACAACCACTATGGAATATATATCTATGATTCTACCGGCAATATTATATTTTTCAATGACTTTATAGATAATACATATCCAACAAACACATGGACAGATAACAATTGGTTCTCACCCTTCAATCTAACCTATACGTATAATGGAATAGACTACTATAATAGACTTGGCAACTATTGGAGTGACTACAGTGGTTATGATCCAGATGGAGACGGAATCGGTAATGAGACCTATGGCGATGACATATACCCATTAATCGCCCCAACAAGAAACTACATCATCGGAGATACAGATCACGACTGCCTAAATGATCTATTGGAATACATATCCGATACAGATCCTAATAATCCAGATTCCGACGGAGATTCTTTACCAGATTATTGGGAATTCAAGTACTTTCTGGACCCCCTAAACGCGGGAGACTCAATATATGACTCCGATAATGACGAGCTTACAAATATACAAGAATATACATATGGGACAAACCCAATAAACCCCGACACCGACGCCGACGGCATGCCTGATGGCTGGGAGGTAGCATTCGATCTAAACCCCAGGCAGAATGATGCCTCATTAGATATTG
>CAZWPQ010000033.1:5720-15697 GCA_964636085.1 uncultured Nitrososphaerota archaeon
ATGGCCTCAATCCTACGAACAGTAGTGACGCATCGATGGATTTGGATAGTGATGGACTAACGAACTTGGATGAGTATCGACTTGGTCTAGATCCTTCCCGATCAGATACCGACGGTGATGGGCTTCCTGATGGTTGGGAGGTAGCATTCGATCTAAACCCCAGGCAGAATGATGCCTCATTAGATATTGATGGTGATGGGCTAACGAATTTAGACGAGTACCAACATGGTACCAACCCTACGGTGGCGGATACTGATGCCGATGGTATGCCTGATGGTTGGGAGGTAACATATGGCCTCAATCCTACGAACAGTAGTGACGCATCGATGGATTTGGATAGTGATGGGGTCTCTAATGTTCGTGAGTTTTGGTTTGGTACTGATCCTACTAATCCTGATACTGATGGTGATGGGTATGATGATGGTGTTGAGGTTCGTTATGGTACTAATCCTCTCGATTCTAGTGATTACCCTATATCTACGGTTACTACTATTATTGAGACTTCTATTGTTACTGAAACTTCTTCTATTATTGGCACTGAGACTGAAACTACCTTCATTATGAGGACTGTGCTTGGTGATGTCCCAGTGATAATTTCTTCGCTGGTCGCTATGCTCGCCATTATTTCCCTAGTAATTGCCCTTAGGAGGAGGTCTAGCTTTCTGGAGTAATCTTCCTTTTTTATTTTGTTTAATACTATCCAGTATTGCACTTAGGGCACTAAATTTGTTGATAGGTTTTTTATGTGAAAAAGATGGAGGGATTATCAATTATTATTGCTTCTACTAGATTTTTTGCCATATTTTCTACGCGTTCCTTTGGGTCTTCTGATTTATTCTCCTATTCTAGAACATTAACATATAAGGCCTTCGCCTATAATTCCAGCCGCGTCTTCTAAGATCTAAAAAATGGATAACTTTAAATATCAATATTGATATCAATATTGATATCAGAGGTGATATTATGTTTGGCCTTCCCCCTTGGTTTGAAAGACATCTAGCTAGACATACTGCTGCTATCCCTAAGGGTTTCCTCCGTTTTTATGTCATAATGTTATTATCGGAGAAACCTATGTCGGGTTCAGAGATAATCGAAGAAATCTCAAAAAGGACAGGCGGTCTATGGAAGCCTAGTCCCGGATCTATATATCCACTTTTGGCATGGCTTCGTGACAGGGGATTAATTAGGGAGATCCCAAGTGAAGACGGTGGTATGAAACGTTATGAACTTACGGAGAAGGGAAAAAAGATGCTTGATCAGCACCGCAGAATTGTAATGGGTATCAGGAGGGGACATAGGATGCCCCCACGTCACATGCCTCCGCCACCTCCATTTCCAAAGTCGTTCGTTGTGCCTTTCCTCCTCTCTTTGTATTCAGAGAGGGCAAGGGATCTTGTCGAATTGATGAGAGAACTGTTTCGTGTATTGTTCGAGTTCAAGCTTAATATCGAGTATAGATATTCAAAGGATATTCTTGAGGAGTTCAAGGGTCTCCTGAGACAATTTATTGATAAGATTAAAGAGATAAATAGAAGGCTTGAAGGGGAATCCGAGTGAAGATTGTCTCGGAATGGCGAATGTAGCCTGTGTATATGTTTGAATAAACCTATGGCACTCCCAAAAAAAGAAGACTTTTTGTGTTTTTTCTTTCGGTATTTTTATGTTATTTGATTATCTTTTTTTGGTGATGGTTTTTGAGGGTCACTATTCTTGGGGCTGGGCTTGTGGGGCAAGCGATTGCGTATATGCTTTCTTTTAGCCCTATATTTGAGGATATAGTGGTTGTCGATATAGATGAGGCCAATTTAAAGCGTGCTAAGAAGCTTTGTAAGAAAGCTATAAAAATTGTTAGGAGTGATGTGAGAAAGGATTTGAGTGTTGTTGAGGGAAGCGATATTGTTAGTTGTGCTTTGCCGGGCTCAATTAGTTTTGAAATATGTAGGCGTATTTTGGAGTATGGGATAAGTATTGTAGACTCCTCTTTTTATCCTCAGGATCCTTTCGAGTTGAATGAATCTGCTAGAGATAATAATGCAACATATATCCCAGATGCTGGCTTTGCACCTGGGTTATCCAATATTTTTGTTGGTCATATGGTAAAGGATATAGGGCGCGCCCATAGTGTGGAGATTTATGTAGGGGGCCTTCCACTAAGGCCTGAAGGGCCATTTCTTCATTTGGTGAATTGGTCTCTTAGCGATTTTATCGAAGAATATGCTAGGCCTGCTAGGATAATTAGAAATTCCAAACAAGTATGTGTAGATCCGTTAGAATATGTCCAACAAATCGAAATAGAGGGAGAAAAATTTGATGCGTTCTACACTGATGGTCTAAGGACATTGCTGAGAACTATAGAGGCCGAGAACATGTTTGAGAAAACTCTCAGATACCCAGGACACCTAGATAGGATGAAGTTTCTGAGGGAAATAGGCCTCCTATCCGACGAAACCATATGTATTGGGGAAACAAAAATCAGGAGTAGAGATATACTAGCCCAGATCCTCAGGAAGTATGTCTATAGACCAGACATGAAGGATAGAGTCATACTCTACATGAGAGTTAGAGACAGGAGGAACAGGAGGATTGAAGAGGTGCTTCTAGAGGATCATTTTGATGAGGAACTAGGACTAAGCGCCATGGCTAAAAATACTGGATTTACAAATGCTATCCTCGTAGAGGCCCTAGCCGAGATAATTAAGGATAGGGGTGTATACCCACCAGAATTTATCGGTATGAGACTCTTCGACTACTTCATGGATAAATTCGCGGGGGCAGAAAAATTAAAAATGAAGAAGAAAGAGGAAATAGAAATGACATTATCCTTCCGCAGAGTAAACGAATAGTCAGGTATCCTTGAAAAATTGGTCATGAAGTACTTTGGTTATTCAAAGGCACATTTTTATCGGCAATAATTTTTATGTCTAGAAGACCTTCACTTCGGCTAATAATTTCTCCTTATTCTTTATCTTCTCATTTATTATTCTAATCACATGTGGAGGAACAGAAGGATACTCCTCATGTATTTCCTTTGGCGAATAGCCGTGTTTCAACATTTCTATAATTATCCTTACTGGAACTCCGTCCCCTTTATCACTGGTTTTCCATGACAAATTTCAGGATCCGAGATTATAACTGTTTTTATATCTATTTATTATATTATTGAAACGATAGAATGGGTAATATATTATTTGAATCTTATAGGAGATTGCTGGTGAGTTATCAAAAACCAGAGCAATACGTAAGAGAATTCATAAATAGTGTTTTACATGAATTAGAAGTTACAAATGTAAATGAAGAGATAACAATGGATGGTGTTAGGTTATATGTTGATTATCAGCTCGGGAAACTTTTAATTGAAGCAAAAGCACCAGGCAAGAGAGAGAAGGGAAAAGAGCAATTAATCAAATATATGAAGGAATTTGGATATAGACTAGGTCTACTTATAGACGTGCCAGTGCCTCGATATTATGATGAATACCCAAAACCTTATGAAGACTTTGTTGGATTTGAGTTATATATGAATAACTTCTGTATATACGAGGGAATATTTGAAAAGAATGATATTGAAGACGCAAAACATGAATTGGTTACTCTTCTCAAAATAGTGAATGAACTTAAAATAGCATCACTAGAACCAAGGCCTGAAATTATACTTAAAAGAATCAAAAATATTGTAAATAGGTGGGAAAAATCATTAACGAAAATAATTTCTAGCGCACCTCTAAGAATAAAAATTTACAAGAACATATGGAGAAGAAATATGGAGCTTCTTTATGGAAAGGAAGTTCTAGAAAAAATTAAAGGAAATCTAGATAAATTATTTGTTGAGCTAACTATTTATACAGTGCTATTGAAAGTTTTAGGATCGACTATTCTCGAAGCCATCCTTGGTGGTGGTCAATACACGATACCAATCAAACTTGCTCGGGAAGGCTATAAAGCGGCAGTTAGACTTTTCTGGTGCAGAAAAGTCCTCACAAGGTATAATATAAATTATCTATTTGAGCGTGATGAATATGATTGGATATTTTCACCAGATATAGCAAAAGAATTAAATGAATTCTTTAAAGATATTGGTAAGAAACTTTTGGAGATTGATTGGTCAGGATCTATAAGCCTAGATTTACTTAAAAGGGTATATCAAAATGTTGTCGATAAAAATCTCTGCAAGCAGTTGGGAGAATTTTACACGCCAGACTGGTTAGCAAAATTAATAACTTGGAGGTCACTTCATATACTTGTTCATAATAGTGTTCCAAAGGAAATTCTTATTAAGGACATTGATGCAAAGCTTGTTGAGCTTATAGATGAATTTTATCGCAGATATAAGAGAATCCCTAGTTTCATAGATCCAACATGCGGTTCATTTACTTTTGGTGTTCAATATATAAACGCACTACTAAGATGGTATAGCACTAAAAAACCTCAAATTCATCCAGCATATTTTATAGATATGCTTCTTCAAAACGTTATGGGTATAGATTTGAATCCAGTAGCAGTTATCACAGCTAAGGTGAATTATCTTTTACAAATCTACCATCTATTATTAGCAATGAGACCGTTAGGCCATCGTTACCTTGAACATGAGCCAATGATCCCCATTTACCGAATAGATCTTATCTATTTTCACGAAATTTGTAGAAAAAGACCAGTCCACAAAAAAAGTGGGAGACAGAATGTAAAACAACTATCCCTAATACACTTCTTTGGTTTAGAGAACCAAGAGGTTTTCATATACATACCACTAACAAGTTTAGGCGTTGACACGAATACAATAAAAAAACTTAAGAAAGAAGGCATAACGATATACTATGATGAACATTGTGATGAATATTATCTAAAACTCGGATTTCCAAACTCGTTGATCCAAAAACTAAAACATGACATCATAGCTTTTCATAGAGCCTTTATAGGTCTACAATTGAGAGGAATACATGGATTCAAAAGTGAAGTAAATTTATCATTAACTAAATACGAGAAAGAAGCATTAGAGTATTTGATTAAAACTTTAGAAACTCTCGAAAAAAATGCTATGGATTATGTATGGCACAGCCTCCTTATGAATTATATCTTAGCGTTAACTGCTGTCGAAAAAAAATTTGATTTGGTTCTCGGTAATTTACCATGGGTTAATGTATCTAAATATCCAGAAAGCTATAGTAAAAAACTTAAGAAAATAGCAAAAGAGTTAAAGGTTAATCCTCCTAGAGAAGCTGCTAAGAAATTAGACATTTCAATAATTTTATTTGCAGTTAGTGTTAGGTATATACTCGCTTCATGTGGCGTAGTAGCACTGATGGTGCCAACAAGTATATTTCGTGGGCTTCATGGAAGTCGATGGAGAGCTTTCTTTGAAAAGGAAAACTTAAAATTATTCGAAATATATGATCTCGAAGAGGTCTGTCCCTTCGAAAAAGCTAAGAATCAACCTGGCATTGTTTTTGCAAAGAGGTGTGATTAATGGGGTTCAAATTCGTAAGATTTAGAGGATATAAACTGAATCCAGAAAATTTTGGAGGTAGAGAACCACACTACGAGGAAGTATATGAATTATTTACCAATAAAAGAATATTACTTGAAAAGTTTGACTATGTAGCCATTAGAATTAAAGGCGTTATTATTCCAAGTAATAGAAGTTTTGAAGAAGCAATATGGCTTAGTAAGGAAACATACAAATATGCATACAATCTTCTAGCACCTAAAAATGTGTTCTATGAGGCCCATGAGGGTGCGTCTTTTGATGTTGCAAAAGGTGCATGGCGAGTTTTAGGAAAGCCCGAACCAATAGGTTGTCCACCTGGCTATAGGGACTGTGTTCGTGTAGAGACAAAACTTAGTAGCAAACTGAAAATTGACCCTTTTATCATTGAAAAAAGCTTTGTATTTAAGGGTATCAGTGGCGAACATATTGATAGAGGTGTAATAAAAGGTCATGAGTATTTAATAGTTGCATATGATAGAGAAAAAAATGAGTTTCTTAGTTTTGATGAACTACAAAAAACATTGTTGTATAGGAATTACTTGTCGTTGAAGAAAATTAGAGATATATTAGAGAAGAAAGTTAGCAAACATCTTCGCAAAGCATGGTGGTGTATAGAAAGAATGCGAAGTGAAGCACTTTCTCAATATAAAGTTGCTTGGAGAGACGTAGCTAAGGAATTTATACCCGCAATTATTGATGATGGTGCAATACCAGATCATAATGTACATTATATTGCGGTTAAAAATTTTGATGAAGCGAGCTATTTACTAGCAGTTCTTTTGGCTCCACAGATAAATGCTGTAGTAAGAGAATTATCCCCCTGGATAGGACATGTTCAGCCGAGATTTATTAGATATTTTAAAATTCCAAAATATAATCCACGTAATAAAATTCATATGGAACTAGTTAAGATAGGTAAAGAAATCCACAATAAGAGGTCTTTGACATCGAGTCAAATCAGCGAGATAGAGAATCTGGTTGAGCAACTTTGATGCTCACATGTTTAGCCTAACCAAAAAGCTTATTGCATCTGATCAAATTTTCTATCTGACTTTCTGTTTCTTCTCATGGCTTTGCTATCCTCAGAATAATCTTGGCAAGAAAACCTGGGCACTATGGTTGTCTGCTACAATCTCTATAAGCTTTGTCTTCATTGGGGCTATGATGAGTTGCGGTATTTTAAAGATCCAGATTTTTAACCATAATAATGCGTTCTTGGGTTTATGTGGTTTTGTTTTTTCTTATAATTCACCATTGTATATATTTATTTATATATGCATATTTTTTTATCATCGTTCTTTGGTGTTAATATAGTCTATCTGATGTAGCCTGCGAACTAATTACTTTTCCCTTGACTTTTCGGCGCTATTTGTAACTTTAATATAGTTTCCTTCACGGTACTTATCTCCCAAATTCCCCGACGTGATTAGAATGACCGTACATTCCTCATGGAGAACATTGCCAGAAAAAATCATATGTATATCCTTTATATTGATCATGCTGTCTTTGTCTATATGCTTTTATTTCGCTAAGAATATCTCGCTATTGAGAGATTTTGTGCCGAACTTTGATGATAATAACGTATTGGAAGAGAATACATTAAAGATGAAAGAATTCAAAGTAATTTTAAAAAATCATACCAAGTATTTCAGGGAGCTGGGAAATGTCATATATTCTCGGAAATTTAGGCTCTATGTTCTTGCTTATTCCTCATTTAGGGGTAATTATGATGGATACCACGTAAATGTCGGTTTGGCTATAAGTAGAGATCTGCTACGATGGGTGGATATAGGGGAAGTGATTAGCCATGCTGAGGATCCATATTTGGTGGAGTATAATAATACATTGTATCTATTTGCTGAATGTAAGGGACCTAACAATACACACATCGGTATAGGCCTATGGGTAGCGAATTCGCTTAAGAACTGGAGCTTTAAATCTCTAGTCCTCGGCTCTGGGATCCTCAATGGTGATTTGTATTTCGATGTATCATCCCCCGTTGTGTGGTATGATTATGAGTGGCATATGATGTTTGAGTTGAGGAAAAGAGAGAGATTTTACGGCCAGATATATATAATGAATGGTAGATCATTAACAGAATGGGATTCACCCACAAAATTGTTTCTAGGCGAGGATACAAATGATAATATTGTACCCGATGACATAATGCTATTCAATAAGAGTATGTTATTGCTTTTCCACAAGTTTAACGGAACAAAATGGAGTACAATTCTCTTAATATACTTAAACGGATTAGCGGTTGAGATATATCCGGATTTGCCAAACAATCTAATGTTCTATATTAATACAGACCCATTTGCTGTCGGTAAAATATATTTAGTTGGTATAGATAAATACAAAATCAAGATTGTTCTGTATGAACTAGATTTTGCTCGATTGGCAAAATAGACTAGTTATCTGTCATCGATTTTTATTTTTCCATATTTTTTATACAATGCATTTTCTAGGCCCAGGAAGAGAAAAATACATCCAATAGCTATATCCCTGAGAGTGTTGGCAAAGGACGTTACTAGGAAAATTCTGAGGAGAAATGATAAAGTAGTTACGAGTATTATGTATGTATCTAGGATATAATATAGTGAAGCAATCTCTTAGTTAGTGAGGTTACTGGTTTAGTGAGTTCTATAATCACAGCTAAACAGATAAATGTACTTGATGTGACTGTCATTGCGGTCGTTCTAGGCTATGGACTAATACCAAATGATGCATTAGCTGTTTGCCTCCTCATGAGGCAGTTATGTATAAGAGAGATATGCATAATTTAATAAAGATTTTGATGCAGTTGAATGACTTACGAGATATTCGGTTGATAAGCAAATAAGGAAAAAGAAAGAAGACATAGAGAAAGAAAAGTCTTCCTAACGCATTATTGAGCTATAGATTTTTTTGGCGTAATAATAGTCAATAATATATTCGTTGACCAGGACAAAAATAGGTAAAAAGAGGAACTATTACTCTCCAAATGTTCGCTTAAATTCCTCCTCCACCTCAGGGGATATCTCCTCAACCTCTTCTGGTGCTACTATTCTTTCTATTCCTAATAGGGACTCAACATATTTCTTTACTTCTTCCATTTCTTCGGCCAGTCCGGTCCATGATTTTATTGTTGGGCCATAGGTGTCCTCGACATTTTCAAGAACTTTTCTTAGCTGCTTGATGAGCCTTGGATAGTCCCTCTTTATGAATGCATATGCAATCGAGTTCTCGCCCTTACTAATAAATATTGGTATTTCTCCAGCCAATACTAGGGTTCTAGTCTCCTTGCCTGTTATTTCCTCTGTCATTGTATGTATCCCAAGTAAACCAGAGCTTATCAGGCTAATATCGTACCTAGTCTTGAAATCTTCTGGAACAACAAACATCGGTACTCCTCCCAGATCGGTCATACCAAATGCTAGAATATCCTTCCTCCAATTTCTAAATAAACCATAAGTATTAGCCTTATAGATACCCAAAACAATACCGATGAGAATCCATATTATAAAGTCTGGATACGTCGGAAGCAAAAGGTCATACTTATCAGTTATATAGTCATTATCAGTATCCTTATCATTGGGATCCGTATTCTTCTTTATTTCTGTATAATCATCAAGACCGTCACCATCAGTATCCTCCAAAAGTGGATTTGATCCATATTTTTTAACTTCATCATAATCACTCAACCCATCATTGTCTGTGTCGGAATCGAGAGGATCTGTTCCAATATCTATTTCCTCTTTATCACTAAGATCATCACCATCTGAGTCTGGGTTTAAAGGATTGGTGGAGTACTTCCTAACCTCATCATAGTCACATAGCCCATCATCATCAGTATCATTTATTTGTGGTAGTGTAAGGTATTCAAATATCTCGTCATAGTCACATAGCCCATCACCATCAGTATCAGATTCTGTAGGTGAGGTACCTAAGTTATATATCTCGTCATAGTCACATAGCCCATCACCATCAGTATCAGATTCTGCTGGATTGGTATGCCGGATAATAGCTTCCTCGTAGTCGCTTAGTCCATCACGATCAGTATCGACAAGCCTAGGGTTTGTATACACAACTCCTATGCCTGGTATATCTACACCATATACCTCACTATAATCATCTAGGCCATCCTTGTCTGTATCATTACTATTGGGATCCGTCTCAATGATGCCTACGCCACTTATATATATCCCATTAACCTCATCATAGTCGGATATGCCGTCATAATCACTATCGGCATTGTTGATGTTAGTTTTAACAGAGTATTCTTCCCAATCGCTGAGCCCATCCTTGTCGGTATCGTTAGTTTTTGGATCTGACCTATAATAATGCTCCAAATAATCAGATAGACCATCTTGATCTGTATCAACAGAGACTGGGTCTGATTTTACAGAATATTCCTTTGTAGTACCGTTAAAGAATATTACTAATACCTTCCAACTCTCAATAGTCTCGTTATAGTCGGTTAAACCGTCTCCATCAGTATCCTTTTTCGTGGGGT
>CAZWPQ010000033.1:15797-23300 GCA_964636085.1 uncultured Nitrososphaerota archaeon
CTGTATAGTATAGTTTTGCCTCATCATAGTCGCTTAGTCCATCACCATCAGTATCAACATTGGATGCATTAGTCTTACGTGTACCTATACCCATGATTTCTATTCCAAAGACTTCCTCTCCATCCAGAAGACCATCTCCATCAGTATCTGTGTTATTAGGATTAATGCCATAAACAAATATTTCTTCGTAATCACTAACATTATCGTTATCGGTGTCTATATTACATGGATCTGTCCAATATACGTTAACCTCCTCATTATCCTCTAAGCCATCACCATCAGTATCCTTTTTCGTGGGGTCTGTATAGTATAGTTTTGCCTCATCATAGTCGCTTAGTCCATCACCATCAGTATCGGTGGCATTTGGATCTGTCTGACGAACACCAATACCAGTTATATTAACACCAAATATCTCTTCTCCATCAAGTAGTCCATCTCCATCAGTATCAGGATTCGTCTGGTTAGTATCATATTTGTATATTTCATCCCAGTCACCTACACCATCGGCATCCGTATCTACACTATTTGGGTTTGTATGATATATGTATACCTCGTCATAATCACCAATGCCATCATGATCCGTATCGGGATCCATGGCGCTAGTATTATATATCCTACACTCCTCGTAATCATTCAAACCATCTCCATCAGAATCCACGCTCAAAGGACTTGTACGAACCAATCCTATGCCTGGTACATCAATTCCCGTTACTTCCTCATAATCTGTCAAACCGTCATTATCAGTATCTACATCGCATAGATCTGTCCCCGAGGCTGCCTCTCTGACATCTATCAACCCATCGCTATCAGTATCATTATTTCTTGGGTCTGACCCAAGCAAATATTCATCATAATCACTTAAGCCGTCTCCATCAGAATCATAATCCAGTGGGCTCGAATTTGTAGTGTATGTGGTAATATTAGTGACATTCGTTCCTGTAGAATAGATGATGGTTACGTTCCATCCATCCAACTCTTGTTTGTCCCCAAGCCCATCATCATCTGTATCCCACTTTGTCGGATCGGTGTGTGTGACATTATACTCTTCATAATCCCCAATACCATCAGCGTCAGTATCATATTTTAGGGGATCTGTTCTTCTTATACCGATACCAGAGATATTTACTCCAAAATATTCCTCATAATCGTCTAGATTATCGAGATCAGTATCCATAATTGTGGGGTCAGAGCCAATAGAGTACTCATCATAATCATTAAGCCCATCACCATCAGTATCGACACTATTGGGGTCTGAATAAACCATATAATCCATAATGGTACCATTGCCATAATCGACATGACAGTTCCATCCACCCACGGCTTCCTGATAATCATTTATCCCATCCCCATCGGTGTCTGAAGCAGTTGGATCAGAGTATACAGTCATTATCGTGTTCGTCTCCGTGATATTTATGAGTATACCTCTTGTCTCATTACCATCTCCAAGATTGTCAGAGTCGGTATCTGGATCCAATGGATCTGTCCGTCTTACACCAATGCCTGGTATGTCTACACCCACAATTTCCTCCGAATCACTGAGATCATCGATATCTGTATCGGTTGAGTTGGGATATGTGCCGTAGATTAATACTTCCGCTCCATCACCTAAACCATCATTGTCCGAGTCTGGATCCGTATAATCCGTGGTTGGATAAGTTACATTATATATATGTACTTCCTCCGCATCCCCCAAACCATCTCTATCCGTATCATTAAAACCTATCGTTATGTAGGCCTTACTATATCCAGTCTCATTACTTGAGGCATGTACAAGCACTGCATCATTTTCAATGATCTTCGTATCGAAACTCCTAGAGTTTGTGTACGTCCTTACGCTAAAATTAACCATCTCAACTGTGATGTTTCCATTATGATATTCAATATTCGAAGAGCAAATCTCCGTGATCCCTGTCGATAAATCTATCCAACAGATCAACGATCTGTTGTCAGTGAAATTTGCATCTGCAAACAAGAATCTTGAAGCCCTGGAGATGGAGGCATTATAATCATAATTAATTAGGTTAAAGGTACCTCCCCAACTATAGTCTATAGTTACATATGTGAAGTAGTTCTCATACTCCGTGAAGCCAGAGAATACAACAACGATAACTCCATCCGAATTTGTATATTTGTTATGCCCAACAGCAGTAATCGTTGGATCCTTAAAATCTATATATAAACCGTGCCTTGAGACAAAATCTTGCGTGTCCACAACTATTATATCTGAGACTGTAGCTACGTTTGCTATTATGTTGTAGTATATTGGTCTTAATTGGCTATCTCCTTCGGATGTCTGAATGCATGCGAATAGTATTGTATAATTATCATCTGTCATGATGGCATTACTCACCCACACGTCCTTCATTATTTTAAATATTATTGGGGAAGCGGAGCTATTTCTGTTGTATGTTAATTCGTAGAATGAGGCGTGGATTTCCCACCAGAGAAGCCCCCACTGGCTACCTAGGACTTTGCTTACGACGGATATGACAAACCAATCCCATTTATATGTTATGTCTAGGCCAACCACGCTTCCCTTGCCTGATTCGAGTTCCACGATTTCATCGAGCCCCCATTTGTTGGTTGTATTGTTGTATATCCAGACTATTTTATAGACATGGTATGTGTCGTAGTTTGGGTCTGTTCTTCTTTCCACGGATGCCACAGCCCCTATTATCGTGGTATTGTTCCACCATGCAATATCTATGCATGTTATCCTATCATAGTCTGATAGGTTGTACGTATGATTGTATACGCCAACATATTCATAGGTTAGATCTATCTTGGTTCCACTGATATTCATTTTTGAGAGATTAGCAATAAAAACATGGAACAGATTTACCAGATATTGGGTCCCAGACACAGTTTTTTGATATCTCTCTAAGATACCTATCGCGGTCATATTTGGGTTATCGCGTAGGGTATCCACCTTTATATCATATACATAGGAGGGTGAAGCATTAATTTTTTCAATTATGTCTGATTCTCTCCACGCCCAGCCATTTGTTGTAATCGATAATAACGGATCATTGGATGATCTAACATTGAGTGGAGAGCCATATTTTTCAGCGGTGTTTTTTATCCGTATACCACTGGATGTGTAAATGTTGGTGGGATTTTTCTTGGTTCTTGCGAACGTTGCATTTTGATCGCCACTGCTGAAAATAAAATATAGATTAATGCCGCTAAGCATCATTAGTATTATTATGAAGAACGAAATTTTTTTGGGCAGTTTCATCACCATATATTAATCATAATAAATATACAAAGTATTGATTATAAAAAACATTTTACGGACGGCCTATGTTTCATAAACTGGTCTCCATGATAGCTACATTCTAATAATTCTGGTTGAGGAATTTTTGCTCGAAGAAGAATCAATAGCATCCCAATACCGAAGGCTAAGAGTTGGAGATGATCTTTCTATATGCAAATTTTTATAGCCAAATATTTTAAAGATGTATGATTAAGTGCTATGTGGTGTTTTAGTACATGTGGTATTATGCATTAATGTATGGATCAATAATTATTCTGAATTTTGTCGTTATTTTTATAATATCCAGTCTTGTGTACATAATTAGGACACTCCACAGTAAGGTAGCTCACTCGGCTCTATTACTTGTTTGTTTTATTCTGCTTATTGCTGGCATAATTGTTGAGTCCTCCATACTCTCTATAGCTTTCCCATTAACTTCTTCTCTAGGTGTATACTCTATTTTTGTTCTAAAAGTAAGAAATCTATGGATTATTGAACAGATTTTATTCATCTCCTCAGGAGTATTTGCATTCCTCTATGTTCTGGGGAAAAAATTGCCTATAATGACGCTCTTTCCCTTGATGACGTTTTATGCATTAATATATCCATGCATAATCATGTTCTTCATCTCCGCTTTCCTTGCAGGAAGGATTCAAGCCCCTAAGTTTAGACATATATGTATCTCTATTGTTGGTTTTGAACTATTATTACTGATAGGTTTTCATATATACATACCTTGGTTGGTATTGTTAGCCATAGTTGTGAGGGATATATCCATTGTCCTCATACTGAGAACATAGTGGGATCTGGGTTGGATAGGAAATATAGGTCGAGGATAGGTATTCTATATGACATTCTAAGGGCGATATATACTAGCGAAACGGCCGCGATTACTACCATAATAATGGAGGCAAATATCCCCCATAACAGGCTGAAGAAAATAATAAACAGTCTATTAAGGGAGGGATATATCACTGAAAAAGAAATAGATGGTACAATAATCTATAAACTTACGCCTAAGGGGTATAGACTAATGAAAGATCTCGAGAGGCTCAAAGGCCTGCTTGAGGGGCTGGGGCTTGGCATATGATGTATGAACAAATTGTGCATAACCCTTTTAAGTATAAACGAGCAATTCTATAATTTGAGAGATATGAGTGATGAAGAATGAATAGAGGAATAATAGGAATATTAATAATATGCATGCTTGCCTGGTCGTTTTATGGGATATTTGCCCGAGAAATGCCCCATTGGAAATCCGACAGCGATACAATATCTACAGATGACATGGTCATACAATTTCATGAAAGGACACCAACATACAAGATATGGATCCCTGGCAAAAATGATACGGCAGTATACATTGTAAAGTTTAACAGAATAATAGAGTTCATAGACAGCGATAACGATGGGAGATATAGTGGTACGGTAGATACCCTACTTGCTCAGGCACCATTAACAGCACACGATATTTGGGAAGTTACCGCAGAGGAGTTTAATACTACAGAGGCGTATGAGCTTCGAATAACATTTAATGGCTCTGTTAGGATTTATAGAATGGGTACTGAGCAATTCATAGGGGAGGCAAGAGTTGCATTTGTAAACCATATATACGATCGTGATGTCGAAGTAGAGGGATACCAAATCGAGGGAGGCAGAGAGCTTAAGATAGATATTATAATATCGGATTGGCCTTGGATGAATGATGATTCAAAACTAGCTCTCGAAATTGTTTTCGCCGGCATGTTCAAGGGACATGAGGGCGTTCCAAGATGCCATAGAGAGCGTGTACAATACGAGAACAGGGAGATTCATAAGATAAGACTGGAGGGCGATGCTGACTATCAAGTAGAGTTTAGATACGCCGAGCAAGCAAGGCTACGTGTTGGAAGCGAGGAAAGAGAATGTAAGGTTAATGCAAGTGATGAATTTAAACAAAATTCTGCAGTGACATGGTTAGTATATCCTTATTTCAACGATACTCTTGTACATGACCCAAGCATCTATGTAGGTGAACCAGAGGGAGGAATAGCGAGTATACTAGAAAGCAAACCATACATTGCTGTAGGCATTGTAGGGGTAGTTGTATTGGTCATAGTGGCAATTATTAAAATTAAAAAATAGTTTATTTTTTGGTTCAAAAGTTGAACCTTAATGAGGGGCAAGCACCTTTTCACATTTTTTTTGCTCTTCATAGTGTTCTGCTTTAGGATGGGGGTATATGGCTCAATACATTGGGATAAGGACAAATCAACTATTAGCACGGATTTAATAACAATTCGATTCTGTTCTCGCAGACCATACTACATGATATGGCATAATAAAGAGCCTAATGTAAAGTATTTTATGGAGATAAGACGGCTTATTGAGTTTATTGATGAGAATAATAATGGGGTTCTTGATAACAAGGATACGATGGTTGCTACAGCTAATTTGGAGAGTAAGATTTGGGAGTTTCGATATGATACTACTGTTGTTAATCAATCCAGTGTGACCATACTCACATTAGAGGCAGATATACCAGTAATATATATGCAACATGGGTATGGGCGGAGAAATGTGGCGGTAAGAATATTAAACTATATTTCTGAGGAAGATACCTATCTGTACAATGAATCACTACGGGGACTTAGTGAAGTTAGAACATTAATTAATATTGCTACATGGCCGTGGAGGCATGACGAATCGAGGATTCAGATGGAGGTAATATTTGGCATTAAACATATGACACATAAAATAAGAAGCATAAGGGAGTGCAGGGGTAGATACAACATCGAGATTGGTGGAGATTCTTCAAGCTATATGTATCTAAACATAAGCGAAAAAGTCCTCATCAACGATAACCTGGTTGATGGAGCAATATTGGTGACGAATAATTCTGTAGGAATAAATGTGCCCCATTTTAGATCGAATATTACTGTTGAAATGACAATGGGTGTATCATTGATAGAGGAACTAGCGAAGTTTGAATCCGTTGACTACGGTGTGGTTGGAGGTATATTATCCGTGTCCGTGATAATTCTCGTAGGCAGTATTGTGTATACTAAGAAGAAAATAGGTGAGGCCCTCAAGATAGTGGAGAGCTAAACCACATTGTCTCTATTTCTCAACAACACACATATAAACATCAAATAAAAAGCATGATATTCTCATGGCGATACGGCTAAAGATTGATAAATTGAGCTTCAAGCATATCCTTATAAAGTATTAATAGTGTATAGTATTGAATGCCACTGCATGAGGTGTAATTTTTGGGTACATTCCGTATAAAATGTCCTAAATGTGGTATAGAGCATGTATATACGGTATCGGAGGATGACATAAATGACGCACGAACCTATAGCATTGTTCGCCTAGGCTTTATACATAGTGATCATGTCTTAATACTCGATATTGATTCGAATGGCATCGTCAGGGGCGCCTACATAAATACATTTAGGAATATAATCCCAGGAATAAAGTTTATCTATGATGACTATAGAATCATTACATACCCCATAATCCGTTCTGAGACACAACTAGTGATTTTTTATCTCGATAGAAAACTTGTTGATATGCGAGCTGGGATAAAGCTTGTTTCATTAACCCCCCATATTATGAGGAGAACCCTAAACCTAGTGAAGAGAATTGGTAAATATTCTTGGTATAGAGGGGAAATATCGATATCTAATACGAAGCTAGATATAGCCTATGGGAACAGTATAGTTATACTACTTAAGTCAATGTTGAATTGGCAACAAAAAACGCAGATACTCAAAAGAATATTAGAGATAATCACCCAGAGAGGGTTTTTAAAGCATGAGCAATTAATAAAAATTATGAATAAATTAGATCAGATCCAAAAAAATGACTGTATAATATTGGGGGGTTTTTTTTAACTGTTTCTCATGAGTATTGAAATATTAGTCTGAAATCTCTAAACTCAATATAATAGACTCTACACTCTAGAAATATACACCTTTTTTATTGTTCATTCAGGATATATTATATGTTAGGTGGTGGTTTTTGGCTTCGCTACTTGTAGCTGAAGAAAAGCTAGAAAAAATAATAAGAAAGGTCCTAAAGGAGATAAAGGACGAAATAATTCGAGATATATTTAAGGATCTCGTGGACATACTAAGAGAAATATTAAAAACACTCAGGGAATTGACGGAGGCGCAGAGAAAGACCGAGCAAAGACTAAATGAACTCGCGGAGGCGCAGAGAAAGACCGAGCAAAGACTAAATGAACTCGCGGAGGCGCAGAG
>CAZWPQ010000034.1:0-21990 GCA_964636085.1 uncultured Nitrososphaerota archaeon
CAAGAGGGAGAGTACCTATATACAGATCTCCCCGAGTATGTCGCAAAGAAGCTTCATAGAGATACAAAACTAAGAAAAATTCTATCGGCCGATATATTGGACACATTCAAGGAGATCGTGGAGATAAAGCGGAGAATTCATGGTTTTACATGGGGGCTCTGATAGCGTTAGCATTCCAACGTGTATTTATAAACCATAATAAAGCGATAATAAAGTAGTTTTTGTAGAAGTTTCTGAGGTGATGTCTATGATGTCGGAATCCGAGTCGACACTCGAGCAGGCTATGAATATATTGAAATCTGTGGCCAACAACCCAGGAATACCTCGCAATATAAGACGCGTAGCAAGGGAGGCATTCTCAGAATTGAGAAAACAAGAATATAATATAGCATTGAGGGCAGCAAATGCTATCGAGAAACTCACGTCCATACTAGATGAACCACAAATTCCGTTGTTTGCTCGTACTTCATTGTTGCAAGCAATAGAACTATTAGATAAGCTAACAAGGACGGAGGTAGAATAAGTATGTCAAATATATCCATAAGGAAAGTAAAAGCTCTAGAAAATCCACTCCTTTTCAGAAAGGAGTACATCTTTGCTGTTATTCATGATGCTCAATCAACACCTTCGAGGGTCAAGCTGAGGGAGGAAATATCTAAGCAACTTGGCGTGGACAAGGACTTAATAGTGGTAAGAAAAATAAAAACAGAATTTGGTACAAATGTTGCTAGGGTAGAGGTACATATATATGATAACAAAGAAAAACTGATGGAGATAGAGCCCGAATACATATTAAAGAGAAATAACATCATATGATCTTGGAAGTGATGTTGGAATGTCCTCAAAAGGCAAAAAAGCACAGAAGAATACCCTTAAAACGCGGATATACAAATATTACAAAATAACGGGAGACAAAGTGGATAGACTAAGAAAGTTTTGTCCGGTCTGCGGGCCGGGTGTGTTCATGGCGAAACATAAGGATCGATGGTCATGTGGAAAGTGCGGATATACCGAGTGGATCAAGAAGGAGAAATAGGGGTTTGCTATGAGGATAAGGTACAAAAAGAAGAAGAGAAAAACCCGAAAGCTATACGGACAGAAGTATAGAGGATACGGCCAGGTTGGTAGGCACAGACATCACCCCGGTGGAAGAGGAATGGCTGGTTCAAAGGATCATATGAAAATGCATTTGCTTAAAAAGGGCCATGTTTTCGGGGCAGGCCGTGGCTTTACACGTCATGGGGTAAAGCATGAGTGTATTGAGGTTAATATTGGCCGAATAGAAGATTTTGCTAGAAAAATAGGGGCCGAATGCTATGAGGAGAATGAGAAATTAGTGGTGGATCTATCCAAGGTACCATATCTTAAGGTGTTGGGGTCTGGAAAAATTGATAGGCCAATGAGATTAATCGTCAACAAGAACTTTAGGATCAGCGAAAAAGCCAAGACTAAAATTGAGGAAATTGGGGGAGAAATAGTATATCCATCTAGTTCATAATTAACCCAACTTTTCTAGCCGCCGCATCCTTTAACCTCCTAGCTAAAACGTCTCCGATTCCAGCAACAGTTTTTAACGATTCGATGCTGGCTCGTGCGATTGTCTCAAATGAATCAAATCCAGCTCTTTTAAGAGCCAGAGCACGTGTTCTACCAATACCCTCAACCTCTTCAACAATCTCTAGGAGATACTTTGGTACGCCATGTCTTACCATTCTAGACAAGATCCTAAGATTTTCTACAGTGGAGATGGATAATTTTAGACTGTTGGCGAGTTCGGCAGAGCAATGAAGCAACCAGTCGGATATTCTAATGAATTCGGAGAGATCTCCTGGCCCAAAATTAGGGAGGAATCTATCCAGTATTCTATGGGTAGGTTTTCCCTCAATCCAATCCTTTAAAATACATATCCCTCCAGCAATTGCTATGATTTCTTCTTCGTCAGCGGTAAAAAATTCTCTACTTGTGGAGCCCTCGATGATGAAGCCTAGTATATTATGCTCTTTTGCCAAATCCCTAACTATAGTCTCGTGCTCATAGATGTAATCGATGAGAGCATCAAATTTAGATAGCAATTTCCTTATGATAGTCCAGTTCTCCGGAGATGATACGACGGCGAATAATATTTGCATTACTTTTCTTGAATCCCAAGACTCTTTAGAATTTCTCCAAGACTTCAGGGTATCAAGTATTGTCTTAGCTGAGGTAGGCTTAAGGTAAAGTCTTACCAAAACTCTTCCGATCTCCGTTGCTTGATAATAAATCCTTCGCCCCTTTCTGACCCTTAGGATAAGGCCATTATCCACCAGAAATCTCAATCCGTCCCTTATGTTAGACTCCAGCACGTTAAGTCCATGGATATCCCCCATGCGTCTAGAGTAATTATAAAAGAATGTATCCTCGAAAAAGTTATAGATTCTTCTCTTATCGATCATGCTTTCCATCACTACTAATGCTAGTATTTGAGAATATACTATTGGCGGTATATGGCCAGAAATCGGTTTAATAGCCTCTGGTTGCCCCAGCACATACTTCTCAATGAATTTATTCATTTCTTTCCTATTTTTGGCGATCAAAATTGCCTCTCCTACTTTATCGTAGTTAGGTCTTCCTGCCCTACCTCCTCGTTGCTTATAATCTGCTGTGGAAAGATCGACAACACCGCCATATTCTGGTTCATAATACTTGTGCTCAATAATAACTCTCCTCGCGGGCAAATTAACTCCTGCGGCTAGGGTAGGTGTAGCGACGAGTACAGCTAAGTGCCCAGCCCTAAATGCTTCCTCGATTATCTGCCTTTCCAATCTTGATAATCCTGCATGGTGAAAGCCTACCCCGTAGGATGTTGTATCAATTAATTCCATTGTGAGTAGCGTTGGTTCTTGTATCTCGTTTTTGAGTCGATCCGCAACGTTCTTACATCCTTGGTAAAGGATATAATACTGGCGGGTTTTCATGAATTCTGCTATTTTTTTCGCTGTTTTTTGAGCTAGGCTTCTAGACCTACGAAATACCAATAGTTGCCATTTTTGCCCATATTTTTGCATCTCATGTATCATATCCTCTAAAATGTCGAGTATTGCTACCATGAATGATGTACTTCTTATGTTTCCATGGGCAGTTCTCACACGCTTAACATAAAATCCGCCAGACCCAATCATACTAGCATATTTTTTTTCTAGGTATTGACATAAACGTGTTCTTTTGAAGCGTCGAGCGACTAGGCGTCCAATCCCCTCGCTTACAGATATGATCTTATAGTTCTCCCCTAAGAGGTTATCCAGCGGTATTTTATTAGTTTTCTCTCTTTTGGCCAGGAATTCATCTAATGTTTTTTCCTTTTTTATGGGTTCTATAAGATCATTGTTAGTTACAAAATATTGCTCCGCTTCATTAGGCCGGGGATCATAGATTATCATTTTGGATTCGGGGGGAATATAGATACATTCTAAAAGCTTCACTGGTCTAAAATCACTCACCACGAGCTCTGCATTTAGCCACTCGCTGATGTCTTCAGGATTAAGTATTGTTGCTGAGAGTCCAATTATCTGAATACCATGATCCTTCATATAGGTGAGCACTATATCGAGTAATGGGCCTCTTTTTGGATCTCCTAACAAGTGGATCTCATCAACAATAGCTAGCTTTACTGATTCTAACCAGCTAGGTTTTTCCCTGAATATGTGATCAGTTTTTTCATAGGTTAATACGATCAAATCGTGCATTCCAAGAGCTCTCAGCGGGACATCCCTATAATCCCCTGTAGCCACCCCTACATTGATTGGATATCTTAATCTGAATGTAGACGCTATTTCTTCAGCAAGGGCTTTGTACGGGGTCAGATAAAATACTTTCCATCCGTCTTTAAGAATCATGTTAACTGCAAGAACCTCCCCAATTAGTGTTTTTCCACTCCCTGTGGGCGCAACAACGATTAATGACTTGCCTTTCAATCCCTTGCGAATAGCCTCATATTGAAATTTTCGCAGATTTTTAATGTTTATTCCATATAGTGCATTGATAATATTTTTGTCTACTCCTAACCTGACAAGTATTTCTGTAGGTATATCACTCAACATGATTACCAGGGGAATTGTGTATTATCAGGACATTATACTAGTATAAGACTCTACCACTATAATAGTTGACTATACTTATTGATTAATTAAATTGTAATCAACGTTCACGACAATATAAAATAATTTAAGCACACTAACCCATATAACCTAATTGATGATGAAGCTGGGTTGATATATTGTGTTTTTGAAGGAAGTGGAGCTCGTAGACTTTATGTGCCACAGGAAATTTATAATGAAGCCGAGCAGACTAACGTTAATATATGGCCGGAATGGTAGCGGGAAGTCAGCAATATTAGAGGCAATACATTTAGCATTTGGGGGCTTAGGTAGGGAGAGACAGGAGTTGCTGAGGGATTTTATAAGGTATGGTAAAACGAGGTCGCTAATTAGACTAAAACTCAATAATTCTGTAGCCCTTCCTGGAATAGGTGTTATTTATCTAGACCCTAAATTGAGGCAGAATTCAGAGGTAATCATCGAACGAATCATTAAGCCAGAGCTAACTATATATAAAATCAATGGGCAAAAAGCGACTAAGGAGGAAGTGGTTACTTTACTTTCAAAGGTTAATATTTCTCCAAAGAATCCATTCTTCTTTGTTCCGCAAGAGAAGATAACGAAATTATTAGAAATGAAGCCAGAAGAAAGATTAGACGCCATTATGGCGGGGTTAGGTCTATTAGAACTCAAACGAGCACTGTCAAAATTAAAAGATGAGATAAGGGGATATGAAAAAAGGAAGAGCGAGATTAAGAGAGAAATCGAAGAGCTTCAAAAAAATCTAGAAGAGCAAAAAAAAGTATTAGCCTCGGTAGAATCAGCAATTCAAACACTCAAGAATTACTACGTTTACAAGTTGGCTCTGTTGTATAAGAAAAGACTTAGATATCTTGAGGAAGAAGAAGAGCTCCTCAAGAAAATAGATGAATTGGAGAAGCGGATTAAGGATCATGAAAATTTCATCAATACTCTTCCCGACAAGTTAGCTAATATTAGTAAAGAAATAGGACAAATGCAGGAGGAAAAGGCGAAAATTATTGCTGAAGACCCAGAATTAGATAGAAAAATACGGGAATTAGAAGAGCGTGAGAAAGAATTATCATTAAAGATAAAGAATCTGGATAGTAAGCGTGCAAATATTCTAGAGAAAATGGAGACGATCCTTAAAAAATGGAGGGTCTCCACACTAGAGGACATGGAATCTCTTCTAAAGAGCAATGAGGAGAGGTTAGTTAAGTTGGAGGAATTGATAGAGAAAGCTGACGAAACAAGACAAATCAGGGAGCTTGAAAAGACGTTAAACATCAAAAAAAAGGAACTTAAAGAATTGGAGCGGATCCGAGTAGAGTATATAAAAAAGTTCGAAGAAATCATGAATCTGCTCGACCCAAGTGGGAATGTGCTCAAAGTTTACAACTTTGTGGTTAAAGAGGGGCTTACGGATGAAGTACAGGGTCCGCTGATATTGGAGATAGCGTTTAATATTGATAACACTAAACTAAAACAATATGCATATGCTATCGAAAGGGCGTTGGATAGAAAAATATTAAAATCGTTCGTGGCGCTGAGCTGGAGAGCTTTACGGAAGCTAATGGTGATTATAAAGAGGCTAGGTAGGGATCCCCCTACTGTATTTTTCTTTGGACATGGACGAGGTATGTGGAGTGGGGAGCATCAATTTGCGCATTTTCTATATGCGGTACCTGAAGAAATCTTTGATAAATTTGAGGAGAGGAGGATAAAAATCATGGAAAAACTATCTAGCTTATCTTCATATGAAAGATCGGCCTTTATATGTTTATTGCCACAACTTATAGATGCCCCCCAAGCTACAAAAGCGATAATAGAATATTTTGCAGGGAGTACAGCTCTTGTGAGTAATTTGGATGCTGGAATCAGTCTTATGAGGAATATAGAGTTGGATCGAATTGTTACTATCGATGGTGAAGTAGTTCAGCGATACCCGGTGGGAGAAGGAGCAATTTATTCTATGTTGCCTAAAATAGAGAATCCAACTGAAAATCCTGAAGAATCATTGATTTATAGGGCGCGAGAATTTAAGATGCAGGAATTTAGGAGAAAGAAGAGAGATCTTGATGATGCGATAAGCAACCTTAGAGATGAAATTAGAAACCTAGAAAGGCAAATAAGTATTCTCGAAAATAATCTCCCAACGAAAATAAGAAATCTATGGCTAGAGCGTTCTAAATTAAAAGATGCGATATCGGAACTACGCCATGATATCCTGTACTTAGTAACTGCATACAAAGAAAGAAATCGTTTGCCTGAGCAGATTAGGAAGTTGGAATCTCAACTGGATAAAATTGAGAAGCAGATCGTCGACTTGTGTAAGAAAAAAGATCTTTATGCCAAAAGACTAGTTGAGATAGACAGTAAAATAGGACAATTTGAGAAATATAAAGAAACACTAATTAGTCAGAAAGGAAAAATAATGGCCGAACTTGAAAAAATGAGGGAAGATGTTACGATTCTTAAAAGCAAAGTTGAGACTATTAGGAGATTTAAAAATAGTATTGAAGGCGAAATAGATAGTCTTAAAAGAGAAATACGGGCATTGACGTTAGTAGTATGGTCGACATTGAGTAGTAACAGAGAACATAATGTCAATGACGTGTTGGAAAAAGAGATAGTCGAGCCTGCAGCACTAATTATAAAGGAAATGAGTGAAAGTGAGTTAGAGGAAATAATCAAAAACTTCGATGAGAAGGGTATTGCGGATCTCCGCTTTGATATAATTTCGAGAGAAGAAAAAATACGAGCAATTGAACAAATTAGGAGTAAATTAGAGAAACATAAGGCCGAACTTAATACTATCGAAAGAAGTATAGAATCTGCTAGGAGATTAGCAGAGAAGACATTAAATAGGCTGTTAGCTAGGTTAAGGGAGAAAATACGTGAGTTATCGGAGAATTACAAATACGTCCTATCAAAAATAGGCGCAAAGGGCGACGTACAGCTAGTTGGTGATAAAATCGATCAAATGTGTCTTAAAATAACCATAGATCTTCATAGGAACAAGCCTGTCGATATAAGCGAGGGAGCTTTCTCGTCAGGCGAAAAAACATTGGCTATTTTTGCCTTTATTATTGCCTTATTTTTAACGTCGCCAACCCCTATATTGATACTAGACGAATTTGATGTATATTTGGACGATTTAATGGTAGCATTGGCGGCAAAAATATTAAAGGAAGTGCTTTTAGATCTAAAATATGTTCAGTGCATATTGACAACAACGCATAGGGTAGAGCTTATGCGCGTCGCCGACGTCATAATTAACCTTGTGTACGATGAATCCGCCAAAAGTACAACTAGTTATGTTGTCCCGAAGAGGAGAATCGAAAAAATTGTTTCACGAGGATCTATCGCATCCATACAACCCTAATTGAGGTGGTTGTCGTGTATGAAAAAGGTGAATACTATAAGACTATGCGGGGAATTGCCGAATTGATACGCCTTTTGAATTCATATATCTCAAGAAAGAGGGGTCATATTAATACAAGAGAAATATCAAACACATTGGAATCTCTGGTCAGAAAAGATGAGACACCTGACGTATTGATAAATAATGTCGACATGGGGATAAAATTTTTCAATACGCTCTGTAAATATTTTCCCGTGCGACTATCCGTCATACAGAAATTTATTTCTAGTCTAGAGAATATAACATACTTTCCATCGGTAATAGCGAAAATTGTTCTGAATCTCTCATTATCTGGCAAAATTAGAATGTATGGTGAGGTTAAAGTCCGGGGCATTACACTAGGGATCATAAAGAAAGGTATTAGAAGGCTTAGGGAAGTATGTGTTTCTTGCTCTAAACTAGAGCCCAGTTTTTATCCGCGACAAAGCATTGGAAAATTTGTTAGACTGTGTAACTTAGTTAATGATATAAAGACAGCGGTTGTGGAAAGGGATATAAAATCCTTAATTTATGGTGCCTCTCATCAGGAGCCTTTTCAAGTAGATCCATACATATTGGTTCATTCTCGAAAAGAAATTGTTTTAAAAATTCTGGCCGTACTGAAATATATGGGCGAAAAGGAGCTGGCGGGGGAATAAAAGTTGGATAGTTCTAGATATGATAAGAATGATGTCATAAGGAGAATAGCCGCATTACTACTATTGGAGACACAAAGACACCATTATGTGTCAAGATCTAAAGTAGAATCCATTGCGAGGAAGTACAATATTTCTTTTGAGTCGATTAAAGAGGAACTTGTCAAGAGATTTCACAGTGTAGGTATTGTGTTGAGGGAGGTGGAGGTAGAGAGAAGGAACAAGCGAAAGCGCATGCTTATATGTGTACTAGACCCAGAATTAGACCTAGATGCTAGTTTTATTGATCCAATAATGGCCGCAGTTTTGGCGATTATTTATGTTAGGACCAAGAGGGGGGAGATATTGATAGATGAGCTATATGATGAGATATCAAAATTGTTCGGTTCTGAAGAAATAAAGGCTAAAATATCGGAAATCCTAAGGGTGTTAGAAAAAAAGAAGTTGATCAGTATAGACACTAAGGAGAGAATTATTAGATTGAAACCATTGGCAATAGCTATGATGCCTCCTAAAGATAAAATCGATAAGCTCCTATTGGATGTGTTAACGAGGCGTGAGGGGTAGAAGCTTGGAAATATCCAAAATAAGGCCGCCCAGTTGGTATCCACTACAGCAGGTCAAGGGGGAGCTAAGTTTAGGAGAATTGCTTGAGATTGCAAAAAAAAGAATTGATTTCCTAGTGAGTTGGAAGGCTGGAGAGATCCCAGATGATAGTTTAGATTATCTAAAAAATAATGCCCTCGGAAATCTTGCGTTGTGTATCGCGTCGGCAGTTACGGATGATGCATATTTTCGTAATTGGTTGCTAGAGACCGAAGCAGATTTTTTTGCTACGATGTTTAAAAAAGCATCTCCTTCTGCTAAGTTGGGTATATTGAATAAGGTTTTTGGCGGAATAATCGTAGGTCTGTCAGGAGTATCCGAATACCTAAATGTGTCGAGTGATTTTATTCTAAATGAGCTTGCTACGATTCGTAGGGTGAAGAAGGAGTCATTTAATCAACTCGTTGGGACATTCGAGGGCTTCTCAGTGGCTGCAGCAAGATTTGAGAAGGCATATAAGATAATAAGAAAGGAGAGTGGGCTTCTACTAGGGGGCTGGGTTGTAGCGCCCTTAATAGAGTTCTTTAGGATTGTAAAAGCATGTTTTCAGAGTATAATGGAGCAGAGAATAAGAGAAATTAGAAAAAGAATTATGGGGGGTAATAAAAAGGAGGTATACGAAGGATATGCCCAAGAAGTTATAGCATATTGGAGGGGTAAAAGAGCTAAGTTCGTAACGGCAAAATCTTATGTAAGCAGTGGTAGTAAGCTTTGGCAACGTCCGCATTTATTCCCGCCTTGCTCGAGAATATTATATGATAAATTTATGGCGACAGGATATATACCACATGGTGAGAGAGTACAATTAGCATTATTTTTGAAGGGCTTAGGTATGCCGCTTGAAGAGCAATTAAAGTTTTGGTACAAAGCTGTTGACAATATGGGTATTAGTTGGGATAATTATCTGAGGAAGGGGGGGTATTATATTCGTCATATATACGGTTTGGAAGGATCTAGGAAAGACTATAGTCCTCCTAAATGTGAAACAATAATATCAAGATACTTCTGCCCCTTTAGTAAATTAGATAGTTCTAGTCTGAGAGAAGTGTTGAAAAAGATTAATCCAAAAATAACTTCTGGTGCCTTGGACAGAATAATTGATGCGTGTATTATACATGAATTTACACGAGCGTGTACAATGTTTTTGGAGTCTATTACTGGTAAAACGCTAAGAAGGGGGTTTATAAGTCATCCCCTCCAATTCGTTAGGATCTTAAGTATCTATGAAAAAAAGAAGGGTGGTGGAAATAAACGGGCGAAAGTACCCTAGAATGTTTTCTAGGGTATATCTGAGCGGATTTGATCCAGATAGACTAAAACAAAAAACTGTGGCTGTATTCGGAGTCGGGGGAATAGGAGCTTTAGTCGCCGAAATGCTCGCTAGGATGGGCGTTGGAAAAATAATAATAGTTGATAAGGATATAGTTGAGGAAGAAAATTTGAATAGGTTGGGGTATTATGTGTGTGATCTAGGGAAACCGAAGGTTGAGGTTCTAAAAAGGAGACTTGATGAGTTAAATAACATCCGTGGAAAAAATTTTCCATTGAAGGTAGAGGCGTATTATGTTAATATATTCGATTTTCCTGAGATTGGGGATATCGTGAAAAATAGTGATTGCATTATAGTGGCTTTTGACGATATAGATGCTAGGCTTGAGGTAAACTCTGCGGCTCTAAAGTATAATAAAGTGTTGATAGATGGAGGGGCGTCCACAAATGGTTTAAGGGGTCGGGTAACTGTTGTAAAGCCTTATGTGTGGCCATGTCTAGGATGTCTATATTCGCCTGATGTATTGGTAAAGGAGGGTGAAGTAGACACGCTAACATGTAATGTTAGTCTGCCAACAACCATGGCGGTAATAGCTAGCATTCAGGTGGATCAATGTTTAAGATATCTCCTCAATAAGGGTGGATTAAGCCCGTTGACCTTGATATCTTTTGAGGATGGTATTATTATTACTAAATTTAATAGTCTGTCCAGAAGGGGCGACTGTCCATACTGCTCTAGGTGAACAAATTTGGGAAAAGACGCCAAGGAGGCTAAGAGCTTGGTGGATAGTAAAATTGTGCTAAAGATCGATGCAATAGAGACGCCGCGAGGGTTGGTTCCTACGATATCGAGCATAGAGAGCCTTGTTAATGCAATTAACAAAATTCTAAGTGAACTCTTTAACAGAATAGAACGCATAATGACCCTACTTGAAAATAACTCTAAGTGTATAAAAGACATAACGTTAGTTCTAAATGGCTTGAAGTTGAGGATGGAATTCATAGAGAATCTTCTATCTGAAATAAAAGTTTATATTAGCGAACCTAGGAGGGAAGATAGTGTAAGGGATGTTGGTCAGCGTAAAAAAGATATTAAAAAGGAATTATTAGATATGATTGGTTCTAATGCCCCATGAGGGCATATATAGAAAAGAAACTGGTAATGAGTGATATGACGAAGAGTATAATGGGCCTTCTTATGTTCTGTTTTTCTACATAAGCATTCCCAACAAAAAGATTTAAAGTGAAGAATATTTTTGTGAGCGCTAAGATTATGCATGCACTTGTAATAGTCAGTATTAAGAACATGTCTGTTGGTTTGTTTTTGTATCCAAATGTAGTGGCAATAGACGTAAAAAAGAACGTCGCTAATAGTGCCCCGAGTGATAATCCCATTATGAATGATAATAGGTTTATTTTCATGAGTGTTCTTTGGACTAATTCCTCTTGCCTAAGCTGAATCGTTATTTCCTTCTGCGCTACCAGCACTAAATTTTTGCATAATTTTACTATATATCGGGGGTTTTTGCTATAATACCTTAGCAGTAACACGATGCTTCTCATAAGCTGACTGCTATGATACATGGAATATATTTTCGTCCATGTTCCTTCTGGATCGGCGATAAAATCTAGGGTTCTAATGTTTTTGATATAATCTATGAAGGATCTCTCAATGCATTTATACTCTGTTGCTCTATTGATTACCTTAAGAAGGGTAGACAATAATACTTCTTTTTCATTAGGTGAAATATCTTGTGTTTGCATGAAGTAAGACCAATTTACCCAAAAATAGAGTTGCAGAAGCCAAATTAGGTGTCAATACATGTTTTTAAATATGATTGAATTTGATAAAAATAAGGCATGTTACGAATAAATCTAAGTACTTATAGGGAGGTGGAAAAATCATGGTAAAGATCAAAGGAGCGGAAGAAATTCGTGGGTTAGTAAAAAAACTACCTCTAGAACAACGGAGAATATTTAGCATCACAGCTCATATAGATCATGGAAAAAGCACAATGTGTGATTTTTTGCTGGCGAGGGCTGGTCTTATGTCCCAAGAATTGGCTGGCGAGAAAAGGATGACAGACTACGATGAAGAGGAACAAAAGAGAATAATTACAATATTCACCACAGTAGTTAATCTACTCTATAAATATGGGGGGAAGGACTACCTAATACAGCTCAACGATACACCAGGCCACATATCATTCACAGGCGAAGTTTCAAGGGCAATACGTGCAAGTGATGGTATTATCTTATTGGTGGATGCTGTGGAAGGAGTAATGACACAGACAGTTACAAATTTAAGATTAGCCCTGCAAGAAGGATGTAAGCCCGTGCTATACATAAATAAGGTAGATAGGCTTATATCAGAATTAAGGTTAAGTCCCCAAGAAGTCGTAACACGTATCGACGCAATAATCAGAGAGGTAAATAAACTAATAGAAATGTATGCGCCAGAACCTTTCAAGAAGGAATGGAAAGTTAATTTTATGGAGGGCACTGTCGCTATTGGATCGGCGAAGGACGGGTGGGGTTTCACATCAGATATCCTTAAAAAGAAATTTGAAGACCCCCGTGAGGGCTACATTAAGATCTTCAAAAAATATGAAGAAGGCGACATAAACTGGTTAAGAGAAAATCTACCCCTAGATGAGGCGATACTAGAGATGGTAATCAAGCACCTTCCAAGCCCCAAGGAGGCGCAAAAATACAAGATAGAGGCAATATGGCGGGGTAAGACGGATATAGACGTTTATGACGCACTAATTAATGTGGATGCTAATGGCCCTCTCGTAGGTATGATTACGAAGATTTTCGTTCATCCTAGAACATTTCAAACTGTTCTAATTGGTAGAGTATGGTCTGGGACACTTACAAATGATGTAGAGTTATATCTTTTGAGCAAGGGAACCACAGCAAGGCCTCATCGACTTGGGGTTATGGAGATAACGGATATATTAGATGTCGATGCGATACCAGCAGGAAACCTATTTGCCATGACGGGCTTTTTAGTTCCCGCGGGCGAAAGTTTTGTGACGGCAGAACTCTATAATGAATACAAGGACATAATAGAGGCAGGAGAATTCGGTTTCGAACCCATCCCATATGCTAGCGAACCAGTTGTTTCTAGAGCAATTAGGCCAAAAGACCCTAATGAGCTAGATACGTTAGCTAGAGTTGCAGAAATGTGGGTGGCTGCTGATCCAACAGCAAAATTTTATCTGGATAGGGAATCCAATCAATACATCCTAGCGGGCGTGGATCCATTGCAACTAGAGATCCTTATAAAGAGGATAGGCATGAAGGTCCCTGTCGAGGTGGACGAACCAATAATAGTATATAGAGAGCGTGTCGAAAAAAGCGGGATTGAGGTCACTACGAAATCTCCAAATGCACTTAATCGTCTAACACTATATGTCGAACCACTGAGCAATGATGTTGCTGATGCTATAAGGAAAGGCCTGATAAAGGAGGAGCAAGACCCCAAGGCCAGAGCTAGGATACTCAGGGAGAACTTTGGATGGGAAACGCATTTGGCGCGCAATATAATTGCTATAGAGGAGACAAACATACTTATTAATGCGACGGTTGGTGTCCAAAGATTTGATAGGATCAAGGACTATATAATAGCAACATTTAGGGACTTTTGTAGAGGTGGACCTCTCGCTAAGGAACCAATACAGCATATGAAGGTAGTGATAACCGATGCTGTTGTTCACGAAGACCCGGTGCATACTCAGATGGGACAAATATTTCCAATGACTTTCTCTGCGTTAGCTGTGTCATTCTTAACAGGGAATCCAGCAATATTTGAACCAGTGCTAAGAGTAGATGTTAAGGCACCACAAAGATTCATGGGACCGCTAATAACTCTGCTATCACAAAGAAGGGGCAGGATATATGAATCAACAATAGAGGGCGAAGATGTACATATAATAGCTCATGTACCCGTACCCGAAACACTTGATTTAGCCGAAAGATTAAGGTCTATAACAAGTGGAAGGGCGTTCTTTGGATACCAATTCGAGACATGGTGGCGTGTGCCTGATTCAATGCAGGCTGATTTGATACGTAATATAAGGAGAAGGAAGAAACTAAAGGAAGAACCTCCAACAGTGAAAGATTTCGAAAGATTTATCTACCAACGAACATGAAACCATGGAAGCTAAAACCATTTTTTCTAAAAATTTATATAGGGTTTTTTGTTAAGTAATATTGTTATGATAGGCCAAGTGCCGGGGTTGCCGAGCTGGTACGGCGTCGGCCTGCTAGACGAGCGGCCATTGTAGAAAGCCGATGGCGTTTTCGCCTCGCGGGTTCGAGTCCCGCCCCCGGCATTTTGAATGATGAAGGTTCAACCAACTGAGCACTGTGATGAATGCATGTCTTGCTGAAAAACGGACTTGCCCCAGAGTTTGGGCCGGTAGCTCAGCCTGGGTAGAGCGTCCGGCTCTTAACCGGACGGTCGCGGGTTCAAATCCCGCCCGGCCCATTTGTGTAGTTATTTTCCTTTACTCGTGTAGGTAACGCTCATATATATCTTTTTATTAAGGTCTCATTAAAGTTAGTTTGAACTTAGGTGATGCCTTTTGGAATGTCTATCAGGGTAAAAATTTCTGATACACTCCGTGGTGAAAAAATAGAGTTGACTAATAGGTTTGTAAGGGCATATTTCTGTGGTCCTACAGTATATGATGTGCCCCATCTGGGTCATGCGAGAGCGTATGTTATATTCGATGTTTTGATAAGACTGCTGAAGTATCTAGGATATAATGTAAAGTATGTAAGAAATATTACGGATGTAGATGACAAGATAATTAGAAGGGCTAATAGCGAGGGTGTATCGCCTTTTGAGATAGCGGAAAGATATTCCTATGAATTTCATGATGCTATGAGAGAGCTAGATGTAACTCCGCCAAATATCGAACCTCGTGCATCCGCTCATATACCCGAGATAATTGAGTTTGTTAAGGGTCTCGTTGAGAAAGGCTATGCATATGAGACTCCTGATGGTGTATATTTCAGAGTGAGGAAATTTAGGGATTATGGTAAATTATCGAAAAGAAGTCTCGATGAGATGCGTGCTGGAGCGAGAGTAGAGCCTAGTCCATATAAAGAGCATCCACTTGATTTTGCTTTATGGAAAAAGTCAAAACCGGGGGAGCCGTATTGGGATAGCCCGTGGGGTAAAGGGAGGCCCGGTTGGCACATAGAATGCTCGGCGATGGTTTTAAAACATCTAGGAGAGACAATAGATATTCATGGCGGAGGAGAAGATTTAATATTCCCTCATCATGAAAACGAAATAGCACAAAGTGAGGCCCTCACAGGGAAAACATTTTCTAGGATATGGTTTCATGTAGGCTTGCTAACAATCGGAGAAGAAAAAATGGCTAAAAGTCTCGGTAATATAGTATCGGTTAAGCAGGCTCTTGAGAAATATGATGGTGAGACAATAAGGGTGTTTCTAATTAGTGTCCACTATAGAAAACAACTAGCGTTTAGCTGGTCGAAGCTTGATGAAGCTGAGAAAATGTTAGACGAAATATATAGAGGCCTCTTCTTAGCTGAATATTTAGGAGGCACAGCGTATGAAGGCGATATACGCGAGGATATAAAATCATATATAGATGAAACCAAGAGAAAATTCTTAGAGGCGCTCTCTGATAATCTAAACACAGTAGAGGCATTAAGGATTCTTAGAGATATAGCAAGAAAGGTTATAGCAACGCATAATGAAATGGAGCGAGGAGAGCTAGTGGCGATTGCAGGTCTCATGCGTGAACTTGGCAATATACTGGGCATACTAAAACAGACAATTGAGGATAGGATCAAGGAAAAAAAGAAGCGTAAGAAACCAATAGGATTGATTCTCCCTCCAGGCTACACACCGCCGGGGATGGGAATAGAGAAAGATCTCATAGAAATTATAATAAAGGTGCGTGAGGAGCTTAGGAGAAGAAAAATCTATGACCTAGCAGATGAGATAAGATCAAGACTTAAAGATGTGGGCATAATTCTCGAGGATACACTCGAAGGAACCAGATATGTAATTTCGCGAGTATAGTCCCTTTTTATCTTTGCATTCTAGCTCTTTTAAGTTTTTGCCTCCAAATGTACTTACTGTGAATCTGCCTGCATTTTGTAGAATTTTTGGATCTAAGCAATACTTGATTGAAAAGCTCAACGCTAGTAGTTTTTATTAGGTCCAGTATCTCACCAATGTTGTCTTCTGGAAAATTAGATTCTATCATATGATCGACTATTCCAGCGAGCCTACTTATAGATGTTTCATCCCTCGCATGTTGGGATGGATGGCGTTTCTTAACGATTTCTAGAATCGTGATTACGCGGTGTTTTATTTGGTTAAACGTCATAGACATTTCCAAACACCGTTACTTCTAGTAAATCACTATTTTTTGGTCTTATTAAGTAATTTTTATGTAACTTATAATGACAGTAGGTAGTATCATATATGTAGCAATTGAACTATAGACACGCTATTAGTTGGTGTGGCATCATGGTTATTAGGGCCGTAGCCTTATTTGATGCCTATGGTAATGAAATATTCTATAACACTTATGCCAATTTTACCCCGAACTTTCCTCTCCTTAATAGGATATTGCTAGGTATGAAGGAACACTTCATAAAGGAGGTTGATTCGCTGGAAATGGGCCAGTATAGAATTTCGCTTATGATAACATCTAACTTTATGTTGTCGATATTGGCTGATAGGGTAAATAGTGCGGAGGAACTGGAAAAAGTATTAAGAAGACTCATGGAGGATGCAGTGGATATTTTTGGTGACGCCACTAAAGAAAGTGTGTCTAATGAGAGTGTTGAAAAATTTGAACAATGCGTGGAAGATGCAATAAAGATGATTCCAGTTAAGTGTACCTTGACTGGGTACGGGGGGGTAGGTAAGACGACAATAGTTAAGCTTGTTGCGAAGGGAATCACAGTTAGTAAGCATATTCCTACGATACTAGCCGACGTGGAGGAGCTTCATATAGAGGGCATTGAACCGTTTAAAGTAACCCTATTCACTGTTGCTGGCCAGCCAGAATACTGGCGAACTTGGATGGTTACCACAGAAGGGTCGGACTTTGTGGTTCTCGTCACCGATTCGAGTGAAGAGGACGTTATTAGGCTTCAGAAGGAAATATTGCCATATCTGATGAAGATAACTCCGTATTCAAGATTTACGTTGATAGCTAATAAACAGGATCTTCCTGATAGATTGCCCCCTTCAGCGATAGAGGAGTTGACGGGATTTCCATCGTATCCACTTGTGGCTATATCTCCTGACGCCAAGGAAAGATTTATTGAAATTCTTAATTCGATGATAAGGGAGTTGCCTTAGTTTTTCGATCTTTTAACATATGTTTGTGTTTAGCTTTTTTCATTAAGGCTACGTCGTGTAGAGTTATGGTGATATCGGAGAGAATTAGGCAGATAGTCTCAGAGTTAATAAAATTGGGTGCACATGCTGTATATGTCTCTGATAAAGATGGTCTAGAGATATGTTATATTGGGGATACTAACCTTAAAAGTTTCCTCCAATTGTTACCGTCTGTGAGAACATGGATACAATATCAGCTAGATATGAACTTCTTAATGTCTCTTCAAGCAAGATATAATCTAAACATAGCGTGCGATGATATACCTATAATTCAGCTAAAATTCAAGATGGGGGCAATGAATAGCATATTAATGAGTTACCATGGATTATCGATAGGCTGCATTTATCCAAATAGCGTGGATATTGATCCAAGAAGTCTTTTAAAGATACTTAGAGAAATCTTTGATACTATGGCAGGTAGTGCTGGTGCGAGGGAGGATATAATCGATAAAGTAAGGCATTATATTTTAGAAGCCCGAAAAAACATAAGTGCTGGCGATAGGGAAGGACTTGTTGAAAACTTGGAGCACATAAAAACATATTTACTGGGATCCTCAAATCCCAATGTTAACAGGTATATTACACACATAGAGAGACTTCTAGATGTGCTAAGGGTTGCAGATTTGGGTGGAGAGGTAGAAAGAAAGGCTAAACGAAGTCTTTTATTGTTATTTAGGAATATAATAAAATCGCTGGAAACGGCAAAATCTTAGGCATCTGAGTGACACATGGAGATGCAAATGTTAACGGCGGGGAATAAGGAGGGCATCGATAAGAAGAGCATAGCAGTTGTGGTTAATGTAGATGAAGATCGCATTGGTGCTGTAATAGGAACAAAACATTCAGTGATTAGAAGGATTGAGTCTGCGTTGAAAGTAAGGGTTAAAGTTAAACGGGGGAAGGGAGAAGTTTTGATATTGTCCAGTAGGGAAAACATAGATAATGTTTTAAAAGCCAAGATGATAATAGAGGCGATTGCCAACGGGATACCATCCACATATGCGCTAGATGCTCTAGAAAAAGCGGATTATATACTGGAAATAATAAATATAGATGATTATGCTAGGGGAAAGAAGGATCTAAGAAGGATTAAGTCAAGGATAATAGGTAGGGGGGGAAGGATTAAAAGAATTATCGAAGATGAACTTAATGTCAATATTTCAATTAGAGGTAAAAAAGTCGCGATACTCGGCAAATATACGAATGTTCAAGCTGCCAAAGATGCCATAATATCCATATGCAGGGGCAGTAAGCATGGCCGTGTGCTAAAGAAGATAGAAGAATTTAAGATGATTCAACAGTTGAGGGGGCTATAGCTGAGGGTACTATAATAACAGCTCATAATCTTCGTCTACGAGGAGGTTGACCGATTCTATATCCTTTCACAAATCTCTTCCAATAAGCTTCGCGTTTAGCTAGTCTTGGTATGGGAGTGTGTCTCTCCTTGGGCGTAATTCCTAGCATTCTTAATGCTTCTAGAGTAGCACGCCTAACTTTTCCTGCTTTGTCCAGGGAGCCATGAGTCATCTAAACCACCATGAAGCATACTCATTAAACGTTAGATAATAAAAAAATATTAAAATTTTTTGATACTATAGAAATGGCAAAAAATGAGGTATCATGTAAAATTATACTGGGCCGGTGGCCTAGTGGCTATGGCGTCCCGCTTACGACGGGGAGGTCGGCGGTTCAAATCCGCCCCGGCCCACTTTTGCCTAGGTGTACAATACTTGCGCCGGTGGTCTAGAGGTAGGATGCCAGCCTCCCAAGCTGGTGACGCGGGTTCGAATCCCGCCCGGCGCACCAAAAACATATAGAAGTTCATTGGTTCATAATTTCCTATTGGCAAAATCTTTTTATAGGCATTAGGATATAGTATTATTTTGGACATAGCAATGGCACGGGGGCCGAAAGCTAAGCCGCGCCACGCCGATCCGAGTAGTCTGGTGGGAGACCCCAGGCGAAAGGACGGTGCTGTCCGCCCTTTGGGGTGGACGGCCATAGGGCGCGGGCTACGCCCGAACCCATTCCGAACTCGGAAACTCCCGTGCCATTTTTATATCGTGAGGTTATGATTGTCTTTTTAGGGCGTCTCGCTTTTGTAAGAATATAACCCAGTGGAAATAGATGATATCTAATAGATGTTGATCTATCCTGTATGTTATCAACTTAGCCTTTTTTAATAAAATCTTCGTCTTAGCGAAGAGATTGTAGGTACGATTGGTTAGATTTTATGGATACAATTGCCTTCAGTATCTCTATTTTTAGTGTTCTTATATTGGGTCTTATTAGCGATCTTTCTTGATCAATTTTCTCTATTGCAGACATGATGCTCTTTGTGTCGGTTCTTAGCATTCTTTTAATTTTTTTTAGGATTTGAGCTCCATTCTTTTCGTTGGTAGGTAATTTAATTTTTAATCCATCTCTTAATTGCATAATTAGGCCTCGAAATAGGAGAGATTTGCATGATTTTATACTCGCTATATCGCTCCTATAATAAAAGATAAAGTTGGCACTATTTTTATGACGGATAAAGAGCCGTATTGTTGTGACTATTATCTCGAATTTTGGTGTCTTGATTATTCCAAGTATGAATTCGCCGTTCTCAAGTGCATCAAGGATTCCACAAGAAGATACATAATTATAATTTTTTCTAAGTTCTAGAATCCTTCGCTTTATGCTTTCTATTCGCTTTTCAACATTGTTTAGGAGAAGTATTGTTCTATCATTGGGGGCCTTATCAATGAGAATAGTTCCTCTTTGGTCTTCTGAATGGGCAATTTGATGGTTGTCGCAATAGCTTAGTCTAGCTATTACAAATGCATTGGCAATATTTTCATAGACATTAATTATAATCTCATATAGCCTAGATAGTAATTCATCTAATTTCCAGTAGATGGCCAGATGATTGCTTCTAAAGAATTTTAAATTGTAGTATATTGAGTCCATTTCTGATATAAGATATTCCATGTAGAAGACTGTATCTATAGTGCTTCTATAAATGTCGGCTAAAACCATGTCTCTGCGCCTTGGCCATTTTTTATACTGTCGGTACTTTTTATTACATGGAGAGAATATAAAGGTACAAATTACTATGATGTTATCCACATATACATATTAGTAGTTCTGTGTGGTTTTTTCTGGCATTTAAAATTTTTATGTTTCCTTAAATACTACTATAAAACGAATAGTATAGGAAAAATAAAAAGTGATCTGGTTATGAGTCAAAAAAACGAAAAAACGAAGATTGAGTCAACATCTAAAGGAGATGAATATAGTCTGATGGTATATGAAAAACCACCTCTGATTCGTCTATGGTCACATAGAATTAGAAAGTTCCTTTACAAGCTTATTAGGTATATTGATGAGACGCTAGTAATTCCCGATGATATCCAACATGATGTAGTGAAGACAACAATAGATTGCGTTCTCTACATAATGGATGCTAAGAGTAAACTAAGAGTTCGTTTATATGATTTATCCTTAGCCTGTTTTTGGCTTAAACTCCAAGAATATGGAATAACAGAGATTTCATTACTCAAATTGATAAAGGTAGCAAGGAAAACATTGAATCACAGAATAACTCATGGAAAAGTGCTTAGAGTGGTATCGTATCTTAGGGAGAATGCGTTCAAATCAAATGACTCATTAGGTGAGATAAAAAGAAATATCGTGATGATTTTAGAGAGAATGTTCAGTGATAAAAAATTTATCAAAAAAAAGTTTGGTGTTAGTTCCTCAATTTCCTACAACATAATAGACCTGAAGCTAAAAATAATTGACAGCCTCTCAGAATGTCTATCGAAGATACCCGCCGATTATCTCATAGGGCCACCAAGAAAAGTGTTGGCCGCCGCATTACTATATGCGTTTCTCCGAAAGTATCGTGAGAAGGGAGGACCCAAAATCTCGGCCAGTGATATCGAACGATATTCAGGTGTATGCAAATTTACCATCCTTAGGAAATACAAGAGACTCCAAAGGTATGCGGACTTACATATATTTTGATGATAATGATCAATTCTTCAGTATCATCTTTATGTCTTCACACACATAGAGTGACCGTTATGAGGAAATCATATGTGTATTCTTTCAAACCATTCGTATATGAGGTACATCGAGGGGTATATAAATATAAGGTTGATGAAAACTTTAAGGACGCTATTAATGCATTATTTCCTCAAGTTGTTAAATCTTTATCAAAGTATGAGAACAGCCGAATATTGAGGTTCAGCATATTATTAAAAGAAGCGACGGAGATTATAGAAGGGAGTGTTGTTCTTAAGAGATTATTAAACCCTATAGTTACAAAGTTTACGCATGATGTGTACGAGCTTATATCTATGTTTCTCCTGTTTAAGTTATTCAGATTGGAGAAGATATTTCCATTAATGTGTGATGGAATGGTAAATGAAATTTATATAGACGGTCCAGGAAAAAAGGTATATATAGATCATGCTCTTTTTGGAAGACTTGAAACTAATATAGAAGTAACAACTAGGGATATAGAATCATTAATTTTTTTCATTAAAATCTACGGGGATTCATTACTATTTG
>CAZWPQ010000035.1:0-401 GCA_964636085.1 uncultured Nitrososphaerota archaeon
CGTTTATTGGAATGTTTCTGAAAACTTTGATATAGATCACTTTGAAATCCGCATTGATAGTGGTGCTTGGATTGACGTCGGTAACTCTACGAGCTATAGATTTGTTGATCTTTATGAGGGCAACCATACTGTTTATGTCCGTGCTTTAGATCTTGCTGGAAACATCGGTGTTGATTGTATTATATTTACTATTGATCTTACCGATCCAACTGTTACTATTATTAATCCTGCTAATGGCTCATATTTTAACACTACTAATGTTACTATTTCTTGGATTGGAAGCGACAACAATGGTATTGGTCACTATGAAGTATGTATTGATGATATGGTGTGGATCAATATTGGTTTAAATACGAGCTACATAGCCAGCTTGGAGGAAGGAAATCATGTCATATCTGTAA
>CAZWPQ010000035.1:411-21281 GCA_964636085.1 uncultured Nitrososphaerota archaeon
GTTATGTGGCTAGTGTTCAACTAACCGTGGACATATCGCCTCCAATTGTGACTTTATTAGAGCCTTCTGAGTCTATTGTAACCAGTCATGATATATACGTGGAGTGGAGAGTTATAGATAATTTTCAGGTTATGTATGTTGAGCTTTACGTGAATGGGCAATGTGTATATATAGGGAATGACACAAAGCATGTTCTTAGCGTGGGGAGCGATGGTGTATATATTATATGTGCTAGGGCGTATGATATAGCTGGGAATTATGCTGAAGTCACAAAAACATTAATTGTGGATACACTTGAACCAACTGTAGTGATAACCTATCCATATGATGGACTGTACTTGAATATTTCAACAATAGCTGTGACATGGTCATATGAGGAAGAGAACCTAGAACACATAGGGATAAGAGTTGATTATGGCGAATGGATCGATGTGGGGGGCAACACGAGCTATATATTGGAGTTGGAGGATGGAAGACATATTGTGGAAGTAAAGGTATATGATATAGCTGGGAACATCGCCAAGGACAGCGTTATATTCACCATTGATACTACGCCCCCAACAATAACGATAATAGAGCCAGAAAACAACAGCGTGGTGACGGAGGAAACTATAACAATAAGGCTATATGTCTTCGATGCCAACCTCGATACAGTCCTAATGAAGGCCAATGGGAAATGGACCGAATTAAAGGGAAATGAATACACAGTAAGCCTACATGAGGGAGAAAACAAGATATGGATAAGAGCGACAGACAAAGCTGGAAATACAAGGACGGTGGTGCTGATAGTAACACTAGAGAAGATGCAACTAATGCCGTATGTGTTGCTAGCATTAGTGCCAGTAATATTTTTGGCGGCATTATCGTTGAAGAAAAAGAAAAAACATAGAAGAAGGGAAACATCTGAGGGAAGGAGTGATCTGGGGGCATATAAAATTTAGGATCTTCCAGCCTTTTTCTTTTTCTTGATTATGACACCCGAGGTTATTAGTCCGATTCCAATGCCAATAGGCATTATTGTTGTTGGGGAAACCAGCTTCTTCCCTGCTTGTATTGTTACGATTATAAGTACCTTAGATACTCTTCTCTCATCATTAGCTTTGATAACAATCGTATGGTTGCCATCACTCAAAACCATAGTGCCGCAGAAACACTCATTCTCATAGGAAAGCGTCGTACTGATCCCCATATCGAGCACGATTACACTAACAATAACATCCTCACCCGTTGCGGGTCTAACCCCATAATATACCTCAACCAAGAAATCGATTGTTTTACTATTATACGCCGTCTGGTTCTCCGGCGAAATAACAACTATCACCAAGGAAACATCACTCACATTTATTTTTTCCTTGTTTATTGTTGTGGATCCAGATCCATCGGTAACCCGTATCCACATCCACCATGTACCTGGGTAATAATGGACACTGAGTTCGAATTCAAATTTTATGGCCACGACCGTGTTGTTGATCCAACAAATATTGTAGTATAGTTCGTACTTTCTTCCATATGGATCATATATCTCCACACTACAATTTACTATTCCGTCTGGATCCGAAACCGTGTACTCCCCAACGATTGTTTGGCCTAGCGTTATGTTCGATGATAGGTATATCTTATTGTATATTGTTTTTCTAACACACAACATTAGAGTGGTGTTGTAGTTTTTATAGTATTTCCCTCCGTAGATGCATACCCATAGTTCGTATTTTCCGTTCTCTAGCTCAACTGGTGGTTTCAAGTATGCCTCGTATGGATTTTCTCGAATCTCACTAGTAACTAGGTACCATCTCCCAGATATGTTTATGAATATCCATAACTCGCATCCATATACGAAGTTGCCTTCGTCATCTCGCACTTCGGAGTAGAATCTAAAAGTATCTACTTGTAGTGCATCTATGTCGAATGTTGGTGATAGTATTTCCTTTAACACAGTCACATATATGGTTTTCTCCGCCGCCATATATTTTTGGTTTTCTGGAACATATATCAATATTGTAAATGTCCCTATCTCTGTAAACGACATTGTTATTGTGGTTGGCCCAGTCGCGTTTGAGTATCCATAGCATGCCAATTCATCATTAATGTAGAGCTCGAAGTATAACGATACTGTGGAGCCATTTATCTGGTCCGTGATAGAGAAGCTTATGTTGGTATCATCTCCATATCTCGTCGTTATATTTGAACAGCATATCAGGACATGTCTCTTCTCGATAAGTAGATATCTCGTAGTAGTTATAGTATTGTCTCCCGCGTCATATATTCCTATCACTATCTTTAGATATGTATAATACCCAATATTAATGGTTAGATTCCACTCTGAAGCATTATTCCATACTTCAAGTTCCCCACTCACATTCTGGTATATACATATTCCCTCCACGAGCTTGGAGAACTCAAAGTTTGCCGTCGTCAATAATTCCCATGTCAAGTTATCCTGGCTTTGATATAGAGTGCAGTTTACTTTCTTTATGCTACTGTTAGCGTTTTCAACTACCAGCACACTTATATCTATAGGCTCGTCTGCATAAAAACCATGTTTGGATATTATAGTAATATTCTGAAGTATAGGGCTGTATGGGTCTCTAACATAGTAGACAAATCCTCGACTATATTCGTTTCCAGCGGCATCAATTGCCGTGACTTCATAAATAACTTGTCCAGGAGGGAGGGGAGGCATGTCTGCTACCCACTTCTCGTACCAATATTCCGTCCCATTATACCATGCATCCACTATGTAAAAGTGTTCATAATCCCGCGAATAGTTTACATAAACATGCTTAACCCTGAAATTATCATCGATTCCTAATACTATCATTACTCTATCCGTTGGATCTATGGGGTCTTTAGTGGAGTTATCGAGAGTATTTATGGGAAGATATTCTTTAATACTAATAGTATCAGGGGCTTCATAGTCAAAGCATATGGAGTCCACATTCTGCAGGGAGCTAGTAGTGTTTTCGCCATTTATGTTCATTGCTGTTATATTTATGCTATATACTCCCTGTTCAATCTCTGCGTCTGTTCCTTTAAGAGGCCTTAGAGTAAAACTCGCATTAAAGTATGTAGCCGACGAATTATCGTCCCACCCTGCGACAATAAGCGTATTTGGAATCCACATGTATACATCTGCATCCCAGCCCGTCCCAGTATACACGAAACTTATCCATAGGAATCCATTAACCGTCAGGTTTACGTAGTCTAGGCCTCCATCCACATCGCTTACGATTATGTGAAACAGTAAGTCCTTACCATTCGTGTATAGCACTCTATCCAATATGTATGGATCTGTATCCCCCTCAACAAACTCCACCGTAGCGTACGAAATCGTTGGAGCAGCCTGCGTCCTCATTTTTATTATTTTCCTAGGCCTATACTGTTTAATTCTTTGTTGTGCTCTATATACTCCTACTGGTTGCTTTTCCTTCTGTACACTCGAAAATATGTATCTGCCTTTCCTCTCTTGCATATCCGCATGGGGGCCGTGGTATGAGAAATACACAAACTGGATATGAACCAAGATTAGAATAAACAGCACCAACAATCTCAAAAATGACCACCCCGAGACATAAAATATCTTATATCTTTTATATTTATTTATCTGTAGAAGATATAAAAGGTGTAGAATATGGAACTAGTTTCCACATTTTTTGGTGTCCTAAAAGATAATGCTATAATTACTATAGTTGTTAATTGTAGCGAAGAAGACTGGAAGAGGCTCGTTGAGAGCCCTATACGATTCTTCTACAATAGGCTATTTAAAATAGTTGGCCTACGGTACGATAAATTCAATGACTTCTCACCCGGATTGGCCATCGACAATGAAGATTCACTTAACGCTTTGATCCGATTTTTATCCACAGCCATCAATAAGAAAGAATACATAATACAATACATCAAGATATCTCCGCCAGCCATAAATATGTTTGCGACAATACCGGTGGAGGACACAACAATATTCCAAGAAATCCTAAATGACCTAAAAATTGCGAAAGGAGGGAAATCATGAAAATAGCATCACTACTAACTATATTTCTACTTTTAACGTTTGTTGTTTCAACCAAGAGGATAAGATGCCCTGAAATACAAAAGGAAAGCACTAATTGGAGGTCTGGGCTTGCATTAACCGTGGCACAATTGGTTCCAGATGATGCTATAAGATCTAGATTGCTTAGTAATAAATATACAATAATGAAATATGCAGAAGAGCCAGCCAGTTGGAATAATACACAGAGCCATACATCAAAAAACCTTTTGGATAATGTTAAGTATAGCTATGATGCACTGATAGACGCTATGAACAAAAACAATTGGACGCTAATAAGCATGAGGTTCGGGGTACTTAGCCACTGGATCGGGGACTGTGCTGATCCATTCAGCTTAACTAACAACATATCGATAGACTACTATTGCATATACGAGGAATTTCTTGATATGTGGTCTGAAGACATTTTTACTGGCATTCTGGAGAAATCTAGCACCCTAGAACTAAAGGAGGCAGATAATATAACAAAAACTGTTGATAGTCTTATGAGATGCACAGAGCAGAAATATAAATCAATAATTGAGGCTATAGACAAAAACGATACCGCATTACTCCTTAGCCATGTGGAATACCTAGCTGAGGAAGCAACAAAAACCCTCTACGCAATAACGATAAGTGCAATAAAGCGCTCTGAATTAGCAACAAGTATGCGTGTTCTTGAGCGATGGAGATGGGTGGCTATAGCTATGATCCTCCTTTCTGTGATTATTATTATTGCCTCAGAGATAAAGAAAAAAATCGCAAGGAGATTGTGATGAGACACCTCATATTCGTAATGGTTATAGTTTGTTCTTTATTCCTAAGTATATGTAATTCACCAATTAGCCATATATCCAGACAGAATAAAAAATTGTGGCAAAACGAAAATATTGCAAGCAACCAACAATATCTAAGCACGCTAAATCATGAAGCGTGGAACATAACAAATGCCGTGGAATATATCGCGAGTTGCCAGCATGTAGATGGAGGCTTTGGACCACCCGGGCAAATTAGCTATCTAAACTATACCTCCATGGCTATATTTGTGCTTGGGTGGCTTGGAGAATTAGGCAAAATATCTATAGAAGATGCACTAGATTTTATCCTAGATTGTTATGTTGGTTATGGTTTTGGCAATGTGCTTTATCCAGAGGATGCAGACATTATCAGTACTTGGTATGGGGTGCGAGCTCTAAAATATTTGGGCCGTCTAGACCTAATTGATGTAGAGGCAATAAAAAACTATGCCCTAAGCATTCCTTGGGAAACAACGGTTACAATGGCCCTAGCAATAGACATACTATTCAACCTTAATTTCCTTGATGTTGTGGATGTAGATAGTGTCGTATACTACTTAACTAGTAATCCACCGGAGGGGGTAAACTATATCGATGTTGGTTTTCTCAACACACCCTATGATGAGTACCCAAACATAATATCGACGTGGGCTGGAATAAAAATCATGAGCACTCTGGGGCATCTCGATGCGATCAATGGGAATAAAGTATCCAGATTTATTATCAGAACCCAGAATAGTGATGGAGGTTTTAGAGACAGCGAGTATAGCGTAGGAAACTCCCGAATCGACTATACATTCTATGCAGTAGACTCTCTAAGAATGCTTGGCAACCTTGATAATGGAAATATGCCATTTGCCGCACTATATAGTGTTATTACTGCAAACACTGGGGGTCTAGGGGATGTTCTCTATGCACTCCTTACACTACAGAGTCTTGAAAAAATTATGATACCGTTGGAGATAAACATAAATGCTACAACCGTTAGCCTAGGGGACAAAATAAACATAAGTCTAAGACTGGTTAATGTTTACGGTGAAGAGATAGACAATGCACTAACAATGCTAAGTGTTGGGAATATTACCGCCATATTCTCCGAGGCATCAGGGTGCTACGGGATAATATTTGACACAAGGGATCTGGATAATGGCACATACAACGCAACCATAACCTCCACGCGGGACCCCTATATAAAATTCAAGTACAACTTTAGCCTAATCGTGCTGAAGTGTATGTATATTGGCGAGATATATTATGGAGGAGAAATCATTGCGGGGCAGAAAACACAGCTAACACTACAGTTAACGGACAGATGGGGACAACCAATACTTGGGGCAGAAGTAAAGGTAAAACTCCAGGGAAGAGAATTTAATCTAGACGGCGTTGGCGGCGGCATATATGTTGGGAACATATCCGCTGACTTTCCAGAGAAAAACGGAACAATGATAATTAGGGCCCAGAAACAGGGGTACTATCCATTAACACGGGTATATTATGTGACTGTAAAGCCTCCCGAGATAAAATCAAACATAAATATAATCCCCAAGGCAATTGCGTACGGGCTAATATTATTGGCAATACTTGTCTTGGCACGAAGTGTGGAGAATGGGTTTATATCGCTAGGATACATGATACTCCTAGTCGCTCTGATGGACATCTCTGGATTACTTAGCTATGTTAATACCGATTTGGTGTTGATGGGGCTGGGTACATCCATAATATTATTCTCAGTACACGAACAAAGACAGGGAGTATTAGAGCTACTCGGATTGTTTATTTGCGTAGGAATAATGGGGCTATTGTTTGGATATGCTGCATATTTCCTCGGAGCCATACTGTTCCTCACAGCATCCCTAGCATATATGGTTGCTCCTGGAGAGAGAAACCTAATACTTCGAGATCTTGCGAAATGCGTTATTGGATGGACCATAACCCTAATCAGTCTTAGTGCGGGATTTATGTTCTTGGAGAACCCCTTTACATTCCAAGGTAGATTAGCTCCACCAGCGGGCATAGGAATGAGTTTTGCTGGATACGTTGGCTTGCTTTGGTATTCTATATTCATCTTTATACCTATAATAACAGCCTCCAAATTCGCATATATTATTGCCGCAGGGTTAAGGCTAAAGGTAAGCGAACTATATCGAAGAATTACTGGCGAGGTTGAAGGAACTCTGGAAAGAGGAGCTGAGAGTGGGGGTGATGAACTTTGAAGAATGCAATATTGTTATTGATAATAGTACTGCTTTTTATTCCTTCAAAGCCCAGCACAGCTTCAAGTGTGTACACAAAAGTAAAGCATAATCATGTACCTAGCGATGGTGTAGCACCAAAAATCATGACACATTATTCGAATCCATCATCTAGAATAAACCGCCCCAACAATAGAAAAATAAGGATGCATATACTAAATTATAGATCTATAATCATCCGGAATGTTTATCACGAGCCCGAGTATCCGGAGTATAGCGATGGTGTATCCATTTATGCAGAGGTCTATGGTGCCGACGAAGTCTACATAAACTATACCTATGGATCCGTATATAATCTTGTCAAAATGACACAACAGGTCGGCAACACATATTACTATACCTTGCCACCAAACCAGTATGGAACTACAGTGGTTTACAGGATACAGGCCTATAACTATTCAGAGTCCTCCTCCGCACATAGTGAATGGTACAACTTTACCTATTCCGATTTTACGCCACCAAGTATAGAAACTATTGAAAAGGCCAATAATAGTCTAACTCTCCGACCCGTTAAGTTTCGAGTAAATGTTACCGAGGACATGAACGCAAGTGGGGTATATGGAGCATACATAATTCTACAATATAGTCCTGACAACAGAACTTGGGGAGATCCAGTATCATACATGCTCTCGTATAACTCTACATCCAAGCTTTGGGAAATCGAGATAAGTTTTGTAGATTACGGATACTACAGATACTATTTTGTTGCTGAGGATCATGCTGGAAATATCGCATATCTGCCCGATAGTGGGTACTATTACCTAATAATATATCCAAGATATGCCGAGATTATTGGGAACAACATTACTGTTTCTTACTCGGATAGTGTCATTGTTAGGGTTCAGTTGGTGGATTTGAATGATAGTAGGCCAATAAAATATGCCTACATAGATGTATATCTAAATAAAACATCTGGGCTTGAGTATTTAACCACAATACAGACAAATGGGACTGGATATACTTGGTTTACGCTGCATGCCTCTTGGAGTGTGGGGCAATATGGATTGGTGTTTATTTTTGAGGATCCTAGCTACAAGAGGCTGGAGAAAACATTTGTGCTGGAGATAGTTCCCGAATCCGTTGTATTTGATGTTGATGCAGATACAAATACGTATAATGCCACCATAGAAATTGATATTGTGGATGATGATGGGGATAGCATCGAATATGGATCCGTTAGGATTGAGTCGGGATCCATACTTTTTGACAAAAGGTTAAATGACTTGATGGATATAACGGTAATTGTGGATATTTTTGATGCAATCAACTTTTTCTCAAATGGCTCATGGTGGCTAGCCCTGAATATTACATTCTACGGAAACCCTAACTACAAGAATACGACTGAGAGATATATTATCCCCATATCCGCAACAATAATCGAGGCATCATATAACTCTAGCATAAAACAGGGAGAATACATACACATAATCGTCAACATTACTGATAAAGATGGACTAATCAACTATACCATAAAATTAGACGAGACCATCCTGAGAAACGAATTAGCATACTCTTCAGAGATCAGGCTAGACATAGAACATAAGATTAGTATATCTACAGAAATTGGGCAACACGCTATAATTGTCGAGGTTGTGGATGCAAAAGGAGGTAGAGTATCACGAACATTCATATTCTATGTGGAAGCAACAAAAATAATTCTATATGCAGAATTCATAGTAACTGGTGGTGCCTTAAAAATAAATGGAACCACGAAATATGAATGCGATTGGAGCCCAGAAAACATCTCGATAAAAATCATAATTCAGCAAGGCGAGGAAATAAAGATATACAAAGTAGAGAACAGAACAATAAGAAACAACACGATATTTTGGTGCATAACCATAAACATCGAAGGAGAGATCATAGCCAAAATACTGGCCTTAGACCCCTACGGACATACTGCCGAAATATCAAAGACGCTAAATATCCCACCACCAGGAAAAGAAATTCCAATCTGGCTACCAATAATTGTGGCTGGGATACTGGGGGCTAGTACCTATTTGTTTCTTATGAGGAAAAGAGAGTAATCACTTTATCTTACTTATCTTTTTCAACATTACGATTAATAGGTCCAAGTGCTCGAAGATTCTGAGAAATCTATCTATAACATATCTAGGCGCTATATCCACATACATTTCTATCCACTCTCCCACTTTTGTCCTGATTCTCGTCCATGCTTTTGCGATCTCCTGAAGTACATGCATTATGTCTTCTGTTCTCTCTAAAATGTTATTAGTTCTGGTTCGGGGTGTTATTTCTATGATCCATCCTTTTTGCGTGTTATGTATTCTAAAGCTTTTGCCGTATTTCTTTAGATCCGCTTTGGCGAACTTGATTGCTAGGCCGACAATTATTAGGTCGCTAGCCTTCTTTATGTTATGTTCTAGTCTTAGTTTTTTACCTATTGGGAGATCCCTAAAGTCCTTCACAAACTTTTCGGCAAGAGACAGAGACTTTTCTAGTAATTCTTCTGATACGAGTTCAAATTCTTGATCGAAATCGTATATAAACGTCATATTACCCCCCGATTAATATGTTTCGCTCTGATATTAACCATGCAATGTAAAAATATACATAAATTATGCGTTGATTCCCCCCTAGATACCAGCAAGATACCTATAATTTTTACTTTTCATTTACTCCTCTATAAAATAGTAGAGTAGGTTGAAACTAAAGTAGGTTGGCCTAATGGGATCCGATTAGTTCTTCGAAGGCGTCCCTTAAGAAATCGATCAGTCTTTGTATTCCATCCCTGTCTAGGAAATATTGTGTTACGCCGTTCGGGTCTTCTCCTTTTTTAAGAATGCCAATGTAAATTGCATCCTTAATCCAATTTCTTACGATTTTGGCGTTTCTATGGATGACAAGTTCTCTGAAGTAGAATTTTCCTAGTTCTAATACTTTAGCGAACAATCCTCCGTATCCTCCGATAACCCTCATTACTATGTCCATTTTGTTCTCGAATAAATGAGCCCAGCCTTTCCATTCCAGGCTGATTATGTCTATATTTTTCTCTTCCATATTTGGAATGGAGATATATTTTGCTAGTTCTTCATCGTCTATACCCGCAAAGGTAAAATATTTTATCCTGTCAGCGAGCTCATTTGGCCATAGCTTATATAGCATATATAGCAGTATGATGATAACTATCATAAGCGCTCCAAGCATTCTTCGAGCACCCCAATTATTTTCTTCTTCAATTCTCTTAGTCCATCCCAATCCACAGTTATTTCATCACCAGAAATTCTGAGTATTCCAAGCGCTACCCCCCTCTCGATCCATATTTTTCCTCTCGGATCACTATAGAGTTGTTTGAGTTTTGATGGAGACCTAAGGATACTCGGCAGGTCTTCACCATACATTGTAAAGAATAGCATTATGTTGCTCAGTTCCTCAGCGTCCATTATGCCTCCCTATTCGATTATCATGAGTTCCTCATGATGAGGGATAAAGGATGCCAGTAGTATTAGTATTATGTATATTAGTAGCCCAAGAGATGCTATGTTGGGCCCATAACTAATGTATCCAAGTGCATAAACAACGATGCCCCATAGGAGCCCTATTATTGTTTCAGGGTTTTTCATTATGTGGAATATGAATATGAATTTGAGATCCTCCATGCTTGGCATGCCGAATGTAAATATGCCTATAATTAGCCATGCAATAAGTATGGCCAACCTAATATTTGCGGTATACAAAACATATATCAACAACTTCTGGAGCGCGAGTACGAATAATAAAGACACAATCATGGGGCTAAGCAATGTAATGTATATCTTGTGTGATTGCTTTTTGTATATGTCACTACTAAGAATAATGCCTGAGGATGATCCCTCTGATGCTATGTCTAGCCGTAATATTTCGTATACTCGTAGTCGAAAAATTTTGGCGAACAAGTAATGGGATGCCATATGAACTAGTAAACCTGGGAAAAACAGGAGAGATAAGAATTTATACATGCCGCTCCAGCTATATTGGAGTATTAATACTATAATCCACCCGAATAATAGTAGTGGCCAGCTAAGCGCCATCCTTATTATCCATCCTCCAACGAACCCAATGATATCCATATTAACCACCTAGTATTGTTTTTGCTCTTCTGTCTATTATGTATATCCATCCTCTATCTTTTCTTCCCACTCTTCCCATTGCCTGTATTAGTGCTGAAACCATACTGCTCCTCATATATGCCTCTCTAAGCACTTCTATACCGACGCCATATTCATCGCTATATGCCTCAAGTATTTTTGATTCCCTCTTCGTTAACTTTGGGTATGGTAGTCCCGCCATTATTGCTACTCGATAATCTTCTGGGATTTCAACTCCCTCTGCGATTCGTCCCCGATATACAGTGATTATTATTTCTTCTCCCTTTGGGCTGTCCGTTATTGGTGCTCTTAAGAATTTTGATATTCCTTTTGCTACATCGTAGCTTGGTGCGAATACTATTATCTTGTGCTTTGTCTTTGACTTGATTGTCCTTATTGTCTCGGCATATTTTCTGTATGTCTCTGGGTTTCTGTCCCGAATAGAGGTAGATATGTCTGCATCTAGGATCCTTATTGTTCTGTTTGGGTTCCGCATGAGGCCCTTTATGATCGTTATTTTATGCTCTATGTTTTTCGAGAATATTGTTTCAAAGAATCGTGATGGGTATAGTGTTGAACTCATTAAAACTATCTTTCTAGATTTCTCCAATCTTTTCCTCATTATGCTTATTGGCGTGGGGATCTTCAATAGTTTTCCATTAAGCCTCTTTTCCTTCCCATTCGTCTGTATATATTGTTGGTACTGAGTAACTGCCTCTGCATCATCATAATTCCCCTGTCTCCACAGCCCAACGATTAGCCTAGCGATATTTCTTCCACCCCTCTCCAAGAACTCCTCGACAAGAATTCTTCCCCTCTCTATCCTATCTCTATCGAACTCATAGTGCATCATGAGAAGATTGTGGGCCTCATCAATAATCAATACGTCCAGCTCCCCGAGAAGGGAGAAGAGATAGTCATCCTTAAAGTATTCATGGACACCAACGATAATATTTGCTTTTGGGAGAAGAGACCTAATGATCCAGAAAGGGCATCTACGCCCCATACTCAACACCCTAAGATACTCATCCGTAGTTATGAGTACATTCTTTCGCAGATATTTCTCTATGTCAGAATATTTTCTTCTCTTCATGCGTGGACACTCAATTATTGGGCACATAAACTTTATTGGTATTGTCTCAGATGGACTCATCACACAGAGCCTTTGTTTGCTGGGGGTCGCTATAATCAGCAAGTCCGCTTTTAGCCTAGTGCGAATAGTCTTAGCTATTTTTAGTGCATGCTCTATCTCCCTCCTAGTCCTCAAAAATATTGCCCCTCTCCTCCCCATGATGGCATTATAGATTAGGTACGCAATCGCTACGCTGGTCTTTCCCATTCCCGCTGGTGCCCTAATCAGTATTAGTTTTTTGTCGCAGAGGAATACTTTGGCTATTTTCTCCATTTCCTCGGTCTTCCATGGTATTAGATCTGTGAACATTATACCACCACTATTTCACTTGCTTCTTTTTCCTCGAACCTAAAGCGTCTCCTTATAATCAGAATGACTAGTGGTGGTATTGCGATACTCATAATGAATGATGCCTTAAGCCATATATTTGATTCGCTGGTTGCTGGATTTTTGTCCTTAGCTTGACATATACTAATCGTAGAGTTGCTATATATTATTGCTTTGTCTGTTCCATAGTTTGTCGCTGTTATTGTCAGCTTGTTTTTTTGGGTTAGGTTTACCTTGATGACTACTGATTCGTCCTTGATTTTTTCCTTGACATTGTTAATTTTTACCGTAATTATTAGTGAACCGTTGTGGTATATAGTTACGTTGATGCTTGCTTCTCCCTCTATCTTAGAGCTAAAGTACGCCGTTTTTATTGTGCATGAAAGTGGATCCACGGCGATATTTCCAAGCCCCAATTCCTCAAATGTATATGTTTCTGTTCCTGATAACAAGTTAACCACTACCAAGAATACCAATATGAGTCTTATCATTATAGCTCCCAGAATGGAGTAAGGTTCTCCTCGATGATCACCACGTGATTCATAAAGTTTATCTTCCTTATCAGTTTTCCATCCATGATTATATTAGGGAAATTGAAGCCTGCGGCATTGGGACACACAACCAGAGTGTTCGCTCTATACCTTAGGATCTCTTCGACCCATTTCCATGCTCTAGGAACATCTACAACCAACCAGACATCAAACATAGACGCGATGATCAGCGAACCGACCTGAAGAGATCTTGGAAGTCCACTAAAATCTATATAGTTTTTCCTCCCAAACTCCTCTTCCTCAGAAAGAACTTTCCACGATCTAAAATCCTTGAGAACATCCATCGCCATCTCCTCGTCCTCCATATATTCCTTGCTTGATAGGGATGCTAGAACTGTATCTTTTCTAGATTTTAGAAGCTTGGCTATTCTCTCTGCTATCTGATGCTTTTTTGTTGGACTTGAAGGAATTGGAAGCCCAGTACATTCCCTATAGTTCGTTGGGGGAGAATCTCCCCGATAGTCGACCCATAATACTGGGTTTCTTGGAATGGTTGCTCCATATTCTCTTCTTGTTGTGGCTATTGGGTATGAGGCGTCGACATGAAGTATTTGTTTGTGTTCTCCAACCCCGATTGGAATAGGGTTCCTCATCTTGTATGCCATTTCTGCCAAGATCTTTATGGAGAATAGGGCTGGTATGGGTTTTTTTGTTGTTTTTATGCCCAGTCTATTAAGGGATCTTATTAATTGTCTATCTCCATCTATTTCTACTACTGCCTTTACCAGTCTTTCTTGGGTTTTCCCGTATGTTGTGATCCTTATTTTTGCTCCGAACTGTTTTGCTGTGTTTAGATATATCCTGTTTATTGGTTTTGCCAGTGATTTAGGGTGAATATACATGTGTCATCACTCATAGTGATAGGAGTAGGTCTCTTATTTGCTCTGTGTTTTCGGGTGGTTTCACTCTGCTGAATGCGTTGATAATGTTGTCTGGATTGGCTGATGGCAAAATCTCGATGATGAAGAAGTATTGTCCCTCTGGAATGACTACAAGATCCATTCCATCCACGCTTAATGTGGTTTTTGTTCCTATCATGAATAGATTATGTGCAAACGCGGGGTCTTTGCTTATTTTGTCCGTTAGTTTGGTGCGTCCTATACTGTATATGCAAGTTAAACCTATTTTCCTATCTATTTTGTATATTACTAGGTTCGCTATGCCGAACCTTGAAAGGAGGTATTTTCCTACTTCTTCGTCGATTTCCACATTGCCTATTTCGATGCTTTTGAGTTGTGATACGTAATCTGCCACTACTGGAGTGTTGACAATGTATCCTCTTCCTGCTTTTTGTATGAAGCCTGCTTGCATTAAGGCTTTTGCCTCGGTTTCCGGTATGTTGTATATGATTGTGTATTTTGCAAGCCTTGCTATTGTTTCGGGGCTTATTACTATATATGTTGCACTGGTTGGGTGCGGTGTCTCTATTTCTCTGCGAATTGCCTTTATTCTCTCTTTTAGTATGTTTCTGTTCCTTATTTTGTCTAGTATGAATAATGCTATGTGTGGCAACAATATCCCTATTATGAATCCTAGGACGCAATACAGTATTATCTGCTCCAAACTCATGATTTTCCCCCAATTAGCTCCATAGCTGATCTCTGTATTTCTCTATATACCGCCGCCCAGCATCTCTGCATCTTTCTAGTACATAACTTAGTTTGTTTTTGAAGCCGAATACTCCAGCAATTACTCTTCTATTGTCTGTGTTGATTGATATAACTGCTATGTTTTTTGTTGAAAAATACCCGGCGAATGCCTGTATTCTATCTATTTTTTCTAGGCTTAGGAGTATGTCATTAATGTGTATTATGATCTTATTGTTGTCGATCCTTGCTGGGCTGTAGAGGATTGGGAGTATGTGGCCGTCGTAGATAAATGCTAATTCGGCTTTCGTTATTCTCCGCAGGGTCTCTGCGATATCCCCTGAGGCTTCTTTGGCTCCATGAAGAATGTTTAGTAGTGAAGACATACTGAATGGGTCATAAATGCTTGTTCCTAATGTCGTTATTCTATATTTCGTGAAATCCTCTCTATCGAAGATTATTGTCTTAAGTTTCTCAGGTGGAATGGCTCCATCGATATCTTGTTTGTGTGCTAGTAGTATTATCTGTGGTTTTTGCTGGCAGTATTTTTCAATCATTTTTCTAATATATTTCCAGTATAACTTCACATCTTCGAATCTTTGGCAATCAGCCGCATCCACTACTAGCACAATTTTGCTTGCTGGCGGAAAGAATACTTGGTAGAGTTTTTCATTGTACCTTAATTTCTGTTGTCCAGGGAATATTTCAATTCTAAAGTCCCCAACTATGTATGCTTCTAGCCCATTACTCATTCTCGTATTTTTTGCTTTTTCCACATCTAGCGTCTCTAGGTATACCTTAATTGAGGATTTTCCAGCTCTGTCGAGTCCGACGAAGATTATAAGCATCATGTCTCCCCCATTCAATATATAGTTTTTGTATATTTAAAATGGAACTTTTGTAGAATTTCTATTTTTCACATTAAAAGAATTTTTGGACATATTTTGTGTGAGTGTTGATGAGTGTCGAGTATCAGAGTATTAGGGTTAGGAAGGATATCTATATTAAGCTAAAATATCTTCAAGGGCAAATGGGTGCCAGAAGCCTGAGCGATGTAATACAGAGCCTCATCCAAGGTTTCTCTGCTGAGAGTATAAATAGGGTTGTCAAAGAGGTTTTGGACAGATATTTCCGCGAAAAATTTATGGCAAAGATAAATGTAAGGGAATCGGATCTTAGAAGTGCTTTAGATAAGAAGGTTGAAGAGCCCGAGGTCTTGGAGAGCGGAAATGCATATATTATTGTTCTTCCTAGTGATTTTTCTGTTCTAGATGTTCGGGGTAATCCTGCGGTGCTGTATGGTGTGTATATTAGCGGTATGGATAAAGTTGTTATTGTAGTTGATAGAGGTGTTGTTGAGGGAAAATCCTATTTGTTTAGGCGAAAGGATGGTAGGGCCTGGGCGGTGACTTTTCAAAATCTCAAGCATCGTTTCTATATGGTCGGTACGCTCCTATGATTTTTTATGTTCTTCTTTCTTCTCCCGCTCCACAACTAGCCATTTAACTTTCCATATCTTTACCTTTACAAAATCTCCTTCCTTCAAGTTTAGCTCTTCTGCAACTTTTTTTTCTATCTTGATGTAGAGGGTTGCCCCAAATTTTCTTATCTGTGTGATAAATTCGCTCAAAATTCCCCCAAGAAACTACATTTAAATTGGCAAATTAAGGTTTGCATATTAAATTACCGGTATATTAATTTATTAATAAAATTATGTATTAATCAACAGCGAAAAAAATCATTGCAGAGTTTATTGATAAAGTGCAACTATTATGGTAGGGCGTTACAATGGATAGGGTTCACATAAGGAAGGATCTGTTGAGGGAGGTTGAGAAGATCGCGGCAAAACTCGGTTTGAGTAGTGAGAAAGCCTTAGAGTTCCTTGTCGATTGGTATTTTGTCAGGGAGTGGCTGATTTCTGTTTTTGTCGTCCTTAAGGTTAAGGGTATAGATGTGGTGTTGGATGATAGGGCTATATATAGGATTGCGAGGGCCATTGCTTTTAATGAGGCCGATGTTATTGATCTTGGCCTCGTTTGCCTGATTGTTGTTCCCTCTGATTTTGATGTTGTTTCTTTGGTTCCCGATTTCTATGAGAAAAAGCTGAATAAAATAATGTTGATATTGGTGGAGAAGAAGAGTTTTCCACTTGTGTTGCTCTTACCTAAGACTGGTTGAATGCTATTTTTAAAATTATTTATATATTGTTTCTACATTCTATTTATTGTAGCAAAAATTGAGGTGTCTTTATGAGATGTTTATTATTGATGTTGCTAATATCTTCAACACTATCCGCTGTTTTTAATGGATATCATGGCAATGGCTTCCACAACTATTATCCAGGTAAATTTAATGAGACCCCTCCTAGCGTGGGCGAGATATTAGTTAAGAATGTAGACATACTGGGAAGTTTCCCAGGATCAATAAGATGTATAGATCTTGCAAGAACACCTAACGGCCTAGGATACATAATTGTTGGGGAGGACTACATAACAATCAACGGTAGCGATAACGTAGTAGGGATAGATTACCCCATCATAGACCATGCCATCGGAGATCTAGACATGGATGGATATGATGAAGTGATCGTCCTAACTGATAGCCTATTATATGCTGTGGATGACGACTCAACCCTCATGTGGACAGCCACTAGGAATGGCGATGTTGACCGCGTATACATAGGAAACATAACCAGTCCAGACTATAGCCTCGTGATATGCTGGAAAAACAACACAAACTTCGTGGCATACTATAACTATACTGGCGAATACCTCGGCTCAGTCTCCATTGGTGTTACTGTTGGGAGGCTAAACATAACCCAGATGGCTCATCTAGGAGAGTATCTAGTAGCAAGAAATTCCTACGACAGCCTACTATACTGCTGGACATATAACGCTACCAATACCGCTCCAATGGATCCTATATGTGTATATTCGGCGTTTGTTAGGGCTGGTGGGGCCATATATTGTGTAAGGTATAACAAGGTTATTGATGCCGCGGAACTCTGTGAGATAAGATCGGCGACTGGAGGAATATCGAAGACATACACTATCAACAATACCGATGATTGGCGTGGTTTCGTGTTTTCTAGTAGGGAGATACTTCTCCATGATATGGATATGGATGGGTTCCCAGAGTTTGTGCAACATAATGGCTCAATGATTGCCCTGGTGGACGTCTTTGGGGGCTCAGACTATGCGTTGAAATATGAGACAATAGCAAGCTTTGAGGATATATCGATTAATGATGGTTATGTATTGACGCTTTATGGGGAGAGTGTGAGGCTTTATGAGCCCCTTAATGATGGCTTATCGGTTATGGGTTCTTTAGAGTTGGTTAATCCGATAGGCCTTTCTCCACCAGATAGCTCTGTTTTGTGCTATGGGCCGTATGGAGAGGCCTATGATATTGTTGGTAGTTCTGCCTATGAGACATTCATAGATGGGGGATGGAGGTATGAGTGGAGAGATCAGCATATAGTGTTCTATCAGGCAAAGAGGGTAGTCGATATATATCCCGAGGGGGTCTATAATTATGTGTTTGATGGTTTCGTAAATTATACAATACCGACAACCAATGGATTTATCGTTGTGTGGCGTGGAGGATCATTCTCCGTGTATGATCGTGGCCAGGGCCTCGTATGGGGGAAAATAACGGATGTGCCGTATCCTGTTGCTGGGGATTATGATAGTGAGGGTGATCGTGTGTGTGTTGTAAGTGGTGATGGAGAAATATATGTGTTTTCTCATTCTTCAAATGCTACATATTATACATATGTAACTGGTGAGATTGTCGCATCTAGGGTCTATTCTAGGAATGGGGACTTCTATATAATGCTAATGAATGTGTCTGATGATGGGGCAACATTCATGATATTTAAGGGCCCAGGCATGTATGTGAGGGAGGACATTAATGCTTCTGCATTAGAATATGCCTCGTCTTTCTGTATGGGGGATATAGATGACGATGGGATATATGAAATGGCATACATTATAGTTACCTTCAACAGTACCAATGCGAGATATATTCTGGTTGTTAGGGACGACGGAGAAATATATAGAATGGATGCAGATACATCCTCCTCCAATCCAGCAAGATGCTTGGTGACATCGTTCTGGGATAGCTTTGTGTTTCTTGTACCCACGGGGGGTTTTGTAAGGGTGTTTTTCGACGGCCTACAGGAGGAATATTCCGATGGTGCCGGCGTGTTTGCGTCGGAGGGAGTACTTGTGTTTGGGGACGAAATCCTCTTCTTCACCGGGAATGGCATGGCATGGATCAATGCTAGGGGCATTAAATTATCTGTGAGTAGGTATGGCAGATGGACAAAGGCTTTATGCCTATCCAGTAACTATACCCTATACAACTTTACTGTTGGTATAGATAGGGAGAGGCCCACGATATGTATAGTGTCCCCTCTGGAAGGGCAAATATTGAGGTCGAGCTCCGTTAATATCTCATGGAATATTACGGATGATCTTGGCGTTAAGTCCGTGATGCTTAGTATTGATAATGGTGATTGGATAGATGTGACGAATAGGACATATGTGGTGCTCACAGATCTAAGTGAGGGGGATCATTCGATAACTATGGTTGCTAAAGATGTAGCGAATAGGACATCAAACATTACCAGATTATTCAGTGTAGACCTCTCTATAGAACTCGTAGTGTACTGCAATGATAATGGCTCTTGGATAAATAGGAGCTGGACAAACCTGTCTTGGACTGTGTATGGGCCTGTTAGCAACATCACGATATATCAAAATGATACAGAGGTATATTTCGCCGACAAGAGTCTCAATGGTTCATATAATATGTCGCTAGATGAGGGGGTAAACATTATTAGGATTATGGTTAGCAGTGTATATGGCCGTGTCTGGAGGGATATCGTTATTGGCGTGGACCTAACGCCACCAGAAATCACTATATTGTCTCCTCAGAATAATAGTGTGGTTGAGACAAACACAAGCACCGCATTGGTGAAACTTAGGGTTGACGTAGTGGACAATGTGGGGGTAGATAGGATACTGATGGTATATGAGGGACATGTGGTCGAGATGTCGGAGGAGACGGAACTAATATTGGGTGTGGGGGAGTACTATTTTAAGATTGTGGTTATTGATTATGCTGGCAACAGGAATGTAGCAATTCTCCACCTTACTGTTGTAAATACTGGTGATAATACTGGCAGTGTTGCCGATAATGGCGGTGACGGCGGCTATTGGGCCGTATTGTTGGGTATTGTTGTCGGTGCTGCGGTCGGAACATACATAGTTAGAAGAAAACTCTCTTAACCCCCACATATATCCTTCCAACATTATTTAGCACATCCCCTAGACCTTCACTATCTATCTTTATCCCCTCGCTATGGTGTGGCCACATGGAGGAATACCTAACCCCGCAGAAAGCGTCAGGAATACTCGGCGTTTCTATTAAGACCATTCAGAGGTGGGATAAGTCTGGAATAATAAGATGTATTAGGACTCCGGGAGGTAGAAGAAGGATACCGAGAAGCGAGATAGACAGAATCCTCGGAGTCAACAGGGATAAGCTTGTGGTGTGTTATGCTAGGGTCTCCTCCCACACACAGAAGGACGACTTGGATAGGCAGGTTAGTGTTCTAAGGAGCCGTGCGGAGGAGCTCTCTGACAAGATCATAGTGATAAGGGATGTTGGTTCTGGGCTTAATGAGAAGAGAAAGGGGTTTAGGAGGCTCCTCAGGCTTGTCGCCGATGGTGAGGTATCCCATGTCCTCGTCACCTATCGTGATAGGCTTGTGAGGTTTGGCTTTGAGACTCTATCCTATCTCTTCTCCCGTTTTGGCGCCCGTGTTGTTGTCCTCTATGATCGGTGTGGTGGTGATTCTATGGCTGAGCTTGTCGATGATCTTGTTTCCATTATTGTCCATTTTGCTGGCCGTATTTATGGGCGTCGTTCCCATATATACAAACGTAGCAAGGGTCATGATGGATGATGTTGTGTTTGTATATGTTTGTCTATGAATGTCCACATTTTCGGCAATAGTTGGCTACGGCGCATTTTTCCAGCTTTAATTATCGCTGCAAGAAGCTTGTTGGTGTCGATTATTACTTTTAGGATTTTTCTAACCTCTC
>CAZWPQ010000036.1:0-3848 GCA_964636085.1 uncultured Nitrososphaerota archaeon
AGCTAGATGCTCTGGAACACCAAAGAATTAGCCCAACAGTTCGCTAATTGCGACGTTATTTTTTGATACAACTACATTGGAATAGTCCTCTATAGATATATTGCTGTTGACCAACATGTTATTTGTGATATTACCATTATTTCCATTGTAGAGATGAATTCCCTGCGCGTTGTCGATAATCTTATTTCCAACTATTGTAATGTTTCCCGAGCTACTAGCATGGATGGCCCCCCAATCTGGGTCTGTTGTGTTTTTTATAATATTTTTTATTGTCACGTTGTCGGCATTATCTATCCATATACCATATGTAGAATCATTATCTACAGCATCTAAAAGGTGATCGTTACCATTAAATATAACATCACTTGCGTTAATGTATATTCCAACAGTATAATCACCATCGATTATATCGACCGTAAGCTCATAATACCCAGGAGAGCTTATCACCATATAAGCATTAGTAACTCTTGAGAGTGTGGTCATATATCGCTCTAGTGATGGCGAATTTGTTTTCTCTTTGGAGAATTCATGCTCCTTAGAAGTCTTATAATTGGTGCGGTGTATACTTTTTCTCTCTGTGCTGGAAGTTATTCATTGTTAGTGCGTCCTTAAAACACTTTGTTTTACTCTGACCCTGTATTGGCAAACCATTAGTATTGATGAAGGTGCTTCCAATAACCACCATGAGCATTACTACTATAATAGCATATACACTATTCATAGCAAGACACCTGCATGCGGTATTTAATTTATTACTATACGGGACTGGGGGGTAGGAGTATATGTAAACAAATCCAGCAAATGTAGAATTATCGAGTGCGATGTCGTAAGCATTAATGGGACTGGAATTTATCTAGACGAGACATACCGCACTAATATAACAGATTGCGTTGTCAGAACGAATAATGGAATTGGGATATACCTCTGCAACTCGTCAGGAAATATCGTAGAGGGAAATATAATAGAGGACAATAACATCGATGGCATAAGAATACATAAATCATCATGCAATAATATGGTTATTCAGAATCATATATACAGAAATCGTTACTATGGCATAAATATAGGTTCTATTAGTAGCCCTTCACCAAACACATATATCTCTAATAACACAATAAAAAATCATGAGGCGGGAATAATTGTGTTCTACTCATCCAACACAACAATAGTTAATACAACAATAGAAAATAGCGATAACTATGGAATAGAGCTATATAGCTCATATCAAGCCACGATAATTAATATATTATATCCACGCCCTCTTAGTTATGGTAGATTTCAAGGTTTATAATTATGTATGGTTCTAAGATACCTATGATCTCTGTGATCCGGTGGCCTCTAAGAATACTTTTTGAGTTTCAGTTTGAGTTTCGGTCTTACAGATCTTACGTACTCAAAGTCTCTATCCATCGTAACTAAGGTTAGGTCTCTGTTAAGAGCTATTGCTGCTATAATAATGTCGCTAGACCCTATAGGGGTTCCCTCATGCAGAAGATCAACTGCAATTCTTAACGCCTCATCATAATCTTCCGATGAGGGATAAATCACACTTAAGCCCCTAATCTTGAGAGCTTTAGGGAACTCTATTATACATAGTACGGTTGTGTATCCCTCAAGCTTTCTAACATTCTTCCTCCAATAGTACATTAGTACGCTACTGTCGTATAGTTCTTTTTCCACGCTTCTTCACCATTGTCTCGCCATATGCCAATGCTACATCATCCGGGATATCATCTAGCTTCTCCCTAAGTCCAAGCCTCTCCATAATACTTATGGCTTCCTCCTCCGACTTTGCCTCCAATTTCCTCAAAAACTCTTCCAGATACCTCCTAATAATGACGCTCCACCTAATTTCTGGATGCTTTTTAAGTCTCCTATAAAGCTCAGGAGGAATAGTTATGGTTAGATTAGGCACATAAATCACCAAAAACACTATAATTATAATAATACACATTAAACACTAATAATGATATTCATAAGGTATTGTCGCCTTGTGATTTCTATTTTGCCCGAAGCCGCCAAGTAGGTTTCATCTAACTCTTCCAATCTATAGTTTTATCCATTCTACCGCCTCGGGTTTCCACTTAAAAGCCACAAAAACGCCCTATGTAGCTTGTTTTGCGATGTAGTAGCATTAGCTTATGGATCGTATCATTATGGTACTCTCAGTTTTTTCTTCTATACTCCTAAAGATCTCTCTCAGCTCCTTTTCTGTGAACTCTAACTCGGACTTACGAATAAATAGAAGGTCATTTTTAAGTTTACCCATGAAGACCCCCATAGGTGTTAGCTCTACCCCAACACTTCTTATACCCATTAATGATGCCTCGTGAGTAGTTGTACCAGACCCATTGAATGGATCTAAAATCAGAGAATTTTGGTCAAGTTGAAATGCGTTGATAAGCGTCCTAAAAATCCTCGGATAGAATTTCCCCTTGTACGGATATAGATTATGGAATGCATACGCATTAGTATCGTTGAATGTATCAACGAAATCTGTATATAGAGTTTTTTCTCCCTTAACCTTTTCGAGATGCGCAATCCTAAGTCTAACAAATTTCGGATCCCCATCGAACTCCACGATTCTATTGATGGTATCTATCTTGTAACTCTTAGTTAAGCCTTTAAGCTCAAGATCTAGAAGCTGAACATCGGCAATTGTTTGAACCCAAAAACCAAATGTGTTTTCGCCCTTAGGCTCAATGAATCGAGGAAACTCCTTTAAATATAAATATTTATTATCCTGATATTTTGCCTGCACGAGTAGTTGAAGAGAAGGAGTGCTTGAAGGTTTGTGAGGAATGTGAATTTAAGAACGTGCTTAAGATATGTCCTGGCTGCAGGCCAGAGTGATATGGAGTCTTCTATGCATACTGTCTTAGAAGTCTTTCCTTAACCTTATCGCCCTTTGATGTTTCTACTGGATATTTCTTCTTATTTTTCTCGATTTTTTCGAGCACTATCTTCTCTAAGTCTAGGTTTAATATGTCCACCATGGAAAGTATGTAGATGAATATGTCTGCTATTTCTTCGGATACTCGTTTTATGAACTTATCCTTTTTGACTAGACTTTCTATTTCTTCGTCTGTTAGCCATAGGAATAGTTGTAGAAGCTCTGAAGCTTCTATAGATATTGCGATAGCTAGGTCTTTTGGTTTATGATATTTTCTCCAGAGTCTTTCATCCCTAAACATTCTAACAATCTCTCTAAGGCGATCTATAGAGCTTTGTTGCATTTTATCGTCACTTATTACACCAAGATTATCTCTCTAATTGGACATAAAAAATAACGATAATACATTTAAGGACCGATGAATATATGGGGTATATCCATAATGGCGTTGCTGTAATTTTTTGATAAGAATGTGCTTGGATTTATCAAACGAGGGATGATATTATCCTCAAATATTTCGCTGCTAGGTCTCCATTAGCGAAACGTAATGCTTATTCTTGACCGTTAGGTTTGATGTAGGCTTTCTGGACAAGCATAAAGTGGTAGATCGGTAAGCAAAGCTAGATGGGACAGTTCTGCAAAACCCGCGCATACATATCCTTTCTCATTTTGGGTAAAAACTGACTAGAACATCTGTTTCAGTTTGTTTCAGTTTTTCGCGGGAACTGTTGGATATTTCTTTCCTCGCAGTGCGTCCTGTACATTCGAAAAATCGGCATGTATTTTGTGTCGCTTTGCATTCTGTACATTCGAGCTGTTTTTTGTTTTTGTTTTTGGGTTTAGGCTGGTGTTTCTTCCTCCGTGGTTTCTTCTGTTTCTTCTGGTGGCTTCATTATTGCTTTCTATTATCCTTCTCATTTTCTCTCCCCTGCTCCAAGTACTGGCGGGTGAGTGT
>CAZWPQ010000036.1:3858-20521 GCA_964636085.1 uncultured Nitrososphaerota archaeon
GTGCTTACCGCTGCGTGTTAGAAGTCACCAATATTGGCTAACGAAACTAGTTTCACGGCGCGTGGAAAGGCCAAAAATTTGAGACCTAGAATCAAGCGAAACAGAAACAGGGAGACGACTATATTGGAACGCAATTGGCGGGGGAGCTTAGATGAAACTAACCTGCAAAACAAAGAAAGAATAGAAGGGAAACCAATGCCAAGAAAAAATTAGGAAGTAGATTTTCTCCTAACAACAAGGACGAGAGCACCAAGAGAAGCTATAGTCACTATGCTCAAAACGAAGAGAGAGACTCAATAAATCATAAGAATACTGGGGGCGGAAACATTCTGAGAAGAAGTAACATTCGAGGAAACGGGATAATCATCAGGATCGAGAGGATCAGTGCCACGAGAAACCTCAAAACCATCACTATAACCATCACCATCCGTATCGAGATCCGAGGGATCAGTACCAAACCAAAACTCACGAACACTACTAAGACCATCACCATCCAAATCCAACGAAGCATCACTACTGTCTATTGGGTTGAGGCCATACATAACTTCCCAACCATCAGGCATACCATCAGAATCACTATCTGCAACAATAGGATTTGTGCCGTGCTGGTACTCCCCCATATTTATTAGGCCATCACCATCCAAGTCTGTGGATGCATCCCAGAGATTTGTGAGGTCGAGGGAATATTTTATTTCCCATCCATCGGGCAGGCCATCGGTATCAGTATCCCCATTATTAGGATCAGAACCATATACCTCCAGCTCCACCAAATCATTTGCACCGTCATGGTCTGAATCTGATATCTTATAGTTCCATGTTGGCTTCATAAGGGGATACTCGTCCCCTTCATATGTCTCGTTCCCTATTCCATTTCCATCTGGATCGCTTCCTGTATATCCGTTCCAGTAGTTCCCTATTCTACTACTATAGGTTTTTCCTAGGTATGTATAGGTTATGCTGTGGTTTGTGAACCATTGCTGACCACCAGATGCTGTGTTTATGTGGTGAGTATTGTTTATGAAATTCTTCATATGGTTGTCCTTTCCAAATCATTCGATAATACTCGAACTAATATGCTAGTATATCTATCAATAATCCAATTTATTCAAGTTCTGCCATTTTTCCATTCTTCTCGATATCACTAAGTTCCCAATATATTTCGCCTGTTGGCACGAGGCGCATAGTGAATGGAAAGCAGTTTGTTCTAGGGCGATAAGCCACATTCCTGCTTAGCAAATCATAGAGATAAACATCTAGGTCAGAATTATTGCTATCGGAGTTCGCCTGTATCTCGGAAATATAGTTTCCGAGAGAAACATTAACAAAGATTTTGTCCTCTAGATTACCGTGCAACACTAAGCTATTCTTGCTATGGAGTGGTGTGAGAGATAGAACAGCAGATCTTCTAATTTCGATTTTAGAGCCAAACTCTGCTATCTGTATTTTCTTCAGAAAGATTTTCTTATAAAGATTTAATTCTTGCAAGAAAAGAAAGCTTAGCCGTGACATGTTTCCCTGTAAAATTCTCTGTGGTTTAATATCAATCCTTCGAAACTCTATCCATACTCTGTGAAGATAAGGTTTTCCCTTACGATCATAATAGATCAGATAGAAATCTCTAGGACTTAATGAATCTTCGAAAGCCACTATGTAAGGGCTGTTGTTGACCCAGACGACATTGGCCGGTATGCCTTGAGCTCGAAGTTGCCTCAAGACAAGATAATAATTTTCTTCGGCTACTTGCTGTTCGATCTTAAAAGTAGTTATATGGCCCAATTTTGCGTAGAATTTATTATTTGGTCTTAATTTTAGAGCTGTAATAATAGGCTCTGGTTTACTACTTGACATCGACTTTCCCCTCAAATTGATATGGAATTTCGATAAACGTATACTTGCCAGCTAATCTTAGTAAAACATGGTTGCCCCAGACATTCCTTATTACACCTTTTACTCTCTTACCAACTAAATCACTTTTGCTTAATATTTTAGCGACTCTAGCAATTCTAGGAAAGACACTTTGACCAGAGACATAAGAAATCCGAAACTTAGAATACTCAGAATCATCCAATGATTTTATAATTTTCTCAACAACATTTGTTTGATTTTTTGAGGATTTCAAAGCAGAAACAAAATCGTGGATTGTAAATTTGTTAGAATTATTTATTCATTGAGCTTTGTTTGTAAGGATTCATGGATTGATTTTGGGATGTCTTCTATGTTTTTGATGTGCTCTCCTAGTTTCTTCATTAGTGCTGCTGCTTTGATGCAGGCTTTTTGTAGTTCTTTTGGGGCCTCACTGGTAAATTTTGGTTTTAGGGAATTTATGATTGATTTGAGCGTCGAGTTTAATTCTTTTATTGTTTGGAGGGTATTGTCTATTAGTTCGTTCTTCTCGAATTCGTTTTCGAAGAACATTATTAGTTCCTCATTATTCATTATCATGCTATCTAGTGCCGCTTTTACATCATCAATACTCATCTCGGTGATTATCTCTGGTACCCTACCAATGACGTAAGAACCAAAAATTATTGCTCCAAAATTACCACCGATGAATAATTCGCTTATATCAATATAGATGCTTTTCCATGCCCTCTTAATTTTATCTGGGGCTCCAGGCTTGAAGACCACTAGGGAATATTTCCAAGGCAGACCCCACTTCTCGTTAAAGGCTTCAATGGCCCGTAATAGTCTATCTTTTGGGAGTTTAATAGGATCCTCATGGATTTCCACCATATTATCCGCATTCTTTCCCGTTTCATACATATAGAAATAGTCTCCCTCATAGCCAATTAGGAGTTCCGTATGGCCTATCTCATAGGCTTCCTTTCGAGCTGATAGAGAACGCTAGGCATAACATTGATCTTTACTGGGAAGTCTTGACTTAGATAGTATTTAAGAGCATGTATGAACAATTCTGGATCGTTGCTGATATAGAATTCTCTCGTGAGTCCTAATGCCTCTGCTGCTAGGGGAAAACCTCTCTCTGGGTCATTACCACTAAATAGGAACTTTGAATCTGGCTGGTACATTATACCTAGTGTATATCTCAATGCTATTGTCGCCACATAATCGGGTATTCTAGCCCCATATTTCCTAGCCGCCATCAATAATAAATTTGTCTGACAGCGTCCCACCCCCTTTTGAGGAATAGCGAGCCAAGGCACATCCTTAACCATGGCCGAGTTAGGTATACTTACCTCTGAGATTCCCACGGGGATTGGCTTTGGTTTGTATGTCATGTAGGGATATCTATACCCATAGCACCACGAGATAAGTGCCGATATTCCTGCGATCAATACTACTTCACCAACAATCAACATTATTGCCTCCACGAAATGCGAGGCCCAAGGAATAGCCATCAAGACTACTCCAATGACTATCAATAGTACCCCAATACTCCTCTTAGCTAGATTCCTCCTGAATAGCCAGATTCCTATGTCTTTACCTCTATAAAAGCCAAGACCTGTTCCAATAAGCGACAATCCAGCATAGAGAAGAATAACTCTGAGAAAATGCACACTTACTATGCTCTCAGGGGCCTCCCCCAGAAAAACCATCACTATGCCAAGGATCCAGAGAACGTCCCTGAGCGTGGGCTCAGGCATCTCAAACCACCACATCACCAAATAATATTATAGAGAAAATGCTTTTAAATAATATTTTCCACAATATCTACACTTCCAAGAACGATTGACCAATTTATCTTTGTGATACTAAATTAAGTCAGAAAACTAAATCACAAATAATAACTCCGATATATAAAGCATGTATACATGTTACATATACTGTTATGCAGATATACTAAGACACTTATAATAAAAATGATTGGCAATAAAAAAGAGAACAAAGCAACAAAATATGCTACATGATATAATTAGAATAGGACCAATATTAATGCACGGCTTTTGAGAGACATCTAACACTTCAAAATGGATGTTCTGGGGGAGACTAGCAGATATATATACACCAAATAGAGAATATACAACAGATAACGCGCTAGAGCTCATTCTCTCCTTCAGAATGATTACCAAAACCCATGGTACCGTGACCTAGATTTGACGAAAAAACCACTTTTACTACACTAGTAATACCCATAATTGTGTTGGGCCTCACTTTGCAAGATTCTCTATATATTTTATATACGAATTCCTATAATTATATTATTTTTAAGACTTAACCAAGGTGTTGGTATATGAGGAGAATCTTGCCAATTTTAATGCTCACGTTGATCCTAGCAACATTCTCCGGTGTGTTGGCCCAGGAGCTACCCTTCTCCGTTGGGGACGAGTTCGTCTTCACCGTTAAAAAGGCCGAAAAAGCATACTATTACATGTTATACCCAGCAGGATTCCCTACGGTCTACTCTACACATCCTTTAAGTAAGGGCGATGAAATTAAAGTCACAATTACCGACATAACCTCCGCCGTTGTGTATGCAGATGTGTATATTAACGGTGAGAAGATAATCTCGGATGGCATCCTATCTTCAAGTTTGTTTTATCTATATATGGATGAGGATTACATAAATAATGTATGGAAGCCTTCGAAAGAAGCCCTAGGTTATACCGTAACCGGTAGCGGGGGCGACTGGGAGGTATCTGGTGAGTATGAAGGTGCTACAATAGAATGGCATTACGATGATTATGTATTATCATACTTCCACTATAAGTACTCTGCTGGTGGAGTTACTACGGAGATAGAGATTAGTACAGGTGGCGGTGGAGGAATGGGTCTTTCCTTACTGTGGATTGGTGTTGGAGTAGCCGCAGTCGTTATTATAGTGGGTGTACTATTCTTCCTCAAGAAGAAGTCCCAACCCGCTTAAGTCATATCTCCCATTATCCCTTTCTTTTTTCTTGCCAAGATTGGTGTTCTATTGGAACCTTATAGGCTCTAATTCACCATGAATAACTTGCAGGGGTTTCTTGGGATCCACACAATCGAGATTATCCGATCCTAATTTCCAGAACAGTGATACACATGCCCCTGGAATCTCTATCATTGTATGAATTCAATTGTGATTAGCGAATATATCTTGGCATTTCTCTGCGAATCTGCTTTTATGTCGACTGTTGAATTCATCCGCAAAAATCTCCATGATGATTTCATCCCAGTATTTTCCTCCCCTAAACCTGTGTTTTCTTAGTCTGCCGACTATTTTAAATCCCACTTTTTCATAGGCCCTTATAGCCCTCTTATTGTATTCGAGCACACGTAGGTAGACCTTCGCTAGGCTCAACACGTTAAATACATAGTCGAGGAGCAATATTATTGCTTCAGTACCGAGGCCCTGTCCCCAGAGCTCTTTATTTCCTATGAATACCCCCAGCTCGGCGTTTCTACTGACCCAATCTATCTTAGCTAGGGAGATAACACCTATAAGTTCATAATCAGGCTTGGCAAGAATAGCTAACGTAAGGGTATTTTTTGTTCCCTCCAACACATTTCTCAGCCACTTCTCCTCCATGTTCCTAGTGTGGACACCAAAGAAGAGATTATCAGAAAGGTACTGAGTAACTGTTTTATCGTTAACCCAGAACCAAAAATTCTCTAGGTCTTCCTCAATAATGGGGCCCAAAGCCACATGGTCTCCCTCAACGATAATAGGTCTCTTACTCATAAAATCCACCAGTATATTCAATTAAAGTTGTGGAACTGGATACATTATTCCCTTAGTTTTTCTTTAGCATTACATTATGGTATTTCAATCTTAGCAAATTAAAAAACAATATGTAATATTTTTATGAGTAGAAAGGGATTAAAGAATGAATAGATTGTCGCTCGTAGAAGACTGGGTTGACCTAGCAATGAGCGACCTTAAAGCTGTATCTAAACTAAGTATTTTTGAAAATAGGGGGGCTGTTGTATTCCATCTGCAGCAGTGTACAGAAAAAATTCTTAAAGCTATTATGGCGGCTCTGGGCTTCGATCCGCCTAAGACACATTTCCCATCCAGAAAACTAGAAGAAATATTGGTTGACATAGAATTGGGAAATTTGGAATTGGATATTAGTCCTGGCATTAGAACGAGGATCGAGAGAATCATAAATATCGCAAGAAGCATTGAGGATGAAGTAACAAGGCCAAGATATGGTATCAGGCATGTAGATAGAATCATTCATCCAGACGATCTATACTCTACCGATATTATTAAATTATTTCTAAATGACGTAAGATACATACTTAATGAAACATTAAATCTCTTCAGGGAATTAAATATATGTAAGAGACAGTCTAGTATTTGTGAAAAACTCATGGAGGGTCAGAGTTATGCACCAAAGGGAGCTAAATGATATTGCTAAGAGGCTAAGGAAAAATGGCATACATGATGTATACATAAGTGAAATAATCAAATATCTAGACATTTTGTCCGACTATGTGGACATAACGGGCGTACTCGTATATGGATCCATTGTTTATGGGAAACCCAGAATAGATAGCGACATAGATATAATAATTGTCTCGCCAGATTTCGACTGTAAATATACAGAAAAAATATTGTTGAGTAGGAAGATAGCTCCTAAGAGGCCGGCCAGAATTGCCGCGGTCTGGATGGGTGAAGAAGAGATCGAAAATTCTTTTCGTGGATTTACCGGTTTTCTACTAGACGCCCTATATTTCGGGTTGATAGTATATGACAAAAAGAACATATTAAGAAATCTTAGAAATAGGCTAAAAGATGCGCTGAAAAGTGGGAAAATAGAGAGGAAATTAAATATGTGGAGAATACCGATAGAGACCGGTGTTGAGGAGATAGTGCTATAATTTATCACCTGTTTACACAATTAATGTAAGGATTACCTGTTAAAGAGGCAGCTTTAAAATTTGTCTGTCCCTAATCCTTTTGCATATTTTTCGGCTCTGTTTTTATGTAGTAGAACTTATTCTATTTTAATTTTGTCAATTAGCCCAACTCTAGTGGATCTATCCTTAGCTATTTTTAGAAGCCCTGCGCTTGTGTCCACAGATACCAACATCGTGATCCATATCGGCAAGCGAAATAGAATAATATCCAAGGCCACAATCACAGTCCAAGATTTTCCCTCTCTTTAGGGATACCTTTTTATATAGTACATTGATACTATGTACTCTAACACGCGATAGTGGTCTTAGAAGAGCCTTATGCCCCCATAGTCCACGGATTCATCATAGTACTTACTTATAATCTCTACGGCCCTCATAGCCATTTTTATCATATGGCGATAGAGAAAAAACAAACAAAAGGCACTCCAAACAAACTCAAAAGCATCCCTCCTATACATGCCCATATACACTAGGTTGCTTGAAAGCACCACAAATATCTATAGTTCCTAATATACTATCATGAAACCAATATTTAGGGTGATATAATGATTAATATTCTATGTAAAAGAAACCTAATATATGGCGACTGCGACTTTATACTCAACCACATAGGCGATGATTTTGTGGTTATTTCCTTGGGGGATTATCATAAGGGACATTTGCTCGACTGCTACATGTTGGATGCAGACATCTATTTTATACCAGCATATAATTCTAGACAATTTATGACAGCCGTGGATAAGGCGATAGAGACGGGAAAAACAATAGTTGTGTATAGGCCGGACAGGCTCTTCAGATTCAAGGATTTTCCCAGATTCAACAACATTATGCATAGGCTACTGATCCATTATGAGAACATGGTGATCATACTTACTGGAGCCTTGAGGTCCAGAAATTTTCCGCCACCCCCAATGGCGCCCAATTTCGTCAGACATCTATGCGATGTGGTTGCATATACAATTGGGAGATCAAATGTCCATGTATTCTATATACTCAAACACCCCACACTCCCATATTGTAAGGTTTCGGTGAGGCGTCTCTATGGGGAGGAATTTCCCGAGTTATCGGACATATTTAAGGAGGCTTATTAGCGAGCTACGGCATGTAGAGAGAATGGTCAGGGATAGAGATGTGGCGAGTGGAATAGAGAAAATAATCACTATAATAATGAATGAGAGTGGAGCCATCAGCATTTCAAGCGACCCAAAAATAATGCAGATATTGGTGATATTGGCGAAGATCCTAGCGTTAGTTGATAGGGATGATTAGGGGAATCATAGTATATGTGGAGATTGGAGACATAGTTAGGATACATATTAGGAGGGGGGAGAACAAGGACATTATAGAGCTTCCATTCTTCCCAGTAATATATGTGAGGGAGAGAGATTTCTATAGGTTCGAGAAGATTTTTGGAGATATAATTATCGACACCGAATACTCGAGCTCCTCGATAGGGTTTAGTGAGAGATGCCCAGTTGTTGGGATAAAGGTCTCCTATAACGACTATTTAAGGCTTAGGAGGATATATAGAATGTTGTCGTTCGAAATATTCCACCTAGACATGTACATAGAGCATATGGTTGTGAGGGTGCCATCACTAAACCCCGTGGATCTAAAAATCAAAGACGGGAAAATATGTGGGGAATATCTCTGGGGAATAAGACCAGAGGTTCCTCCAGAGCTCAAGATATATTATGTATATAGGGGGAGGAATATGTGGTTTATAGAGGATATTCATGGCTACAAGGAAACATTCGCATCCCTCATGGATTTTCTAGAGGAACATAGCCCAGACATAGTGATATCCAAACATAGGATACCGGGCGAAGATATACTTAAGATACACCCAGAGGACACCAAATATGGAATTGAAGGGATTCTAGAGAAGGCATACTTCACATATGCAATGCCGAAAAGACTTGTGTCACTCACAATAGGGAATGCCGTCGAATCAAGACAGACACACTTCGCACTTGAGCGGGGCATTATACTTCCCCAAAAGGAGAACCCCAATACATATCTCGGCGACATAGATACGTATAAGAGTGTGGATGTTGGTGGGCTAATAATGACCCCTGACCCAGGCATATATGAAAATGTGGTTGCCCTCGACTTTACTTCTCTATTCCCACATATAATTGTGAGATACAATATTTCATACGAGAACACCTTTCTAGATGGAGTGAGAAATATGGGTGGAGTTGGTTTTTTACCCAGCATCGTGGCCGAGCCCCTTGAAAGAAGGAAAATCTTCAAAAAAATGGACAATATACATGCAAGAAATAGGGCTAGGATGCTTAAACTGCTACTAGTGAGTTGCTATGGATATGCGGGCAAATCAGATAACAGGTTTGGAAACTTCCTAATAAACTTCTGGATAAACAAGTACTCCAGAGAAATCCTGCTCTCAGTAATAGATAAGGCTAAGAGCCTAGGATTCAGAGTACTCTATGCAGACACAGACTCCATATTTATCCAAGGTAGTCGAGAAAAAATTCGTCTCATAGTCAAATATGCAGAGGAATTAGGCTTTCCCCTAGTAGTAGAATACGACTTCAAAAAGATCGCATTTATAAGGGGCAGAGACGGCAGGCCTGTTGTAAAGAGGTACTATGGCATAACCCGTGATGGAAATATCGTGATAAAGGGATTGATGGCTGTAAGGAGTAATGTCCCAAGGATCGTAAGGATATTTCAGAGAGAACTGATATGGTGCATCTTGACCAAAAACACTGTGCCGGAGAGCTTACTTGAGGAGTATGTCGAAAAAATAATCAGAAATCCAGATATATCCGAACTCAGAGCGGTAGTTAGATTTGGAAAGAATGCTGCAGAGTATAAGAACAACTCCTGGATCGCTAGACTAGCCTGGGGGTCTAAGGCTAAGAGGGGAGAAAAGCTGGAGATACTATATACGCAAACTGGAGCAGTACCATATAGATTGAAAAAATACAGCATACGCAAATATATATCACTACTACAAGCAGCATACCAAGAAGCAACATCATGTCTAACAAATATATACAAATTATAGGTGATAGAGAAAGGCAAGGCAATCAAGAGGCAAAGGGAACGGCCGTATATATGCTATCTATAATACATAGTCCCTTCTCAGCCTCAGAGAAATACAATACTATATATGCAAAAATTAATGGCATTTTTTCTCGGCGTGCTCAGTTTTGATAGGTACTAATTTTGCATTAGTGTTTGTAAGGGGGACATAGACTTATTATTTCAACTAAGCGAATACTATCATAGTGAAACCCCATAAAACAATACATATTCTCGAATTGGATGAAATTGATTATCTAATGTATTTCTTATCTATAATGGATGCCTAATTTAGGAGCTCAGTACTTTCTGTTTTGAATATTGGTTGTCTATGAATGGTTATACATTGATATTTTTATTTGTGTTTACCTGATATTCGGGCTGTTTTCATTTGGTTTTTGCCATTCTTTTATAAATAGAAGTCATTCTATCCAATAAAGCACCAAAAGCATGTGCGTTTTTTATGCAGGTCCCCAGAAAAAACTTTGTAGGATCAATTTAATATGTCTATGCAATCTACTATCTCCCTAGACTACGGAATGGAGCATCATGACTCCAAAGTATAGCATGGCTAAACCTAATAGAAGAATAAATATTCTGTAGCCCCGGCCTCCCCCCATGAATCTTTTTCCCAACTTCGCCAATTGTGTTATAGCTATAAGCCAAGCGAAATCAATCCATACATGTGCAATATACATTAGCACTATGTCCATGTAGCCCCCATAGGTATATGCTTCTTTAATTCTTAGAAAATATGGACATTTGATTTCTACTTGGGCTGTTTGTTTTATGTATTTATTTTCAAATTTTAGAATCTTGAATATTGTATACTTTTATATTTGTGTAGTTGTATACTAATTATAAGGGTGATAAAAATGGTGACTTTAAGGATTAGTGATGAGGTAAATAGAAAATTGGAGCAATTTTTAGCATGGCTTTTGATACGGAAAGGCGTTAAAATCGACAAGAAAAAATTTGTTGAGAATGCAATACTATATGTAATTCATGATGAGAAATTCATAGAGAAAATCGTTGGCGATACTGTGCCTCTAGAGAAGGATCCCGCATGGGTTCTTCTTGATAAGCCAAAGAGTTGGGGCATAGAGGATTCATCCACAAAAATAGATGAATACCTTTATGGGTGACTGTATTGGGGGTCTTCATTGATACTGGAGTTTTTGTAGCTTTAAGAAATAAAGATGATAAATACCACAAAAAAGCAAAAAAGCTAATGCGGAAGGCGCTTAAGGGAGAATTCGGGGTTATATATACATCTGACTATATCTTTGATGAGGCGGTCACTCTTGCGTTAGTTAGGACAAAAAGAATAGATCTAGCCATCGATGTCGGCAACTATATATTATCGTCTCCTAGAATAAAAATGGTTTTTGTAGATCAGTCTATATTTATGGAGGCATGGGAGGTAATTCAAAAATATGGTAGTAGACAGTTTAGCTTTACTGACGCTACAACTATCGCAATAATGCAACGCTACGGAATAATATATCTCATGACTTTTGACAATAGATTTAAAGGCGTAGTTACAATTGTCGAGGAGTAAAGAAGTTCTTATACTCCTAAAATGCAACCTGCCTATCTTCCTAAGCTATGGAAAGGAGCATTATAACTCCAAAATATAGTAGGGCTAAGCCTAGTAGAAGAAGAAATATTCTGTAGCCCATACCCTTCATGAATTTTTTCCCTGACTTTGCCAGTTGTGTGATAGCTATAAGCCAAGCAAAATCTATCCATACATGTGCAAGATACATTAATATTATGCCTAGATATCCCCCATAAGCGTATGCCTCAATTGCAAGAGGAGCCCCCACACCGATCCACCAAACTATGAAGAATGGATTAAATGCGGATAAGTTAAAGCCCAGCATAAACGACGATCCAAAAATCCTTCCCTCAGAGCAGTTAGCATTAAATACCCGGGCTCCGCGTAGAGCGTCCTTAAGTATGAGGGCTCCAAATGCTAAGATGAAAAGCCCTCCAAAGATACCAATGATAAAAATAGCTAGATCATTCGTAAGAAAAACGGCTATTCCTACACCTATGAGCACGACCAATGGAAATTCCGCAACCATATGGCCTAAGGACGCAAAAAAACCAGCCCTACCACCCTCATCGAGACCTTTTCTCATTATACTTATAGTCAAAGGCCCTGGGCTGAATGCTCCAGAGCTTGTTATAATCATAACTTTCAACAAAAAACTAATGGGAAGCAAAATATATCACCCACGCCAGTTTAAGGAATTTTTCTCTAATTTCAAAGTATGCATTTACGACCCTGATAAGGATTCTTCGCTTTAATAGCTGTTTTTGTGATGTAGAGGATACTTTTACGAGCATTAGCTTTTCAAATGATTTGACTTAGATTTTTATTTCTAGTAGTTGTTTTAGGTTCCCGATATCTTTTCTTGAGTTCTAATGCTTTTTTATGAAACCCATATCTTTCCCATGTTTTTATTATGCTTCCAACTATCTGTTTTGCATATTGTATATACTCTTCTTTGCCTAGAATTTTTCCAGCTTTGATCAGCAATTCGACTATGCTTTCGCCAATTAATGCGAATTCATCCGCATATTTCTCGAAGTCTATAACTGCAATTTTGCACAGACATAACACAAGCCTCGTGAAGTACTCTAGTTCTATAGGATCTATTTCCTCCATTATGCTAGAAACATAGAAGGAAAATGTTGTTATTGCCTCCCTACTTATCTTGCCCTGAGATAAAAGCCATTTGTAGATGTCGGCTAGAATGTTTATGCACTTCCTAACAACTAGTACTCTCTTTTCATATTTTAAAAGCTTCAGTGCAAGCGCTGCAAGCGTGACAACTAAGTTCGTAGCAAATGCAGCGAAATTATACGGCAGTACTCTCTTCCAACTCTCTATTAAACGAACATCAAGTACCTTCATCACTGTATAGATAATGCCAAGTTCTTCCTCATAAAACTCATTTAGGCTCGTTAGGATTGGGCTTATAAATGCTGTCGTAGTAGTAATAAATGGGAAGGATATACCTATTTTAGGGTTTTCACTCGTTATAATATCTAGCACATCTTTAAGAATGTCTTGGATCTGTTTAGTATAGCGTAGTTTGTCCTCCATAGTCGATGTTTGAGTGAGAATGGTGACTGCGACAGCAACACTCTGAAAAACACTAACGCATGTTGATGCAAAGATCGGTATTTTTTTCCTTAGGATCGGCCTAAAATATTTAGAATAGATATGTAGTATTCTGCGGGAAATTTTTCTTCTCTCTCTAAGATTCAATACAGGGGATAGGAGGAGCATTGAAAGTAGTAAGAGGTATGTGTCTATATTAATGGATGCTATGAGAGTTTCTGTATCGACTTTAGTGTTTCTGGTGGCTAAAGATCCATAGCTATTGGAAGTAGCGCTAAGTATTTTATTTAGAGCTTTAAACGTCATTCTTATTTTTCCTTGCCATCTATTTATTTCGTCTTTTATTTCATCATATTTGGTAATAGAATATATCTTTTTGATGATGTTGTGACGCTCGATAATTGACCCTATGTAAGTAGATATAGCCTTAGACCTTGGCCTAAAGTATTTTTCTAATCTTGTGGAGAACTCTGGGAAAAACCTTAATGGGGAATCCACAAACAAGAAAGATAGAAACAATGTTTCCTTTTTATCCTCGAATTTGAAGTGGCTTATCGCCTTACGAAAGGCTTGAATATAGTCCAGCAGAGATATACTCTGGTCTCTAAACCTTACCGCTTGTGAGATAAAGTTGGCAAATATGTTGTCTTGAGGCAACTCATCTGTTAGATTTTTGAGTTCATCCAAGGCGGGAGAAGCCTTAGCAATCATCGAGGCCGACAATAGGCCCATTTTAATACCGAACATTTTTTCAACTACATCCCTCGAGTCTATGCTTAATGCACAGGCGGTTTCGAAATCGCAGTTAAATGCAGACTTTATAGCAGATTCGGAAATTTTGGATACTCCTTTTTTCAATCTAAACCATTTTTTCTTAAAATTTTCTGTGGATTCATAGATAGCTCTATCAATCCTATTTATGAGTTCTGACAATTTAGGGTTCAAGTTTATGGCCTCCAGTATCGGATCCCATATATCAGTAAGTATATCCATTATGTTTGGCTTTAAGGAGCTCTCTATATACATATCTAATATTCTGCCAATTCTGTCGGAAAGTCTATTATCGACTAATCCATCAAACATTTTTATGTCCGATCGATCTATCTCTTCTGCTATTATCTTAAGCAAGCTCTCAATATATTCCTCAGCACTATCAGTTAGAGCGACAACGACATATTTCTTCTTAGACTCAACCACTATTAGCTTATCTCCATTCAATTCTAGTTTCCTTACTTCGCTACGACCAATAACTGAGGATAAAGCCCTAATCGCTTCGACCAAACAAATTAACAATCTTTCATTTAATATATCGGCAAAGCTCTTAATTTTAACTATTATACCCCCCTCCCCTAACACCCCAAGAAGTTTAATCAAACACTTCACCAAAACTACTCATATATTTTACGATAATATTTCCTTTAAATTTTTTTGACAACGTGAGATAATCTACTTTTATTAATTGATAGATACAAGGAAAAAGAGATGACTGCCTATTGTGGGATATACTGCAGAAATGCGACTATCATACAGGAAAAATAAGAAACACGGTTGGTTAGATAGAAATTCGTTTGCTTCATATTTTGTTCCTTTCGTGTGTTGCTAAGTATAAATGAATAAGTCATTCTTATGTGCTATTAATTGACTGTATAGGCTATACTAAGTTATCCCTATCCTAGAATTATTTCCTCTTAGGTGCTCGGCCCTCATAATTTGCGAATTCCATGTTGATGGCAACATTCATTACCAAGATGACTACCAACCACGTGTCCGCTATTTAGCTAGTTTCATAGTACACCTAAGGTTCATATGAAGGAGAGGCCCAGTAAAATGGCAACGGATCTATGTTCTAGCTAAGAAACAAAGGAGATTTTGTATGGACAACTTGAGTGGTCTATAAATCTATTCTCGACTATCAACCAATAAAGTTATAGGAGTGATTTTAATTTTCTTATAGGTATATAGATAGTGATAAGTATGTCGGAAGAAGTTAGAAAGACGGATCTTGAAAGATTTTAACAAAACGTGCCTTAATTATTCCTAAGTATCAACGGTTTTTATGCTCATTATTAGGAGGGGCCCAGAGGTGCTTTATCATTGCGTTTCCGCTTCACTAGGCATGTGGAGGATAAGATCCAAACTGAGCTACTGAAGTTTGGTATCGATAAAATTGTTGTGATTGAGACTATTAGAAACCCTGACGAGACCCTGTATGATACAAAAACTGGGAGATATATAGCAATTAATTATTCACGACGAATAGCCGTCATTTATGAGAGGAATTTAGAAATCTTAATAATAACCGTAATATATTGTAGTATTATTGATAGATTGGTTTCGCGGAGAAAAAGATCGGGTCGATGGATATGAGCAAAAGTATGGAGGAGAAAATCATCAGATACGATCCAGAGGCAGATATACTGGTGATTAAGATTGCTGAGGGACATCTACACGATGAGGTTCTCCTAGATAATGATGTGGTAATACAGTTTGATAAGGACGGGAAAATAATAGGCATAGAAGTTTGGGATGCATCTAAAAGGGGCTTAAAAGAGATTAGTAGGCTACTAGAATAAGGAGTTTATGGATTATATAACTATTTACCAATTGTATATATTATTATTATACAAGCGAGGAGACCATCCCTGTCTAAATATAGGCGCTGATGTCCCCTGTTTTTGTCTGCTCCTATCCACACATGGATCCTATAGCATAGAGACCGCTAGGTCTTTTATACATCTAAAAGTAGCATTGATAAATATATCTGGAGCCCTAAGCATGCTAGAAAAAATAGTCTAAAGTTTATGCATCTCAATGACGCAAAGCAGTACAATCCCGGCCTTTATCAAACAACATTAATAAAGCAATACACATGGAACAGAATATAGAACAAACAAATTTCCATCACAAGCTATGAGCAAAGAGAGAATGCATGTAAGTTAAAAACCCAAACACAAAGTGTTGGTGTCTCTATAAGATGAAACATGAAAAGTCATGAGACACTCTTGGGACACCAACATTGCCTTTTGACACCACCGTTTATAGACAAATAAGCCACATGCGATGCAACAAATGATGTTGATTGTTTTAGGCCTGTCTCATATAGGACATTAGCACGAAACTTCAGGTGGAAAGCATTTCAGATACATGACACAAGTTTTGTTGTTGATTGTTAGGCTGGATATGGACACTATCTTCGATACATCTGCTTTTAATCATTAATTATGTTTAGTATGCGTTATTATCGTTCGTTCGTTGTTGAGTGTTTCGTTGAATGGGACAAGAGGAAAGTCATGGGACAGACAGAACAAAGAACATCAAGACCTAGATTTAACAGGGACAGCCTCCATGAAAAAATTAAATTTTCTATCTGACGAAAGACATAAAGTCCTATAAAAAACAACTCTAAGAAACTACTAGGAACTTTTAACCACCACTACACTCGTAGCCCCCCGAGAAATGAACCTAAGGGTTTCTATCCGCGACTATTGGGATTTGGATTAAGACTAACTATGTGAAGAGGAAAAGAACCTAACTTTACGAGAAAATATTAACACATATTTGAGATCTAAAAGTAATATAGATAGAAAAAAATAACAAGTAAAATACCTATTTTTGGGCTCCACGACGTCGCAAAATAATCAGCACCACAATAGCAACAACACACACGACTCC
>CAZWPQ010000037.1:0-19713 GCA_964636085.1 uncultured Nitrososphaerota archaeon
TCACGGATGGGGTCGAGGTAAATACCTATGGCACGGATCCAACGGATCCAGACACGGACGATGATGGTATGCCTGATGGTTGGGAGGTGCAGTATGGTCTAGATCCACTATCCGATGACTCCTCTGGAGACATTGATGGTGACCAACTGACAAACCTCGGCGAATATCAGAATGGCACGGATCCAACGGATCCAGACACTGACGATGATGGTATGCCTGATGGTTGGGAGGTGCAGTATGGTCTAGATCCACTATCCGATGACTCCTCTGGAGACATTGATGGTGACCAACTGACAAACCTCGGCGAATATCAGAATGGCACGGATCCAACGGATCCAGACACTGACGATGATGGCCTCACGGATGGGGTCGAGGTAAATACCTACGGCACGGATCCAACAGATCCGGACACGGACGATGATGGTATGCCTGATGGTTGGGAGGTTGAGTATGGTCTTGATCCTTTGTTGGATGATTCTGGTTTTGATAATGATTTTGATGGTTTGTCTAATTTTGAGGAGTATTATTATGGTACTGATCCTCTTGATGCTGATAGTGATGGTGATGGTTTTGAGGATGGATACGAAATATCCAGAGGCACCGACCCCCTCATCCCCACCGATCATCCGAGCGAGAGTTATTCTGGTTTTTCCTGGGTTTATTTGGTGTGTCTTGGGGCTTCTTGTGTTGGGATGGTTCTTTCCTTGGTTTTGTTGTATTCTATGCTTCGTAGATCGGGTGTTTTTTGTTAGGTATGTTTTTTGATATTATATTATCTCTGGTGGTTATCGGGAGGTCTATTATGCAAAGGGGAATTAAGGTAGCTGTTGTTTTGTGTTTGTTGTTTGTCTTGCCTTTTGCAGATGTATCGCATTTGGTTACTGTGAATAATGCCGAGGATCTAAGTTTGGGACATAATACGAGTAATCCTTCCTCTGGTGGCGCATCCAGGGCCCTAGGCTTTAATGGATCTCGATCCTTTGTTAATTATAGTGGTGTTGAAGAGCTGCTTAATTTGCCGATTGTTAGTATAGAGGCAGAGGAGAGTATAGTTGATGCTGATGTTAGTGGTGATGGGCGCTATGTTGCATTTATAGATGGCTACAAAGTGAAGGTTCTTGATGTGGGGACGGGAGAAATTGTAAGTACATATACTAGTCCCAGTGCTGAGTATTATTTTGATGATATTGCAGTATCAAACAATAGTATTGTGGCGGCGGTATCAGACTATGATAAGATATTGGTAATAATTGACATGAATTCTGGTGGGGCCATAATTGTGGAAAATATTCCAACGGATATCTCTGCGGATTTTGTCGATATAAGTGATGATGGATCCTATATTGTTGTGGGTGGTTATGGAATTGCATGCTATAAACTTGGTGCTGGGCTTTTATGGACTAATGAGACAATAAGTATGGATCGCCTGTTTGTTTCGGGAGATGGCTCAAAGGTTATAGCGGTTATTATGGATGACTCAATGTATGTTTTGGATTCGCTGGATGGCTCGCTAATACATTATAATGAGACATTGGTAATTTGTTACGATGTTGATGTGGATTATGATGGCGATGTCTTGTTCTCAACGGGAGAATCAATAGTATTTGTAAGCCATACAGACTATGGGAGTAGTATAGAGATGGAGATAGAGGAGGTAAATGGCATAAGTATATCCGACTATAATGACATATGTGCAGCCGCCACTAATGAGAGTATAGTTATTGTCGATATGCCGGATAATGTGGTTATTAAGAAGATATATGGGGCTCCAGAGGAGAACTGGTTTTTTGAAATGTCGTCTGATGGACAAAGGGTATCCTATCCGCTCTACTCCGCTGATGTCGTCATGGCCTACGATATTCTGCAAGGCAAGACGTATTACCTTGGACATACCGATGCTGCTTCTCTACCAGACTTCTTTGATGCATCAGCTAATTGCGAAGTAGCGGTAGTTGGTGATGAGGTAAGGATGGATGTTTTGGTTCTGAATTATTCAAAATCTCACATATATTGGCATGGAACTTGGGAGTCCAGCATAGAATCTGATGTTTCTGATGACCTTAGATACCTAGCGACCGCTTCCGATTATTCCCTACGGTTATATGATATGACTAAAACGGATCCGCTAGAGATGAAAATATATTACCCGGCAGAAATTGTGTCTATTTCTCCGAGTGGAGAATATGTTGCCTACGGATACTATGAGGAACTCTATGTCTACAACAAATATGGAGACCTAGTATTCAGCACGACATACTCTGATGACATTGATGTTCTAAAACTCACAAATGATGAACTTATTGTCGGCTTGGCAAACGGCGGTGGCTTCTACATATATTCGCTACCAGACTTTTCCTTAGTGCTTCATGGAGATATCCCAAGGATAGATTTCATATATGTAAGCGAAAATAATAAGTATGTGGCCATGTCTGGGTATGGCTCCGTAGTGGTTGTTGATCTTGATACATATAGAGTTATAAGGACATATGAAATGAACTCCTCGTATGTGGATGTTGCTGTCTCTAGTGATGGACTCCTCGCAATCGGCGATGCGCAGGGAACAATGGTTATGTTAATCAATATTACTAATAATGAGACTCTATGGAGTATCCATATGCCATGTTATATTGATGATATTGATCTTGTTGATACAACGGGAGATGTTGTAGTCGCATCTTCGTCGGAAGTATATTATCTCAAACATGAAGATGGCTCGATTGCGTGGTGCTATAATGTAACATTTCTTAATTATCCATGGGGCCTTATGATTGACGTATCCGAGAATGGAAGCTTTATATTTGTGATCACTTGCGCCAAATATGTTGTCGTAGTAAACACCATAGAGATGAAGGCATACTGTATATATAGATCCTTCTGTGATTATGATCACATAAAAGAGATTGATAGTAAATACATATTTTTAGAGGGACCAGATCTTTATCCAATACTGCTTATAAATCCCTTCAGCGCGATAGATGAATATCCACCTATTATAAGCATTAGGTCTCCATCGAATGGAAGTACTGTCTATGGGAATGTTCAAATTGTGGCTGAGGCCTATGATGCTAGCGGGATTCAGAGAGTAGACTTTTATGTAAATGGTTCACTATTATGTTCAGACTACGACTACCCATACTATGCCATATGGAACACTAGGGATTATGACGATGGCTACTACAACATTACCATCGTAGCCTATGATAACTCGCCCAACAGGAATAGTGCCTCATACTCCATAATAGTCTTGCTTAATAACTCTTTGGTTACTTTGTTTGTCGAGGGGCCCTCTGACTTTGTAACATATCTCTATGACGAATCACAGATAACATGGACTATAGACTCATCGAACCCAGGGACATACTGGGTATACTGCGATTCTAAACAAATAGATTCAGGATCCTTCAGCCCAGGAACAACAAACATAACTGTTCCAGTCAATACGAGCGATATTGGAACCTTTAACTATACCCTACTGGTGATTGATGATGAGGGATATAGAGCAACACATACAGTGATTGTGACCGTTGAGATTGGTATCGAAATATATGGCGTACAAAATAATAGTCAAGTATTAGGAGCGATATCTTTACAGGTTTCATTCCTAGGTAGCTGGAGTCCACAGAAAGTAGAGTTCTACATTAATGATACCCTAATGTATACGGATGAATATCCGCCATGGGAATGGACTTGGGAGGATCCACTGGCACAAAGAGCGTTATATATTATAGGGATCCGTGGAATTGGGAGTGATGGTAGATACAAAAGTGCTATTCTTAAGATATACTATGTCCCTAGTCCATGGGGCGACTTTGATGGGGACGGTATACCAAACTATTTGGAGATATCTGGCGTCTCTGTCTCTACATTTTTGCAGACATTTTCAATACCATTTACCAGTATTAGTGCAACACTTAGGATAAGAAAAATATCCTTCGACTCAACAGATGGAAAAATAGCAATGTTTTCATATCTCAAATCTTGGGGCGCGGAGATAAATGTTTCTGAGGAATCCCTAGCTTTTTTGTTAATTGTAGAGATATTCAATGTTACAAAGTTCGTTATGGAAATCCTAGAAACACTTGGTCTAGACACGGCATACGTATATTATCTCGCCCCCTACATTTGCTCCGACGATAATCTACGATTCTATCTTGCGGTGAGATCCGACATAGACGCATTAGACTGGATAACTTTGTTGGCGGATTCACTAAAATCTGTTATAGACCCAACAAATCTCATAGATAGCATGTTGGATTTCGTCGATATGCTCTCGGAGATTGATGTCGAGTCTGGTGTTCTGGTGGATGGTGGCAAATATATTGTGGATTACGTGGTATTCAACTTTGTAGAGTTTATGCATGACATCATAAGCATCAGCACAATTGTGCTTGCACTAGCTAAGATAATAGCGACCCTAGCAAAGGTATTTATGGAGGGAGGCCCCATCATACTTGCATCAATATCCGTGTTGATTACAATTATCCAATATTTCTTGGGGGTTGATAATGTCATACTCGATTTTGCTTCGCTGATAGTATCTTTAATCGACCCGCCAGACACATACCTAAACATTGTAGTAGAGAACGCCAGTGGAGAACTCATATCTGCGACTGAAGAAAATAATGCTACAGCATCGGAATACGGAATCGCCATAATAGACTCAACCTTTGGATTAATAATAACAAGATCTACTCTTGGTCAAGCAACATTAAGGATGTGGGTTTCATCCCCAACAAATCAACAATTAAAGTTCTCCATAATCGCTCTCGAATCCCAAAACTGCACATTGTCTGGTGGGGCAGGATATGCCGAAACAAATACAAATTATACATTCACGATAGTTAGCAACAACAATATCTTGGCATTAGAGTGCTACAAAATAAGAATCATCAGTATTCCTGATCAGGTAGAATGCGGCGAGGATATCACGATTAGGTTGGAAGTTTACCTTGGAGATACACAAGTCACAAATGTTGATGTCTACGCTATGATAAACGAGACATATCTCTACAAGTTTGAGGTAACCAATTCCCAATATCAAGTAACAGTACCAACCACGAGACCTGGAGTACTGATTTTCTACATATATACAGAGGCCCCCTCAGATGTGCTACCATCTATATACCACAAAATTATTAGGGTAAACGAATCAACACTTCCAACACTAACCATAGTGAGCCCCATCAATAATAGCTATATCAATCAGAACATAATAACCATATCCTGGTTAGCGTCGGATAACTATGGTATAGACCATTATGAGATCTATATAGATGGCCAACCCTATAGCATAAACATACCGAATTATACTACAAGTTGTATCGTAGCTCTATCCGAGGGCACACATATAATCAATGTCAAGGCCATTAATATTGGTGGCAATGTTGCAACAAAGACCATCATTATTCATGTTGACTTGACCGCCCCCACGGTATCTATCACGAATATATCTAGAGGCAACTATACGAGCCCCAACGTCATAATAATAATGTGGACTGCTGAAGACAACTATTACATCGACCATTTCAAATTATATATTGATGGAAAAATAGTGGATCCATACATATCAAGCAATAAAACTAGCTACACACTGGCCCTAGCAGAGGGAACACATACAATCACTTTAGAGGCCATAGATGCAGCAGGAAATATAGCCTCCGCATCAGTAAGGGTACATATAAGAGAAGAAACCACAGAACAAATGGAAGAAGTGCCACGAGTACTTCTAGTGATAATGATCATAGCGGCGACAATAACTCTAGTAGCATCAGTGTTCGCATTACTTATATATAGATCGCTAGGGAAACAATAGAAAGCATGAAAAGAAAAAAGATTAAAGACTAATATCCATATACTGTCTACGTAAACGAAGGACTAGACATAACCCAATGAGTGAAACAACAAGCCCGACACAAGACACAATAATGGCAATCCAGTAGGACATAGAAACACCATATTTTTCTTTGGGATAGTCCGTGGGGATGAGGGGGTCGGTGCCTTTGGATATTTCGTATCCATCCTCAAAACCATCACCATCACTATCAGCATCAAGAGGATCAGTACCATAATAATACTCCTCAAAATTAGACAAACCATCAAAATCATTATCAAAACCAGAATCATCCAACAAAGGATCAAGACCATACTCAACCTCCCAACCATCAGGCATGCCATCATCATCCGTATCGGAATCATTGGGATTAGTGCGATTTCGATACTCTTGGATGTTATTGAGGCCATCGTTATCAGGATCTTGGAGAGAATCATCTACAAATGGATTTAAGCCATATGTTATTTCCCAACCATCGGGCATCCCATCATCATCGGTGTCAAAGTCGTTGGGGTCTGTGTTATATATATTTATTTCATCGCTATCTAGAGCCCCATCATTATCTGTGTCTGGGTCGCTTGGGTTTGTGTTGTATGCCTCTTCTTGTATGTCGTTTAGTCCATCATTGTCTGTGTCTTGTATTTTGTAGTTCCATGTTGGCTGTATTAGTGGTTTTGTGTCCTCGTTGTATGGTATGTCTCCTATTCCATCGTTGTTGTTGTCTGTTCCTGTGTAGTTGTCCCAGTAGTTTCCTAATTGGCTGATGTATGTGTTTTCCTGGTATTTGTATGTTATTTTGTTTTTAGTCGTCCATTGATTATTTGCATATGTGTTTACGTGGTCTGTATTGTTTATGAAGTTGTTAAAGAATATAGCGTTACCACTAGAGGATGATAGATATACCCCATATTCATTATCCCGGAATGTGTTATTACATATGGTGTTATTGTTGGAGGAGGAAAGATATACACCGTAGTCGCTCCCCAGTATCATGTTGTCATGTATCCTGTTCCCACTAGAAAGATAGATGTATATGCTCTTGTAGTCATTATATTGTATTATGTTGTCGTATATGTCATTGTTGTTGCTCGATTCGTAGAGATAGATTCCATAGTCATTATATTGTATTGTGTTGTTATATACAACATTGCTATTTGAAGAATAAAAGGCTATTCCTTTCCAGCAAGACTGTATTATGTTCCCATATATGTTGCTGTCGTTCGAGTATTCGATGTACACTCCTATATTATTATCATGAATTGTACTGTCATAGACATCATTGCTTTTGGAATAATAAAGATATACTCCATACCCATTGCCCTGTATTGTGCTGGTGTAAATGCTACTACTGTTTGACTCGTGTAGATAAACTCCGTAATTGTTATCCTCAATAGCATTACCATATATACGGCTACTCGATCTATATAGATGTATTCCTTCCCAGTTATTTCGTATCGTGTTGTCATAAATGTCGTTGCTTTTGGAATAGTAAAGATATACTCCATACTCATTGTCCTGTATTGTGTTGTCATGTATGTCGTGGTTGTTTGATTCGTAGAGGTATACTCCGTATTTGTTGTTCTGTATCATATTATTATATATGTTGCTACCGTTGTTATAGAGGATTATTCCATATTGGCTGTTATTATGTATCAAATTGTTATAAATGGTGGCGTTTGAAGAATATAGGTATATCCCATAGTAGTTGTTCTGTATTATGTTATCGTGTATTTCTGTTTGGTTTGTTTTCCATAGTTCTATCGCTACTGATGTGTTGGCTATACCTAGGTTCACTATCTCAATGTTTTTGCATTCTATCAATATTATTTGTCCCGCATAATTTATTGTGGCCCCTTCAGAGTGTTCCATATACACAAGTGGTTTCCCGTTCACATTGTTGCCACTTACAGTATTACCATATGAGGAATATACAAATAGTCCCTCTCCGAAAAAGCTGTTACAACGAATGCTGTTGTTACTTGAATAGCAGAGATATATTCCATGACCACCATTGTATCCTATCGTATTCTCATTTATGTTGTTGTTACTTGATGAATAAATTTTCATCCCATTATCATCATTATGTTGTATTGTGTTACCATATATGTCATTGTGATGTGATTCATCGATATATATACCAGCACCTCCGCTATACTGTATCACATTATTCTTTATATTGTTATCTCTCGATGCAAAGAGACATACTCCGTGACAGTAACTGTACTGTATTGTGTTGTTATATATGCTACTATGGTTTGCCCGGTAGAGGTATATACCAAAGTAGTTGTTGTATATGTATGAGTTACGTATTATTGCTCCATTGGTATTTATCCATAGTCCGGCTTTCTCTCCCCAGCAATATCCTGCATAGCTAATTACACTGTTTTCGATACGTAGTTTCGCTCCATTGAATACTCTGATATAATAATTATTTGATGTGGCATATGCTGTGATTTGACTCCCTAGCATTGTTAGGTTTCCGTATATATCTATCCTATATTGGCCATCATACTGGAGGTACATGTATATGTATGTATTCTTCAATATTAGTGCCCCATCCATATTCACTATGATGTTCCCATCAATTGTTAATACATTGTTTTCTACTACTACAACGTCATTTATCACCCAGTCTCCCCGTATTGATAGTGGCCTCATCGCTGTGCCTTTAGCCCTATATTCCATATTCCATACGAAGTTTAACTTCATATGTTTTTCTTTTTCTGGTTTTTTCCCTTGATGATCCCAGAGCTCTGGTATGCATTTATTTGATGCTAGGTTATTTTTTTCTAATGATGAAAGCTCTGTTTGCGATGCTTTTATTCTTCTATCCTCTTGAAGCTCTGAAAAGTGGGGGGCATGTTTTTCGAGTTTTCTGACGTTTTTATTATTTCGAAACGGTGGGGCTGTTGACGCATTTTCGTCTATTCTTGTGGTTATGACTTGTGCTGTAAGAAGAATAATCACTAGGAGGGCTGGTTTCTTCATGTTTATTCCCTCCTACCGATCGAATATTTGAGTCTTATTTTCTATATAATGTTTTTGCTGTTTTTGTGATCTTTAGTGTTTTACTGTATCCAACAAGAGCAATTTTCTGCATGTAAATTCCTTGGTATTTCTATTGTTAATGTCTACCATAATACATATGGCCAATTGGGACCCAGAACGGATAACCCCTACTATAGGCATCGCGTCACGAATAAAGGGGGGAACAGAAATAGATGTATAGTTTCGAAATACCCATAATAAATATTGACATTGGTTTTATTCACGTTTAGGCGACTCTAGAATATACCGAATTAGGATTTCCTAGGCCTAGGAATATCGCTATCGCGGCGAAGCCCTACTAGAATATCTCGAAATTAAGCCATTTTGTCTCTACAAAAATCCCTAACTGGGCAGTCGCTACATCTCTTCTTCTTGCAGTATTCCAGGTATATGCGGACCAGCTGTGATTCATAGGGCTCGACATCTCTTAATCCGATTTTCTTAGCCACGTTAACCGCGATTCTACACGGTTTGGGCCTCGCATGTTTCCATACGCCCCTTAGCTCTCTCAAGAATATATTCACACATACAGGGCCAATACCCTTAAACTCCATAAGTTTTTTCTCAAGATCCTCAGGGCTACTTGATCTATCGTGTAGATTTTCTAGATCGCCATATTCCCTCTTAAGCCTCCTCATGATCTCAAGGAGGTTCGAAGCTGTCGAAAAATCATATCTAACATAGCCACCAGAATCGAGGACATTAACTAGGCGGTTCCACCCAGCACGTATAATAGCGCTAGGGGTTGTGAGCCCCTCCTCAAGAAACCTCATAAATGTTCTCTTAGCAATGTCGGCGGATATCTTCTTAGCGAATAATATAGATGCCAAAAACCACTTAAACCTGTCCTCAGGCTTTCTCAAGTCCAGACCTAACTCTCGAGAATAACTAGGTATCTTAGAAAGCACCTCTCCTATATCCATACTTTACTCCCTATAAATAACAATACCATGTTTTCAATATTAATATTTTCGTGATATCTCTACAGTGCAAAGAATCCAACTTTTCTAAGTTCCTTTTTTTGTGGGTCTAAGATAAAACCCGCCGCCTCTATGGATAACACGCCGATTACTATGTTATCGCAATTCATTGCCCTAAGTTTTTCCACGAGTCTATGCGGGAACTCGAATATTAGCACTCTTTCATAATTTAGTTCTTCGCCCATGATTATGAGTTTCCGAATAATAGCCTCTCGTGCCACGATTTCATGGCCATCAAGTACAGTTACTCTAATTGTTCTCCCAGTATAGTCGACTTTTAACTCCTCTGCGATTTTTTTATCGATCATTGTCATCAATGCACCAGTGTCGAATAAAGCCCTAAACTTTCTTTGCTTACTAAAACCAATCCCAACAACATCACTAATTATCAACCCCAATAACATCACCATAACTAAATAATATTGAAAGCATGGAATAAAAGTCTTCCTTTTTTTACGCTTTAGATTAGAAACTTCCAAGCAAAAAGCCCAAAATCTATACATGGGCAAAAAATCATCTTTATCCTGACAATACAAAAGCTGAATGCTAGCTCGTATATACTGCAATATACATATAGGCATAGATTCTAATGAGACCCCAATATACTGACAGGAATCATTTCATCCTTCATACTTAATTAAGATAAAAATCTTGTTTTGGTATTCTATATGGTCTTTGATATGTATGCATATTGGATGGAGGAGTACATATCTTGGGGGTTATTCTCGGGGTAGTGGCTGGGTTTGGAGCCGCGATGCTTTGGGCGTTTTCCGCTATAGTATACAAGAAGGGGCTCAGAGACGATGTGGATTCTATAATTGCTAATTGTTTTAGGGCCCCATTAGGTTTTATCGTACTGTTTCTCATTTGTTTAGTCTATAGAAAAATGGGGACACTAAGTCATGTTGCAGGTAATTCTAGAGTCATTATCATTTTGCTAATAGCTGTTTTTATAATGAACATACTAGGGGACATTCTCTATCTCACCGCCATACAGAAGATAGGAGTATCCGTAGCCTACCCATTATCCTATACATATCCACTAGCAGTAGCATTGATATCATCCATAATCCTCAAGCTTCCTCTACACCCCCTCGTCATTGTTGGAACATTCATATCGCTTATCGGAATATACATCATGTCCACGGAAAAAGGCAAAGAAGAAAAATATTCGTCAGTAGGTATTTTGGCGACTCTTGGAGCCTCATTTTCATGGGCGATAGGCATAGTGATATATAGCCTACTGGTACTCGAGATAGATCCCCTCGCCCTCGGAACTCTAAAACTAGCGATTCTCATTCTGTTATCCGTACCAGTTTTTACAATACGCTATACAATTAAAAAGCCAAAGATACATACAAAACTAATATCATTCATATCACTTGGTGGACTGCTTGGAGTAGGCCTAGGCGATCTAGTGTTCTACATAAGCCTAGATAATATTTCCGCACCTGTTGCCTCAGCCCTCACGACCGCCGCCCCTTTTCTATCACAGATATTGGCATGTATATTCCTCGGTGAAAAACTTACGAAACATAAGATTTCGGGGACATCACTTATAGTTATTGGGCTATTAATCGTAATAATATCTGCATTAGGATAAAGTTTACATATAAAATTTTTACTGAGGCAGGGTAACCTATTAGGTTTTTGAATAAAATTCATTCCAGCAAAAGACTTTTTCTCCGCCAACCAGCTCCTTCTACGTATTAAGAACAACCCTAGATAGGGCTTAATACCACAAATATCAGATAATAAGTCCGATTTTTCAAAGTACCAACGATTCGATCTCAGTCACAACTTTAGAAATTACCTATTGCTTTTAAATGTTATAATTATTATTGTAGTATGAAGTCCTATTATTTTGTCCTAAACATGTATGTCCCAGTTTTTAATCCTTTTTGGGAAGGATATTTGTTTAAGATAGTTATTAACTCGGGCTTACGAATGTGGGCAATAGAGGCAAGAAACCTCTGGAAGATATACCCCAATGGTATCCAGGCTGTAAGGGGTATAAACCTCCGCATTCCCCGCAATGAAATTTTTGGATTGTTGGGGCCTAATGGTGCTGGAAAAACAACAACTATTAGGATGATTATGGGTCTTCTCGCCCCGACTGACGGCACAATTTTTGTTTGGGGCCATGATGTTGTTGCAGATCCGATCGTGGCTAGAAAATATATTGGGTATGTGCCACAATTTTTTAGTCTATATCCCGACTTGACCGTTATGGAGAACATGATGTTTTATGCAAAATTGTATGAGTTGCCTGGGTCCCTCGCACGGGAAAGAATAAATGAAATTATGGAGATCACGGAGATCAAGAGATATAGAGATGTTCTTGCTGGTAATTTGAGTGGAGGGTTTAAACGCAGACTAGAACTCGCAGTAGCACTGATTCATGACCCCCCAATACTCCTCCTTGACGAACCAACGGCAGGTGTGGATCCGCCGATTAGAAGGGCCTTCTGGGAACTATTTAGGAATCTGCGAAAGGAAGGAAAAACGATATTGGTAACAACGCACTATATGGATGAGGCCGAAAATTGTGACAAACTCGCATTAATTAGTTATGGAAAAATAATTGCAGAGGGCTCTCCGAGGGAAATTAAGAAAAAGACATTCGGAGGCGATATTATACGAATAAAGGTACGCGGTGATGTAGGAGAGATAATTAATAGCCTACCAATCAAGAAATTAATGAACATAAAGAGGAGCAACGCATCCACAGAGATATATGCACTGGTCAATGATTATGGTGTCGATATGCCCAACATTGTTGAATTTTTAAGTAATCATGGGCTTGATGTTCTCCTTATAGAACCCGTTCCAGTAACCCTAGAGGATGCGTTCATAGAGTTGGTTAAGCGGGCGAGGTAATATGGGCCTAGGAAAGCTAGTAGCTATAACAACGAAGGAGTTAAAACAGCTTATAAGGGACAAAAAGACCCTTATCCTAGTGATTTTCCTCCCATTATTCCTAACATTGCTATTCGGTTTGTCCTACGCCAAAGAACCAACGGACGTTGATACTGGATTGGTGGTTAAGGATTCTGGCTTCGCTGGAGACATAGTGCTGGGTAGGATCCTATCTGACCAGACATTCAAAATTAAGTGTTTTCTCCCTGACATGGATACTGCAAGGTACTATGTTGAGAAATCAAAAATATTCCTTGCGATCATAATACCAGAGGGATTTACCGAGATGGTAGTAAAAACACATAAGACATACATTATAGTAATATTGGATACTACTAGGCGTATTTCTCTGCCTGAATTACTTGCGGCACACATAGATAAACTTATTATTGATTGCGAAGATCTTATTATGAAGGAACTAATAATAAGAGAAAGCGTGTTTGCTAGAGTGAACATAGAAAAAATAATAGACCTAGTTGGAGGAGAACCGTCGATGGTTGATATAGTTACTCCTGTAATCCTTGGAATAATGACACAGCAGGTACCACTAACCTTAGCGTCGATATCCATAGTTCGTGAAAGAGAAAGGGGAACCCTAGAGAAGCTACTTACTACGCCTATTGGCCGTAGCGATCTAATCCTCGGTAAACTGATACCATTTCTTCTATTTGGTGTTGTTATCTCGCTTACTAGTCTTTACCTTCTCATAATGATTGGAGGAACATTTAGGGGGAGCCTAATAGATATAACTATTGCGAACTTTATACTTGGGCTTGCATCTCTGGGTGTTGGTTTGTTCTTCTCGGTTTTATCTACAAATCAGCTACAAGCAATGCAGTTCTCGACCTTCTTCCTAATAGCGTCATTTCTATTTTCTGGATTTGTGTTTGCTCCGGAGGCAATGAGACCAGAGTTTAGGTTTATTGTCTACTTCATGCCTCTCTATTACTACTTTGAGAGCGCCTCTAACATAATCCTGAAGGGCATCCCATTAAATCAAACATCTGTACCCTTAGTTATGCTGTTTATATATGCCATTATAAGTATCGTTTTCAGCTTTCAATTTATGTCTCGAAAATTAGAGTGATCATAATGATGACGAAGAGAGGGCTTCTATTCATATTTTTGATGTTATCAGTATTAACGCCCCTAAGCACTCGTTGTGTATTACTTGTGGAGGTAGGACAAAAAAAGGCAAGCACATACGATATTGGTTTAGATCTCTACGACGTGTCATGGGTATACGCTCTTGCAAATATATCATTGGGAAACATAACTATTCCAGAAGGCACAACCGCACTGTTTGTTTCCCTTAGGAATATTGGTTCCGTACCTATTTATAATCTTACGATAGACTTTAGCTCACTAGAGAGAGTTGGAAAGATAAACGAAACCGTCAAGAACTATACGGGCGAGATACCATCCAACTATTCCGTATTATTCGCATTTGTATTCGACGAGGTATATCAAAACATATCCCTATCAGAATACGACCTCCCACTACACTGCAACTTCACGGCTAATGGCCTCCCATTCCAACAGACAATAATAGTTCCAGTTTCAGTATCGGGCATCCCCGAGATAGAAATCCAAGCAGAGCCCCTGATCGTATATCAGGAAGGAGACTATATATTTAATGTGAAGGTTAAAAATATAGGAACCGCTACGGCGAAATGGGTGAGAGTTATAACATATGGCTACCCTCCATATGTTACTGTTGAGAGCCCAGATATCTACAAGCTAGGCTTCATAAGCCCCAATGAGATGAAGGAAGCAACATTTAGACTTAGAGTTATAGATCTTCCAGTCACAGCAATAGCTTTCGTGGTGAATGTAACATTTATGGATGAGAGATCCACAAATGTCTACTGGATAGCGGAAACGGTTCCAGTAATCGTGAACGAAACAAAAGAAATAATACTTGTAAATGCCTACTCCATCCCGCCGACCACCCTACCAGGAGACAAATATGTTCAGGTCAACGCCATCATTGGCAATCCAACTAGAAAACTTATAAAGAATGCCGTTGTGAAACTGGATCTACCTGAATACTTCGAGCCAAGTTTCCCTGGCTCAGACACAATAAATATTGGGTCCCTTCCCCCAGGCTACTTTGTAAATGTTACATTCTTAATCGATGTAGATAGTTCAGCTCCTCCTGGGTTCTATGAGATCCCAGTTAAATTCACATATGATGGGGGAGAAAATGAGGCCACATTAAGCATTGTTGTGAAGGAAAAGGTTAAGTTTAAGATGATCAAGATCGAGCCCGATACCCTAACCATTGGCGATACAGATGTTAACCTCCACATACAAATAAAGAATGTTGCCTATGTAGAGGCCGAAGATGTATATCTCGAGATACAGTCTGGTGGAAATCTCAAGGGGGAACTCGCTGCCTATGTTGGCAAGGTATTCCCAGGAGAGATTGTTGATATCACTTTCTACACTGAAGTATCAAAGGATGCTCCAGAGGGAAGAGTCCCTATGGATATGCTGATCATATGGATACAGGAGGGGAGAGTCCTGTCGGAATTATACCGTTTCATGCTGACTTTTGTATCTGGAGGGCTATATGTCTCCAAGTATGAGCTTGGAGTTATCGCAATTTTTATAGTGGCAACTGCCGCATTGTTTTACAAGTCCCTCAGGGAAATTATGATTAGGAGGAGATGGAGGCTATGAGGAGAATAAATAGCTGTATTCTAATATTCTTGATCCTCCTCTGCAACCTGTATCTTAGCCACTCAACAATGCCTCGACATTACGGGAATGAAAAAAAATTGCTCCCAAGACACATACATAATTTTGATGCTTCCAGGAGAGATGGACAGTACTTATCAGCCACCAAGAATTACTTAAGAATATCTGGTACGTCGACATACGGTGACAATATAAGCTTTCAACATTCATGGATAGTTGGGCCTGGGAACACCCTCCTAGACCTCAAGGCCACAGATTATATTTATCTAGCCTTAAATTATGGTATCATTGGAATGAATATTACTGGAGAAAAAATCCTTGCTCTATATATACCAAATATCGTAGATGTTTGTCTATATGATATTAATGAAGACGGCCATGATGAGGTCATTGTGGCTAATTCAACACATGTACTTTTGATCGATAGCTTCGATACGAATCTAATCATTACTATTTCAAATATCTCCAGCATCGCCGCCGCAGATTTCTCAATGAATCTCGGCACAGAAATAGTTGTTGCTGTCGAGAACAATGTCAGTCTTTATAGCACAAATGGAAATCTCCTATGGAGCCAGTACATACCTGGATCTATTGAGGTTTATGATATTTCTTGGGACTTAGACGTATATGATGAAATACTGGTCAGGTGCAATGATAGTCTCTTAGTTTTAGACAACGGTGGGGAAATTCTATGGAGCTACAGTTTTGAGTCTAACATAGACAATGTTTTTATCTCAGACCTAAATGGTAATGGGCTAGACGAGGTTATTGTTTCTTATGGAAATACATTATACATGTTCTCGGACATGGCCAATAATGTGTGGAGGGTAGCACTAGAGGATAGCATAACATCGATAGATGCTTGTGATATATCTAACGATACATATATGGAGATTGTTATTGGTCTTGAAAACACAAAAATAATTGCACTCAACTTCACGCTAGATGTTATATGGGAAACAATTTTAGGGAAAAAACCTCTAGCATTGTCACACATCGATTCTGATATGGATCCTTATGATGAAGTCTTTATAGGCTCAGTGGGTAAAGTTTTTGGGTTAGATAACAACGGCTCAATAATGTGGGATACAGATACTATAGGGGACATATACCTATTAGAAACAACAAGTAATTACATCATTGCTGGTGGCGCATCTCCATGGATATATTCCATAGGCACTGATGGGTCAATTGTCTGGCTAAACAGGATAATGGGAAACAGCCAAAAACTCATCCTAGCAAACATTCAAGACGACGACTTACCCGAGATAGCAATATCCTTTAAGGATGGAACCATATCTGTGTTCGATAGGGACTATAATGAGATCTTTTACCGAAACATATCAATGGTACCAGACTTTATGTTTGGTATAGACTGTAATGAGGATGGCTATGAGGATATCCTACTCTGTCTGCCCAATGGCACCATAATTTCCCTCAACAAGACGGACGTATTATGGAGAACAAGATATAATGGTAGCATAACTGATGCACTAGTTTCCGATCTGGATCTCGATGGCAATTATGAACTTATAGTATGTGGTGACAATGGAAGCCTTATGATTTATAATAATGGGAGCCAAGGATGGTATGTCGAAGGTCTCAATGCATCGTCATTGGATGTAGAAGACCTAAACCTAACCTACACCGGTAAGGAAGTCGTTGTTGGGCTCAGAAATGGCTCTCTAGTCATAATTTTACAGAATGGAACGGTGCTTCATAGATTAGATGTAGAGAACACGCAAATAGATGATGTCCTAGCCTTCCCTGATATAATCGTATATAGTACGGAGAATAGGGTATGTGCCATAAACACAAGCTCATATGAGGTTATATGGAACCAAACTATCGGTGGCTGGAATATTATGCTGGAAGCAGGGGATTCTCTACCAATAGAAGGCAGGGAGATATCATTCCTAAGCAACAATTCTTATGGAATAATACTCCACAGCGGCATAATATACTATGAGCACTATGCAAACAGATCTATATTCCACATGGCCCACATCAATGGTACATACGAATATACTGTCCTGGCGGACAGCTCGTGTGTATATGTCGACAATACTGGAGAACTGGTCTACATGGAAAACATAACACGATCAATTACAGATATTGTCACAGAAGACTTCAATGATGATCTTATGGACGAAATATTTATTCTCAATGAAATGGGCTGCACAGTGTTGTCGGCGACAAGATCCATTTGGCTCATAACTCCGGAGAATAATTCTATATATAATACAAGCGGCGTGGGTATAGATTGGGGGATCTTTGGTTTTGATCCTTATGGCTATAGAATATATCTAAATCATTCCCCATATGACTGGACAGACATATCCTATATAAATCTACATTTCCCACGGAACGGAAAATGGGTAGTAAGTATTGAGGCCATACCTAAACGTGGTACACATCTAATCTATAATTTCTCCATACTAATCGACACAGAGCCTCCCCTCGTATACATACTATACCCACAGAATAACTCATATTTCTCTCAAGAGAACATAACAATCACATGGTCGGGGGAAGACAACACATCAGGCATAGCTTATTACTGTCTATATATAAATGACTCACTTATATACAATGGTACCGGCCATAATGTTACTACAATATTGGACTATGGTGTCAGTAAAATCCAGTTGTGTGCGAAAGACTGGGCGGGCAACACTAATTATACCTACATATATGTTGTTATGGATAATCTAGCACCCAGAATAGTATCTCTAAACATTTCTAATGGATCATTCATTTCAAGAAACAACATATGCATAGAGTGGGGGTATGAGGAGGACTTTCTTGATCATTTCGAAGTAAATGTTGATAATACATCGTGGGAGTATGTGGGTAAAAATAATACGTATAAGATCACAAACCTGTCGTATGGACAGCATAGCGTAAGGATTAGGGCGGTTGATAAATCTGGTAATGTGGGGGAGAGCTACGTAGAGTTCATAGCTGATAATAGGTCCCCTAGATTTGGGCACTTCTCAATAAATAATAACTCCAATATAAACACTACTACCGTTAGACTACGCGTAACTATCCTCGATGATTACTTCAGATGTGCATACATCTTTATTGATGGGGACATGGTACTTCAGTTCCATAGTAGTGAAATAGATACGGTGATAGATCTAGATGTAGAGGGGCTACATAACATAACAATAATCGCTATCGACTATGCAGGAAACTACAACACATCAAGAATTTTTGTTAATGTTGATTTGACACCCCCAATAGTAACATTTTTATTCCCACAGAATTACTCATACTTCAATGTTACGGATATCGAAATCTCATGGGTCGCCTCTGATGATATATCAGGAATTTGGTATGTCCAGTTTAGGATCGACAATTATGCATGGACATATATCTCCGATAATGGAAGCATAACTGCCTCCCTATATGATGGCACCTACATACTCTACATAAGGGCCTACGACAAAGCTGGAAATGTGGCCATAGCCAGAATCATAATAACTATTGACACAAAACCGCCAGAAATATCAATATTATCCCCATCAAACCAGTCCCTATTCAACACATCTACCATAGAATTGTCATGGATCGTGGAGGAAGACCACATCTACACCATAACTATAATATTGAATGGGACTCCCCATGTTTCTACCACCACATTAAGGGAAAGCCTACTATTGGAGCTAAATTCCGACGGAATATGGTTCATATCTATCATGGCTAAAGACATGGCGGGCAATAGCCAAATATCTACAATTATTGTATGGATGGACACAACGGAGCCTATGCTAAGGATAATTAGGCCAGAGAACTATACATCAGTATCCAACAAGAGCTTCAGGGTCGTATGGGTGGCTAATGACTCGCTCGGTATTTATGGCTATTACATTAGGATAGACAACAACACGTGGAGCTTCCTAGGAAACGAGACATACTACATTATAGAGACAATATCACTGGCCACTGGCCAGCATTTCTTCTACGTAATGGCCATCGACATGGCAGGAAACGGAGAAATAAACGTGCTTGTGTTTAATATAACTAGAGTAACAGAGATCCCCGTCGAGAAAAGAATAATTCTCCCATTAATGTCATCACTATTGTTCATATTTGCCCTGATTGGATATACGATGATAAGAAAGAAGCATAAAAAACCAACGGAACTCGAAGAGGAGGCAGAAAATCGCTAGTATTTGCTATATTACTTTTTCTTTTTTGACCACACAGACAGTCTACCTAAACATG
>CAZWPQ010000038.1:0-8664 GCA_964636085.1 uncultured Nitrososphaerota archaeon
TGTCTACGGCCCTCACGGTTATTGTGTGTGTCCCCTCCGTTAGTGTGATTGTGTAGCTGTTCTGGTCCGGCGGTACGTTCGCGTCTACTGGGGAGCCATCAACATATAGCTCGTGGTGGTCTATGTCTCCTTCGTGGTCTGTTGTGTTCCATTCTATTGTTATCGTTGTCTGGTTTGTTATGGTGGCGTTCTGTGGGTTTGTTATTGTTATTGTTGGTGGCGTGGTTATTGTTATTTGTCCGTTCTTCATTTTTACTATTCCTATTAGTGGGTATTGGTCTGGGCCATATGCTGTGTCTCCTATTCCATCTCCATCCTTGTCTGTCCCATTGTAGTCGCTCCAGTAGTTCCCTGTGTAGTTTGTGTATGTTTTTCCCTTATATGTGTATGTTGTTGGCTGTGGTAAGTAGAACATGTTTCCCATGCTCTCATACTCATAGTATTGCTCTGTGTTGCCTATGAAGTTGTTCAGATATACCATGTTGTTGTCCGAGTAATAGAGGTATATCCCATAATCGTAGTTGTTCTGTATTGTGTTCCCATATATAGTATTGTTGTCCGAGTAATAGAGGTATATCCCCACATCATCGTTGTTCTGTATTGTGTTCCCATATATAGTATTGTTGTCCGAGTAATAGAGGTATATCCCCACATCGTTGTTCTGTATTGTGTTCCCATATATAGTGTTGCTCGAGCGCGTGATGTCTATCCCATCTCCGTTGTTCTGTATTATGTTGTTATATATAGTATTGTTGTCCGAGTGCCAGAGGTATATCCCCTTATAGTTGTTCTGTATTATGTTGTTATATATGATGTTGTTGCCTGGGTTTTTTAAGTGTATCCCATAAAACTCGTTGTTCTGTATGGTGTTCCCATATATAGTATTGTTGTCCGAATATTCAAGGTATATCCCATAATCGTTGTTCTGTATCGTGTTCCCATATATAGTATTGTTGTCCGAGTACCAGAAGTATATCCCATAATCGTTGTTCTGTATCGTGTTCCCATATATAGTATTGTTGTCCGAGTAATAGAGGTATATCCCACCATAGTTGTTGTTCTGTATTGTGTTGTTATATATTTTGCTGTTGTTTGTTTTCCACAGTTCTATCGCTTTGTCCGTGTTTGTTATGTTTTGGTTTTTTATTGTTATGTTGTCTGACGATATTACTATTATTTGTCCCGCCTGCTCCTCTATGACTATGTCCTCCCTGTTCTCTACGTATATTAGTGGTTTCCCATTCACAGTGTTGTTCTCAACAGTGTTGTTGTAGGATTCCCAGAAGAACATTCCGTCGTTGGCGAGGCTATTGTTATATATAGTGTTGTTGTCCGAGTAACAGAGATATATCCCATTATAGTTGTTGTTCTGTATCGTGTTATTGTATACCCTGTTGTTGTCTGAGCCTCCGAGGGATATCCCATTATAGTTGTTGTTCTGTATCGTGTTATTGTATACCCTGTTGTTGCCCGGGTATTCTAAGTGTATCCCATTATGGTCGTTGTTCTGTATGGTGTTCCCATATATAGTGTTGTTGCCCGAGTACCAGAATCCTATCCCCTCATCCCCGTTGTTCTGTATAGTGTTGTTATATATAGTGTTGTTGCCCGAGTAGTCGAGGAATATCCCATCATAGTACCATTCCTGTATTTTTGTGTTTCTTATTGTTACGTTTGTTGCGTGGTCTACATATATTCCACACTCGCTACTCCCGTTGTATACTCCGTCTATAATGTGTCCTTTTCCGTCGAGCACAACATTGCTCGCGGTTATGTATATTGCCACCTCATACGTGCAGTTTATTATGTCTTGGTTTAGCTCGTAGTATCCTGGCTCGTCTATAATCATGTACCATGATGATGGCTGCCTTGTTGCTTGGGGCTTTAATATGTCTTCTTTGTTCCTAATTTCTTCTATCTTGGTGTTCCATAGTATTTCTGGCTTACTACCCTTTTGGTTGTGGGGGATTTGCGGTATTTTCCCTACTGTTGTTCTATTAGTCTCGCCCCATTTCTCTTCCCGTGTGCTCTTTTCCAAAGGGTTGTAGATTTGGGCTGCGATGGCTGTAGCCAGAATTATTATCAGGAGTATTACCATTTTTGGGTTTGAACCCAATTTGGTCCACCCTAGAGACCTATTCTTGCCAAGACAGAAGAAGAATTCTTCTTCTGTCTAGGCATTATGAATAAAGAAAAAATTTATATATGAAAATATATATATGTTAGTTTTTCTTGGATTTTCGTCCCCATGTATTACTGTATTTGTTATGTTGTTCACAATTTTTTATATATATTAATAATTGAAAATTTTGTAAGTTTTATTGGTGCTTCTATGGCCATCTGAATGCGACTCTTGAATGTATCCATGTCTCATATAAGTATTAAAAAATTTTATATTTTCATAATCCTTCTATTAGTTAGGGGGGTGTAACTTGGTTAGGGGGTACTACCTTGTTGTTTGAGCCGATACCAAAGGAAAGAAGAGAGGATCTGTTCAATTTTGATATGGAGGTTAATAAGATTATAACTGGTCTTAAAGATTCATTGACACGTATGATTGTTCTTAAGGGTTTAAGAAGAACGGGAAAATCCTCAATACTTCGTGTAGCTCTAAGCGAGGCTAAGCTTAACTATGTACTAATCGATATGCGGGAGTTTGAAGATCTCGATAGGAGGACCTTCTCGTTAGAATTGTCTGAAATACTGAATAGTATAATCAGAGGAAGAAAAAGGGCGATCCTAGAATGGATAAAGGCAGTATCCTTTGTAGTGATGAAGATCGAGCTAGGGAAAAGAGAGGCCGAGCCGACCTTTATGTATAAATTCATACTCAGAAAAATAGATGATTGGGCGAGAAGAAAAAAGACATATTTTGTAATTGCTATCGATGAGGCTCAGGAATTAGCGAAAATAAACTTTGACAAGTACCTTGCGTTCGTCTATGACAACCTAAAGCATATAAAAATAGTACTAACAGGATCACAGGTAGGAGTACTATCAAACATACTTGACAATCCAAAAAGGCCTCTTTTTGGTAGAGCAAGAATAGACATAGATACAAGATATCTAACAAAAGAAGAGGCAATAAAATTCCTCACCCAAGGCTTCAAGGAGACAGGAATAAAAGTAGATGAAAAAACAATTGAATACGTAGTAAGCCGCCTCAACGGTGTTGCGGGCTGGCTAACACTATTCGGATGGTACGTAACAAAGGGAAAAACGATAGAAGAGGCCCTAGACAAGACATTAGAATTAGGTATGAAGACAGCAACAGAAGAGTTCCAAAGCTTTCTAGAGACCAGAGGAACAGGCAAGAAAAGATATATCGAAGTTATGAAAATACTGGCAGAGGGACAAAAAAGATGGAAAGAAATAAAGACACTGCTAGAGATAAGACTCAAAAGAAACATACCAAACAACCAAATATCCAAATACCTAAACGAACTAAGAAAATATGGGTTCATAATGAAGAAAAACAACAAATACCTAATCCCAGACCCACTACTAAGAAGAGGCATAATCAGCAAATACTAAAACAACCACAAACCTAGAGATAACGGAAAATATTCTTTAACTCGTCCTTTCCAATATAGGACTCTTTATGCTCCTCGCCAAAAAATATGTGCTCCCTAAAGGAGCGGAGGTTCTTGAGGCGACCGCCACACAGGCCCCACAGACACTACATGTACTCTTCCTGAATAAGCTCCCTTTGTAACACTATTATATAGATCCTTGAAACTTTTCGCCATCGTTCTTCGCCAATCGAATGCAATATATGCATATATGCAAAACTACATTGCTTGGCAATTCTTTCTACTACTTGTTCTATTTATATTTTTTGCGTTAATGTACCAAAACAAAGAAAAAATAAGATATCTTCTAGATTTTTGTAGCTACAATGTCTTCCTTATCCCATCCAAACGGCAGTATATTGGATCTAAAACGCTCTTTAGTGAATGCGTCTCCAACCCATTATATCGTTGGCACAGATTATTCCCGCTATAACCACGGCTTCTATTCCACCACCGGGGAATGTGGAGGAGCTTGCTAGGTATAGTCCCTTTATCGGGGTCTTAAAAAATGGTCTCTTTGTTTTTATTGATTGATCGAAGGAATATATCGCTCCTTGGGGCATTAGTGTATACCTTTCAAATGTTTTGGGTGTTGCGGCATCTTTAAAAATGATGTGTTTGCTTAGATTCGGAATTACTTTCTCTGCCTTCAATATGAGATCCTCCGCTATTTTTCTCTTCTTTTCTTGGTACTCTCTTGTGCCTCTTTCAGGAAAATCACCGTAGTCTGCTCCAGTCAGTATAGTAACACTAGCCATTCCCTCGGGCGCTAGGTCCGGATCCGCGTTAGAGTTTATGACAATTTCGTAGTTCTCATCAATGTTCTTTATCAGTGTTGGGTACTTCGAGAGATCAATATTAAGGCCTAGGAATACCATGAATGCCGAGCCAGACATTTTTAGGTTCTTTATGTAGTCAATAAACTTTTTATCCAAATGTTCCCTATCTATTAGTTCCAAGAAAACAGTTTTGGCGTTCGCATTAGCCACGACTATTGGTGCCTCAAAAATTTTTTCTCCAACCTTAACACCCCTTACCCTGCGGTTTTCAACCAATATCTTATCGACCTTATGATTGACAAGAACCTTGCCACCATGTCTCTCAATAACACCTTTAAGGGTATCGGCAAATCTTTGTGCGCCTCCCTTGGGAAAATAGCCTCCGTAAAGATAGTAGGATATACATGCAACAAGTGCGCTACTGGCGGAGGTTTGTTCTGGACGTGTCCCAATATAGCCCAATAGTGCATAAAAGAGCTTTTTTAATTCCTCATCCTTGAAGTATTCGCATAGTTTTTCTTCGAATGTTTTATTCATCCATTCATAGAAGTGTGGATGCTCTAGAGGATAATTCCTCAATTTTTCTACACCATAAACTTTGGCTATCAGTTCTGCTGACAGCGGAACACCGTAATCTTCGACAGTACTGTAGCATTCTTCGTATGCTTTTTTAGCATCGTTGAAGAATGAACGTATGTTCTCTTTTTCATCGGGAAACATTTTGCCAAGCATTTCTATTAGTTCTTCTAGATTGTCGGGAATATCGATATTCTTGCCATTGATTATGAACCTAACCCTGTTCCTCACGAATAGATCCTCCTTTCTGAGGCCAAGACAACGAAGCAGATATGTTACTGGGCCTTTTTCCCATAGACCACTTACATCCTCTACACCAGTATTAAATACGAAGCCTCTCCTTCTAAACGAGGAACAATACCCCCCAATTTGGAAGTGCTGTTCCAGGACTAGAATTTTATATCCCTTCTTCGCCAGTAATGCCCCACATGTTAATCCCCCTATTCCCGAACCAACAATAATTATGTCATATTCATTATCCCTTTTCGGTCTCTTCGGGTCAATGGATACTCTCCAGTCATATTTTCTGATTTTTCTTAGAACAAAAAATCCCGGGGCCTTTAAGGGAAACAATATCGAGAAGACTATGCCCACCACTATGCATGTAATTGTTAGCATAGTAGCGATGTGTCCGCTTAGAACCAAAAATATAATGCTATTTATGGCGAAGATTATGGACCATAAGATAGTTATAATACTATTGATTTTTATGAAGAGCTTGTCCCTCCAATATACTCTGGGATAATCCCTCTTGGCGCATTGTAGTGTGTAGGGCCTGCCTATCGCCACGGAAATTGTGGACATAATGAATAGTGCCAGATAGCCTAGAAACCCACATTTATCTATGAATATATGCATATCGAGCATGAATGTACAGATCGTCGCGATCGAGAAGTAAAGTAAAGAAACAATATCCATTATGTTTAGATCACGTTTAGGGACTTGCATTGAAACTAGAACAAGAGATATTACAAACGGTATAATTAGGCCCAGCCATGTATTCACCCGACATAGTGACCAATATATTATCCATGGGGCAAACGAAACAAAAATATATATCATACCTGGAACTCTCATCTATCCCCACTATGGCCTTGCCTATCTATTTAGGCGCTATTTTTCTAGGATAATATATTTATCTTTTGTTCCAATAGCCCATATTTCAAAGCCTATATTCTTTGGTGTTTCTATGTATAGTTTCAATATTGGAAATAGGATTATTGGCCCCACAATTTTCTTTTCCTTAGACTTCTTGATCATCGACTCAACCCTAGCGAGCTTCCTTATTGTTTCCTTTATTTCTTTAGTGGCGAGTCCAAAGTACTTTACTAGTTCTTTTTCGCCAAGCTCTCTAGATGATTTAACCTCTATACATCCAATATCGCCGAGCCGGTTAACCATCTTGTTCCTCAGATGCGGGGGTATCTCATCATGATAGACTATTAATGGAGAGACTCTCTCTTCCAGTATAGGGCCAATCTGGTACTGGAACAATGCTTTTGCGCCAAGACATTTATCACATACTTCGCCGCCTCTCCCTCCACAGTCTGGACATACAACCCTGCCTAGACCATGGCATTCAGGGCACCTTACTTTCTTTTTTCCATGGCATTCAGGGCATGGTATATTGATTTCCTTCTTGGCTTTTTTGTCAGGTAACACATATTTTACCTCTATCTTTATTTTTCCCGTCCCACCACATCTTTCACATGTTACTTGGCCTGCCCCACCACATCTTTCACATGTAATATATCCCTCCCCACCACAAGTTTTGCATGTTATTTCTCCCCCGCCGTTACACTTATCGCAGACTTGGAGCTTTAGTGTTTTGAGTATAGGCACATCCTCAGATGTCTCCTTTGCATAGAATGTAACACGCTCAAGCTGCTTATAATTAACAACTTTTTCCTTCAACTTCATAGCATGTGTGGGTATAGTCTTTACCCTTATAACCCCCATAAGATGCCTCTCAACAGACTTTACATTGTCTGCCGCAGATATGTCGCTCCTAGAAATAACAACGCCGGATGCAGAGAAAAGCCTCGATAGCGTCTGAGAATCCTTCGACTCTAACCACTTCTTGAACACATCATCGGGGCTTGGTGACTGAACCCTAACTACTCTCATTACACCACACCTTAACAAAAAACTATAAATTAAGACGTTTTATTTGGTTTATATAATTAAATTAATTATCAAGGGATGTTTATGAACTTTGAAGAGCTTATAGAAAAGGCAAAGAATGTCTACAACGAAGGCCTAAAGCTTTATGAAGAGGGAGATTTCATCGATGCCGCCGAAAAGGGATGGTCCTCTGCCGAGCTGTTAAGAAAGGCACTTTTGGTCGCCGCAGGCATTCCTTACGATAAAGCAAAGAGTCTTGAATTCGGATTACCAATATTCACAAGAATCCTGAGGAGCCTAGGAAGAAAGGATCTTTTGGACGTATACTATAAGTACGACTCGAGTCTACACATCCGTGGATTCTACGAAATGATATTATCTCCAGAAGAGATAGGAGACCTATTAAAGGAGCTAGAGCAATGGATCAACGAAATGATAGGAGTAATTAGAAGACTATCCGAACTCGACCTGAAGAGTATTACTGAGATAATGGAAAAATGTCTTAAATTGAAAGGAAAATCCTCCAAGCAAGCATTGAGTATCATAATATGCTCAGAAAATTAAACAATGTAATTCGGCAGGCAATCCATAAGATAACATAAGAAATCTTTTATCACGCAATATTACTTTGATTAAATGCGAAACCAGTTCCGTTAGCTAATTTTGATAATTCCTAACCATACAATAATCAGTCGCATTGCAGTTATGTAGGCAGGTTAGGACGTCTATAATGCAGAACTATGGACACTAGGCGAATAAAAAAGGCACCCTGCAAGTAAAGCCAGACGAAACAAAAATCATTAAGATGACTCCATTCTCATTTAGCTCCACAACTTAAAAGGCAATATCCAATTTTCAGGCCTACGCTCAGTATTTCCGCACTGAATCATCAATCACTGAAGGCTGCATCCAACGAAAACTCACTTTTTTGGCAAAGTTGTGCTCAGTTTTCTTGGCTGTGCTCAGTTTTTGTCCATTTTTGCAGGATATATATTCGATGTGGCTTATCTTGCGGTGCATTTTGTATGCTCGAGTATTGGCGAAAGAATTTTTATCGCTTGCGTTCTCTACATTTAAGCTGTCTGCTTTTGTGGTTGCTGTCGGTCGTTTTGTCCTTGGTTTTCTGTTGCCTAGTCTCTATTTCCTTATTTTCCTAGTTTTTCCATTATTCTACGTACTATATGCTCTATCACTCCTGTATGACGCTGGCATAGACGCGAATATTTTGGTTGTGCGTCTTTTTGTTTGTCTAGTCTTCATAATTTTGCATTATAGATGTCCTAATATGTCTATAACTGCAACTGCAACTGACCTCAAATTTCCAACCCTGGCACACATAGGGGATACAATATGACGTATAATAGATGCAGTAAGGAACATCTCCCACAAACTTCAGAACAATACACTTATAAAGAAAAACAGGAAACTATAGCCGTTTCAGAGCTCTACACCCCTCTCTATATCCAAGATCACATGCCCTCTTAAAACACATCCTCGCATTAGAATAGTCCCTCTTCCTGTAGTATGCAAAGCCCATGTTGTACCATGCCACTGCATAGTCTGGGTTTATTTCTACTGCCTTTCTGTAGCATCTTATTGCCTCGTCATAATCC
>CAZWPQ010000038.1:8764-18908 GCA_964636085.1 uncultured Nitrososphaerota archaeon
CATAGTCTGGGTTTATTTCTACTGCCTTTCTCCAGCATCTTATTGCCTCGTCATAATCCCCCTTCTTGAAGTATGCAAAGCCCATGTCGTTCCATGCATACACGAGGTCTGGGTTTATTTCTACTGCCTTTCTGTAGCATCTTATTGCCTCGTCATAATCCCCCTTCTTGATGTATGCAAAGCCCATGTTGTTCCATGCCACTGCATAGTCTGGGTTTATTTCTACTGCCTTTCTCCAGCATCTTATTGCCTCGTCATAGGTGCTTTCTATTAAGCCTAGTAGGCGCCAGCCTTTTGCATAGTTTGGGTATTTTTTTAGGATGTTTTTTATGGTTGATTTTCCCTCTCTTTGGCCTATTATTGATTTGGCGTATGCGTGTATTGTTTGTTCTCTTATTGTTTTTGGAGGTATATCTATAAGCCTCCTATATACGTCCTCATTTTTCCTACCTAGGGCATATAGTGCCCATGCTTTTATTAGTAGTGCCTCTATGTTTTTTTGTTTTTGTAGGGCTTGGTTCGCGATATTGATTGCCTCTTCATGGCGGCACATATAATGGTTGATCCATGCTAGTCCTATTAGTGCTCTTGTGTTTTCTAGGTTTTTTCTTAGTGCTTTTTTGTAGTATTTTTCTGCCTTTTCTAGTCTCCATATCTGTAGGTATCCGTTCCCCAGAGAAACATAGACTTCGTCGTTATCCAGTTCTTGTGCTATCCTCTCTATCTCATCCTCCGCTATTTTTATTGTTTGCCATATTATGTTTGTTGGTATCCCCATAATGTCCTTTATTGTTCCCAGCATCAATGCGTTTTTTGGTGTTGGTTTTTCCTTGTATTGTTCCTCAAGTTTCTCTAGTAGTTTTTCTATTCTTTTTGTGTCTATTGTCTTTAGTGTTTCCATGAATTCTTGCTCGATGTCTACTTGCGGGGCCACCATTTTTGTGGGTGCGGATATTCTTGGTATTGTTTTTGTCTCAAGCATCTCTATGATTATTGATATACTCCTCCATCTCTCCTCTTTCCTCTTGTTTAGACACCTCATTATTATCTGTCCGAGCCATTCTGGCGTGTGTTTAAATGGTCGTGGCGGCTGGGATAGTATGGATAATACCAGCTGCCCTGGATGTTCCGCGTAGAATGGTGGTTCCCCCTCCAACATTTCGTATAGTAGGCATCCCAGCTGCCATATATCTGTTCTCCAGTCCACTTTTCCATACGTATTTGGGTCTAGTTGTTCTGGAGCACTATAGATTGGCGTCCCTGCATAACCTGTTTTTGCCGATGTTTTGAGCAGAATTTTTGCTATTCCCCAGTCCGCGACCTTGACTTTCCCCCCACATATGAGTATGTTTTCTGGTTTTATGTCTCTATGCACTACTCCGTGGTGGTGTGCGTATTCCAGCGCCTTTGCGACTTGTAGCCCTATCGCTATGGCCTCATCTGGGTCTAGCCTAATTTTTTCCCTGAGAACTGTCCTCAGATCTTTTTGACATAACTCCATTACGATATATGGCAGTGGTTCTAGCCCAAATTCTATAACCCTAACAATGTTGGGATGGTCAAGTTTTTTCCAAAGTGATGCCTTATCGCGGAAATCTTCGGCCTCCTCCTTTGTAAGGGTTTTGCCCAGCTGTATCTTTAGGAATTTTATTGCATATTTATTGCCGTTTTTTTCAGCCAGCCACACTTCTGCGTCCTCGCCACCCAAGCCAAGCATTTTTATTAGTCTGTATCCCCGTATGTTTACTGTATCCATGTGTCCCACCATGTATATATATTAATAAAGTATAAAAAATATCGCCGCAGAAATAGGGTTGTTGGCTAATTTTTGATGGCTGTGGCATAAGCTGTTTTCTAGGGCTTTCTTATAGATCATATGTTCCGCCAGAGACTTTATTTGTTGTATTAAAAGGCTTGTTATTGAATATCCGAAGGCTGATGATTTTTCTACATCTGTCAGATTCTCTGATATGGCCCAGTGTGGGACGTAACTATAAAGTATTCAGTTGGTGTGGGTGGTATATATGTCTATGGTGAGATTTGTCGAGCTTATTTTCAAAAATTGTCGACAGGGTAGAAGAAGTGTTGGGCAGGCACCAAAGATCTGGCTTTGCATGCTAGGATCTTTACCAGTATTGGATCGATGTTGTTGATTTTTATTACATGGGTAGGAGTAGAAGCATGTCAATAATTTAAGCTTATGGAAATTTGGTTGCCATGCATATATATAAATAGTTTCTTTAAAAAAATCAGAATTTTCCTTCGGATACTTGATTGGTGGCCCAAAAGGCCATGCCAGTTCTATAATACTATTGTTATGTGTATGAGGAATCCCCCTGGAGGGCTCCATGCACGGGTATTATGCGCATATGAGTGTTTAATGAAAGAGAATACTGAGCATCCTATAATGAGATCTATAGGACAAGCAAACAATATAGTCCTCTCAAGTTCTACTCAACGAAGACATCGAGCCCTATATATGCAGAAGATTTTAATACGGAGAATACTTTCTTGGGGCCCTGGTGAATAATCCTTCTTTTGTTCATTATTCTGCCCCCCCCGGAAAAAAAGAGCTAGATATTGTCTGCCCGTAGGAAGAACTACGAAAACAAGACTCAAGAAGCTAAAATCGGATTCTCGCATATGCCCTTGAGATCTATTGGCTTTTCGGTACCAACAGAATGGCCTGTCTCATAAAAAGAAAATCTTTATAAAAAAGATCTTTACCCTACGGCCCAGGCTTCTCTCAAATGTAGCCCCAAAGTGATCCTCTGCTATTCTTTGCCAGAGCTCGGCATGGCCCTGCTCCATTTTTGCTAGTCTAATAAATAATTCTCTTTGTCCTTCCTTGGCCTTATTAGCAAGTGCTTGATAGACCTCACTAGCAATTATTTCGTCTCTCCAGAAGGTCTTAAGCTTTTCTATATATGTCTTATCGTTCATCAATATGAATCCCCTTAGTCTCCTTCTGAATGCTGGCTATGATTTTATCCACAAGCTCATCAGCTTTTTCCTTTGCTTCGGTGGTCGGGGCCCCTTTAAACTCGATTATTGGCTCAATGAGTTGCCATTTGAGCTCGTCCAAGATATTCTTAATCCCTCTATACCCCTTACCTGACCATCCGTAAGATCCAAATATAGCATATTTCTTTTCCTTTATCATTTTGCTCCTAAAATACATAACTTGTGTCAAGAGTGGTGGAAAAGCGTCATTATCGTATGTTGGGCATCCAAAAACTATGACTTTTGCATCCCAAATTGCCGAAAGTACGAAGCTTGGATTTGTATAAGTCACATCATATATTTCCACATCTATTTGTTCCTCCACAAGCCTATTTGCAATATAATATGCGAGTTGCCTAGTAAAACCATACATGGAGCCATATAAGATGACAACTTTGTTCCTAGCAACTCTCTTGCTGAGATCTTTATAGAGGGAAACTATTGCGTCCAAATCCGTCCTCCAGACAGGCCCATGAGCAGGAGCTATAATCTTTACATCGAAGTTACTAAGACTTTCTAAGGCCCTAGCAGCATTTGCCACGAATTTCCCAATGATGTTGACAAAATACCTCTTGGCCTCTTCCAAGTATATGCTCTTATCAATCTCATCATCAAAAACAGCGCCTCCAAGGGAGCCAAACGTCCCAAATACATCACTACTGAATAATATCTTATTCTTAACCTCATACGTAACCATGCTATCTGGCCAATGAACACCAGGAATCGGGATAAATCTTAGCTCCATTTCTCCCAATCTTATCAAATCCCCCGATCCAACACTTATTATATTCTCTCCATCAATATTGTAGAAACTCTTTATCAGATTCGCCCCAAACTTGGAGGCAATTATTTTTGACTTGGTAAGGCGAAATAGCATGGGCAAGGATCCAGAATGATCAGGCTCACTATGATTAACAATTATGTAGTCTATATCGGACAAACTAACAACAGATTCAAGCTCACTAAGGTACTGCATAGTGAGTTCTTTTCTGACACCAGACTCTATGAGTGTTATCTTTTCATCTAATATAAGATAGGTATTGTATGTAATCCCCCATGGGAGAGGCCATATTCCCTCAAAAAATTCTGTTAAATCATCATCTAGACCCAAATAGAAGACTTTCTCGACTATTTTCCTAACCACCATGGTATGGCACCGCCCAACATATATGTCATGAAATAAAGGATAATTTCCTTATAATACCTATGGCGGATCTCCTCGGGAATATTGATGAAGCTTTATGCTTGTTTTGCATAGGATATATGATTTTTCAATTTTTGCCTCTTTGGCCATCTTGAAAAAAAATCTTTTTATTCGATATCCACAGAGCTATAGGTGTGATATTTGCGTGAGTCCCATTGGTTATTGATCATTTCATTCCTGATAATGTTGCCCAGAATTGTTTCTGAGGCATTGTTCCGCTTCACATCAGTCAAGGTTATCTGGTTCTTCCGTATTATCGATATATTCGATATCACACTACAAACGTTGAGTCTATTAGTCCTTGCCCTATATGTCTATTATAGGTATATCTATACACAGGGCAGAGATTACTCAATGATGTACCTAGCTCTGGTGGCTTTACTAATTGGTGGCCATATGATGCACTTCGCGGCTAATGCACTCGATATGCATTTTAGAGAAGTCCTAAACGAGGATCCTAGTAGCGCATTGCCGCATAGCGAGTATGCTCTCCTCCACTTTATTGATGAGTATTTGAGCCACCTAATAATGTTCACAGCACTCGTATTAATTATTTTGATGGGATCCCTCGCCGAAATTCGATGTGATGGGGAGGAATTATCAACGTCAGATATGGGCCTAATAATGTTTAGTGGGTTTATCCTAGGGGCAGGTCTTGGCATATCTGCGGTTGAGGCAAGTATACCACTCTACATGTTGGTGTTAACTATTTTGGCCCTTTCAGTTGTAGTATACCGCGCGAGGATGGATCATAAAAATGTTAGAAAATATCCATTCACATTATATGTTCTGGTGCTCTTCACGTTGCTTATACTATCAATTGCGACATTTATAGCAATATTTGGGTTCCAATCCCCACGAGAACTAATAGGATCCTATCTTGAGGAAAAATTTTCTTAAAAAATGATGATAGAAACATGACATAGCTATTATTTTCCTAATTTTTCTATGAGCCAACGTTTTACTTCTTCAACTTCTTCTGTCAGCCCAGACCACGTGGCGAATAACTCACCATATCTTTGTTCTGCTTCCTTGTGGAGCCTGTACAATTGTTTGATAAGACGCGGGTATTCCCTCTTGATGAATGTAAAGGACATGCATGTTTCTCCCCTGCATATAAATATAGGTAGTTCGCCCGAAAGTACCAATTTTTCTATTTCTTTACCAGTAATCTCTCCCGTCATTGTGTATATGCCGAGGAGACCTGAACTTATTAGGTTTATGTCATATCCAGTTTCGAAGTCCTCAGGTACGATAAACAATGGAACCCCGCCCACGTCGGCAAACCCTATGGATATTATGTCCTTTCTCCAATTTCTAAATAAACCATATGAGTGCGCCTTGTAAATGCCAATTGCAAGGATGATAACTATTAGAATAATATAGTCTGGGAAAGTCGGCAACAGCATATCCATGTTATCGGGAATAAGATCCATGTCCGTATCTTTGCGAAGTGGATCTGTACCCCTCCTAATTTCGTCATTATCTGGGATTGTATCGTGGTCAGTATCTATACTCCTTGGATCAGTACCATAATTCTTTATTTCATCATAATCGCTGAGACCGTCACCATCAGTATCCCTAGATGCAGGGTTTGTTTTCTCACTTACCTCAAAATCATCAGAAAGCCCATCCTTATCCGTATCGTTGCTCAATGGGTCTAAGGTTACGTTTCCTATCCCCTCGATATATATGCCCATGATTTCGTCAAGATCATAGAGACCATCTCCATCGCTATCCGGGCTATTGGGATTCGTCCCATATACTTTCACCTCATCATAGTCGCTAATATTGTCTCCATCACTATCATTTAGACATGGCCTAGTATAAAATACTTTGATTTCCTCATAATCCGACAATCCATCGGCATCACTATCGCTACTGCATGGGTCTGTATAATATATATTTATTTCCTCATAATCGTCTAGACCATCACTATCCGTATCCCTTTGTGTGGGGTCTGTATGAAGAAGGACTTCCTGTCCATCCGTGATATTATCTCCATCCGTGTCTATCTCTCTAGGATCTGTAGTTCTAATCCCAATGTAGCTAATATTTATTCCCGTTATTTCCTCATAGTCGCTTAGATTGTCACCATCAGTATCTACTTTTGTTGGATCTGTACCATAGATAAATATTTCGTCCCAATCAGTTAGGTTGTCGTCATCCGTGTCCCTGTCATTTGGATCCACGCCATAGCTGATTTCTTCGAAGTCTCCCAATCTGTCACCATCGGAGTCTGGATCGAGGGGGTTTGTCCCATATATTATGCATTCCTCATAATCAGTGAGACCGTCCGAGTCCGTATCACTTACGAGTGGATTTGTGTAATATATTTTTGTCTCATTATAGTCCCCTAAACCATCGCCATCCGTGTCATTCAATATGGGGGATGTCCCATAAACCTTCACCTCCTCATAGTCGTCTATCCCATCATCATCGGTATCATTGTCTTTTATCTCGCAATGATATAGTAGCTCTTCACCATCCAGAAGCCTATCGCCATCCGTGTCAGGATTCCTAGGATTTGAATAATAGATCATTATTTCTGAGTAATCATCAAGCATATCGCCATCTGTATCATTGTTATTTGGATCCGTACCATACATGAAGATCTCACAGTCAGGAAGGCCATCTCCATCACAATCCTTTATATGCGGGTTAGTGTCGAACTTATGAATTTCATAATAATCTGATAGTAGATCCATATCGGTATCACTGTCGCATGGGTTAAGCTTCCTGATTTTTTCTTCCCTATCACTCAAGCCATCGCCATCAGTATCAACTAGGGTTGCATTTGGGAAAGCAGTAAATTTATTATTAGTGGAATTAACCCAATACTCCAGTCCCAAGAATATCTCTGTATAGTCATCTAATCCATCATTATCGGTGTCTTTCTCAACGGGATTTGTTCTATATCCATGCCTCCCACCTACGCTATAATCCCCAGTAACTTCACAATAGTCATTTATTAGATCACCATCAGTATCATCATTCAATGGATCTGTCTTATATATGTTGGTTACTCCCCCATACTCTGGATATGTCTTGTTTGGTCTAATCTCAATTTCAAACCTGTCATCCAAACCATCATCGTCGGAGTCATCATCCAGGGGATATGTACAATAGATATATATTTCACTGCCATCAACGATACCATCGTCATCACTATCTGGGTCATGCTTAAAAGTATTATATTCATTAGACTCCTCCCAGTCGCCTAAGAAGTCCTTATCTTCATCATGGAGAACTATTAATGGACCAATATACATATTTTTGCCATCCGTAAACCTGGCAACACCAATTATGTCCATGCTTTCATTCATAAATGCCGAGATATATTGTGTAGAGACAGGACCAATACCCATCGTGTATGGGCCAAACCATTCAAATGCGTTATGTGTCTCGTTGTATATAGCTATCAATTGAATAGGCCTATATATCCTGTACTCAGGGCTATACTCTATAGCCATAAACACCGTAGAAAGGTCACTATCGTTGTTGTCTAAGCTTATGAAGCAAGATGCCGATCTAGTGCTACATATGACCTCGTACATCGATGACCAAGACCAATCGGGATATATTGTGTAGAATAGATACTGTGTAAACTCTGTATGTCCCTCCCAGAGTATCAATATTTTGCTCTCATTAATAATTGATATAGCAGTATGCTCTAGATGGGGGATATCACCGAACAGTCTATATAGATCTGATGCCGTATGCAAATCTTCCCAGCTGGGAGCGTTCCCTCCCGACGTGTTCCATGTGATTATACTCAGATAATCCTCATCGCTTGGAGAGAAGTAGTTGGGGATAACCACGTAAACAGTGTCATTCTTTAAAAGTACATTGCTCATACCTGTAGCCTCAAATTCAAAACCAGATACTTCTGTAATATTAGGTTTGGGCTGTCCCTGTCGCCAAAAGCTGATATTTGTCATATAGTTTAGGGGATAGCCATAACTAAAAGAGTAGACAAGTGCAAAATTGTTGTCCTCACTTGCTATTCTCATATGGAGAAGTATAATTGTTTGCCAACGATGGAGACTTATGAGCTGTATTCTCTCAAACTCTTGATCATAGACTGATAGATTATAGTACTTGTAGACATATATAAGGGATTGTCTCCATCCACGCCCTATCTTTACGGAGAAAGTAATGATCATAGACTCATTAGATAATATTGTAGAATCTAGGTGGGTAAGTACAGGATTATCAAATTGACCATATGTAATATTGAAGGAGGATACTACTTGGCAATCGGTAATATTTGCGTGTCTTACATCTATATCTATCCTGCTATAATTAACCCTCAATACTATAAAGGTAATGTTAATAAAACTACCAGAGGCATTGACGAAGGGCGTAGAATATGAGATCGTATAGTACATTATGTTTCTATGCCTCTTGTCTCTCTCTGCATCTATATGCGAAACATTTATGTACCTCGAGTAATGAGAAATGAACTTTGAAACCCAACCATGAGTCGACATGTTTATCACATAAAATTCCGAAGACACGGAGCGAAGGGTCTTGCTATCTGTGCTTATAGAATGTATCTCCATGCGGTTCCCAATGTATATAGTATGCTCCAGCCTTCCATCCTCATTTTTGCATTTCCTAGCATCCTTTGGGTAGGTATGATGACTTACGACAAACGACGATGCGACAACTATAAAGAGGATTAGAAATACATATCTCATATAAATCGCCACCAAACTACTTTATTACTAATATATATAGGGAATATATAGATTTTATATTTCTTTGTTTTTTCTATTCGCAAAAAAGATGGGAGATGGATAAATCTTGATAAAATTGATTATGTTAGAATCTTTCGTAACCTCTCTATGTCCCTCTTATTCACTCTTTCCTCATCCCTTATCTCGATTATTATATTTACAGTCGATCTGCCATGGTATATCTTTACTACTATTGCATCTCCATATGCCTTTTTAAGGTTTTCAATCTCCCTTATTATCTCCCAGTATTCATCACTTCCAAAACGAACCGTCAACATCTCAATCATTCTAGACGCACCCAACGCTATTTTGCCCAGTCGATCTTCTTTTCGAATAATGAAATAATCTCATCCTCTATCCCCTCCTCAGATAACCTGCACAATGCATATGAGCAAGAAATAGGTCCGGTACCAGACTCCTTAAGCGCCCTTGCCAATATTTCTCCTGTTCTTTTGACCGCCTCTACCGCACAACGGAGAGTTATTAAAGGCCTATAACCACTAGTCATCAACTCTGCTATTTGCAATGGTAATGTGCTTAGGACAGCGTTTCTTGAGATGCATGGAACTTCTACATAGCCTAACAGCGGATCGCATGCTAGGCCTTGAAGGCTAAGTAGGGCCACAGCGACGCCATCTAGTATGGTTTTGATCCTATTTTCCAAGGAAACATTCCTATCAAGCATTAGATCTATGAGTGCTCCAGCAGCCATACCTATGGATGTTCCTATTTCAGCAAGGCAACCATGTTGAGAACCTGATACAGACATATTATTTGCCACATATGCACCAATAGCAGCCGCGGTATAGTGTGCGTAGAGAAACTCCTTTGAGCTCCTCTTAATGTTACTATTCTCGGCTATACATCTTAGGTTGGCTGGTAGAATACTAGAGGCCCCTCCAGTTGGTGCACTCACAACAATACCCATCTCAGCATTAAGTATTTGTGTCCTTAGGGTATAATCCATTAGTTTTCCAAATATGGATTTTTTCTTGGTTTTCAGTGCCGAGAACTCCTTCTCTACGTACTTTGAATACCTATAAGATGTCAAATTTTTCTCCGTATTTTCCCACATTAGATCGCGTATAAGACTCATTAACTCATCCGTATTTTCCGCGATTTCAAATTCCAAATTATGTATGTATTCCCCAAACATCCCTGTCTCCAAGTTTGCCCCATCTAACATATCTCCCCG
>CAZWPQ010000039.1:0-17484 GCA_964636085.1 uncultured Nitrososphaerota archaeon
AATCAAACATTCGTGTATGAGCCGTCCCGAAAGGGGCGGATGATTATTTGTTTAACTATTATTGATGGAAATGAATGCCAGAGGCATCGCTATACTATTTATTGCAAGTTTTATGCCCATTGGCACATTGGTTCATGTTTATGAACGGATATGGGGGTATGATTATAGACATCATAAACAATCCCAATAATATGAGGGCAAAATGGTGGTTGTTAGAGGCAAATACTGCGGATGGACAGTACTTGTCTATATCCCCCGCTCGTCAGATAAATCGCCACCAATAACTAGGAGTGATTGAATTATGCAGATGATACTGGTTGGATATATGTTGTTGCTGTCGCTGATATATATATATATCCTAGAAACCTTAGCCTTGGTGATGTGATTGTTGTCTACGCCATTATTAGGATTAAATATTGAGGGTGGTGTTTCAAGTACATATTTGTACCCAATAGTTGCTAAGGTCTCCGATGGATACCGATAGGTTTTGATATCTGATACATCTTGTATGTACACATGAGTTCTTAATTTAATGAGAAGTGGTGTACGTTCATAAATCTTGGTGCATGCAAAATGTGAACATTCGCATATTTGTGTACTGATACTGTCTACTGATTTTTTATTAATGTAGATTATATCCCTTAAAATCAGTAAATTTCCTAGCTAGATTATTAGCAAATATTGCATATAATCTTTTTATATTATGTCACACTTATTTATTTTCAGAATTATACAAGGTTGATTGCCATGGTGGGGGGTAGAGTACTTATTTTCATGTTACTTATTGGTATGCTTACTGAACCAATAATTGGATTCGACGTGTTCGGCCTTGGTGGGTACTTAAATCCTACGAAGAATGATTCAAAAGGTATCATACAAGATGGCGAGCGTGTGGGAAGAATTAATGTATATCAAGCGGGTAAATCACTACTTCATAGGGTATTAGGCTATAATTATAGGCAAGCCTACCCAGGTATAGAAATTGTCCTAGACAATATTGAATATATAAGCGATGTCTTGTCGGATTGGCACAACCTCACTTATAGATTTAGGGTTCCAATTTGGCTTAACGAGACACAGGGGATAGATAGGGCTAATCAGTTAATAACTATCGATATGAATTTTGCATATGGCACATCATACAATGAATCGATAAGAGTCATAGATAACTCTACAGGCCAAATTGTCATGTTTCAGGTCTGGAATGAATCCTATTACCCTAACTCAGAATACATTCAAGAGGCATATATATCTTGGATAACTAATCTTTCCGCATATGAATCCAAGCTATATTATATCTACTGGAGCAACGTAGATATAGGTCCATACCCGCGGTTTACTAGTGATTTATCCGTATCAGAACAAGCGAATGAGATATCCATAAGCAATCATTACTACAATTTGTCTTTCCTGAGAGGGAAGGCCGTTAGAATGTTTGTGGATGAGGAGGAGATTTCGTCATATTATTCATTTTCCTCTACGCCATTCGTTACACATCCATATAACGCTACCTATGTCATTATCGACAGGGTCGAAGATGTAGGCAGTAGTTTTGACGCAGACCACCTGAAGATAATTGCTTGGGAAGATAATACATATGTGGAGTTATATGGTTACGATCCAAACCTAGGAGAATTTGTATCTATCGAAAATCGTACTCTGGATAAAAACCAACTCTGGAGATACCCAGATGAAGGGGCGATTTCTACGTACTCGATAATGAAGGTTGTTTCTACAAAGCCGGTCACAATAATATCTGGGGACCTGGGAAGTATAATGACTGGAGATGCATATGGTGACGAAGCCACGGCCAGAATACAGTGGGGTGTGGATCATGGGTCAGATGATGACTTATTCACATACTATGGTCAAGATATAGTACTGTGGGTTCCTAGGGATCTTTGGATTTCTGCATATTTTGATGATACCCACATCAAAATAATAGATATTAGCGATGGCGATGACAATTATGAGTTCACACTAGATGCCAATGAGCATTGGATTTTATTCTATGGCATAAATATATCTGCCTATCTGCTCGACACTCAGTACTACTTTGACAATGACATAGTAAGAATAATAGCTGACAAGCCAATAACTGTGGTTGGAGGATACCTAGATGATAATATCTATGGAGAGATTAGGGGGTATGCACAGAAAAAATTTGTTTTTCCAGTCTTTAGAGACTTCGCGATTTGTGCCATCGAGGATAATACCAAAATAGACATATGGGTGAAGAATCTCCACAATGGCACAGAGTGGATCTACAACATCACGCTTAATAGTGGTGAGGGTCAGCAGTTTATACATTTTACTAATCTTAGAGATGATACGGGGGGATACTGGGGATACATAAATATAGACGAGATAGCTAAGGCTATAGTTATAGCGGATAAACCCATTGTTGTATTTACGGGAGCAGATAGATCAACTGGAGGCGCCTGGGGTGGAGAGGGAGAATATGTTGGACAATACTTTGCATATGTATCAACATTCAAACCAAGATTTGTCAGAGCAGTTGCATTAGAACCAAATACAAAAGTGGAGATATACTTAAACGGGACTCTTAGCGATACGGTCGTGCTAACAAATGTAGGGGATTCCAAGGTATGGAATATAGCTGCTGGACAGGGAGTAATAATAAAATCTAATAGATCCATAGTCACCAAGATATTTGGTGGGTGGTATAATCCAACACCATCAGAAGATGTATTTTTGCTGGTAAATATGTTACCAATGAGAATATCGGCATGGCAAATATACACGATAGGCCCAGTTCTAGTCAAGCTTGAGGTTGTATGGGAGACACAGCAGTTTTTGCAGGTAGAAGAAGAGTATACCTTCTGGGCATACAGCCCCCGTATAAGATTTATGAGAAGATTCTGGAAGCCCGAGTTAATGGAGATAAATGGAAGTATTTTCCTAATGGATCTGAATGTTAAGTATATTTTTGATAGTCAAAATATCAATGGTGCTAACTATAGTAGTAGGCAAAATGTGTGGATAATAAATGACTGTAATTTCTATGTATCCTACTGGAACTCAACGGGAACAAATGTATCGATTGGTCTAGGCATAACTAACATAACTATTGTAGGTCATGGAAGCATAGACTTTATATCGAGTGTATCTGGATGGTTCAAAGAGACCCACTCTATACACTTAACCATAGGATGGAACACATCAATATATCTTGCAGGTGGGTCCGAGAATAAGATTATGCTTGCTGGTTACATTACTTTGGGGGACTTCGGTGCTAATATTATCTCCGAAACTTCAAACGCTTATAATTGCGAGGAATACCCAATACTGGTGACTCTTGGGCCGTCTCAAAATACATCATGTATGGTTATAGTAAATGTTACTAATGATGATCCATTACCTAAACCCATGAAGGATGTTCAGATGAATCTCTCATCTATTAGACATAGTTTCTCAAGCACTGGACTAACAAATTCTTCAGGTATTCTCGTTATACGTGATGTGCCAGCCAGCGATGACTATAACTTGGAGGCATATTGGACAAATAATTCTCCTATATTTGTGGAATTCCCCGGCGCCCATACAACGCTGAGTCTATCGATATTAGGAAGCGTCAAAATATTTTTACGGGTAAAGGTGAGAACATTATATGTTAATATAACCAATGTAGATGGTAAACCTCTTACTGGAGCGCACGTCCAGCTAATAGGGAACTTTTCTAATGAGGTCGTTGTTAACACTACTAGGTTTGTGACTCAGAGCGGTCTTGTGGTCATGACTCACATGCCGCTGGGTACTTCGTCTGTACCTATTAACTATACCGCGTATATTTGGTATAATTCAACATGTACTCTCTGGCCCATAGAAAGGAGTAATAATTCATGGATTGGTTGGTATAGCGATCCGTCGGAGTATTTTATTGATATAGCAATTGCTGTGACAAATCTGACTGTGCGGGTCGAATCTATGGATGGGGTAGGTATACCGGGTGCGTCAGTGGCTATAAGAAATGGAACAACAGGAGATATATTTGCGTCAAAGAGCACAGATATGAGCAATAAAACAGTATTTGAGGATATCCCCACAGGTGTTGGATACGTCTTTGAGGTAAGATATGCAGGGTACTCGAATACATCATATCAGACGGATGTATTGTCTGAAAAATATGTAGTCATTAAGCTACCATTTGTGTATGGTCAAACTCCTTTATTGGTATTTCTAGATAAGGATCAGTACACAGCCACAGTAGGCTCTACATTAAGAATATTTATCGAGGTGAAAGCCAACTATACAAATGATTCATCATGGTGGCTAGAGAATGTGGAGCCCGATGCGATATGGGTTGATATTGTAAATGCGACTAATTTAAGCGATTATAGAGTTCAAAACGCTATCCCCGTCGGCCTTGGTAATGGATCATATTACTATGATATCGAACTAACAGAGGATTTATACCCCAAAGCAGGTGACTTTAGGATACATGTCTGGGTTAGGAAAATAGCTTTTATGCCAGGGGATAATTATTCCATAATGCATGTAATAGTTCCCATTACGACCAGAATAGAGGACTATGGGGATGAAAGGGAATACTGGGGCGCCAACTATACTGTATGGATAACACTCACGGATAAGTCGACTGGGACCCCTATTGTAGACGCGAATGTTAAAGCAAGAATATTAAAGGATAGCACTGTATATAGAACGTTAAATCTTACCCATGTTGGTAACGGCACATACAAGGCATGGACAATATTGGATGGAAATATCTCTGTTGGGGAGTATCAGGTAAATGTGAGTATAGAGCGTCCATCGGAAGAATTATTTACAATATTCCCATTATCTATAGAGACTGTTCCTACGGACTATATCTACTCGGCATACTCAACAGTAGAATTCTACGACAACTTCACTGTGAACATTCGGTATAGGAGAATAGATCCACATAGAATAAGCGATTATGTCTCAGGCGCCATCGTCACATACTATGTTATAAACGCCACAAGTGGTGAAAGAGTCTATCCATCATCTGGAGTCCTCTATGGTATGGAGTATCAGCCTGGCAAATATAATATATCGTTTAATGCATCAGTACTTGGTGTGGAGGGCGACTATAAGATATATATAAACGTGACGAGGATCTATTATCAAAAGCAAGAAATTAGCATGCTTTTCACAGTAATTAAAGTAAAAACTAGGGCGGCTCCTACAGTGGGAGAGGTATCGGTAGAGTACGGTGAAGAGGTCATAATAAAGGTGTACTATCTGACGCTGGAGGATGTGTCTATTCCCGATGCAAATGCAACACTGGAAATAACGGGAGTAAGCTTCAATTATGATGTTACCTATAATGCTACGAATGGTTATTATGTATTCAATTTCTCCTCAAACCAATCAGGATTCGAAATAGGAACATATTCCATAGTAGCCAAGATGGATAAAGAGCACTATGAACCTGCAATGTGTGTTATAACACTAAATATCTTGCCTATTTCAACAAAACTTATACCTAGCTCATATGAGTATAGTGTATATTACGGAGAAAACATAACAATAGAGGTATTCTATGCAACAATGGATGGTGTGCCGATCAAGAATGCTGAATACAACATATCCATCACAGGTGTTCCTTTGTTCGTTTATTATTCGAGCTATAATGAGAGTACAGGAAAGTATATATTCATTATACCAACAAATCAGACAGCCTTCGAAATAGGCACATACATTGCCGAGATAAAGTTCAACAAGACCTACTACACTGCCCAGAGCACCATAGTGAAACTAATAATCAATACAATACCAACAAAGCTACTACCAAGCCAAAGTGAGATACATGTTTATTATGGTGATAATGTATCGTTTTATGTGCTCTATCTCACCATGGATGATGACCCCATCAAGAACGCCACATTCGAAATAACGATAACGGGTGTGCCTTCGTTCTATTATACGTGGTACTATAACAACAGCATGAATGCCTATGTGTTTGTCATACCGTCCAATCAGTCTGCTTTCGACATAGGCACCTATGTTTTGAATATGACATTCAGCAAGGCCTACTATGAGGCAAAAACCGTGCTGATCAAAATGGTAATAAACCCCATACCCACGAGGATTGTACCAAGTACTAGGGAAATATGGGTCTATTATGGGATGAATGTATGCTTCTATGTCATATACGAAACTATTAATGGAGAAAAAATACACAATGCAACGGTATTACTTGAGGTTATAGGATATCCAAATATATCGTACATTATTTACTATGACGAGGCACTTGGTGCGTATGTATTCTCATTCAGTACATCAGAGGTCAACCTTACGGAGGGATACTATACGTTAAGGGTGACTGCATCAAAAACATACTATGAGCCTCAGGTAATCACAATCGAATTGACTATTAATCCTATAGAGACTTTGCTGTTCTATATTGATACATATACCATGTATGTTGATGAGGATCTTGTTATAGCAATAACTTACTATGATGATGTGAACGATGAATATATCCCTGGTGGGCTTCTATATTATTCTATTCAGAACTTGTCAAAAGTCACAATATATTCAGGCACGGTATCCAGCGACAACGGTACTTATATTATATACATAGAAGAAATGAGCTTGCTTCCGGGAACATATCTAATAGCGTTTAATGTTACAAAAGAACATTATGTAATGATGGCTGGGCAGATAACTCTCTCTGTTAAGAAGGTAGCGATCTCGATCGCCTACGATGAAACATTAAACATGACATGGTCAGAAAATCGTACAATATTATTTAATGTAATAAGCGAGAGAGGGGAGAAACCAGAGGGGATCGCGATAAATGCAACACTCTATGATGAGTCCCTAGCCATTGTTATGACTCTACTCTGCATTGATCAAGGAGATGGTACATACTCAGTGTATGTTGATTCATGGAATCTGACACCTGGCTCTACATATTATCTCTATGTATACTTTGGCTCGGATATTTACGCTGAAGAGGTCGCCATAGTGACTATCTATGTAGATTACTTGGAGATATATCTAAGATATGAGGAGACCTCTTATTCGGTTAAAAAGAACCCAATTACGGGCGGAGCCACATCCATAATCACCATAGGCATCTTCTATGAAAATGGCTTACCTGTTTCTAACGCCAGCGTCATTTACGAGCTTATATGTGGGGGAGAAATTATTGAGACAGGGCATCTCGAGGAGTACGATCCAGAAATGGATCCAGGCAAGTATAGGGTGACGATAAAATGGGGAGACAAGCCGCCAGATACCTATATGCTTAGAATACGAATTGAGTCATTATATATCAGGGGTAAGCGTGTTGATGCATCTAGCGTTGTTAAGCCTGTTACATTGGGTGTCCATAAAGACCTGGAGATTTCATTTGATGTAGATTACATATTTGGCACAATAACAATCTTTGGTAAGAAAATGCCTGTGGTAATTGTGGTACCAATGTTGGTAGCGATTATTGGCGGTGGAGTGTTCCTAGCCTACAGATGGTATCTATGGTACATATTGCCTTGGGAGGTTAAGGAGCTAATAAGAATACTAAATAACATAGAGAAGGGCATATGGGCTTACGAGGCACCAGAAAGAAGCCAATACATAATGGAGATAATCTCCCAAGAGCTTGCGGTGGAGACAGAATCTTCTTAGAAAATTTCTCTTTTTTTGCTTTGTAGACTAACTGATTCTTAATAGAACAGCCTACAATCCACGACCACTTACTTAAAATAGAATATTTCTGAGTATTACTTTTCGTATAGTATTGTGGTATAGAGATTAATATTGGTTAAGTTTATAATGTATAGTATGCCAAAGATTGCTTTTTGAATTACAGAAAATGATTCCTATGTCTTGAAAAAGACAAGAAAGAGTGTATTTTATCCCCTACCCAAACGCTCTTTTATCTCTCTCCTAATCCAATTTTCAATTTCCTCTTTATTCTTACCATGAATAAGTGTTCCTAAATCCTCATCAAGATTTTTGGCCTCCATAACCACAAGCCATCCATCACCATAGGGATCTCTGTTAATGATTGTAGGATCTTCATCAACCTTACTATTCACTTTGATAATGACCCCCTCAACGGGGGCTCTTAATCTACCGACCCATTTTCCACTTTCCATTGTGGCGAATACGTCACCGCGCTTAAATTCTTCTCCTTCTTCAGGCAATTCTACAAAGTCAAGTTCGCCAGCTTCCTTTGCACCAAAATCATCGACGCCTATCATAACTCTATTGTCTTCTATAACCTTCACCCATAGGTGATCCTCACGATGATAATATAGATCCTCTGGAAACTTATATTTTTCTACAATCATCTTCTCTCACCAAAAATGTATGTATTATTATATATTTATTTGTCAATGCGGTCATGTAGACTGGATCCATGGGCTGCTTTTTACTCTGACTTTATCAAACTAAGAATGATTGGTTATGGTATTCGAGGCCGCCATTTCAGCAATGGAAAATATTGGGTCTCCGAATGACGCTAGTCATGTAGATGGTGTCGTTAGGCGAGATCTCAATAATCATTATTATGTATCATATATATTTCTCAATAGAGTATTTAGATAGAATCATCAAAGGTTGCCACATAGATCAAACAAATATTATGTCGAGATAACATGCTCTAGAGATATCTTACATGAGATGAGCGCCATTAAGAATCTTATCAATTGTGATGTACTTCTTTAAATACTATCATGTCCTTCTTATAATTCATTTGTTCGTATAGGTATTGAAAAAATGTCGAGAAAATTTATTGGTTGTGTGATGATAGCTGTATTATTTGTGCAGATGTTTCTTTTCATTTATAACACTAAGCCTCATATACAGCCTATGAATAGTGATGTGGTGATGGAACAGAAGGATAATGAGATAATTTTTGTAAAAAGATTACAGGATAGGATTGTACACCTAGAGCTAAGAATGGATAATCTAACAACACGCCAGGGATCCTCGCAACAGAGTCTCTGGTGGGAATCGTCATGGGGATATAGAGTAAATGTCTCCATACATGAACCCAACATAATTGATCGGCAAGATTGGCCGGTAGATGTATATATGTGTTTCAGACCTGTCGCCCATAGGTATTCTGTTCGCGTTATCGAGGTATTAGATTCTTATCCGTTTTTTCAGGAAATAAAATACCAATTATGGAACATTACTTATCATAACCAAACACACATAGACTCTGCAACAATTACATTCCTCGTTACATTACAAAGGGGGGATATTAAGGATTTCCAGATATATTGGAGTATATTAGAGAAGAACCCCCCTAGCTACAGCAAGGCTATAACTATTTCGAAGCAATCAACACCAGAAGGCACAAAATATATAGTTCTATCAGAAAGAGGATGGTCGGCGGAGATACCCCCGACAGCTGGTGGAAGAATGGGGAACATTACTCTTGCATCCAGCGATAAGATAGGGCATACATATCTCCATTATGGAGCGACTAGAAACTTTACACTGGAATATGGGGGATATATTGGTAGTGGGAATACAGACTATGATTACGTTTGGAGAGGCATAATAGAGGAAGATGAATCACTAACGAGCATGTATTCGGGTATTATATTTGCAACATACAGTGTGAGGAATATATCGCTGTATGATCAATATAAGGGCGAAGTGGCCGTCGTGAACTACACATATAGATTCTATCCTTGGGGTGTGATTACCAGTGAAGAAATCATATGGAGAAGTGATGACAATGCAGATTATATTGTGGGGGGATGGGTGTTCGATCAAGATGATGGATCGGGTCCGATATCAACGTTTAATAGGGTTGGAAGGAAAAACAATATTACGGGACTCCCCGAGATATATAGTTATCCGAGCATGTATGGTATACTATCCGTCTCATGGAGCCATCTTTTCTATGATGGCCCACCAAATCCGTGGATTCGTGTACATAGGATAAATCTAACCCCACAGACAATTCATACGATTACCGTATATTCTACAGACAATCTATTTGGGATAAGGGATGATCCTGGACTGATAATCTATTCTCCAAATGGCACATATGTAGATGATGAAGCCAAGGAAAATTCAGTATCCTTGGATGTTGATACATCAATATATGGAGAAGGCATGTACTTTATTGTTGTGTATTGTAGTGATGAGGATTTCCTAAACGGCTACATGAATTATGATATCGAGTTGGATGGCACCGTGGTTACTAGTGGGACTGTGAAGGCCACAAACAACTATGGTATTATTCCTATAGGCTCAATAAATGTCCATGACCTCAACATAACCGATGCTGTAGGTTTTAATCATACTGTCAAGTTGTATTGGTCTGCAAGTGATAATCTTGACTTATATGTCTATGACCAGAATGGATTTCTGGTGGGTAATTCTACTGGGACATCCCAAGAGGAGACAATCATATTCGAGGCAACATCCACGGGGCATGCATCCATTCTCGTACATAAATATTCGGGCCCCTCACCATCTGTTTCGTATACACTGAGTGTGACTGTTGATGTAGGCCCTGAGTACATAGATGCCTATGATATGGGTGACTGGATGAATATATCTTTCTTTCACTCAGAGGCCGATAGGGCCATAGGAATAGATATCATAGATTTTGACTTCAGTGGATCGGCCCAAAGTGAGAAGACATTGTGGTATAATGAGGGTAATGACTCAGAAATTGACTATATCCTATGGGCGAGGACACTAGATGGCTTGGTTGTATCCAAAGATGATCACCTTAGAATTATGTACTCCCTTATAGTCTGGGATCCATCTGGCAGTTCAGATCTGGATAGATATGTAGGATTCAACAATACTGCATTAGCTATTGAAAATCCATTGAACTATCAAATATATGAGGTTGAAAAATATAGAATTAAGGTCTCTGTGTTTGTGGTAGATAGGGATAATTTGGGGATAGGTAGCGTCAATATATCATTCCATAATGAATCTGGTCAAATAGTTTATTATGGCTCAACCAACAGTGATGGTTTGGCTGTTTTCGAGGTGGAGAGAGAATGGTGGAACATATCTTCATTACTATTAAGTGGAGGGTATACATATGATGCATATATCACCGCTAGTTATAATGACTCGGAACGTTATAATTATACGCTTCATAACACATCGGAGCAAATAAGCTATACAAAACTTCTTAAGTTCAGTATCAGAGCATATAATAATCAGACAACACCAGATGTAATCCAAGATGGACAGGTCTATCTAAACAGTAGCGCCACCAATAACGCAGAAAACATAGACTATGACATAAATGGCTACACGGATTCTCTGGGATATTATGTTGTGTATATACCCCACGGCAATTGGACAATAAGATTCAACAAGACAGGTGGTTGGGATAGAATAACAATCTATCTTGACCAATCCTTAACGAATAATATCACTAATAGGGCCACGATGCATACGTTATCCATAAATTCTAGCGTCGAGTACTATTTAAAGGATTGGGACTATCCCCAAGAGGGAGTAACAATAGTTTCGACATATTTAATAGTCGATACTAATCCATCCCCTATAGACCTATATTGGAAGGAGAGCTTTAGTGTGATTGTAGAATTGAGAAGAAGCGATAATGACCTTACAATCAATGGCACAATATTATGGTGGATCATTGGGCCCGGCGATATTTTAGTTGAGAATGGATACGGTACTACAAATGGGACACACTACACATTTACGTATAATACATCAAATCTGGTTGGTGGGGAAATATACTCATTGATAATTAATGCGACAGTGTCGGAGCAACCGCCACCAAATACAGAGTTCCAAGAACCCAATGACGTACAGAAATCAATTGTTGTGGGGGAGAGACCGACCACGGTGGATATAATATTTGAGCCTGCAACGGCTATATATTGGAATGAATCACTGACAATAACCGTGTATTATACGGACGCGTTGGACTCAACAAGCATAATTGAGAGTAGCGTAATTGCGAATATCTTGGGTATAGGAGAGTTCACTCTAATAGAGGAAGAACCTGGAAAATATATTCTTTACTTCGAAACTTTCTATTGGGACGCAGATTCATACACAATAATAATATCTGCATCCAAAGGAAACTATACCGATCAGGAGAAAACATATACACTAATGGTATATGAGAGGCCCACAGATCTTAACGCCCCAACATTCATAAGTATCCCGTGGCAGGAGAACTATACCCTAGAAGTAGAATACTACGACTCGAGATACTCTATCCCTGTCAAAAATGCCGATGTTTGGTACGAGATAGTTGATCCACAGAATAATGTTGTACTCTCTGGTGATATGTCGTATATTTCTGGTAAGTATGTAGCAATTCTAGACTTAACATCGCTGAAGGAGGCAACATATACCATATATGTATACGCCACAAAAAGTAATTATGAATCAAAGATCGCTGACATAGTATTCGAAATAAATCTGATAGCGACAGAGGTATCTGCAGACAATACGAGGATAAGCATCATATATGAACAAAATATAGTGGCTAATATCAAATATTGGGATATAGACTTTGATAAACCGGTTAGGGGTGCTACGGCAACCTATAACATTATGGGCGTGGATGTTGACTATTCCTCCAGTGGAATACTATACGATGTGGGAAACGGAACATATGTATTGAATATTTCTAGCCTAGATATATCTCTACTGGGTACATTTTCAATCAGTATATACATAACAAAACAACATTATCAACCACAATACCTCACGATTACGGCAGTGGTGGATCCGATACCCACAACAGCCACAGCTTCATCCATGACCGTGGAGACAGAGTGGGGTTTAAACATAAGTATATCATTTTGGTATAATAGAACCGACAAGGGTATGGGTATTGAAAATGCAACCAATGTATCTTTCAAGATTTACCACAATAATTCAGTGATTCTAGTTGGCTATTTGCAGGAACTTGGCGACGGAATGTATAGTCTGCTTATTAACACAACACAGTTTGTGAATTATTCATACCCATACATCGGCGCCTATGTAATATATGTCTTCCTAGAAAAAACATATTTCGTAAATCAGACCCTTACAATATCCATTGATGTAAGGGAGGTATCAATGATCGCAACAGCACAGCCAAATGAGTACAGTCTATCATGGGGACACAGCGGGAATATATCCATAACCTACAATAGAACCAGAGATAACAGACTGATCCCCTTGGCAAATATATCCATAACTTCCTCTCCTCAAGCAGCCTCTAATGCATTTACCTTGTTGTATAGTGAAAATGGCTATGTACTTGTGATTAATGCCACAAATATGTCCGTAGAAACAACGTATGTTCTGAATATAACTATATACAAACTATTTCATATGGCGAAGACGATAATAGTAAGGATATATGTTGAACCAATATCAACGATAGCTGTTTCATCGATTAGTGCAATAACTATAGAATACGGCTTAAACATATCGATAGATTTTTGGTACAATAGAACGGACACTGTACCTTATGCCGGAATCTATACATCAAATGCTACCTACAAGATAACCAATGCGAATGGAGACACAATAATAACAGGCGACCTATTATATGCAAGCGATGGAGAGTATATGTATAGGATGAACTCCAGCTACATTGTTAAAAATAATTTCACAAGTAGCCTCGGTACATATCACCTATATGTATACTTCAATAAAACAAACTATGTTAGCCAGTCTCTGATCATTGTGATGACAATAGAGGAAATAGCTACATTGTGCTATGCATCCACGACCAATATTAGTCTGGAGTGGAATATAACGCATAGAATTTCATTATATTATAATAGGTCTAGGGATTCTATTTTTATCACTAACGCATCCTTTAACATAACGATATACAATAGTAGTGGCTCAATTATAGAAACAGTGGACAAATTCTTCAACATATTCCCGCAATATGATAGGTATGTCCTAGAGATAAACACTACGGGTTTGGAGACAATGTTATACATATTGGAAATTATGTTATTCAAAGAATACCATAGCATAGGAAAGTTGAGGATTTTTGTGGATGTAAAGCCGATACCCACTTTTGCTGTGCCCTCTGAGAAGACAGTCACTGTGGAATATCCCAAAAATTATACGTTCATCATTTGGTACTATACTGAAAGCTATAATATTTCGAATGCCAGTAATTCATATAGTGTATATTATGGAGGGGAGCTCATATATTGGGGCAACCTAAGCTACAGTGATGCACAAGAATATTATGAGTTATTCATGTTTACTGTTGATCTGTTTAATAAAACAAATTCCGAAGAGTTGCCCGTGACATTGACGATAGAAGTCAAGCTGAGTAGTAAACATCATCAAACACAGGTACTGTATATTGCGTATACCATATGTGCCATAAATACGAAGTTAACATTGTCCGAGAAGTCAGTGACCTTGAGATATGGTGCAACGTGTGTGTTCTTTCTAAACTATACAGACTCCAGTGGTGAGATAGTATTGGCAGACGCTAACGCTACGTATGTTATCTCATTAAATGATAGTATAATAGTAACTGGATCGATAAGCTATGACGATGACCTGTGTGCCTATGTGATAGTTTTTAATTCCTCGGATATTGTATCTATGACGGGCTTATTAGGAACATACATAATACGCGTCACCTTTGAAAAGAAATACTATGAAAATCAAGAGGCACTAATTACAGTAACTGTTCAGCCCATGGAATCCAATCTAGAGGTGTCTGAGACATCTGTTGAGATGCACTACAATGAGAGCTGTATGTTTACATTTAGATATATGGATATTGCTGAGGGAAGACAAATTCTGGATGCCACTGCGACTTATGAGATAATATATAATGACAGTGTCATAGCGGCTGGATACGTGCAATTTGATTCTGATGAGGATTTCTATTATCTTGTCTTTAATAGTTCCGAATTTATTAATGAGACTAGTCCTAGACTTGGTGTATATATAATTCATGTAGTATTTAGTAAACAATTCTATGAGGATGAGGAAAAATATTTGTCTGTTAATGTTATGGCAAGGGAGACAATTTTAGAGCTATCAGAGGTTTCTATAGACATTGAGTATGGGGAAAAACATAGAATCGTTCTCTGGTACATAGATGCTAAGACTTATAATCCAATACCCTATGCTGATGCGAGATATTGGATCTATTATGGGGACATCTTGATAATATCAGGGGAACTGGTCTACTGTGAGGATAATGGTAGCTATTATCTGATTTTTGATACTAAGGATATAATAAATGAAACGTGGACATACCTCGGCACCTATACAATATCAATAAGTATATGTAAGACGCTCTACAGTCCCAACAATAGAATCGCATCAGTGACAGTGTTGAAAATTTCTACAATAGCATATGCATCACCAGAATCGCAGAGTATTGAATATGGCGAAGATGCATGCTTCCAAATATACTATCTGTTCACTAATGGAAGTATTGTGTTAAACGCTGACATGCGATATGAAATAATCCTAGGGGATGCAGTAATATCCGTGGGTGAGATGATTTATGATCCGGTTGGAGAGATGTATGTTTTAAATATATCCTCTGCACAAATAGTCGAACAAATGACGGATGATTGGATTATATACACGATAAGGATATCCGCGGAGAAATACTATTGTGTAGCACAGGAAATAGTATTGTCGCTAACCATCACAAAAATTGCATGTATGGTTGAAATATCTGGAGAAGAAATTTTTGCTGAATGGGGCCAAAAAATAGGAGTAGAAATCAACATAATCAGAAACCAGACGCTGGAACCAGTATATAACATATCTATAATCCTCACTGGTATACCAGAATATTCCTGGCAAGTAATAGGGGAAAATCCATATATCCTATTAATCGATACCTCGTTACTTGAGACAATAGATACAAGAAATGGTAGTTATGTTGTAGAAATAATGTTCGATAAGGAATTCCATATAATACCCCCACAAAGCTTTAGTCTTGCGATAACTAAGGTACAACTGATCCTGAGTTTTTCGGTTTCCCCGCCCGAGAGCATTACATATTTGCAATACATAGATAGGAAAAAAACCACGCAGTTTGAGGTGCAGATATCACACAATTCTACCCCCATGAGTAATGTATCTGCATATTTGCATATATATAGCATAGAGGCTGGGATTGATAGATATATTGGTTTAAGCGAATCCAGAGTTTTGGGTCTCTACTACTGTGAAATCGTCTGGAACGAGTTCCCACCAGGGTACACATGGCTAATAGAGATTGGGGTACATAGCATACTTCTATATGACTTCAACATTACTGAGGATAAGCTCCTATACAATAGGCTTACACATGAGCTAAAGATGGATTATGTATCGGGCTCTGTTGTGATAGAATTTCCGTATCTCGGCAAGAAAATATATCTAGCAAAGATGTACTATTATCCAATGATTCTATTGTTTATGCTATTCGTGGCCGTAGGTGGATACAAGGTGATAACATGGTATTTACTGCCGAAGGAGGTTAAGGAAATCGACAAGATCCTAAAAATGCTAAAGAAAGGAATATTCGAATATGCATCGCCCAGCCGATGGGAATATATCTCAAAAATGATTGAGAAGGAAATCCATTAGGTGATGAACGTGAGATGGAAGCTTATATTTATCGTCCTACTGATCATATACATGGCTCAGCATGTATCAGCATATGGCGGTGGTTCCTATACAAAATACGGCGAGAAGAGTACCGTTGTTAATACGCCAACGCTTAGGGATGTTGAAAAATTAGGTAACTTTGCCAGATGGGACCTCTTCGAAAAAGAGAAATTCACCACGAGGTCTACAACAATAGAAGCCCTAAACATAACGGATGTTTATCTCATTGGTAGGGAGCCATATAACATAACTAGTATATTGTACAATGTTGGTCTGGATAATATACTGCTGTATGGAATAGACAACATGCCCAGCCATGGATATATCTTCTATTCTATGTTTCTGAATGTTAACGATGCAAATATATCGGGGATTCTATACAGAAACTTTACATTTGTGCTCCTCAGAATCGACTATACCGCAACCATAAACCGTTGGAGGGCAGATCCAAGAGAAGTAGAAATAGTCTATACAAGATCAATACTGGAAAAATGGGACGAACAGAGCGCGGGGGTGTTTCTCCAGCCAAGTATAAATGTATTAGACATAGCGTTTTTGCAGAATGGAACCCTCATGATTGTCTATGATCTGATACACTACAAATATAATAGTACCCTCGCTATATCGCTCAGAAATACCACAATATACCTAGCAAAAATATCTGATGTAACTAATCCAGTCTGGGAAGATGTCAAAATCATAGGCCCATATGACGGCTTCATTACAGACATGGCTATATGTACGCATGGAAATACATTCTCGATGCTATATGGGAACGCCACATACATTTCCTCAGGCACCACACTGGAACTGGTATACACGCTGGGATTCTTGGAGAATTTGAGTCAATATGACGTAGATTTAAGTGGTCCTGGATATGCATACAGACTAGTAAGTATAGGTAAT
>CAZWPQ010000040.1:0-17324 GCA_964636085.1 uncultured Nitrososphaerota archaeon
AGAGAGTATTGGAATCCCGCTTCCCACAAATCGAATACAGATACCTAACCAGAGAAGAAGCAAGAGAGCTCTTCAAATTTAAAAAGAAAACAACTGGAGTAGTCCTAGGATATCCAAGTAGAGCCATGGGAACGGATCAAAAAACTCAAGATAAGCAGGCAAGATATCAATTCGAAAGTGTTATGCGTAGCCTTCTCCGCTCCAATTCGACTATTACAATCGTAGCTAAGCCCGTAAGAAGAGACATAGTAATTAGTGGCTTGATGGAGCTCCGTGAGTTGGCTTCGAAGATAGAGAGCCGAATTAGGGGTACGGATGGATGGAGCTTTACTATCTCGCTACCAATGCTGTATGCATATACAAATCTCCTTAACACAAGTAGGGTTTTAAGCGCCACATTTCAGCAAAGAATAACGGATGCGAGAAGCATTAGTAATATTAAGCAACATACAACACTATACTCAAAAACCATGTCCCAACAGATTTCTAGAGGAACGAATATTAGTAGCACGAGGACTTGGAGCCAATCTGTCGGGGTTGTAAAATCTAAACAAATAACAATATCACAATCCGTCACAACCAGCAAGACACTAACACAGCAACACAGCTTTAGCTTAATGAAACAATACCAACAATCAGTAGGGCAAACGGTAAGTTCGTCAAGGAGTGTTGGGATTAGTAAAAGTATACAAACAAGCATGGTTCGAGGGATCAGTCTAAGCAAATCTGTGGGCATGTCCACTACATTGAGCCGACAGGTTATGTTTCAGCAAAGCGATAGTTTTGTTATATCAAGAGGAGAGAGTTTCGGTACTAGTTTAACTCGAGGACAAGCACTTACCCAAAGTATAACGAGAGGCAAAACTGTTGGGCATACGGAATCATCATATTCATCGGATATGTCAGGTAAAACGGAATATGATAATTTAAGTACTAGAACTGCATCGAGCACAACAACAACGGGCTCATCACATAGTGGTGGATTCAGCTTTACCCCATTTGGGATTGGTGCAAAAGCACAGTGGAGTGATTTTAAGAGCACATCTTATACATCCAGCAATACGCATTATCATGGCTACACAACATCATCGTCCCATATTGAAGGCAGTGGAAAAAGCGATACTAGGATGGATACTTTCAGCTTTATGAGAGGAGAAACAATAAGCACCAGCTTTTCCCAGCAACACATAATTTCCCAATCCATTTCACATGGACAAACTTTTACCCGCGGGACTTCATTTTCTCAGTCCGTTGGAAGAACTGTTTCTATTGGCAGTAGTGTATCTAGTCAATATGGAATCGCGACGGGCTGGACACAACAGAAAGTTATATCTCAGGGTGTTAGTAGTAGTGTTTCTAGGACGTATGGTGTTGCCAAGGGCACAACAATTAGTAGGGCCGTTAGTGTTGGTGTTAGTCATACCAAGGGGATAAGCCAAACTAAGGGTATTAGCTATACTAGTGTTTCGAGTTCTGGCGGGAGTAGCGGCGTGGTCATAATTAATGTTAATACTGATGGGATTAGTTATAGTTCTGCCGTTGGGAGTGTGTATGGTGTTAATCTAGGTAGTAGTAGGAGTGTTGGCAGTGTCCAGGGTACAGCTTATGCCAGGGGGATTGTTCATGGGGTTACTCAGAGTATTTCTGGGGGTCTTATTCCTTCCCTGGGCTTCCACCATACTAGGGAGTGGAAGAACGTTATGTTGGAGGGGCTCGCATATTATCTTAGGGAGTTGGAGCGGAGGTATGAGGCGATGAAGAATGTTGGTGCTTGGAAGGTTTCGGTTTTTGTTAGTGGTGATGATGAGGGTGATGTTAGGAGTATTGGTAGTGCTTTGGAGGGTGCTCTTAGGGGGCCGGTGTCTTCTCCCAGGACTGTTCGTTTCTTTATTCCCGAAACAATGAGCCTTAGGGATTATCTTAATAAGTGTGCTCAGGTTTGTTGTAATGTCGATATTAATGATCCTAATGGCTTTGCTTTGGAGCGTAAGTTGTTGGATGTTGTTCTTAGCACTGTTGAGTTAACTGCGTGTAGTCATTTTCCTAGGGTTGAGATACAGGGAATAAAGATCACTGAGGATATTCCCCCGATTTTCCTTCAGAGTCCTCCAGAGTTTAGTGTTGAGCCCGATCTTAGTATTGGGCGTATTATCGATGTGCATACTGGTGAGCCATCACCGATTTGGCTCAAAATCCCCAGCACTAGGTTGTTGCATATTTTGATTGCCGGCAAGACTGGTTGTGGAAAAACCAATACGGCGTTTCATTTGGTATTGCAACTATTCAGGCTAGGCTGGGACATAATAGTGCTCGACTGGAAGAATACTTGGCGTCAATTGCTATATCTTCTTGGCGAGGAGGAGAGGAAGAGGCTTAGGATTTATACTTTGGCTAATCCCGATGTTGCTCCCTTAAGGATAAACTTGCTAAGACCCCCTAGGGGAGTTGGTTGGCCCGATTGGGCCGATATTGTCTCGGAGGTATTCGCATATAGCTATATTCCGCACCCTAGGAGCAGGAGTATTGTGCGGGAGGAGCTAGATGAGTTATACATTAAGGAGACGAAGACTGGCAGGGTGCCCACTCTCAAGGATTTGTACGAGAGTATCGAGAGGAGAATTAGTAGGACCGACCCGCGGGTTGCTGGCCGTGGTGAGATTGAGAGTCTTAATGCTGTTCGCTCTCGCCTGTGGGAGTATACTAATAAGCATAGTAAACTCTATATGTTCAATCAGGACTCCGTGGAAATTGAGGACTTGTTTATTGAGAGAGACACTAACCGTATTGTTGTTCTGGAGAGCGCTGGGCTATACAGTAATCATAAGACATTTATACTCTCTCTCATCGCATCGGCCATATACTCATACTACATCACTAAGACACATAGGAGAGCTCGCCCATTACTCGTGGTATTGGAGGAGGCGAATCATCTCATCCCACCAGAAAACATAATCTACGAACAATTACACGTGTATGAGTCGATATGGGAAACGATGTTTCGCGAGATGCGAGAGAAAAATGTATACCTAATGGCTATCGCACAGATACCATGTATGTTGCCTAGAAGCATACAGATGAACACACCATTCAAGATCCTGATGAATTTAGGTGTAGCAGATACCACGGCTAAGGCTGATGTTGATGTGTTCTTGGAGGCGATGGGTCTAGACCCAAGATGGGATCACAGGCATGTGAAGCGTTTCGCTGAGAGAATGCCCGTTGGATGGGGTATGGTGAGGATACCATATTGGGAGAAACAATGGGATGCTTGGCCATACTTGGTGCAGTTCCCATTAGTATTGAGGGGCAAATATCCTAGTGATGATGAGATTAAGAGGCTTGTGGAAAAGTAGGTATACTATTTGGGGTGATATTATGAATCTTGACCCCGTGGATATCGTTCTCATGACCCTCCGCATAGCTGAGTGTAGTGGTCAACCTTTTTTGTTTCTCGAGCATTTGATCAGGGAATCCAAGAGGTTAGCATCGAGTATACTTAACTATGATATCTATAGTGCAAAAGAGTTAAGAAAATCTATCTGTCCGTCTAATTTGAAGTATTTTTATCTGTCCACAGCAAGTAAGAATCTAAAGGTTTGTCTTACAGCCGAGGGGGTATCTCGGGCTGATGAGTTATTAGGCACGATAAAGTCTCCTCAAGATCTTATCGTTCAAAGGATAGAGCCCTTTGTTGTTACATTAAAGGTAGTTTATAATTTCGCGAAGATAGACACAATAACATATTGCAGACACTACTTCCTTGTGGATGTATGTTTTATAAGAAGAGATACATTAGAAATTGTTGATGATCCTCGAGAAGGAGACGATGCTACAGGCATTATTAGAGTAATCAGTAAATCGCTTAGAAGAGAAAGAGTAATCGTCAATAAATTAAGCCATAAAACATTGGCGGAAGCCCCCCGCATAGCAACACTATTGCAATTTTCACTACAATACTTCGATAAAATAGCTAAAACAAACAGAATATTAGCAGAAACACTGGCAGGACTATGTGCGATAAAGAACCTCTTTGGTTGCAAAATACACAACAAAGAAATCATATGGAACAATAGAACCCTATTTTAGCGTAAGATTTATAAGTATTGTGTTGATATATTTTTATTATAGCTGACCGGCTGGGAGTGGGGGAGTTGTGGGGAGGGCTCCCAGTCGGTATCTGCCCGCCACGGCCTCCCCTAACCCCAAGCTAAGTGGCGGGAGAACTCGAGGAATCTGAAGTGGACGAGTTGGTGTTGGAAACAATAAAGGGTATCAACGTACTAGACCACAATGATTTTCATAATCCTCATAACTTAAACAATTTCATACAGTTGGTCGACGCATTTAGTATACTAATTAACTTTGTGCGACAGAGTAAAATAGAAATAGCATTAAGAATGAACGATGTTTTAATAGTGATAAGACCAGAGAACTAACAACACTAATTTTTGATTTTTCTTTTTTCTTTTTCTGGAAAAAAGAAAAAGATTATTGAGACATGAGTTTTCTTGCATATCGTAAAATTGTGAATCTTGATACCCCTGATGCCTCTTCTATTATCCTTGCTGATATTCTTGATGACAAATGTTTACTTGCTAGATACACAAGTACAGCGGCTGCTACCTTTGGCGATAGTCTACTGATATTTTTGTGTATCTTGTTGATTAGTAACAAATGCATTTGGTCAAGGATCTTTTCTTTTTTCTCTGGATTAATTGGTATCATTGTAATTATTTGTTTAGCATAGGTCAATATGTTTTCATTTCTATACCCACTATATCTATTTACAATGCTCTTTAGTTTAATAAACTTCCCCCATGTAACCTTGTATTTTGTTTTTCTTCCTATCTCGCGGAGATATCTAATTGGATTCATTGGTAGGATTGTATTAAGGTATTCGTATAGGAAAAACACCACAACATCTGTAAGTAATATTTTCTCTTTTCGTACTATGGGAAATATTTCATTAACATTCTTGAAAATAGAGTCTATATCAATAGGTATGTCAGTGCCAAGAACATTTTTTATAATATTGTACACAATTTTCTTAGTTCGGTGTTTCCAAAGTCGCTCTAAACTTCCTGCAGAGTTTTTGAATGTTTCTTTGTATGTTTCTGTGGGTGGACTGTTACGTTCCAATGTGAATTTCAAAAATCTCTTTGCCTTTTTCTTCGAAAGTATGTAGGTCTTGCCATTATAATATATCGCGAAACCACGGGAGATGGCTTGAATAAAGCCCCATTTTGGTATTATAATTTTTTTCTCTTTATCAAGCACAAAAGCCTTTGTTACTTTCTTAACAAATTCAGCGAGTTCGTCAAAATCTCCCGCCACTTAGCTTGGGGTTAGGGGAGGCCGTGGCGGGCAGATACCGACTGGGAGCCCTCCCCACAACTCCCCCACTCCCAGCCGGTCAGCTATAATAAAAATATATCAACACAATACTTATAAATCTTACGCTAAAATAGGGTCCTGTTGAGCCGAGATAGCTTATTCCTAGAACACTGTGAGATCATAATTTTTAAAAAGATTTTATTATAATTATATTATTGGTGACCCCCTCTCTCAGAGGGGGGTATCTGCCCGAGTTCCCAGAGGGGGAGAGTAGATAGATCTGGGGCTCGGGATTTGACCGCCCACGTCTCCCCCAAACGCGTGGGCGGTAAAGGAGCACAAAAGCGGGCACGAAGCTATAGTATTTATATCGATACTGATGAGCCTACTGGTAAAGTTTTGTGGGACCTAGTAACGAGATATATGTGGCTCCTCCAATACACCATAAACTATATTAGTGCTAGGGTACGGTGGAGCGAGGAGCCTGTGGATAGCTACTACACTATTGTTGTCACTCCAGAACTCAGAACACAGTACAAGGAATACAAAAGCTATGAGGAGAAGGTAGAGAGCACGAGGAAGTGCTTGGAGATTCAGGGCAAGAGGTACGAGGAGTTCAGGCACTGGGACAAGAAGTATAGGCGATGGCTCGCCGGTTTTAGGGTGTACTATACTGCAAAACGCAGAACCCCAGAGCTCCCAGAATACAAGGAGATCTATGATGAGCTAAGGCCAAAACTACTCGAAATGTGGGGCGAATACGCAGCACACTATGTTGACTCAATAATACAGTATGCCTATAATACCGTGATGAAGTCATGGAAAGAACTCTATGAGGAAGGCATGGCGCGAAAGAAGAAGCCCGTGATGAGGAGACGCACCATTTACCTCAAAAATACGTTGTTTCGGGTGAGAGATGGAGAGCTAATAATAACGCTGATACCAAGGAAGCGTTATCTCAAGGTACCAATAGATGGCCAGTGGTTCCTAGAACGCGTAGACGGATGGAGACTCGGTGCCGTGTTGATCAAGGAGCTTGAGCCTAGGGGGAGGTATCGAGTAATCCTCCAGTACACAAAGGAAAGGGAAAAGTTTGAACCAGAAAGTTATCTGTCAATAGACCTGAACATGGACACTATTGATTTATTGCTCTACGCACCAGGCACAACGAAGCTATGGATAACCATAGACTGGTCGGAGCTAATTCGATGGATTAGGAAACACCACGATGAGAGATCCAAAATACAGAGTAGACTGGCCCATGCAAGGAGGGATAATCTACGGGGCGCTCTAGAGAGGTTAAGTATAAAATACCGAAACTATACCAAGGACATCGTGAACAAGACCGCCAAATACATTTTATCACTGGCCGAGGCATATAGCGCAGTAATAATTGTCGAAGACCTAAAGAAAAATCAAATGTACAGGAATAAGGAATGGAACAAAGAGCTCCAAATGCGTCTGTGGAAGCGACTAATCCAAGAACTGAAGAAACGATGGTTCGTCAGGGAGGTAGACCCATACTGCACAACAAGAACATGTAGCAACTGCGGCTCCAAGAAAACCATAGTCCAAGGCCTAACAGTAAAGTGTACAAAGTGCGGCATCACCATCAACCGACAGTTAAACGCATGCATAAACATAATGAAGAAAGCAACAAACATAACCATAACAAACCAGATAAAGAGAGAAAAAATCAGCATCAAGGATATATTGTAGCCCCTGGGCCGGCTGTGTTTTTCACCCGGCCCCAATAAAGGTCTCAACCCGAAAAGGCCGGCCCGGGGGCCTCTGGGTACTTGATACAGCGACCAACCCTGGCACCGTTACACATGGCTCCCGGGCCGGCCTAGGTGGCTGGGGTCCCGCCTGGGCCCGATGTGCGATGCCGTGCTCCCAATGAACCCAGAGGGGGACAAGGCTGAGGGCCGAAGCCGTGTGTGGGCAGTGGACAATTTTAGCATTAATCATGATCATCGGTGTTATGTTTGTATATGTTTGTCCACAAATGTCCACATACGGCAGACCCCGACTTGTGATGTTAGCCCCAGTGGTTTTCTTTACTCTTAAAATATGCTATCGAGGAAATCGAGAAGCATCGTAACGAAATTTGTAGAAGAGTCGGCTTAGATGAAGAAAGTTTCAATTACATTCTATCTAGCATTATTCTTCCTGAACTTAGACTCGTGGAAATAACCAACCAACATATTATTGAGAAAGCAAAACAGATATCCATGAGGTTTGATCCAGATGACTATCCATTCATAGCACTTGCACTAGAATTAGACGTTGCAATCTGGACAAATGATAAAGCAATTATCAAGTGTAGTTTGACAACCAATCAGTTTTTAGCAGTTGATACCCAATCCCTAGAATATCTACTAAAATGAAAAAAATATAGATCATATCAAAAACGAGCTAAAGAAAAAGTATCTCTAATCTACACACAAAGTAAAATGTCAGATAAAAGATTATTAGTCCAAGACTAAAATGACACTATACTAAAAATTACCATAAGCATATTTAAATTGGAGGGCTTTTAGAGACACCACAAACAGGAGATAATTATAGTCATACCTGTAGCATGCATGGATTGAACGATATGTCCAGTGTTTTACCAACCGCTACCCTAGATATTCTAGCCTGACATCTTTTTAGGAATGGATTTCCTTGCGCATAATATTTTATGGAAATGATATTGTCGTGCTATATGAACATACCTCTCTTTCGGAATCATATAGTATGACATTCACAGTATAGGTACCTTTTTCGATGCCTCTTGCAATATCATTTCCATATATATCTCGCTTTTTTCTCATAGCTCATATACCATGCCGAATCCATCTACTATCTGGCTTTTTGACCAGAATGTAGTAGTATGTGTTATTATCAAAGTAACACTCATCTGGACTTCTAACACATCTATCTATGTCAAATTGATCTACTTCTGGATGCCGAAGAAAAATATGACGTGCGTAGTGTAGTGTCCTGCAATAAATCACTTCCTCTCCTTCAGTTCTATGGTTCTCAGCTTCGACAAGAACATGCTTGCCCTTAAGTATACTTCTTTCTTTTCTTGAATCACAATCTTGTGTGCGCTATTTGCTTTCCCTCTGTTTCTTCTGCAAGTTTTCCAAAATTTCATCTGGTGTGGCGACCTTAAGTCCATTCTCTACACCCTTTATCCTCTGGAAATCCTGCAGGTTTCTCGTCACTATCGTTAAGTTATGGGTAAGTGCTATTGACGCTATGAATACATCTCGAAGCCCTACTGGTTGCCCAATTTTATGAAGACAAGCGTCTATTCGTGCTGCCCTCTCTGCAGGATCCTCGCCAAAGGGAAGTACGACTATCTGTCTCCTCAAACTATCAATATCCTGGATCTCTTTTGCTAACCCAACTCTTAGAGGGCCATAGTAGAGTTCATATAGCGTGATTGATGTTATTGCTATCTCATCCTTAAGCATTAGAACAAGCTTCGCTGCTGGACTATCCCTATTCTTCAGAAATTCTATCACAACATCTGTATCTAGGCAGTACTTGACCAGTTCTTCCACCTTTCCCTAATCATGCCAAGAAGTACACTCTCGTCAACATCGGTCCACGAGCCAGCAAGCTCCTCAATCCTCTTTATCTTTCTAACGATTATCTTCTCACCACTAATGGACACATCCACAAGATCCCCTTCCCTAATCCCGACAACCCTACTTATATCTGCTGGTATAGTTATCTGTCTATTCCTAGTAACCTTTACAATAACCACCAAAGTCACCATATACTACTAATGTATAATATATTCTACTATGAAATATAAAACTACTATATTCAATAAGTAATCCTATGGCACAATAATTCAACAACAAAAATAGTCAGTTTGAGAATATAGAACCACGAAAATCAAATAGTATGTGTCGTAGCTCGATAAAACTATTGAGCACCATTATGGATCTAGGATCATAGACATGAACCTTATGGGTTTTCCCTATACTAATGAGCCAGACATTATTTTCCTCAGCAGCCTTAATAGGTCGCAAAACTAGTTTCGTCAGCCAATTTTGGTGTCTTCCAGTGCGCGATGATAGATACTAGGGAGATCAGATGGGCAGATAGTGTCGAGGAAAAACCGATCTGTATTGCTTTGCGATACGGATACACCCCCTAAAAAATATTGCGTTTGTCATGGCTGGTTGTGTGGGCTTCGAATACATCCTTTAAGACGCTAGATGGAGAGAGTCGCATAGAAAATTAGGTACTGTTTAATAAAGGATAAAACAATGGAGGTTGTGAACTATTTATTTTCAGCATGCGATTTTTTCTTGTGTGATTCGCCACCCATATGGTGTTGCCGGTTAGATCACATAAGAAGGCGAAATGTTCTCTCGGTGCTTGTTCTGGTGGGGTCTTCGGTGTTGTTGCTTGCTGTGGCTGGGTTTGTTGTGGTATCCACCATCTTGTTGGTGGTGGTCTCCTTATCCCTATCTCTGCTGTTGCTGGGTCCCTGATTATTATGTCTGGGACGTATGGGAATCCTAGCTCTTCTGCCCTCCTTACCTCCCTTAGGTATGTTTCCAGCCACGGATACTTCTCGAATAGGTTTTTGAATAGGTACTTTCTGTGCCATCTCCTAACTGCGGCCCTCTTTATCCTCCAGGCAATAATCTTCGTCTTCACGTCCTCAATGACGAACATCAGGAATATGTACCATGAGACGATGTTTGCTATTGAGAGCACTATTATTATTGGTGTTGGCTCTAGGGAGATGAAGTATGCAGCGACGAGCACGAGGATTATCAGTGCTGTGATCTTCTCATACCACTTGGGCCTTGTCCACTCTACAACCTCATCCCCACTCCAATCCAGAAAATCCCTCCTATACTCCATTCAGGCCGCTGGGTATGCTTTTTAATTGAAAATATCAATATATATTGGTAAACATGTTTTGCCTGGTGCATTAGGGATGCGGCCAGGCCGATTAGCAGTATTTCTCATAATCATCATAGCCATAGGCCTCCTAGCAGAACACTACTACCCCCAAATGCAGGGGAGAGAAAATTGGAACAGCCAACATGTCGAAAAAGAATATGGGGGACACCACACACACCAAAGACAGATCCAAAGCATAGGCATCGAAAAACCAAAAACGCCGGAGGGCATAGAAGAAATACTGGAAACCAAGCAAAGACACATAGCAGAGGACGAGGACACAGCAAAAATAGAGCCCCAGGCAACGAGGGCACCGTCATCATGGTACATGCTTATAGACAAGCCGGGATACTACGAGCTAACCGAGGACATAATAGACTGCACGTATGAGTGTGGAATATACATAAACGCGAGTAACGTTGTGCTCGACGGAAAGGGACACATTATAGACGGAGTATATAGCGGGAGTGGCAAATATGGAATATACGTAGACCACGCAACAAACATAACAATAAGGAACACAAAAATACTATAATGGTTTTGGTATGGGATATGGTTCTATTACTCGGACAACAACATGGTATATAACAACACAATACAGAACAACGACGGGACTGGGATATCCTTCGGTTGCTCGGGCAACAACACGGTATATGGCAACACAATACAGAACAACGGTGGTTATGGGATATTCTTCAATTACTCGGGCAACAACACTATATACCTGAACAACTTCATAGACAACGCATACCAATACTACACCGCGGGAGGCACGGGAAATAGGTTCTATTCCCCACAGCCAACAACATACATGTATAAGGGGAAAACATACACAAACTACACGGGAAACTACTGGAGCGACTACAACGGGACAGACAAAAACGATGACGGAATAGGAGACACAGCATATCGCTCAGACCCATACCCGCTAATAAGGATAGTAAAGATAGAGAAAGGACAGGTAATAATAACAGCACCACCAAAAATAACAATAACAAACCCACAGAACGCCGAGACTGTCTATGGTTTTTATTTGCTGGTTCTAGCCAGAAGACCAACCCCACAAAACTCCGACAAAAAACATGGGCAATCCAACCGCTTGGAAAACTCACTAGGAACAGCATGACGGCCAAAGACCTCTCTCATAAGAGAGGCAATAACATTCACTTCTAGAGGCTCAAGCTTAGCCTCATAACCAACACCCTTACCACCAAGGAATTTCGTCAAAGACAAACCATAGTGCTCACGAACATAAGCGTCGAGCATGGAGCCGATTATGAGAGTATTCCAAATAACGGCCCTAACAAGAATCTCCACCATCATCGTATGGCATAGTTGTGACGCCAAGACATTATCATATGGCACCAAGTAAGAGAAGATCTCCTCAACAATGCCACGGACACGTCTAAGATCCCCTATATGGCGCCTCTGCAGCCACCTCAATACCATAAGCGTTTCATCGTCGGATACATCGCCCCTCGGGCATGCCACTGGTACAGTATGTTGTTCCAGAAGATCCCTAGAGAAAGATGTGGCCCAGTATTCTTTGTCGCCAAGAGCGAACGCGACAAAGAAATCATATCTGAAGTCAAACTCGATGTCCTCCACAGACCATCCAAAGTCTATGTCCAAGATGACCCTACTATCAATATCCACCAATCCATGAAACTTTATACCGGCTCTGTTATATGGATAGAACATACTCTTCGTTGTCGCTACAGTTGAGTCTATCGCCATCAGCAAGACCTCCCTCGTTTTCCTCCCATCTACGACAATTCTCGCTAGGAAATTCACGAGTTGTTGGAGAGTCGAGATGTCAATCCTATACACATCCCTCTGAATTGTCGCATGATCTGGAGCATTTCTGCACAACGTGAATGGCTGTGGGGATAGCATGAGGGACTCCAGAAACCTATAGCTAGTTGTCTTCCTGAACATCCTCGCCGCCATAGATATCCTTGTTATTACTTTTGGCGGGATGTTGTATCTAGATGCAAACATTGCTAGTAGTGTATCTAGCAATGGAAAAACCCATCTTGATGCCTCCTCGGAGGACTTCCTTGGTATCGAGGATCTATCGGTCTTGAAGCCAGATTCAAAATAAAATATCTCCCCGCATATCCCGCATTGTAGCTTTGGTTTGCCATAACTGTTAACGACTACTATCTCTTCGCTACCACATACGGGGCATGAGACAAAATAGGTATATCCTTGTCTAAGCAACGTGATTATGGACTGCGTGTGGCCACAATCAGCACACTTCCTTCTCAGTATCACTATTCTTCCAGAGTTAACTAGATACTTCTCAAAAAGCCTTAACTTCCCCCCACAGTAGATGCATCGGGTGAGTCTGAGACCAAGCACCTCCTCAATATTCACGGGCTCTATGCGGCGTTTCTTGCGCTTCTTATGTGGAAGCTGTCCATTAGGATCTACGTATATCATAGCTCTACACTTTGGGCATCCTAGTATGATCATTCTCACGCCGTCGCTCTTCCTAGTGTATGTTTTATGATGCCACATCCACCTTTTGCACCCTTTGCAATATGCCTCAACCTCGCCGCACTTCTTGCATTTAAATACCTTGATTCGGGTTTTGTTTTTCCTTATCTCTGTGACATCTTCGAGGTCTTCATGCACCCCAATACACTTCTCATTGGTTATAACTTCGGAGGGTGCTAGCGATATGGATTTTCCACAGTTTGGGCATGTAAACCTCTCTACGTGCGTCCCGTCTTTCCTCGTGTAGTTGTCGTTTCTCCATTTCCTAGTTCTGCATTTCAGACATATTACTTCTAGGATTTTCCCACATTTGGCGCATACGCGGACAAGCACCCCTTTTCCGTCTCGCCGCTTGATCTTCCTCTCGACTATACCTTCTTTCGGATGTCCGCACTCGTCCATGTATACCATAGAAAACTGGCGTTAAAAGCGTGCTGAAGGCACATGGTTTTTGTCGGAGTTTTGTGGAGTGAGCCTTCAGGCTAGAACCAGCAAATAAAAACCATAGACAGTCTCATATAGCCCAACCACAAAAACTTCTTGACACCGTACCAACCGCTTATCTTCTCCGCATGCCAAACATAGTCCCCAGAATAGTTCCAATAAATAATAAGACTACCGTTAAACTTATATGTAAATATTAGACTATAATCTGAGGATGCCGCATTAGCAATAAAAACCCTATCAACAAGCCCGGCAAAACCCCCAAGCCAACGCCTCCAAACAACACTAAGACAATCATCAAGAGCTATAAGGTAATCATCAGAGGTAAGGACAACAACCTCATCAACACCATCCATATCCAAATCCCCAACATCATAACCAAGAATATCAGAAGGAGAATACCAAAGAAAATCAGTACCATTAACCGCAACAAAATTAGAACCAACAAAAAGGAGACGAAGCCCACTACGCGTTCTAATAACATCCAAATACTCTATCTCCCCCGGAAACGCGCCAAAATAATCCACCATCGTTATTGGAAACGAGGATCCCCCACGCACAGACAGGACTTCGGTATCATAGAAAATATGCCTTCGAACGGGTGAGATATCACCATTATAGTATATCATACTGGAGAACTGACCTCCTTTAGAAACATACTTCCTTGGCGAATTCTCTCGATGTATTACCTGTGGCACAAAAAGCCCGATGATAGAGGCCACCAAGACACAAAAGATTAGGATTAGAGGCCTCTTCAAAGCACTCACCCTATACACGAGTGCTTTGATAAACAAGCACAGTTTAAGTATTTAAAAGAAACACAAAATTTTGGCATGTTAAAAGAAATATGTAATTCTGGAGTTCCAGTGTTTACTAGATGTATTTCTTAACCCTATCATAGAGCCCAGAGCACATATCTACTATGGCATCAACAAAGTCAATGAGCATAACTAATCTATCGTCATCCTCCAAGATGTCGCTTTCCCTAGCAATTTCTTTTATACGTCTCCTAGAGACAACAGAAATAAAGGATATGGTGAAAACCAAAAATGACGTATAAAGTCTGACACGGCCCTTCGGATTCTTCTTCTCCCAACCACTCATAACCTCCTCCAACATATTTCGAGCTTCATTAACTTTGCTGAAGTTTTTGTCCCTAAGCCCCTCAACAATCATAATCCCTATCTTGTAGAGGTGGGAGTCGAGACGAAAATCTACCTCAGACCTCTTGTATGTCTCTAAATTCGATAAAATCTCACTGAGCATACCATTGAAGCTCATAGATAACACCAAAATTGGGAGAAAAACTCCTCAAACAGCTCTCCTAGACGAGCCTCGATCTCGCTTCCACGCTCGATAAAATCGCTTCTATGTTCAACTCCAAACCTCAATAAAACGTTCCTAACCCTTAGAGCTAAGTCCCTGATGCGACCCAATACTCTCCTATCAAACTCATACACATCAACAGGATAAACAACGAACAGAACAAAGCAATTTATTTTGGGAGAGAGACTTCAGAGCCATATTCTATGTGATTGAGGGGGACTACAGGATTGATGGTTGTTCTGGAGGTTGCACCGTGGTTAGAGATGTGCATATTAGCAGGGATATGAACGTGAGTCTGGTGCTCTCTTTGATAAGACTGGAAAAACCTAACGATATGCTCTTTGCCGAGGAACCCCACGGACCCCATACTTCTTAGTATGTATATTATTAGTGAGGATCCTATGGCCCTAGACAGGAGGACTGACATATATTATGATTTACTTGATGGTGAGAATAGGAGCATCCATTCTAGGGTTCATATCACGACACTTTTTCTCAATGGGAGGGTGAGGGATAAGATAAGTGGCCACATATCTCCTCCAAGTAGTGGATGGAGGAATGGCTCATACAACATATTGATATATGCCGAGTCCAACGACGTGTTGCTGAGTACGATATTCTCCGTGGTGTCCATAAGTATATATGTGGAGTCTCCAAATGTTGTTCTTAGGGAACCATCACCACTGGAGCAGTTCAAGTTTTCTTTTCTAGGTGGAGTCCTTGGAGCACTGCTTGCGTATGTGTTCTTGTCCCGAAAGATGAGGACTACTGGTTTTAACTATCGCAAACCTAAGATTGTTGGAGTCCACTGTGGTGGTGTGGTTTCAGCCTATAATGTATTTGCTAAGGAATTTTTGAGCGAACCAGAAAAATTACGGACATATTTCTGCTTGATGGTGTTACTTTCAGTATGATAACAGGTAAGCATTCTGCTGGTACTGAGGGGCACTATATTATGTCCTGTTGCACTCCCGCTGGACGATGGGTCTTTTACTCCATAGATAAAACATTAAAAATGTTAACCCTAAAGTATTCTCTTCTTTGTCAGATCCAGTAGTAGACATAGCCTTTTTCTAAGGCTTCCCTGAGTAACTTTTTGCTATGCATTAACTTATACAGCAGATACCATTGTCCAAGTATGTATCCATCTTCATACAATATCCACCAGACTGTTGTTCTAAACCTTCTCTCGGCCTCATGCTTCGCTCGATTGATAGTGTATCTTCCCTTCATAGTCTTCAAGAACTCGATAATTTTTCTGGCCTTGATAAGGATTTCTAGGTCGTTCACAAGATCTTCAACAGAAATCTCATTTACTTTATCCTCGTGCTCTTTTTTGATATTCATAAACATCACACACCAACTTAGATTAAAGTATAATAACTATAAAAAATTTTATTATCCATGTTCAACCCCTCTAGATATTTTGACTACAAAGTTATTTATTTTTTGTTTCAATTCTCTAGAGAGGTCAAGTGATTCCTCTAGAATTTCCTTCTTACTCCACATATTTTTGGAATAAAGCAACACAAGAAGGATGTTCTCATCCACTAATGCCTCAACACCTAAGACCTCATTTAGATTAATATTTTCGCCTAAGGCAAAGTAGGCTTTTATGATGTTGCCATAGTTGAATTCAAGCCTGTCGAGCGAGCACTCGAATGTTGTTAGCATACAGAAATCTAGACCCACTCCCTTTATATTCGACTTAAATGTCTTGCAAAACAATTTATTTCCATTCTCTGAGATCGCCACCGAGGCACCGTCATCTTTTAATTTCACCTCAACGACGAAAAATCTTCTCGGAAAATTAAGTGCCGGTCCTCTAGCAACGAGAGTAATGGGCGAGTTTCCTCCCAAAGCATCAATTTTACTTGTCACTAAGATCACCCATCAAGCAACATAAAGCTACATTTAGCACCATCTAATCTGATTTAAATTATGCCTAAGAATTCCATGAGTTTTGTTTTAGCATTTAAGGCATTGACAAATTTTGCTAGAATCTCATTCCTGAAGATCTTTGACCACTGTTCAAGAACATCGATGCTTGAAAGCTTTTCTAAGCTACCCATAATGATGAGTACTACCTGTGGTTTTCTTACTTTGGTTAAGTCTACGATAAACACTCTGTTCTCGAATCCAACAAGATAGGATGCTAGGTATTCAATTATCTCACTGGCATCGGATGCTAGTAGGAAACGAACTCCTGTCAACTTTTTTATTAGTGCTACAATGTCTCTAAGACGACCATATGGAATCATACCAGCACTTTTACTCAGGTTATCTAGCAGAATGATTCGGCCATCATGTCTTATAATACCACCAATCTTTTTCCTCGCAAGGTTGACACCTAAAAGCTTATCTGCATCCTCTAGCAAGACACGAAGATAGAATTTGCTATCTCTGAATGAAATTCTTATGTTCAAGGCTACATTATAGTACAATTTCAATGCTTCAAAGAACATAATAGGGAGTATTTGTTGAAGTCCTAGGGCATAATCCCCTCGAATTAGGCATTCAGAGCGAAAATAAGCGTCGCGCTTAACCAGATCATTCAAACTATCGGTTTTTTCCATGCTACATCACCAAACTACTTTTTAGATTTATGCACTGAAGTTTTTGCATGTTTCACTTTGTATCTCTTTTTTTGCTTAAGAATTTTCAGTAGAAACTGCAAGACTTTATTTTTGTCCGCTAATATGCTCTCTAAATTTGCAAATTTTTGTAATAGATTAGATGTTGTTATATATTTTTTTTCTCTGAATGCCTCCTTTAGGTCATCAATACTTCCTATA
>CAZWPQ010000041.1:0-17210 GCA_964636085.1 uncultured Nitrososphaerota archaeon
CAGCCATCAGGCATACCATCATCGTCAGTGTCTGGATCCGTTGGATCCGTGCCATAGGTATTTACCTCGGCCCCATCCGTGAGGCCATCATCGTCAGTGTCGTTGTCTAGAATTGATGTGCCTATCAAATATTCAAGATTGTTTGGAAGCATATCTTGGTCTGTATCCTCTTGGCTTATATTCAGGGAGATATTATATAGTGTATAGACTTTGATATAGTCGACAATTGTTGCTATGCTGGGATCTTCGTTATCTAGCCATATACCTATAAAGCCTTCGCTGTACGTGCTTTCGATCGCCGAAATTGAGTAGTTGTCTATATCAAATACAAGCGTATTATTGGAATACATGGACATGCTTATGTAATGCCAGCTTGTTAGGTCTATGTAATGACCTTCTCGTGTGAGGTAGATTTCTGTATCTGATGCATTGACGTATAATATTGCCACATCCCAACTATTTTCGATATACATGCCCGTGTATCCTTGTACATGTCCTGTATTGGTGAAGATTTTTGACCCCATCATTGTTAGTCCTATTTGGTCATAGGATGTGTAGTCCTCCATTCTCATTAGGGCCTCGATTTTTAGGGGTTTAGTAAAGTTTTTGAGTGTGTAGACGACATTGTTTTTATCAGTGGCGGTGGGGTAGATTAGTAGTGCCCCGTTTGTTTCGTTGACGGCTGCATAGCTTGTGTTCCATATTGATGTATTGAAATAATTGTCATTGAAATCGTCGTAGAATAAAAATACGTCTTCTCCTTTCTTTGCTTCTGTCTCTCCATCAAGGTTTACGAGTAGTAATGCGTCTTCATTTGGCGCTAATTCTATCGGAATCTTAATCCAGATTGCACCGTTATAGTTTTGGGGGTCGGATCCGACTTCTCCTGTGTAATACTCGTAGGTAAATGGTATACTTTCGTGCGTATTTAGCAGTATCACGCTTTTTGGTGTACCACTAGTGATTATTACCCTAACTATGGGGTTTGATATGGATATGTTCTCCTTGTTTGTCACTATTATGCCAACCACCGTGCTATTGGTTTCTTCTTGATATATACGTAGTATGTGTCCAAGGGATGCTCCACCATTATTATTTTTTGGGTGGGCTACATCTACTATTCCATATTCAACAAGTTCTTGACCTGCCTTGGAGATATTTAAAATCAAGATAGCTATAAGAACCAGAATTGCAAGGGTAACCATAAACAGCTTCATCTGTTTCATATAAGCTCCCCAGATATCTGGGTTTCCTAGGCTCTTGGAAGAAGGCAATTATTCCTTCCCCCAAGAGCCATGAACTATTCTAAAAATTTTTTATATAATTGAATTTGTTTGCTGGGCTAATATTATTTGTTCTTTAGGCGTTTTTTCGTATGATTGGCGCATTTTATAAATATGTGCTCTTGAGTGGATGACCTATATGTGGATCTAAAAGTACAGATGCAACAATCACTAATATGCTAAAACTTGGCTCTGACCTTAACAAGAATACTATGCTGGCTTTTTTGTTGGATGAAACTAATGATTAGGCTTAAATACAGAAATAACATATTATGTATCTTTAGAAGAGGTAATGCGAAATGACCTCGGAACAAATTAGCATGGCACAACTCTATGACTTTGTAGTAAGAATAGTAGAAGAAAAAATAAAAGACATAAAAGCCTCAAAAGAAGAATTCGACAAATTAGTCCATGCTATTAGAAATCTAGCAAGAATTGTCAGAAAGTTAGCTGAGGCTCAGAAACGGACTGATGAGAGACTTCAACAGTTGTCGCTTGAGGTGCAAAGATTGGCTGAGGCTCAAAAACGAACTGAAGAAAGATTACAAGGGTTGGCTGAGGCTCAGAAACGGACTGATGAGAGACTTCAACAGTTGTCGCTTGAGGTGCAAAGATTGGCTGAAGCCGTCAGAAATTTAAGTATTGCTGTAGGTCGTTTGAGCGACGTGGTGGGCTTTGGGCTGGAAGATATTGCTCGTGTCATGGTTCCTGGCTGGCTTGAGCGTCATGAGGGTATTTATGTGGAGGATCTTCAACCCAAATTTTTCCTTGTTGGTGATGAGGAGGTACAGATTAACCTGTATGGGGTTGGTAGCAAGGATGGTAGGGAAATAATAGTGTTAGGTGAATGCAAATCTAGGATATATCATCATGATGTCAGGAGATTTGTGGAAACTCTGGAAAAAATAAGGAAGGTCTTAGTGGGTAAAGATATCTATGCGTTTTTATTTGGTTATCTCATACATCCTCGAGCGGAAGAGGAAGCTAAGAAATATAAAATTCAAGTCCTAGCGACATATATGCGTTAAGAATTGTTAACTATAAAAAACCTCTAGAAGGAGCACATATAAAACATAGAACCCATGCAAGAAAACCCCTCTAGTCCACTAGATTCTATATTAATATCTTAAGAATGGTCTGGCCCTAAGAATCTCTCGTATCGACAGAATAATCCCAAATGTTGAGTTGAAATGTGCGAAAAAGCGGATCGACTTTGAAACACTAGAAAATAGGTTTACTCTTCATATGGGGACATGCAAACTGTATATATGTCCCCTCGAAATATGCATAGCATATAAATTTTACCTAGGTTCGCAGAAAGATATAGAGGACGCAGTCCATATCTTCTGCGTTTTTAGAGATAACATAAGGCTTAATATACTGAAAAGATATTTATCAATGTTGGGGATAGACTACGGCAATGTGCTAAGGTTCCTCATATGCTAGAAGAAATTGACGAAGAAAGACTAGAATTCGTTAGGTTCTGGGCAAGAATAGTCCGCAAAACAGACCCGTCGTACTGGTCACAACAACAGAAAATACTGATAGATACTGTGCTTAGATCCGCAAACCAAGATAGAGAACTCTACCTAAAAATAAAAAAGATTGCCCAGAAAATCTACCAAGCACTCAGAAAAGGACATGCAACTTCTTTCTAGAGATTTTAATAACGAAAAAGATAAATCCATTGCCATAGGGATGATATTATTCATGATATCTACAACAGATAATAGAGAAAAGAGAACAAAAATAAAAAATAGGATTGTTTTAGTTACAGGTTCTACATGGTTTCTGCATACTGTTTTGCGCGCTCGGCAATGTACTTGGCGAGCACTAGTGTTTGCCCCTCCTTCTTGGGGCCACCCCAATCATACGTTCTGACTTCAGGAGGGGCCTCCCTTATTGTGTCAGCTACAGCCTTTTCAATACACATAGCTAGTTTCTTCTCTCCTAACCAATCCAGCATTATTTTAGAAGCCAATATTGCAGCAATAGGGTTGACAATGTATTTTCCAGCATATTTTGGAGCACTACCGTGAACAGGTTCGAATACACCGTAATTATCACCGATGTTCCCAGCTGGGGCAAAACCAAGTCCACCAACCATCTGGGCAGCAATATCGGACATTATATCCCCATATAGGTTAGGTGCAACAATCACGTCATATTTTGTAGGATCCTTTAGTAGCCACTGGCCAAAACTATCAACATTTGCATCGTCAGCCTCAATTTCGGGATATTCTTGGGCTACCTCATAGAAAATGCTGCGGAATAGCCCATCTGCAGCTCTAACGACGTTTGCTTTATGTACACATGTAACTCTCTTCCTACCGTTTTCTTTTGCCCATTTAAATGCCGCCCTAATTATTCTTTCTGCTCCTTTTCGTGTAGTAACCTTAAACGAAACGTAGGATCCAACCGGAATTTTTGCCAATTCAGGATGACATTTCTTTAGTTCTTCGGGAAAGTCGGTGATTTCAGCTCCAAAGTATAGTCCCTCAGTATTTTCACGGAAGACTACTAGATCTATATTTTCTCTATAGTTGAGTGGATTTCTTGGGTATGCTTTTGTAGGCCTAAAATTGATATATAGGTCAAATAATTGGCGAAGCCTAACTATGGGGGATCTATATTTTACCTTGCCCTTTAAATGGTCTGGTAGCTCTTTTTCTGCTTCTCCGGGGGGCTTAGATGTAATTGCACCAAACATGCATGCATCGGTTTTCTTTAACATCTCAATAGTATCGTCTGGTAGTGGGTTGCCCTCAGTTATCCAACATGACCAGCCAATGCGTCCCTCGATGTATTCCGCAGAGAAATTAATTGCGTCCAAAACGATCCTAACGGCGTCGAGAACATCTTTTCCTATGCCGTCTCCCGGGAGCCAAGCAATCTTATATTTGGCCATCTTATCACCCAGTATATATCCAGCAAATACTCTATAAAAATTATTATGGATATTTTATGACTATATAGAGAAATCTGTTCTAGGGGCCTTATCCTCGGTATTTCTATGTGTATATATTTTGCTTATCAAGGACCGAAATGCCCCATATATGTCTGTACAATTACTGTTTTTAGTCCTGCCTCGTTTAGTATTTTCTTTACCTTAAACATCTCTTCCACCGTCGGTCTTTTGAGGTAGTGGGCCTTGAATTCGGGCCTATAGTCTAGTACACATACTTGTATCTCTGAATGTAGGCGGGCTATAGCCTCGCCAAACTTTGCTAGCTCTTCTAGATCTGGATAGAAATACTTGTTATATGGTATGCCTATCCCGACGAAGACTTTTTCTGGGTAATACTCATCAATCAAGTATTTTAGGGCCCGCCATGAATTTTCAAGGTATTTTTTGGCTAAGTTCTGGTCGGATATACCAGTAATCTTTTGGAATGTATCCAGCCTATAGGCCTTTATGTCTGGTCCTATATCCGTTACTCCGGCTTCAACTAGCTCATCTATATAGTCCCTCGTTAGCACGGTAATATTTGTGTCCAGATGAAGCCTTGCTTTTGGATCTGGATTAAGTCTTCGGAGCTCTCTGAAGAATTCTATCAACCAATCTCTGTTTAGAGTAGGTTCCCCTCCACTTATCGCCATTCTATCGACCCTATATTTTCTACGCGCCATAGACAATAGATATGCACACCTCTCAGGAGTCATGGGGCTCAACATACTATTATATGTTATCGTGAAGTTTTGACATGTTGGACACCTCAAATTACAGCCCGCAGCAAAACATGCAACCTCGATATATCCATGTCCCTTTATCCACCAAGGAGTACCCACACCGCCTACTGTATGGGGTATGAACCCCTCCACAATACGAAGGGGGCGGAAATTATCCTTATCGAAGCTTATCCTAATTCCTTCCTTAACGGCTGTATGGCAGAGAGGTTTAAGCTTGTTGTCTACAACTACTGCACATGCATAACATCCACCAGTCTCACAGGGCGAATAAATATGATCCGTATTACTTTCGGGAAACTTGGTGAATTTAAAGCCGACATACTCTAGCGCCGTTTTGAGTGTACATCCCTCAGGTACAAAGTACTGTTCCCCATTAATATAGATCTTCACTTCCTTTTCCGCATTATATTCTACGGGCTCTATGGCATTATACGGACACGCATAAAAGCAAGACGCGCAACCTACACATTCTTCTGGACTAGGACATTTTACTATACTAATACATATGTTACATCCAACACATCTCTCCTCATTACGCACATATCTTCTTAGTACAGGCCCGCCAACCATGGCTAAAACCAACAAAAAGTCTCTCTATGTATTACAGTAATACATTAAGATATAAAAATATCAAGTCAATCGAAAAGGGCCGTACCCATAAACGTACAGATGATTACTAGAAGCGCCTGGTTAATACTGGCAATATAGAGGGTCTCATTGAGGAGGGCTACATAAACCATGTAAGAAATAATGTTTGTGGACGACAATGCCATAGCCACTATGCATGTATATTGATGCTTTCTTTGTATGTGTTCCGGGGACGCTAATAGGCGCCTAATTTTATAGGCCAAGCTTGCTGTGGTAGATGAGATTATCGAGGTCGATAGAAATGTTAGGAATGTTAGCATTGTGGATAGTACAAATCGTGGTGAGACCCAAAGGATTATGAGGACTGCTATTGCCTCTGGGCTTACGAGAATTATATAGTTAGCGAGTAATATGAAGACAAAGACAACAGTACCTAAAATGTTGAGGACAAATGAGGTCAGTGAGAAGTATCCCTTCCTTAGCCTGCTAAAGTACCTACCAAGTGTTATTATTGCCAAGAAGAATGATATAAAGAATATGTTTAGGGAAACGATATTCTCTAAGAGTTGATGCGGATAAATATATATGATCAAAATGTACATATGCACTATGGCTAGTAGAAAGCTGAGCAGTTTCATTATACTGGACCTAATGTCTGTAGCCAAGTAAGGCCCCCCATCTAGATATGAGGAGTAAGGTCCACATAAATGAAAATTCCTCAAATATTATTTAAAGGTTATCGAAAATTGTATATAAGGAGATATCCTTAGTCATAAATCGTTTTTTCTCGGCTTAGGGATTATATATGATTGTGCTATGACTAGTTTTATGTGTATTCCTGCTTTATGTATAAACCGAATTTTACGATATTAATAGTGAGGAATATTGCTAATCTTTTTGTATCTGTAATATACAAAGAATGTTGGGTGTAGATATGTCAGATATAAGGGTCAGCGAAGCATATCTTAGATGCTTATCTGATAGTGTTAATGAGGATCTGGGCATTGACTGGCTTCGTGTTAGGTTACCGTGTACTGTACAGGCAGCACTATTAGAACATGGCCTTATTGAGGATCCATATACTGGGAAAAATTTTCTAAATATGAATTGGATCGCTGAGCATGGTTGGGTCTACAGAATCCCCATTAACTCTAAGACAAATCTTGCCTATGTTGTCCTATACGGGGTTGACTATAGGTGCATAGTTAGGCATAGAGATAAAGTATTGGCCACCCATGAGGGAATGTTTTCGCCCATACTTATACGCTTAGAAAATTGCCAAGATAGTCCCGAGATTTTTGTCCATGTTTGGTCTAGCGGCAGACACGCAGAATATCCTTTTCCTCGATTGAAAAAGGATATGCATTTCTCCATGAGCTATGGTTGGGATTTTGCGCCTAGAATAATAACTGTGGGTGTTTGGGATGATGTAGAAATTTGGGAGTCTCGTGGCGTTTTTATAAGGGATTTCCACGTAAATGCGGATCTGGAGGGAAATATTTCTGTTGAAATTTCTCTAGATGGCGTAATGGATGAATTCGATGTACGTATATCTATAGAGGATGAAGAAGAAGGCGTGGTCTTGGAACATGTGGAACATGTAGCCAAGGGACAAAGAAAAGTCAGAATCACAAATCTATGTGTAGAGAACCCAAAATTATGGTGGCCATGGGATATGGGTAACACGCATTCATATAGAATCTCTATAGACGTTATTCTCGATGGAGAGACTCTTGATCACAGGTCAGGAAGCTTTGGTTTTAGGGAATCAGCTTGGAAGGATAATAGACTGCTAATAAATGGCAAGAAGGTATTTGTTAGAGGCGTAAATTGGGTCCCGATGGATTCGCTACTAAGATTTAGCACTGAAAAATATAAGCGATTACTCAGAGGTGTCCGTGACCTGAATGCAAATCTAATAAGAGTCTGGGGAGGTGGTATACGAGAAAGAAGAGTTTTCTATGACTTAACTGACGCCATGGGTCTAATGGTCTGGCAGGAATTTCCTTTCGCATGCGAGAATGTTGTTATTGACGAAAGCATGGAGAGGGTTATTATCCAGGAAGTAAAGGGAATTGTTAATCTACTTAGAAACCATCCCTCGATAGTACTCTGGTGTGGTGGCAACGAGATGAACTTCCGCAGGTTTAAGCCAATATCGGCCTTGATGAAAAGAATCGTAAATGAGTGCTGCCCAGAAGTTGTTTTCCGCCCTGTCTCTCCGTTTGGTTGTGACTCCCATAGTTGGTATGTTTGGTATGATTTTGCATCAATATGGGCCTACATGCTGGAGAGTTCGGAATTTATTAGCGAATTTGGTATGCAATCTCTGCCCTGTAAAGAAACCTTAACTAGATTTATGGAGAGAAGTATTTGGCCCCCTAATTTTCTCTGGATCATACACAATGCACAGATTGGAAGAATCCTCTATTATACTCTTGCCAAAGGCCTCGACAAACTATTCTGTATGATCGAGGCATTACTCGAGGACACGTATCGTATGAGGACAAAATCAGTCTATATGCTACTCAATAAAGTACTAAATCGTCTGAACAAACTTGTTGAGAACACGAACATAGACACACTTATCCGTAAAAGTCAAGTTATTCAGGCAATGGCACTAAAGCTAGCAATTGAAAATTTCAGGCTTAGAAGAGAAAAATATGGCGGATGCATTCTCTGGCAGTACAATGATTCATGGCCATGCATAAGCTGGAGTATACTGGACTACTACGAAAAAAAGAAATATGCATATCATGTGGTAAAGATGATATATGAGCCCCTCCAGGCCTTCATAGCCGAGGAAAAATCTCGACTCCATGTATATATCCTAAACGACTATAATGCCAAGAAAGACATCATCTTCAAGCTATATAGGAATAGTGAACTCCTCATCAACAAAAAAATAGTTATCGCCCCTCAATCAGCAATATGTATCGCAAGACTAAACCGCGACCCAGGGATATACAAAACCATAATACTTGATAGGGATAAACAAATAAGGAATTTCTACACCGTCTCAACCCCCCGGAAGCCTAGCCTAATTGATAGACTACTATACTGGATCCATAGGTTCTTCACAAAAAAGATGCTGTCGGTATAGCATGACCAACTATTGAATGCTTGTAGGTATGGACATCAAACATAAGAAATAGCAAAACAAAATTATTGTTTGCCCCTAATTTAGCATGAATTATTTTTTACTGTAATTATTATTGTATCATTAATGAATATTATATACCTATGCTCTCTGGTTGGATGTTGTAGCTTTTTTTGAGGCGTACTAGATATGAGAAAATATAGGTCACTTAGCAAGTTGCTTGCTCTGATTCTTCGGCATGACCCACATAGATTCGGGGTAGAGATGAGGCCTGATGGATACGTTAATCTCGACAATCTCGTAGAGAAAATCAAAAAACTAGATAGGTTTTCTTGGGTTACAAGGAATGACATAATTAGGGTAGTTAGGGATGATGAAAAGCAGAGGTTTGAACTGTCAAATTTTGATAATGCTACATGGATTAGGGCCCGTTATGGGCATAATAAGAACCTAGGTGTACTAATAGAATATCCAGTCGTATCCCCCCAAGAGATAAGCTTACTGTACCATGGAACGATAGAGGCCAAAGTAGTGGCCATAGAAAAAGAGGGATTAAAGCCTATGGATAGGGTATATGTACATTTATCATCAAACCTTAAGGATGCCATAGAAGTTGCAAAAAGAAGGATTGGGAGGCCAGTAGTGATTGTTATTGATGCCAGAAAAATGATTATTGATGGATACAGAATCTTTAAGGCCACAAACAGGATATACCTCACGAGATATGTACCACCAAAATACATAATTAAGGTACTAAAAAACATAGAAACCCATATTTTTTAGTCATCAATACTAAGAAAACTCAAACTATTGAACATGACGGGTACTGAACAAATTTCTACTATAGAAATTTTTGATGTTCCTTTAAAAAGATTTTTAAATTAAATTTTCGTTTTACTCCCATCGTTTAATAAAATTTGGTGGGACTTAAATGGAGAATAAATGTCCCTCCAGAATTGGTGGATTTCTGCTCGTTGCCCTACTCCTTTTTTCTATGATGAGCATTCTAGTACCTCAGAGATCCATCGCTATGAACAAACCTAGTGGAAGAACTCATAAAACTGTCCAAAGATCTCCAGACAATTCGCTGATATACAAATCGGACGATGGATCATACTATAATGCTGAAATAAAGAACTCTGAGATAATGAGCACTATGCATTTTTCCAATTATTCTAAGATCCTCATGGATAATGTAACTATCTACAGCTCTGGGGCACCAATAAAACTCTTCGAACATGCAAAATTGATCATCAATAATGCTGTTTTTAAATTCTACTCCACCACAAAAATCACTATCTATCTCTACGACGAATCAGAAGTCGTGATATCAAACTCCACAGCTGACACATCAGTCAGAATATATCTATATGCATGGGATCAATCAAAAATAACCCTCAGAAATACCGATATGTATACCTATGTTTACTGTCATGACTATAGTAGCATTGAGATACACGATACATGCAACCGCATTACCCTATATCTCTATGATGATTCCACAGGCACATTAAACTCCTCATACATATCTTTTACCCCAAACATATACTGCTATGGAAGTTCCCAGCTAAGCATCTACTATTCCAACTATACCAACATCATCCATTGCCACGATTATTCATACCTATATGTTGGTTATTCATACGTCTATAGTATCGAGCAATATGAGAACTCCACCGCCTACTTAGAGTATACAAATTGCTCATCAATCGAGGCACGGGGGGATAGTTTCCTAAATATTTACCAATGCAACATATCTGGCACCCTGAAAATGATGTGGACAAACGACATAATCGCCATGAGTGGTCCTGGTGCATGTGGACTAATATATTATTCATACATTAACAAGCTCTATCTATACTCGGGTAGGGTTACTAGGATCATTAGCTCCTACGTTAATTACCTAATGTATTTCCCCATTTATAATGGCACGGTTGAGATAAATGCATCAGGAATACATGCTGATAGTTCCTATCCAAATTATGAGAATATCGGCAGCACTATAGTTTCAGAGGGCAGTAGTACATATTATCTATTTGCCGTAGGAGCGACAGAGGTTAAAGTAGTGGGCACCACATATCCAGCATATTATTATCTATATGATGTCGATAATGTCCTAATAGAGAATCTCAAAAGTGGTGTTTTCCAATCATATGCTTGGTATTCCAACCTTAATGTGTCTAATAGTAATATTAGTTGGAGTAGCAATTACTACTATGGTAGCTCCATAACATATATGAATTTTTCTACATATAGTTATCTTCACGTAAGTACAGAATTTGCATCCGTCATGTTCCAAAACTTGACTGCCGCTATAACGTACGGATCCCTTTATTTTGGAGACTCTCACGTTAATTTTAGCAATGTCTATCTAACAAACTTCGCATTAACAATTAGTAGAAGCGTATTTGTTTTTGATAGATTCGAGGCATATACCAGTGGAACCTGCAAGTTTAATGCTGGTTTCTCAAGCATAAATGGGACAAATTCTATAATCCAGCAAGAATTTGAGGCCTATAGCTCCACGATATATCTCTATAATGTAACTGTCGACATAATGGATATACAGGAATTCGAATTAAGAGATGGTTACTTCGAAATGGGAAATGGTATGATTGTGTCCGGGAATGGTACGTTGGTATATGGAGTGGTGAATTTGGGGCTATCCACCATAAATATGTATATTTTTGATTACATATATTTGTATAATGCATCGCTTAATGTATCGGGTATAATAACATATTCCGATATCTATGACCACACGCTTCGCTTGGAATTATATGATAACTCCGTGGCATACCTATATAGGATTAATGCTTCAGACACAAATTTTTACCTATACATAACAGATTCTAACGCGTATGTATATGGGGGTGAAATCTATCAAATCCATCTAACCCATGGAAATGCAACCCTTAAAAGTGCATGTGTCACAAGCAGCATCACTATCAGTGGCACGTCACTCGATATTTGGAATTGTAGCATCGATGATATAATCATAAACGACGATTCTTACATATACCTAGAACTGACCGATGCCTATGGAGTCTATAATAGCTTACCAATTGGAGAAGAAGAAACATTAGGCGAAATAGACCTGCCCAGTATCTATTTGGGATGCAACCAGTCAACTATTTCAGTAATAAACCTAATATCGTATGGAATCATAGATATCCTTGACTCGACAATCGGAGACTTCGTCTATGCGTTCCAGTGGGTAGTTCTGGATTACTCAACTGTCACGGGTATCTGTTTCAATACAACGGTATTCACCGAGGGAAATGTAGAAGTAGTAAACAACAGAATCATTACTGGGTACTATGAGAATCGTTTCACTGGTTATGGATCAACCGTATCAAATCCTGTAGATGTCCTTGTCGTATCCGACGTACCGCATGAGGATAGGATATCTCTGCATGTGGAAAATTCCAGTTATTATGGCATAATTAGTATGGGTGGACATGTAGAAATAGAGAATACAAACCTAAGCATCATACTGCTCTACGAGTCGGGGTATATCGATATATCATCCACTACAATAAATACTAGCATTCTACTTGCGAATGTGATATATGGCGATTACCTATACATTAGTGATACGAAGCTATTCCATGTGCCAACCTATATATCTGGTATGTATAGTCTCCTAATAGATAACTTACTACTCGATACTCCTTCCCTTTACCTGGTGGATACAGATGGATCCATATCTCAACTCAGGGAGACTTACTCCTTAGCAACCGTACATATCTACAACTCAGATATAGATTTTGAGGATTCCCATCTCGGTGTCGTCCAGGTATTTTCGTCGATGGTGAATGTAACCAGAACAAACATCAGTGATCTGACCCTTGAAGATAGTGATGTTGTTGTCTCAGAATCGGGCATAGTGATAGGACATGTTTGGTTGTATAACAACTCTGACTTGGAGATCACCAATGCTACTATCGACAATATAAATGTTGTGACGAATGACGCTGGATATTATTACAAGAGCATAACTGCAACCATAGCCAACTCATCAATATCCACATCCTATCTTAGATACTACTATGTGACAAATCATTTGGGCGCATCATTTTGTAATGAATCTATCTTGGGAGAATATGGCGAAAAATTATCCTATGTAAATACTAATCTTTCTTCAGCAACCCATAGAGTGATTTTTGAGATAGACAAATATGGTAGAGCCACCATTGAGAACTACACTGGTCCATACAAAATACACGCGCTATATATTAACTCGATGCTCGATACAAAGCCCCCAACAATATTGCCGATTAATGGAACCAACATCGAATATGAACTGGGTCTGGAGACCAATGTCTGTGTCAAGCTATTCGATGCAACGCCCACAGAGTATTATGTGTATTTGGATGGAGATCCGATAGATAATAGAGATTACTATAACAACATGACACTATCCATAACATTGTCAACATACATAAACACCGAGGGTACCCACTTACTGGAGATATATGCATACGACATTATGGACAACGAGGCTCACATAACAATAGAGATAATAACATATCCGCAACAACCACCAGTCTTCATATCTACCCCAGATAGCGAGTATGATATCTCGGAGGGCGAGAGTATATATCTGAGCTGGATAGCCGAGGATTTATCCCCCGATACATACATGGTAACGGTAAACGATAGAACCGTAAAACAGGGCGTTTGGCAAAGCGGGATGGAAATAACATATAGATTCACGGGCAATGAGACTGGCGAGTACAACATAGTCATAACTGTAAGGGATAAACTGGGTCTCGAAACATCTAATACTGTTGTGATTAATGTGTCAAGTAAAGCGTCAGGAAAAGTTACCGGTCAAATATCCAACTATATGCCCCTCATAATAATCCCTCTTGTACTGATTGCGGTGATAATCGCCATTAAATCGAGGAAGAAAAAGAAACAATGATTCAATTTTCTCCTTTTTTTGTAAATTTCCAGTAACCTAAAAATTCATTATATCATGTAAACGTGAAGTCTTTTTCCTCGCTGATCTCTATCTCTGGGAGTCTAAGGCCTCCCTGCATGATTATAACCCTTACTAGTAGTCGTCTCAGCATGGGCTCCACAGTCTTTATTTTCTTGAGTATTTCCTCAAAATATTCCTTCTTTGCTTCATGGCTAAGGTCTTTCAGCATTTTATACAAGGATATCAGCATCTCGCGGAGTATTATGCATCTCGAGCACTTATCATATTTGTCTATATGATCTCTACACAATAGCGACATCCTATATATGTAGTCTAGGAGATTTATCCTATCATTCTCGATTACCCTCTTAAGGGCGTAGCAATCTCTGCACAGACCAAAAGACGCCATGCATTCATCACAAACAAGTCGCCTACATCTAAGACATATAGATACAGCAGGGTTCCTCCCGCATACCTCACATCTATGTGTCTTTTCCTTCGGCATAATTGTCGCCATGAATGTTTCTATTTTTGAATATAGTTTTTTAACGGAATATAACATGCTATAATAATTGTAGAGGAAAATATTTTATGTCCATTACAGAAGATCGCTATATTGGATCTATGGTATCTATATAGATGTGTTTTATATGGTGGCGAGAATGTCCTGGGTAATATTCGAGGAAAATGCGGAAGAATATGACAAATGGTATGATAGACACAGGGACATCTTCTTAAGGGAGGTAGAGTGTCTCAAGAGGATAGTAGATGCGGAAAAACCTTGGCTCGAGGTGGGTGTTGGGACTGGAAGATTCGCAGAAATGCTAGGAATAGAGTATGGGGTTGATCCATCACCAAAAATGATTGAATACGCCAAGAGAAGGGGGATAGAGGCATATGTCGCGTATGGAGAAAAACTACCATTCGAAGAAAACACATTCGGCGCGGTCTTCCTAATAGTAACTATCTGCTTCCTAGATCGACCTAGGGATGTACTGATGGAGATAAGAAGGGTACTTAAACTAAACGGAAAACTATATGTCTGCTATATTCCCAAGGATAGTCCCCTAGGAGAACTATATACCAAAAAAGCGGAGAAGGGACACAGGTTCTACTCTAGAGCAAAGTTCTACACAAGTAAAGAATTAGAAAAATTATTAAACACATGTGGATTCGAAATAACAAAAGTAGAAAAGGCAGGTCTCGAGCCACCCGACTTCTTCTGCATTGAAGCGATAAAGATCGATAAAAAGTAGGTAATAGAAATTAAGTTATGCTTGGTCTAGATAGAAAAATACGAGACCATAGCAACCCAATAGAGACTCCATCATACCTGTGCCCCCTAAAGATAATAAATAGAGCTAATATTAGCGAAATTATAGCAATAGCTAGAATTGACAATAATAAATATCTTAGCAAAAATTTTCTATTCTTTAGTATTGTTGTTTATGTTCTTTTTGTACTCTTGATTGAATAGTCTTTATGCTCCTCGTTGAACCACTTTAGCCATTAAAGCCTATAAAAATAACATACAAATCTAACGTTGTGACTAGAAGACCTATGAGCTTATGTGTGCTATTCCTTCGTTATCATAAAATAGAGTCATCATGATCATGGCGACTCGAATTATATTGTATTGCTACCTATTTTTCGTCTAAGCAAATATGATGGGATTAGGGCCATGAAATAGAATATGCATCCCACTAATAATATGATATCAATAGCCATTATATTGTTTCTTAGATCTATTATTCTAGCTATGAATCCACTAACAACTCCTCCTATTGTCGATGATACTCCACATACTATACCCCTTAGGCTCTGTATTTCTGACTCATGTCCCCTATCACTATATTCCGTGGTTAGTGATACCATTGGTATATTTATAAATACCCACATGGGTGTTACCATGAATATTATTGTTGCTATCCTGTCCCATGTGACTGCAAGGTAGAGCATGAAAAAATCTCTAAATGTTAGTCCTATTAGCATCATTTTCTCTTTAGATACTCTATCACTATACTTGCCTGCCATATATGGAGCTATCATGTTTGAAATACCGCAGAAACCACCTATAATTCCATAGGCCGTTTTTGAGCCAAAAATAAGATACATCTTTATTGAGAAAGCGAGGTTGTATATTGAGCCTCCAAAATTGAATAGTGCCATTGTTAGGAATAACAATAATAGCCTCTTAGAGTCCCCATGAATTCTCAGGCTCCATGTTTCTGCAAATAGTTTACGGATGCTATATTTCTTGGCAATATATTTTTCGCTGTATCCAACCACAAGAACAATCTCGGCGACAAGAATTAGAACTAAGGACACAATAAGTATAGTAGTAATACCGAATCTATCTGCTATAAATCCAGATAGAAAACTTCCAAGTGTCCATCCAATGGCGCTGAAACTAAGGAAAGTTCCAGTAGCTTCACCAGTCCTTTGTTTTGTTAGTGCAGTAGTTACGGCAGCTATTAGTGCTCCACCGCCAACAGCACCAGCAAATCCTAGCAAGGTATAGAAGCACAAAAATATGGTAAAATTAATATATTGATAGGAAATTGCGAGATAAAAACCAAGAAAAGCAATTTTGTTCAGGAATAGTTGGGAGAGGATAAAGGGTTTTTTGCCAATGTTGTCGGACAACTTACCAAAGAATCTAGATAAACTCAAAGAAACCAATGTTGCGGTCGCGTTAAATAAGGAAATCTGGAGTAGATCAAATCCAACATCCCAGAGGTATAGAATAAATATGGTCCAAAATAGAGAGGATGCCACCCCGTTGATGGATGAAGCCAATGATAATGCTTTTAGATTCCTATTCACGCATAACAACCATTATCCAGTATGCCATGAATCAGAAATGAAAAACAGTTATAAAGAAAGGCAAATATAATAATTATCGCCTTTAGGATGAGATTATTACCGAGTTATTGGGGCAATATGGATGAAATCTCTACATGTTGGAAACTATGGAATAAACCTTTTACATCCACCCGACTGATGGTAGTCTATGTGCAGTATAGTAACCTATTAATGTTCTTTCGAGATTGCTACATACTTAACTGTTGTTTATAGCGATGTTCTTGGGAAAGTAATTCGCAAGGAGCGCCTACTAGACAAATATTAATACATATGTCTCTTTTAGTCTAGTAATCGATTATGTAACCATAGTTTGTATAGACATTATTTTTTCTTTAAATTTTTCATTAGCAATCTTGCAAGCCGCCGAATGTTGTGTTCTACAATAATATTATGCTTTTGGGCCTCATCCATAACCTTGGGATCTATTTGGCCAGTATAGGAAAAAATTATTAGCATATCAGGCCTAACACCCTCGATGTCACTAAATTTTTTTGCTCCCTCCAAAATTTGTCTAATATCTCTGAGGTCACACTTCTTGCATATCTCCACCAATGCGTAGAAACCATCTCCCTCAACTATGGCATCTATTTCCCTAATATCATAAGGAGCAGAATATACTAGAAGCCCATATTTTCCAAAAATCCTGCCTAGATCGCTAATGACTCTATACTCAATGATCTCCCCTCTAATTCTGGCAACCTCACCTATGAGTTCATTTAGTCTTTGCTCGGTCTTTCTCTGCGCCTCCGCGAGT
>CAZWPQ010000042.1:0-4691 GCA_964636085.1 uncultured Nitrososphaerota archaeon
CGACGCTTTATCATGGGTGGATACTTAGGGATGATGCTTTTGTTATTGATGGATCCACTATTGTTAGTGGTAGCTATGAGCCTAATTATCATAGTATATCGTCATCAATTTCGTCTATATTCAATTTGACGTTCTTCTTTATGTTTAATGCTGGCAATTCAGTGCTTTACAATCCTCATGGTGCATTTAAGATCCTAAATAGTGGTAATGTGTCTGTGGATGGTGATGGGATTATTGCATTTTCAGAGGACTCGTTCTATCTCTATAATTCCAGCGTTAGTATTGTTAACGGCGTATATTCTATGTATGAGGGTTATTTCTATGATTCCAATGTAACGATATATAACTCGTCGATAACTCCAAGTAAGATGTATGTCTATACGGGAGGCCTTAATATTTCGCACTCTAATATTACGACTCTCGGACACGCAGATATATGGATCTCGGAGACCAACTATATGATTGATTATGCTAGGATAGAGAACTCGGACATATTTATTACTTACTCTTATGGAAATATTACCAATAGCTTCTTGGAGCATCTTCAGGCAATGTCCTCGATGTATCTGGTCAACGTCACTATTAACGATGCTGATATTTATGCTAGGGTTTATGGGGATAACCTAAATATTTCGAGCTTGACGGAAACCATTTTTATCTACGGTGGAAGCAACACTATTGATGGAGGGGTAATTGGTCATGATGGTTCTGTATCATCCGGAATAGTGAAGTTGATGGATTCATCTCAGATAAACATTATGTCCTACAATATATATACTGCCTATCTCTATAATGGGGATTTCCAGGTTTCGGATACAAACTTTAATTATATCTATGTCTATAATTCCAATGCCACTCTCACAAACATCGACACATATTATGGGCTGTTTAGATATTCAAATATCACTATCGGAGTCTCAGATGTAACGAAGATGAGTGTAGACTCAACCAATGCCAATATATCTGACTCGTATTCTAGCCGTATCGAAGTGTATAATTCCTCGGCATTATTTGATAATGTTTCGTTCTCTGAGATGTATGGTGAGGGGTCGACGGTCTACATAAATAATAGTAAGAGTCTGGGGAACATATCTTGTTTGGCTGTGTTATTGACCATAAGGAATTCCTCTGTTCAGAACATTATGTTTACTGGTGCTCTAGATAGTATAAGGGATGCGTTATTGAGTGGAGGGCATGTTGATCCACCATACTCAGAGCTTAATATTTATGATAGTAGGGTTGGCGACATAGACTACTTAGAGAGGGGGACAATAAAGATATATTCCTCAAATGTCAGTAGTCTTCTATACCTTTATACGGATGTGGATAAAAAGGTGGAGATACAGAATTCTAACTTTGGCTTGTTCTCAAAGACATATGCGTTTACAGATGTTACTCAGAGGAGTGGGATAAATAATAATGTTCCATATGGCGACTATGTGGAGACATGGCTAAACATCTCGTCACATGCGAACAAAACAGTCATATGTGTACATAATATTGGGCAGAATATAGATATCTCAGATTCATACATATATTATTATGGGGATGAGAGGGGGCAAAGCATCCTTGGCTATACAGTAAGTGTGAGGAATTCATCATTCAAACTAATAATTACAGAAGCAAGTACATTTACCGCTTCTAGTATAATAATGAATATGAGTGAAAAGGAATTCTTGTTCAAGTCTGAAGCACAACTATACATTGATGGAAGTAGCATATGTGGTGGCAAGGTATCAATATTTTCCTCATCAATCCGCATGGAGATTAATGAAACATCAAACAAGACGCTGGAGATAGATATATATAGTAGTAATGGACAGATATTATCCTCGGACCTCAATGGCTCTGGATCCAATAGCATAATCAATATTCATGGCTCCCAGCTAACGATTAGCGATACAAAGACCGCAGAAATTTTTATGGACGAATCAAGCGTAGATATTATTGGTACAAGCATCCAAAATGTCATTATGGAAGAATCCAATGCTAGCATCCAGAACAGTAACATTGTTGCTGGCCAAGGCTACATATCCATAGGCAATAATTCATTCCTAAACATATCCAATACTCAGACCATTATACTCACAATCAGTGACTATCAATATAATGTTAGCGTGAGTATTCCCTATCTATCCAGAATAGATGCGACAGCTATACCCAATACCATAACAGACATGTTGAGTATGAACTATAGGATATTTGGCCAGGATACTGTGATCCTTAATAATGGAGTAGTAACAAGCGGACATGGGTGCTACGAATTAATGACAAATTATAGCCTGACAACAGAACCAGCAGGGGTCACAGTGGGGCTTCTTATAGAGGGGCTCGGTAAAGCAAAAATAGGGAACTTCACACAACCAAACGAATTAGGTTGGATCATAATTAATATTGTCCACGACATAGAGCCTCCAAACATCACTATAAACGATATAGATGAGGTATTTGAGCTTGGAGCCCCTGTATTTATCAACTTTACCATTTACGATGATACGCCCAACAAGTACTATATATGTGTGGATGGCAACCTATATATCGAGGACAAATATATAAGTGGACAACCCATAACCATAGATTTGTCTCCATATATAACCACCATTGGAAACCACACCATAAACCTCACAGCAACGGATCTCGCTGGTTATAGTAGTAGCTACACTACCACAATAAATGCCCAGACTCCAAGCTCACCACTAATAGAAATATTGGAGGTTACCGAAGAGTATGAGACTGGGTATATGGGTGCTATATTGAATCTTAGTATTTGGGATGCTAGCGATGGAGAGTATTGGGTTTATGATAATCAGACAGAAATTATTCATGATAGCTTTTCTAAGGATGGATGGAATACCCTCATAAACCTATCACAATATGTCCAGACAGTAGGTATTCACAACATAACAATACTGGCCAATGATTCACTCGGCCTATCATCAAATAAGACTATATGGATAAGTGTAATACCTCAGGCTCCACCATTGATAGAAATACTTGAACTCGCGGATCAATTCGAACTTGGGATGGATGCAATAATAAAGATCAGGCTATACGATCTAGGTGGGGGATACTACACTATACAACTCAACGGTACTGTCATCGGTGAAGGGTACTTTTATGGAGAGAAAATAGTTCAATTATTACTATCAGAGTTCATATCAAGCCCAGGCATATACATCGTAAACATTACGGCCACTGATAACTCTGGGGCATCAACACAAAGAACAGAATCAGTAATAGTATACCCCAGCGAGCCGCCAGAAATAACTCTATCGCCCAGCGATATGTATAGTATAGAGGTCGGACAAAACATAACGCTGAACTGGACGGCGACAGATATTTCACCAGATACATACGATATATCCATTAATGGAACTAATGTATATGAAGGGACATGGGAAAGTGGAATACCAGTATACTACACATTCAGCGCCCGGGAGTCAGGAGTATACATCATTAAAATAACATTCAGGGATAAGACTGGAAACATAGCGACGGACGAAGTAAGAATCAATGTGGCAGAGAAAACATCACCCACAACAACATCGGTGTTCTCCCTAAAGCTAATATACGGGATAATAGGAGTATCGGTCATAATCATCGTAATAATGGCAATTCTCCTTCGCAAAAAGAAAAAAACAGGTAAAGAATAAACAAACACTTTTTATTTTTTCCAAAGTTTGTATGGAAGAAAATCTGATGTAATAACTACAAATCTATGTCCTAGGATTGGGGGCTAGGAAGTCTTTGCGCGGAAAATATAATGCAGTCTATACAAAGGAAAAATCCATTTTGTTAACTTAAAAATGCTTAAATCCTTTATGGTATAATGGGTGCTAGTAATGAGACCTATTGTGTGGAATGGTTGGGTGATAGACTACTATGATGCATTAGCCTTCCTTAAGAAAGAAAAAGAGTGGTTTGAGACTAAGCGCGAGAGTATAAAATTTTTAGTCGACACGGGAGCCCTGAGAACGATAATACCTAGAAGGCTTCTGAGTAATATAAAACCCTTGGATATAAAAGAAGTTTATGCTCAGGGGATATGCGATAAACCAACAAAATTCATGCTATCGCATTTGGGAATTGCCTTGACTGTAGATGGGGAGCATATTGTCTCAATTCATGGAGTACTTATCCCTTTAGAGGATGAAGTGGAGAGAAAACTGAGGGGGGTTCTTGGTGCCCATAATGCGGACGCAATCTTGGGACTTATCTCAATGGACGAATTGCATGTGATTGTTGATGAAAAAACGAAGAAGCCAAAACTCATGCCGCTGATGATATTATAGGGCTTTGACTTAAATAGGGAGATTATTAATCTTTTGAAAAAATATGACTTAATGTTGCTAGGATTTACATTAGTTAGCTAGTCTTTAACGCTTTGCTGTTGAGGGTATGGACATTGAGTTATTGATTGAGTAACCACTATGATAATTATGGGTAATAATATGTAGAAAAAGCCTGTCGGGGATGCAAATACTGGGCCAACTTATCGAGACCATTTGGGCTTCAGAGAACTTATCTCAACATTTATGAAACCACATAGTCTCGCTTTTATTCGTTACTGCCGCGCATAAAATATGCATGATGATCTGGCATAGTGTTGTTAATATTGTTACTTTTATATGAGATATTTTGTATGAAATTATGTTTAGTTGGTGTTGAATTCGCGATCTTTTACATATATA
>CAZWPQ010000042.1:4701-16498 GCA_964636085.1 uncultured Nitrososphaerota archaeon
CTATTGATGACGCCATAAAAAAAGAGAGATCCCTACTTGAGTCGATGAGAGTGTTGACACGGATAAGAAAGGTCTCCTCGATTATTGGTGGTTTTCTCTTATTCTTTGGGGGGGTTCTATTGACACTAAGTATTTTAATGGTTACGAAGATACTTCTTGTCCCAGAAACTCTTTCTGTACAGCATTTTTTTGGGTATTTGCTTCTACTGATAAGTATAGTTATGTTGCTTTCGGGAACAATACATCAGGTTGTTTAGGCGGGACTATTGGCTGAGAAGAGAAGACTTGGGCTATTAGAAGGGATAATGATAGGCATAGGAGGGACAATAGGACCGTCCATGTTTGTGATTCTAGGTTTTGCTGCTGGAATGGCTCATCAATACATATTTTTGTCCCTAATCATTGCTGGTTTTCTCTCATTGACAATAGCCCTAAATTATGCAGAGCTAGCCACTACTTTTCCAGAGATGGGGGGAGGATACTACTATGTGAAGGAGGGGTTTGGCGGTTTTGTCTCCTATTTCATAGGTATGTCCCTTTTCATCGGATATATAACATATGGTGCCATATGTGCTATTGGTTTTAGTCTTCTCCTATGCGTATTTGTACCAGTGAAACCCTTAGCAATCTCCACTTTATTAGTCATCCTATTCTTGGCCATAAATATTAGAGGCGTAGAAGAAAGCATGAAAATGCAGTTCATAATTACCTCAGTACTTTTATTCTCTTTTGCCCTAATTATCTTCTTTGGCTTGATAGAGGGATCAAACGTTACAAATACCGGTGGTATTGTAGATAATCTTGGTGGAATATTAAGAGCATCGGCATTTCTTTCCATAGCATATTTTGGATTTGAACCAATAGGCGTACTGGCTGGGGCTGTAAAACGACCCGAGAAGATAATTCCCCTCAGCATACTCTTCTCTGTCTCCATCTGTATGATACTTTATTCCCTAATAGCATTTGTCTCTACAAAATTTGTGTACTGGGGGGATCTCTACAGATCGCCAACACCACTTACCCTAGTGGCAACACAGATACTGGGAAAATACGGAATGTATATGATCACAATAGCGGGCATGGCTGCAACACTAACATCCCTCAATGTCTCCATATCCTCTGGGGCATATGTTTTCTTTTCTATGGCTAAGGATCATTACCTTCCAGAGACCTTTTCACAGCTACACCCTCGCTTTGGAACACCAGTGTCATGCCTCATTGTTGTCGCATTCATAATGGAGCTATTTATACTTTCAGGAATGATCGAGTACATTACTCATCTCGCTGATTTTAGCCTGCTTGTTGCCCTTTCCATTGTGAATCTCAGCACGGTTTCGCTGAGGCGTAAAAGAAGAAGTATTATTAGGCCATTTAAGGTTCCTTTATTTCCTTGGTTATCGATTATTGCAAGTACGCTAACATTAGTACTTGCATTCCTCCTCGAACCAAGTGCCATAGTCTTGTGGTTAGGTATGCTCCTTACACTAGCAATGATATATCTCCTCAATACATTAACGACTGAGAGAGGAGAATGTACACTAAGTGGTTTTCTGTTCTCAACTTCTGCTTTGTTATTACTAATAGTACAACAATTTAACTTGACTACAAGTATTGAGGCATTGGGTTATATTATTGGCATGATAAAAACATTCCTTCTAGTCCAAGCAATCATTGTAATTATTACTGCAGTAATACTGATATATCCAGTACATATATTGGTTACAAGAGTAAGGGGCAAAGGAGAAGAATATATATATGTTCCTCCCAAGCGACTGGTAGAATTATCCGAAGCGATCGATGATGCCTTGGCGGTAGTATTATTCATATTTAGTGCTTTAAACATGATGCTATTCTATGGAATATTGCACGGTTATATAACAATAATAGCTAACACATCAGCTGAGACCACATTCTTTAAGTCGTTCTTCATGACCATACTCATTATCGCAGGAATATTCGAAGGGTTAATAGGAGTATATCTAGTACTAAGAGAATACATGGTCGAATATGAGATCAAAAGCAACAAAGAAACAAAACAATGATTGTTGCAAGCAATAATTTATATTCTTGTATAAATCGACAAGCTATAATGAGATGTGATGTAGTGCCGAGCTAGAACAATTCTATCGCATGCAGGATAAAAGTTTTTATGATATGCAATAATAAATCCCAACCACCTATTTTTTTATCTTTGATTCGATGTAGGGCTACTAGGGGTGTATGAAATATCTTTTTAAAAATTTTTTGGCTTAATATATTGCCTCAATGGTGGGCTTCTATGCGCAGGCTCCCTGTTTTTATTGCCCTATTGGCCATGGTTTCTCTAGCCACTGGTTTTATTGGGGGGGCTCATAAGTCAACTAGTATGAGCGTTGTCTTACATATGGATTCTGTCAAACCTAGTACTGTATCAGTGCAGGGTGTTTCCCATGAAGTACCCGTTACACATAGTCTTTTGACAGCCCCACCAAAGTCCTATGATGCCTATTGGATAATTAGTAGCCCAGGCACGTATACCTTAAGTAGTGATCTAATAGGGATCACCAATGAAATTGGGATATTGATCGATGCGGATGATGTATATTTAGATGGGAGAGGATACTCGCTTGTTGGGGCTGGGTCTAGCTTTACCTACGGCATATACATCTGTGAGGGGAGAAAAAACATAACCATTGTAAATATCAACATTGGCAATTGGACATATGGTATATATCTGAACAGAACATTGGATGCGATAATCAGTTATTCAAACATTTCGGACTGTGCTACTGGGATACATATGTATCGCTGCAATCTAAGCAATCTCTACATATCCGCAAACATGATTCATCGTGTTAATATAGAACATATAGACTATTATGGTATCGCACTCATGGCCTCGGATAATGTACAGATATTGGACTCCAACATTAGTGAATGTGGCTGTGATGGAATAATAATGGAGAACACAACGAACTCCGTAATTGCGGATAACCTGATAGAAGACTGTGAGTACGGACTTCTCCTATCATATAGCTCGAATCAGAACCTTGTTAATAATAATAGGTTTATCAACTGTGGAATGATGGTTTGGTATTCGAAGCATAACAATGTCGTGGATAATACTGTGAATGATGGAGAGCTAGTATATATAGAGAATAAGAGAAACATTGAGATCTGGGGAAAGAGGGGACAGATGATAATTATTGATTCGGCTAACATCGAAGTATGGAATTTCTACTCAAGGAATGCATCAATAGGCATCCAACTGGTAAACGTGTCCAATATTAGGATAAATGGTGCAAACAACCACGATGATATATATGGAGTCTTCCTCCACAATGCAACCAATATAGAGTTGCGGGCTGGGCATCAGGAATCATGCATGATTGGGATATATGCCCTTAATGCGACCAACGTAACAATATGGATGCAGATAATAGAGTATAACTACGACTATGGCGTATATATCGTATGGTCGAAACAAATATATATCTTCGCAAATGATTTCATCGGAAACTCATATCACTTCGAAGCATCCAATTCTGAGGAATTTCAGTGCTATTCCCCAAGGACGGTCTACTATGAATATAATGGGACTCCCCATATAAACTTTATTGGCAATTACTGGGCCGAATACTCTTGTATTGACTCTGATGGTGATGGTATATGTGACGAGGGATACTCTGCATTCTTAGATTTATACCCACTGGTGTCTAGACAATGGGATTACTATTCCTTAGAAATAATAAAGCCCCTCAAGGCAGTTTTTTTCGCTCCATCGAATACCACAATAGTAGACACAGAGCTCGTTGAGAGAGAATTTTCAATAAAACTAAACAGGATGGCGGACAAGATACAGTGGTATATTAATGGTACAATCGAATTCGAGGAGGTAAATGCCAGTGGTTCATCGGCAACCTTTTCACCAAGCTACTATGGGGTATACAATATTTGTGTAGCGGCGATTGACGAGATGAACGGTGATGTTGTCCGTGTATGTTGGGTATGGAAAATAAGCAGTACTGTAGTGGAGGAGGAAGAGATAACAATAACGTTTACTTGGTTCGGAATATTTAGCCTTGGAAGCATCATAGCGGATATAATAGCCATAATTCTCTGCTTTAGGTTTGAATTCTAGGGGGGTGGTCAAACATGGCGAGGAGCGCTATATTACCGATCATGATACTCCTGACGGTTATTTTCACCCATCCATCGGTGATTTCTAGTAGTGGTCTCCAAGAATACAAGCACCATTATTGGGATGTATCTAAGGCATCCTTTGATACGAGCGTGGAGACCGAGGTTGATGAGGTAACAGATGTAGTTAATGCATATTGGGATGTTATAGGATATGTTGTGGGTAGGCTACAGCGTGGAGAAATCCATATATTTGTTGGACGTATAGCGGAGGAATGTGATTACTATGAAGGATTCTATACTAGAGTCGCATATGCCGCACCATTCTTCAGACTGATGCAGGATATAAATATAACAGAGGAACGCATATCTGCCATACTAGACTATTTAAGCCTTACCATGGGGGAGACCGAATATTCGGATGAAGAGGCAGCCTCGTACCTAGAATTTTCAATACCCCGTGGATCGGTGTTTGCGGCGTATGGCTATGAATACTACGAGGGTGACGTTGTACCACTAACTAAGGAGATAAGCCATGTACAGATTCCATCAATAGATATGCTCAACAGATACTCGATGATAAATTCTATATTATCCATACCCCAGACAATAGTCAAGGCCGTCGAGGGCGAGCCAATTATATATATGTCTCCCACAATACCAATTCCACTAGACTACTTCTCCCCAGGGATCCCCATAGGCGATCCCCAAGTTATTAGAGAGACCGGCACCATTTGGAAATCCTATGGATATGGCTATTCATACGAAGAAAGGGAAGGAGAGGGGATATTTAGGTACTCTCAGAGTATCCAAGACTTCTCTATAGATTTTGAGGCTAGGTACGATCTAGATACCGGCGTGATGACATACTTTAGTTTAGATCTACATCTTAGCTGTAGTGGATATTGTGGGGAGATAATGTCAGAGGAATACGGCATCGTAGCGGTAACGGAGTTGAGCATGGATGTTGCTTTCGAATTAACCCATGAAAGCTCAGACGATATCGAGGCGTGGACCGAGTATGGGGAACCAATACCATTCAAAGTAGTATCTGTAGATATGTCTCCCGACCTTGAAAAGTTACTATTTAATGCGAGTCCATACTATGTGGAGTTTCCAGTAGCAGAACCATTGTTGACGCTAAATGGTTGCCTCACAGGGGATGGGTATTATGGCCCACATTACTATGTTGCTTGGAGAGAGTATGAGGTTGAACTCTCGAGTGGGGAGTATGAGATTACATTAATACTATATAACAAAACATTCGATATAGATATATATGTTTATGAGCCGGGTAAATCGCCATCTCAAGATGCTACTGGTATAGATTACTATGTGCACCTTGATGACAACGGAACTATAGATATTCCATATGATGGTAAGTGGGTTATTTGTGTTGACCTTATGGATAATATTAAGAGTATGATCTATTATAATCTCACGATAGACTCTGTATATGGTGTTGGCTCGGCGAGTTTTACTAATCAGTCAATTAAGGGAGACGGCAGGCCAGGACCCCATTATTATGTGCCATGGAGAGAGTATGTGGTCGAGCTTGAGGGGGGGCACTATTGGATAGAATTCACAACAAATACCTCTACTGATATCGATGTGTATGTTTATGAGTATGGGAAACAACCATCATTGGACTATACGGGAGAGGATTATAATTTTGTTCTCTACGAAAATGGATCCATAGCAATTAACGAGTCGGGATACTGGGTGATATGTGTAGATGTGTGGGATCCAACGGAGGAGGCCGTATTATTCAACATTACTATTGGGAAGCTCGAGTATGGTGAGATACCGTTCACAGATTTCCTAGAGCACCTAAGGGTAATTTATACTCTCATAGATAACCCTACTGGGCTGGACGCTATATACTCGGTAGACGCAATGTATTTTGATCCGATAGCTGGGGAGAATGTCTCAGTAATGTCGGGCCAACGTGGCTATAGCCTACTGATACCTGGTTCTCCAAAAATCTTCTCGCTATCAGACATAGTTTATGGACAGATGCAACTATCGGCACATCTCCTCACGAAGGTATATCCAAAATTTGTTAAATACTTCCTCCACATAATGGAGAAACAGGGTTATAGTGTTCCTTCGATAGATGTATCTGGTAATTATGCTATTCTAAAGAGTAAACAAGGACATGTGGCTATGCTCGCCAACATATCCTTTAATATAACCTATAGAAACCCAGAGTCCGGAATGTTACCCTTCACGATTGCTGGAAGTGGAGGAATATGGTATGTCTATAACAACAAGTCTTATCTTGTTGAGGCTGGGTTCGAAATGAATGTAAAGCTTAAATATGATAATGACAATGATGGTGATCTCTCTGATGAAAGATTATCAACATTTGCTCTCAGAATCATTGCAAATAAGGTTGTGGCACGCAAGGTTGCCCGAAAGAACAAAGTAACAGGCTGGGTTATAGAGTGGGATAAACTAGATTCGGATCCACCAGCCTTTAACTCAGATGAATGGGAAGACATAACCCCCTATAAGACTATATCTCTAGCTGGGGAATTGTCATTGGAGTCAATGATGATTCCACTCTTGGTCTTGGCCATATTGTTTGTGACAGCGATAGTAATTGTTGTGAGGAAAAGAAGGAAGGAAGAATATTTCTAGTAGTGGCAAGCTGAGGAATATTCTTCCTATTTTTTATTATGAAGCATTTTGATTCTCTTATGTGTCCATGCTCCTCGTCGGTATTTATGGATATTGTGGACTTTTGAGCCTTTAGTACTTTGAATTTGTGTTTTTAGCGTCGCTATTATGTCCTTAAGTATCTTATATGTGGATACATATATTCATATTGGGGGGTAATGATGGATGGTTCTGACTTGGGTTCGATTCAGGCTGAGGAACTGGAGGAAAAGATATCGGAGATATGGAAAACGATAGCGTTCGAAAATATCATGCATGACATCGCTCAGGCTCTTAGTATAGATAGATCAAAGATTGAGAGGGCTGAGGGGATATTGTTCCATGTGGACGAGAAGACGGTCAAGAGGTTTGTGGCTCGCAGTAGGGATGTGCTGGAGCGGTATCTTGAATCCCCATATGGGAGCCTAATGAGTTATTATTCCTCCATGGGTATGAAGAACTATATGGAGCCCCTAATAAAGAAACTTAAGGATGACCTAATGGAATGCGTATCCAAAGCTTTTGCGGGAAAAGAATGTAACATTGCTGAGATACTGAAGAGCGGAAAGAGAAATATCAAGCTCGTGTTCCTTAAGAGGAGAAAGCCCTTTATGCGTATAGATTTTCATGAGAGAAAACTAGGAGAGATATTTAGGACGATCGAATCTGAATTGATGAAAATAATAAGCGATTATGAAAGGATAAAGCCCTCCGGGAAGAGATTTCTCGAAGTATGTCTAGAAATAGCAGATATTATTAGGGATCCAATATCCTACTATAATATGATCTGGACTTTCGGTTTCATCTTTAAGGTTCTAGAATTTAAAGAACATGAAAAATATCTTTTCTCTATACTTTATAGGACCCTTGAGTCTTTTCTAGGATACTTAAGAGAGGTATTATCCACGCAACCTGATGCCTATGAACAATTTATTAGGCCCATATCGGGATTATTTAAGGATGTTTTTCTCCATGTAGCATATTTTCCAGAACTATTGAGGGACTCAAGATTCTTGGATAGGCTACCTAAGAATCCGAAGAATCTAAGGCAGGAACTCCTAGAGATAATCAATTGGTTGAAGACTGATAGAAGCTATGGAAGACTGATGGATATAATAAGGCAGAGATATGAGAAGGAGATAAATAAAGTATTTATGGGAAAATTGCCTCTCGATACTGCTAAAACGATTAGGATTTTGTCCAGTCTAGAGGATGCTATTTCTAAAACTAGGGAGCTAGATATCGATATAGCTCTTCAACTTGTTCATTCATTATTATTTCACCAGAAGTCGATTCAGTATACATTTTCGGTAATAAAGTTGTACCTAGTTGAATGGGTCAACAAACGCCTATCCGAGGAAAAAGAGAAATTAGAAAAACTAATAAGCCATTGGAAACCTTTCCATGAGAATCCTGATATACTGCCGAGTCATATGGAGGATTTGGTAAGAGAGATACATGTATCTGTCTCTGAGGATACCATAAAGATGCTTGGTGTAGAATCCCTTGCTGACGCACTTAAATACATTCCTTTACTCTCTGTATCTTTTCTAGATGTAAAATATCCCGATGAACTGCTTGCTGTAGGGAACTATATCTTGACCAACGAGAAGCCGGGATCTGTATGGGAAGCCGAAGTAACCATTGTAGTCAACTATAAGTATAGAATAAGACGAAAATTCTGGATAGAGAGGGATGTGGATGAGCGAGTCATCATAAAGGAGAAGTTTAGTATTGGGGATATAGAGGCAGAATATGTACAGAAATCATATAGCATTTTCCGAAGGGTGCCATATATGGATTTCCTTGAGAAGAAGCTTGATGAGCTTTTCAGGAAACTGGAAGAAATAAAAGGAAAAATCAGAACAGTGGATAGGCTCGTAGGACTCATCGATCAGGCCATAGAAAGACTCATGGTATTCGACGTGGAGAGATTTCATAATATCCTAGGGAAAGAAAAAATAGTAGAGCAAGTACTGCCTTTCCTTGAGCTCGGTTTTGATGATTTCCTAGAATTGAAAAAAATAAAGTCAGTTGATAGAATCTAATAGCTCCCTTTTCGGAATGTTTTTTATCATTGTGAGATAAATTTGGTGCTTTTGTGTTGTTAATTATTGGAAGTTGCAATTATTGGGAATATGGGAAAATAGTCAGGATTTTCTCCATATGCCATCTACTCTTAAAAATTTTTTGCTAAAAAAGTTTAGGGTAAAATTTATTGGGGTAATGTATTTTGGGTGAAAGGATACGTCTATTTGTTAATAGAAAGGAGGAGTTAGAGCGTCTTATTGGATGTATTAGGAATAAGATCGATGTTATTGTATATGGTCTAAGAGGTGTTGGGAAAACGGCGATACTGGAAGAGCTTAGGAGAATGCTACTGGATGAAGGCGTGGGTGTTATCTTTATCAATGGCTATGAGATAGCCTCTTATCAGGACTTGGCGACATTAATAAGCTCCGAGTCTGTCGAACCACGAATGCTCCTCAGCGAGTTATTTGCTAGGGATGACAAGATTATTATTATTGACGAGTTCACAGCGTTTCTTAGAGTGTTTGTTGGGAAAAGAGCCTTTCCCTCAATGGAGAGGGCCATAATGTTTCTAAGGACACTGATAGAAAAAAGAAGAAATAGGAATGGCGAGTCGGTAATTCTTTGTAGTTCTGCCATTGGGCTTGTGCGTAGACTAACAAGAAAATATTTTGCCCCCCTCTTTCGACAATTAAAAACGTTCTGGGTTAAACCAATGAGCTTGGAGGATGCTAAAAAACTTGCAGACAAATTATGTAAAAAACATAGTTGCGAGGTAGTGGAACTCGTTGGGGGAATGCCGTTCTATATAATCAAGATATGCGAGGAAGTGAGTATGGGGAAAAATCCAAAAGAAGCAATAGAATATCTACTTTCAGATCCCAGTGGGGATCTCAACATATATTTCCAAGGGCTATATGAGAAATTGTCTCCTCCAGAGAGATACATTTTGCATCTCATTGCGAGAGGGATATGTAGGTTCTCGAAGATAAGCGAGAGATTAACAGTAGATGTTAGCATTTATCTAAAGAGGTTGCAAACAAGCGGCATAATCAAAAAGATAAAAAAGGGACCGAAGGAAGCCTATTATGACATCGAGGATAGCGTCTTTAAGGCGTGGCTAGCACTCCAAGATATACCCTCTTTAGGGAAAATATCCATAAAATCCATTATAGTCTCAAGTCTTAGCTTTGAATCCATGGTAAGGGATATGTTTAGGGAGATAACAAGGAGGATAGAAATAAAAGATTTTGCTGGGCAAAACTGTGAGTTAAGACCATCTAGGATAACCAAATATAACAAGGATGGAATAGATATAGACGCATTATTAATCCTCGATGGAGAGGCTATCGTTGTCGAATGTCACTTCTGGGGCCCCGCGAAGAGGGAAAAGATAGACCAGCTACTGAAGAACTCAGAGTACGTGGAACAATATCTCGGCCTCAAGGTAGTGGACAAGATACTAGTAAGCTATTTTGGTTTTACAGAAGACACAATCGAAGTGGCGAAAGACAAAAGAATTAAGTTGCTCGCGGCGACCCAACTTAGAGAAATACAAAGGAAAATGGGAAGGTATTGGGGGTTTTGACTCTTCGACGGTATGATTTTGTAGTACTGTGAACATAGATGGAGGGAATATACTCCAACATATATTTTCCATGCAGATGGGTCCCATTTAAGAGAAGAAGAATGAAGGATCCTTGCGGGAAACATTATGTCTCTTGTAATTGCATAGCCTCTTGCGGTATACTCGAGGACAAAAAATTGGAAATAGTCTTGGATGTAAAGGGATGCAACTTTAATTGTAGACTCTGCTGGGGATACAAACTGAGATATGAGGCACACCCAATAGTAAAGAGTGTTGACCAAGTCGTCGAGGATATTATCTGCCGATACAAGAAAGTTAGATTCCTAGAAGAGAAAGGATACAGATTCTATGCTCTAAGATTCACTGGAAACGAACCATCCCTACAATGGAGCCATGTTATTGAGGTAGTAAAAGCCGTTAAAAACCTCGGAATTTTCCAGAAAGCAATTATAGAGACAAATGGCGTCCTTTTTGTGGAAAGGCTCGACCTCCTCAAAAGTCTGGAGGGAACAAGCGGCATCATGATCGACATAGATGTTTCCTTTAAGGGAGTAAACCCAAAACAATTCACATATATCTCTGGAATGCCCAAAGAATATTTCTACAGACAGATAGATGGCTTCGTCAAACTCTTCGAATATGTGAAAGAAAACAAGCTAAAGAATATAAGAGTGAACCCAGTCCTCGGAATAAACCATGAGCCGAGATACTTCTACAGAGGGAAAATACTCTCCGTCGAGATAATATATCCTTGGGGAGAAAAAATGGATTTCCACGATTATGACGAGGTCTTCGAGAAAGAGGTCCTCTCAAGAGCAGAACTGAGATATGACGAAGCTCCATTTAGGGAATATTATGGAATAAATAAGGAAAGAGCTAGGGAAATCATAGCAACAATATATAGGGGCAAAAGATATCCACATAAATTGCCGTCAGATGTAGTCAAGAAATAATATGTACTAAGTGTATAGACTATAATAAGCTATCCTTACCTTAGAGATTTTCCTCTCAGGGTGTTCAATGCTTATCATTCTGTAGCCTCTTGTTACTCACAATAACCAGTGGTGTGTTTAGCAATATTCACTGGACTTGCTATTTTATATCACGGTTGTACTCAAGATTTGCATTTGAGGGCGGATCTCACATAACAATAATTGATCTATAGCCCAGAGCATAGAATGATGACTGATTGCTCAGGACAACCTACTGTATTTTATACAACTGACATGCAGAAAAAAGGTAACAAAAAATGGGAAAATTATCCTTCGTAGGGTATGCCTCTACTTGAACAATGTTGTTTAAGTGCTGATAATAGCGGCCCAATCTTATGTCTAACCCAAGCACCTGTGTCAATTCCTTTAGCAGTAAATTTTATTATGAAATCGGGGCCGCTATCAA
>CAZWPQ010000043.1:0-15925 GCA_964636085.1 uncultured Nitrososphaerota archaeon
CTTTATGGGGTGATGCTGATGCATGTTTAGGTAGACTGTCTGTGTGGTCAAAAAAAGAAAAAGTAATATAGCAAATAATAAATCAAAAGCTAAAAAATATGGAAGAATTGAAAGACCTTAATCAGCTAGATTTCTCCTTCTTAAACAACCTCGTATATGCCAACAGCGTGGCTATGGAGCTAGCCATACTAAAGCCTAAGACTATTGCCGCTCCTGAGAATGTAAACAGTATTTTTTCGGCGGGAGGAGGATACGGCTCAGCAGTAGGCAGACCAGTAGTAGTGGTTGATGTTGTAACGCTGAAGACAAAGTAGTATGTCGTCACATGGCCACATATGTCTATTGCCACTATCGTTATTCTAAGTACAGGTAGGATGGACGAACTTAGACCAGAATATATGTATATCCACTCAGTAACATTTATAGTATATGCGAACTCCAATAATGATGTATCTGAAATACATGACGGAAAACTACGGATATCTATTGGTACATCCTGAGCATCTATTTCTACATACCGTAGTCTTGTAGAATCGGATACCTTAATGTATAGATCCACTACTTCTCCCTCCTCTACATCAATTGTGCTACCACAGCTTACTGCTTCGTCGTTCACTTGAGCCTCAACCCTAGGTGGCGAGGTATCACAAATAACATATATTACGTATCGCGTTGTGTCTCCATATATATCTTTGGCACAAAATATCAGTGTGTATACACCCTCCGAAGATACTTCTATATCTTCGAAGGTATAATAGACACTGGTTGTGGGGCTAGGAGGAGTATAAGAAGCAACGAGAGTCCCATCTATGTAGAGATAAAGTCCACTAATCCCGTCCGCGTCTGATACACTAACCTCCAGATCGAACCTGCAACAACAAAAACATGACCCATTGGAAAGTACAATTGAATACTGACTCTTATTGCACCAGGCCTCGAATTTTTGTATGATTGGACTCTCCAAAGAGTCATTGCATACTATAAGATACGTTAAAGATACACTATAGTTACATAGATCTCTGGCATAAATCTCAACCATATATGTACCGGGCAGTGATATTGGGACTGTAATTGTCTCAACGAAGCTTAAGTCGATATCGTCCGTGGATAAATCATATACATGATTAACCAAAAGATCACCATTATGTTTTATCGTAATGACCACTATATCTATCCCATCTGTAGAATTGATTACTACTGTTAGAGTTGTGTTATTGCAACGATATATGGGTACCTCTGGTGTCAGTAATATTCCGTCCTCAAATACAGATACATAAGGCTCTCTTCCATCACAACAAATCACAGTGAAGTAGTAATACACAATAAGCTTATCTGCGTCCTCTAGTAATAGTTCTACATGATAAACTCCAGGACCGCTAATAACTATTGTATCATTTACGGTTGCAGATGTTGCAGAGCCAAGTGGAAATGAATCGATATGGCCATCGTATGTAATATTGAGTACTATTAGTCCTTTATCATCCGAGACATTTACGGTGATGTTAAATGATAAGCACGAATACACAATACTATTATTCGAAATAGGTTGGACCCAAGGATAGTAAACTCCAACATAATCATAGCTTGGAGGCTCCGATTTTATGGTCTGTTCCTCGATAGGACTTCCCATCGTATGGAAAATTTGCAATAGTACCAAAAAACAGAAACCAACTACAAATAACACTAGGTCCTTATTTTTCATCATTTTTATCCACACGGATTATTCAAGGAAGCTGTGAGTAAAGCACAAGAAGTAGTGCTTCACTACACAACTTCCTACATTAATAAGCTATTATCTATAATAAAAATATTCCTTTCGTGTATCACTATATATACCAACAATAAGATATTGGCATTTATACGTAACAATAAACCGAACAAGAAAGATGGGGTATTCATCCTATATTGTTGCCACCAAAAATAGCATAGTCTTTATAGTTTATAATTCGACTCTCCTGATCGACTATATATCAAATGGCGATAAATTGATCAGTACAATTAAATAGAGGATATATTAGCCCTATACAGTGTCTCTAGATGTTCTTTTGTCACTTTATTATTTATAATCTTCCTCCCAGAAATTCTCCTCTGACTTTGAATATATCTTAAGTAAGAAATCAATCATTGCAAGACGTAAATTATTGGCCCAAGCAAAATCCATTATCGAGCTAATAGAAGGAAAAGTGTATCGCTCTGTATACGTAGGAGGCTACAATATAGATATGATAGAGCATATATGGAACAAATTACAAAAACTTAGAAGCTAGAAGTAATATCTATTGGGAACTATTTTTTCGTCAACAGTTGTATTTATAATGTTTAAGACAATTGAAAGTATTCCATGTGATCTTCAGAATATTTATTCCGAGGTTTTACAGGGCTAGCATACTTGTTTTAGATCAATAACAAGCAAGTATAGTACGGAGTGTCATCTTAAATAAAGAGAAAGAACTGATACACGAAAAATGTAGAGTCATGACATACAAAAAGGCAAAATTTGGCACCACAGAGCTATTTACTTTTCCTTCTTCTGAGTAATACGACGCCAATTATAATTATGAAGCAACAGATCACTCCGAGAGCTATAATACTTGTGGAGATTATGTGCTTCTTTGGCTCGACGGTCCATATCCATGACAACATCGTGCTTCCATTTTGGTTCCTAATAATCACCGTTATGTTCCATGTCCCAACATTACCAACTAGTGTTATTGTCGAATACTTCACATTTGCATCCTCATGCACTATCTCCCCATTGTTAAACCATGAAATATTTGCCCGTTGGCTTATATTCACGCCAAACGTGACTTCTTCGCCCTCAATAGACCTCAAAGTCTCCTCCTTCGGCGAATAATCAAGTATCATGGGATACAATATAGATACATTATAATGGCCTATAGGCTTAACCAGTGGATATTCGTCGATATTTACATATGGCTCATCACCTATGCCATCCCCATTCTGATCGGTACCATTATAGTCGCTCCAATAGTTGCCCATGTAGCCATAATGGGCGGCTCCGTCATAGATATAATATACCTCTTTCTCGGTCCAGAATCTTATTTCTGATGTGTCTAAGTATATGTTTCCTGTGTTGTTTATAAAGTCGTTCAAGTACACACTACTATTGTAGGACATATAGGAGAATACTCCTATTTCATCCCTCGAAAATACATTCGCTATAATGGAGACGTATCTTGACTCTAGAACCTCCACACCAACGGAGACATAGGACATCTCGCATCCCATTACCATTACCCCCGTGCAGTTAATTAATATTACTTGCCCAGCCTCCCGAATGGTTACATTATGCATATCTTCTAGATACACTATGGGTTTTCCATTTATCGTATTTGCCAAAACAAAATTCTCATGCGTCCAAAACATGAATAGTCCGCCGTGGTCTAGCGTATTATTAGTTATGACAAGGCTATCTGAATAGGATATAAAAATGCCGCATGTCTCAAGATAGAGTTTATACACCCCCGTTGTTAGTACTGGTTCTATAATTTGTTGTCTATACTTTAGGAAGGCTTTTGAAGCCATACCATAGGCCAAATTGTTTTCTGTGATTGTTAGATTATCTGAACCACATACATAAATACCACATATACTTACAGAGGCATAGGGGGGTAACGGCATTACCAAAGTTTTGTCAACAAACCATGCATCTCCAGAAATACAGAATACATCCCTGCTATCCTCGCCATAGGCTATAGTATTCTTTTCAATAGTCCCATTGTCGGAGTCCAAACTGACGTAGATACCATAGTGCGTCCCCGTGATTTCGTTTTCTAGGATTTTGTAGTTTGTGGTTGACTCTAAGTAGATAGCACTATCGCCTGTAATTATACTGTTCCTAATGTAAATATGTTCGGATTGATATGCATATACCCCATATATCCCTCCAGAAATCCCACTATGCTCAATCACGCATTGCTCTGTCTTTATTAATTCGATACCAACCGTAGTATCCATAATCTCTACGCCTGTTATTGTTATATCCGTACAGTTTACCATTATGATCTGACCAGCCTCAGATATTGTTTCCTCGCTTATGTTCTCAAGATATACTAGTGGTTTGCCATTTACCGTATTGTTCATGACAATGCTGTGCTTGTTCACTGAGACATCCACAAAGAGCCCACATCCTATAAAAACATTGTCTTTTATTGTTTGGTTTTCCCCCGATAAATAGATTCCGTAGAGACAAAACTCAATACTGTTGTTTTCTGCAGAGTTATTACTGCCAGCAAGCATAATGCCATAGTCACAATACGATATGCTATTCCCCCCGATTACATTCTCGTAGGGATCTCGATAAAGTGGGATTCCAACCCCATCACTCTTGGGCTGTTCGGGGCTGATGACTATAACTATACGAATCAATTCGAGAGTTACCCCACGATAACAATGTGCTATCTTGTTATTGATTATCATATTATTGTTGGAGCTGTGTTCTAATAATATACCGTTGGAGCAATAAAAAATCTCATTTTCAGTAATAATGTTGCCCCACATAAAGGCCCCTATGGTTATTCCATCGCTATTTCTTGCAATATAATTCATGGATATTACTACTGTCGCCGAGCTCAAATATATACCGACATTATTGTCTGTGATATTGTTATTCGTAATATTAACATTTCCAAAGCAACTCTGTAGCTCTATACCATAGGAATTATTGAATATGATGTTTGAAGTTATGTTGACGCTACCACAACAATATACGAAGAGACCATACACATTATTGCTTACCCTACAATTCTTTATGCGGACTTCGGTGGAATGCCCGACTTCTATTCCTACTGAGGCAGAACCTATCGCCACATTTTCTATCGTTATGTTTGTTGAATCAACCACTATCACCTGCCCAGCATCACTAATGGTGCGGTTAGCATCACCCTCAACATAGACCAATGCTTTTCCATTAACAGTATTGTTCACAACCGTATTGTAGCTGGATTCATACAGGAACACTCCACAGTTCAGAAAATTGTTGTCTTTGATCTCTAGAAAATAAGACCACATTATATAGAGTCCATATACATTATCTCGTATAGTATTGTTTGTTATACTTGCATTCTTAGTCTCATATAGGTACGCGCTATAGGTACAATTATCGATAACACAACTGTCCATAGTTATGTTTGCAGTATTTTCGATGTACAGTCCATATTTGGTATTGGTGAAGGTAAGATCCTTCAACTCGATTATTGATGAGTTTACCGCATATATACCATACTCCCAGCATGATAGTTCGCATTCATATATAATACTGTTACTTGTCATCCATAGTTCAATGCCAACGTATATGTTCTCCAGAACCAGACCATGAATAGTGATGTTGGAACAATCGACCAATATTATTTGGCCAGCATCGTCGATACTAACATTTGATGCGTCTTCAAGATATACTAGGGATCTCCCATTTATAGTGTTTTGGGATACAGTGTTATTATAGGAATTCGAGACAAAGATTCCTCCCCCCTCAAGCACACAGCCACTAATCACGGTGTTATTTGAGTCCGCTAGATCTATGCATAGTCCACTACTTATAATTGTCACATTGACCAATCGAACATTCTTAGTACGTGTTATGGCTACGCCATAGGAATCCGTATTGTTTATCAGAGAGTCATAAATTTCAGCATTAGGAGTATAGATTTCTATTCCTCCATCATAAATCATACTATCACTAACTAGGAGATATGACCCGTTCTGTGCATCTATATTGGTTTCAAGAAATACCCTAGAATTGCGAACTGTAAGGTTTCCACCTTCCTCCACACTTATCGATGAACAATACAATGTAGCGTTATCCAGAATAAGCACGCCGTCCTGCTCGATCAATATATCTCCAAAATACGCAGTTGTGTCCCTTATGACACTCACATTGTCTATAATAAAAGACATAATTGTCAGGCCTGAGGATGGTTTATTGATGGAATCTCCAGAAACAACATGTCTATTACCAACCTTAGTCATCAAGATTGTACTAGGGAAACTATCCGAATCCCCATAGGCTCCATAAAAACAGGACATTATCAATATCAAGGACGTAATTATGGGACATAAATCGGTTCTCTTCACTGGAGGCCCCCAAATAAAGGATTCAATATACATAAGCTAATATTGCTTAAAAGTTCTTGCACCGCATCTTTTTTCCAAGATATAAATTTATTTTTTAGAGAAATGATAAAGTGCCCTATATAAAAATCTGTTGGTGTTAGAACCCTTTGAGGTGATTAGTTTGAAAGAAGTAATCGCTGTTTTGCTGGTGCTTCTATTCGCCCCCCTAGCGGACATTGCTGCTATATCTGGGCCCAACCCAAAAAATATTAGGGCCGTTAAAGAGACGCCATCACCAAAAATATCCATAGAACCAAGCAACGTTATTTATAGCCTAATTAGAAGCGATCTATATATAGGTGAACGCAGAAATAGATTTAGGGCACTCCAAGGTAGCCTGCCACCTGTCAATGGTACTTGGATTATAAATCAATCCATAGTGCTGGAGAACGAGACTATTATTCTGAATGGGAGCATAATTATAGTGGAGAATGGGTCTCTGATGCTAAAAAATTCCACTTTATACTTCAACGTAACATATAATGGTGAATACAATATAACCATCGAGGCTGGAGGAAACCTCACGGCGATATCCTCCAGACTTGGATCCTACGACGGCACCAACAAGTTTTGTATATTCGCAAAGAATGGCTCGGCTCTAAGGCTCGTGGATACGAATATATCCGATGTGGGATTCGATATTTATAATCCAGGAATACTCGTTGAGACACAAAATGTCTTCTCCATAAACGTTAGGATTACCAACAGCTATATTGGCTACTTTATCAGTGATACTGAGAACATATCCATAGTAGGGGGATACTTAGATTGCTCATATGCAGGCATATATATTAACGGTTCATCCAACATATCGATGGATAACATATTCATTGATGTTTCACTCAATACCTATGGTGTCTACATAATATATAGTTCCAACATAACGCTGATGGATAGTAACATGACTACCAACGGATACGCAGGGATAGATATCCGCAATTCCTCCAATATAATAATCCATGGATGCCGCTTATATGGGGGCGCTAGATCAAAACAAATAAGCATCATCAACTCGACGGATGTATACATTGCAACAAACTCATTCCTCGCCAAGATAGTCAATAGGTATGGCACAGTATACCAATACTCTGTATATGTAGAGAATTCCACTAGGATTCATATACATGATAATGAATTCGTGGGGTTCATCAGGCACTACGACTTATCGCCTTCAGGCAATGTTGCCCGACTGTATCAATATTGTGTCTACATCACCAAGTCACGTATCCTAGAAATCAAGAACAACTATATCCTCGCCAACATCACAAACGACTTTGATCTCCCATTCTTTAATTATGACTTCATCGTGTATCAATACTGCATATATATAACCGAATCAATAAACAGCGAAATCCAGATAAACAAGTTCTCGGAATATGTGAATGTACATGGGGCGGCTGTAGCGCCACCATTTGGTAGCCCTCCAAAGCTTAGAATCAATTATTATGGCATCTATACAAACACTTTAAACAATTCCTTTATCCATAACAACAAATATTTCTACTCCTGTCTTCAGCCACATGGATTCACGCTCACTAGAACCTACATCCTCTTTTACTCGTCTCATAGTATAAGGCTTCAAAGCTGCGAATTCATAAACGCAACCACATATCTTCAGCCAGTAACCCTTAAGTATTGTTCGAACGTATCTATCTATAATTTATCTATCGATAATACTCCGTATATCTATCTATATAGATGTGACAATACAACTATTAATATAACTACAATTGCCCGTTCTGATACCGCCATCAAAATATCATATTCGTCAAACATTAGAATCCTTAATTCATACTTATATGACTGCAGAGTCGCCATATCCATCATATCCTCAAACGACACATCAATTATCAATATCAGGATTAGTAATTGTCGCTACGCAATCCATGTATCCCAGTCCCTAGGCGTGTATCTGATTAATACTAGAATTTATGATTCTGGCTTTAGAATACTAGACGCTGAATCATTTAACTCCACAGAGGCCATAAATTCGCTGTATAACGATGAGCCACTAGTCATATTGGATGTCTCAACAAATATTAGCCTATCTGGAGGCACATATGGTGCCTTACTGGTGGGATTCTCTGGAGGCACCATAACTAACGTCATAAGCAAATACATCTACATATATCGCTGTTCCAATCTCACGCTGAAATCCATCACTGTAAGGAGCAATGCTATTGGTATACACTTAGAGTTATCGGATTCTATAGAGCTCCTAGACCTATTACTGGAGGATCTAGGAACCGCATTGATGATGAACTATAGTAGTAATGTATATGTGTACGGAATAGATCTGTCTGGCTGTAATGTTGGTATTTCTATTTACAGCTCATCGGTGGTGACTATTATAGACACATGGATATATGACACCATCGCGGGTATACGCATCAATGGCACCGATGTACGGAACATAAGTATATTAGACAGCAACATTTATGGATGTTCATACGGATTATATTTACTTAATGCATCATCTATTATCGTTGGGAACAGCACATTCTCAGAGTGCTCATTTGGGATCTATATAAGCCCCAAATCTCCAAATGCCACAATATCCTTAGCTATCGAGAACAACCGCTTTGTCTCTAACACAATCGCGATATACATTGGCACAGCTGGAAGCATAATAATACATAATAATGTCATATATGATAATGATGTTGGGCTCTATGTCGATAGTAGCGAGAATACCTATAATCTTAATATAACCTTCAACAACTTCACAGACAACATCAGATCCCTGATCATTTATGGTTCAGGAGTAATAGTTTATGGTAATGTATTCATGTCTAACATCAACCCCAATATCGTCTATGTAGAACCTGGCCAAGTTGTCTCCTTCAACTTCAGCTATTTCGGCAACTATTGGAGCAACGCTATAGTAGATGATCTCGACATGGATGGCATTAGCGACACCCCATATCTCGTTACTGGGAACTATTATGATTATTATCCCATAGCACTGAGACCAATCATAATCTTCGATGAGGGCTTACTATGCGGAGTTGAGAATTATTCATTCATAAACACGGACCACATAGTTGTTGTATTTATCTCTTTTGGTGGGGCAGTAAACTATACACTTAACCAATCATCTATATTGTTGAGTACCTATCCATATGTCTATTATGTAAATGTCTCAGATATCGGACAAGGATTCTGTGTATTGAGTATAGAAATATATGACAACTCCACATACAGGTTCATCCTATACTTCACTGTCGATGTATCCGCACCCACAATCAACATAGATATGCTAAACGGGACATGGCTCAATCAAAGTGGTGTGATATCCATTACTATAGAGGACTCAAATCCATGTGAGACATATATCTATGCGAATGAAACCATTGTACTCATATCTAATGAATCAACTATCTTAGTAAATGTAAGCGAACTCAACATCGATGATGGTTACTACAATATAACCATAATGACAATAGATGCAGCAAATAATACTGCCACCGTTACGGTACTCTGCTATATCGATACAACGGCCCCCCAGCTCTTGGTTAGCATACTGAACAGTAGTTATACAGCGACAAATGAAATAGGTATCGAAATGAGTGACAATATGGGTCTTTATCTCCTAAATATCTATATTAATGGAACATTAGCCGCCAATATAACCCTGTCGGGGCAAGAATCCGCATACCTGCTCAACATAAGCTCACTTGATGATGGCATCTACGAGATCGAGTTAACCTTATTGGACAGGGCTGGAAATCAATACCTTGTTAGATATGTCTTCATCCTAGATAGAACCCCACCAATCATACAACAAGTAGTATACAAGGAAAATGTGTCCATTGCAGATGGATATGTCTACATAGTAATAGAGGCCGAAGATAACTTCGAGGTCAGATCTGTCATTGTAGAATTCACATACAACAATACTATATATAACGTTACGGCCGTAGGAATGGACACAGACAAATATTATGTGGTCATCCCAATAACTGGATTAGGAATAATAGAGTTCAAAATAATCGCAATAGATGCCTGCGGAAATACAATCGAGTCCCCATTATATAGCATAAATATCTACAGCACAACACAGACACACATAACTACAACGACACAAATAACTACACAGTTAAAGGAAATATCGACAATCACGTACGCATTATTGATCATCGTAATTCTAGCATCAACAATTACAGTGGTTGTATACATACGGAGCCAAGCACTCAAGAAAAAGATAACACAAATGGAGGCTGCCGAATAGTTTTCCAGATTTCTATTTTTCTATAGAAAATCATTCCTCAACAAAATCAGGAAAACCACATCATAATACGGATTTAGCTATCATCCTTGTTGTTTGTTCTATCATACTCTTAAGCATTTCTGGTAACTCTGGGAGCTCTACTCGCATGAATCCCCTAACTAGGATTGCCTCGGCCTCATCCCTGCTGAAACCTCGTGCCATAAGCCATATTATTTTTTCCTCAGATAGTTTACCCACAGCCGCCTCATGCGTTAGGGATACATCATCGAATCTGGCTTCCAATATCGGTGTCGTGATTATTTCTGAATTATTAGAAAGCAAGAGCCCTTGGCAATCTATATGTCCCCTTACTCCCTTTGCCAACCCCACTATTTTTGCTCTAGCTATTATCTCGCTCCTATCCCTTGTAATGGATCTTGATATTATCTGCCCATTAGATCCCTCACCTTCTAGGTTTAATAGATACCCACTATCCGCAATTGCACTACCCTTGAGAGCTATAATCGACGACAAATATGCCTTAGCATTCCTCTTCAGGACAACCACAGGCATCGACTGAAAAGTTCTTAGTTTTGTAAACGCTATATAGTGGGAGGAAAATACTCCCTCCTCCTCAACAACAACACCAGTTCTCGGTCTAATATGCATAGCTTCACCCCAATTATGTATCATCACATAATTTACTCTCGCATGCTTACCGACATAAATCTCTGTAATACCCGCATGGAGTCCCACCGTCTCCCTCATGGCCGTGCAGCCAGTAACTATACTTACCTCACTATTCTCCTCCGCTATTATTATGTTATGGGGTGCTTGAAGAGACCCCTGCATTTGCATCAATAAACATGCTTGTATAGGAATCCTGATCCTGTGGCCCTTCTTTACTCTTATGAAGTATCCTCCAGAGCCCTTTAGCTCTGCGACTGCTGTATATTTGTCTGTGTCTACTCTTACAGCATTCCAGTAGTATTCTTTGATATCGTCGCCATATTTATCAATAGCGTCTTCTAGGCTCAATATTTCAATTCCTGGTTGTTTGGCAACCACACTAACAACAGTACTATCGAACTGATAAAAACTTCCAGCCCTGTCCTTATCCTCGATATCTATGCCTACTCTTCCCAGGATATCTCCAAATTTCTCTACTTGAATATCCTTTGCTTTCATTGGTAGGTATTCTGCAATATTTATGTCTGGGCCCCACTTGGCTGGTTTATCTATGCTTCTCTTCGCCAGTTCTATATACTTCTGTCTCCAATCCAAACTCATGGATTTCACCCCTATAACGTTTTTCACACATGCTGAAGCCGAACTCTAATATATGGCTTGTCAGTGTTTTTGCATCGCCTTGGCATATTATTCTGCCCCCCATCAACACGTATGCTCTTTTGGCATTGACATGTTTCGATAAAAAGCCAGTATGGGTTATTACCAATGCTCCTTTCAGACCATAATCCATCATTCTCGTTATGGCTTTACCTATTAGGGCAATGCTGTCCGGATCAACCCCTGAATCCGGCTCGTCAAAAATAACAAACTTTGGTGACTGAAGAGCGGTTAGGAATATCTCAGCACGCTTTCTTTCCCCACCAGAGAAACCGACATTTATTTGTCTATCCATCAGATCATCAAGCTCCAATATCCTAACAAATTCATGCAACCTCTCCTCAGGGATAGCATATCTATTGACTATTTCGTTGGCCAATTCCCCCAGCGTTATCCCTCTTATCTCTGGGGCAAACTGGAAAGTCAATGTTATTCCAAGCTGAATGCGCTTCCCCATATCTAGATCTGTTATATCTCGGCCATAGAAAAATATTTTGCCTCCCTCAATTCTATAATTTGGATGACCAATTATCGCCATCGCCAAAGAGGTCTTTCCACTACCATTAGGCCCGAGCAGAAAATTTATTTCTCCCAAACCAATATCCATATCTACGCTATTTATAACTTTCTTCGAATCTACAGATACACTAAGGCCCCTTACGCTCAAAAGATACAAAGAGAGTCACCCAACTAATAACGGTTAATCAGCATATTTTAAGCACAGATTATAAAATTCCAAGAGTGATAATTAGAGCAATGGTACCCAAAAATCACCGTGTACAATAGACTCCATGTGAAGCCTAACAATACAAGCTAGAACAACACATAGAGCAGACAGTGATGCAAAACAAAAGCAATACAGCAGTCCATATCGGCCATACATCAAAATATTAAAAAATAGCCACAACTATCTGGGAAAAAAAGAAATCATGCACAACAAGACCTTCTGATCATACAATCATAAAAAATGTTTTAGAAGAAGAATAATATGAACTGAAGTAGTCCCATTTGGATCCATATGATTATTATTCCTATAATTTTTGCAAGCTGCATTAGGCCAAATGGTAGTGACCTAATTTTTTTCGCATAATCTATCGCTGTTTCGACTTCTCTAACATCGTTTATTATCTTACTGCGTAGCTCTGGATCATCAGTTGTCATGAATTTGAGAAAACTTATCTCATAGATTGACTCTAATAGTGTTATTAACCTGTGTTTGTAGCGCTTAAGTATTCTGTATAGAAATATCTGTGGTAACATGAAGATAAGTATTCCGAGTATTATTAATACTAGGCCGTATAGAATCATTGTGTAAAACCAATATATGTTTACTATTTCTATGACTGCTCCCATGATGAATAGGGATAGGTTATAGATGAGTGCAAAGGATATCACTATTATGCTTATTCTAGCAAGGAAGCTAGCCACAGAATCAGCGAACTTGAGGAATATATTATATCTCCCCCGTTCAAATAGACCCTTTATACGCTCGTACATTTTTCCACTTTCGATTTTGTGGATATCATACCTAACAGTCTCAAGCATATCTAATACACTAGTTATTGCGAAGTCATCATAAAATTTATGTAGTCTCTTAAGCGATATTATTACGCGGAGAACAAATAATATGGAGGATGCAATAATTATCCAGAAGATAAACAAGTACATTTTGAACACTACGTTACCTATAATGGTTAGTGGGGGCCTATAGACAGTATCCCAAGCACAGAATGATATCCTTAACGCCTCAATAATATTCTTCTTTGCAATATAGTTGGGCAAAATATCCAGAAAGCATGTATATCCTATGATCCCAGAGATCACTGCATATTTCAGGTCTGAGCTAGGAGTAATAACTCTATATATTTCCTTCTTGGCATAGTTATGGAAGCTCTCTCTATCTTTAAATATTAGGGACATTCTGAAATATTCGACCTCAATACGAAGAACACCAGTCAGTCCTAGATAGTCCTTAAATATGGAGCCTATGATTATTCCCAAATAAAAAATCATTGCCGAGAGAAATGTGGATGCACAAAGGTGAAAATATACAGTACTAGTGGGGTAACCAGCTATGTATTTATAGCCGGATGCCACAAATATAGGATATGTAACAATTATCAAGAAAAGGATTTTCCTCCTTCTGAAAATTAATGTATAAAACGCGGGAGGCTCTCTTTTTGTCTGTTCTATAAAACCTTCATATAGATCTACCCATGTCATGGTTCTCACCCTATAATGGCCGAGATTATGGATAATCCTCCAGATATTATTGCTAGGAAGACCATCTTTATGTAGTCTGATATCTGAAGCGGAAATGTCGGCATTCCTTCGAAAAACATGAGTCCCCTGTAAACCATGTGGAGTTGGTTACCATAATAGCGTTTTTGCTCACCTGTAGATGCGATATACCTAAGTAATGTGCCCTCATATAGATCTTGTAGCAGGAAAAGAAAGCGTGTTTTGTATCGTTTCAGTATTCTCCAGTAGAAAATTAGGGGATATGTACATATGATCAACCCAACAATAGGAATAATCCTGTTATCGGCAAGACTACGATCAATTTTATTCTAGAACCCTCCGGAATGTTAATAAACGTTTGCCATAAATATGCTATCGTAAATACTACCGATGTATAAATGCTTGCAAGAATGATGAGTAACCCGACCTTGAGGTAGAACGAAGCATAGTTCCTAGATATTTCCCTGAAATCTATAAAGAAACTTCTTACCTCTTGAAGATCCATACGTGTTTTCTCTCCTCCCGCGATGGACTCCATCTCAACTATTATGTCTGATATTCTGAATTCCTTTTGTAGTTTTTTTATTAGGAAAAGCCCTCTAAACATTTTCACTATCATTATCGTAGCCATCATAATAAAGAAGAGTGCAAAAGCCCACAGGAAATCAAACACAAGCAAACCTAACAGCCAATAGAAACCACCATAATATTTGTCCAATCTACAGAATCTATCCGTAAGGCCTGCATAGCCCCGAGAGTATAATATGTATGCTTTTTCCAGGAATGGAGCCGTACAACATATCACCCCAAACAATATCTTCATCCATTTCTTAACAGAAAACGCATCATTAATAGCTACCTTCTTGTATTCTTGGTAGACCGATAAATCCTTAAAAATATTGAGATACATTAGCTCGTTCTCTCTACAAAAAAGGTTTACAAAGCTCCTAATTATGATTCTCATAAACACCACAATGGCGAAGGCAGAGAATATCATCATTACTGCGCCGTAAGTAGCTATATTTATGGTCATATCATAGATGAACATTTCGTGATTAGCATAGTACCTTAGTAGAGATGATAGGGCAACGGCAAATACAACAGGAATAACTGTTCTCTTATATGATATCAGCACACCATACTTTATTATAGGATTGGGGTCCTTTTTCAAAACGGGAAAAATTTCTCTTTTCAAAAGATCCGAAAATGACATAAAAGACTCACCAAACTTATAACAAAATCTTTTTTAGAAATATACTATAATAAACCTATGTATATAAAATAATAGGCACAAAAATTTTAAAATCTAAAAGTTTTTAAGTCTGTCCCTTATGGAACACCCTCACGAAGCTTCAGGTGGAAAGCATTTAAGATACACAACACAAAGTTTATTATTGGGTGTTGGGTGGCATAGGGACATAATCTTCGATATGTCTGCTTTTAATCGCTGGCTATGTTTAGCATATGTTATTATCATTCGCCCATCGTTGTGGGTTCTGTTCAATGGGAGAGGTGGAAGCTCGTGGGGATAGACAAAACAAAGAACATCAAAGCCTAGATTAAACAGGAGCAGCCTCTATAAAAAATCAAAATTTCTATCTGAACATATACATTTTTTTAAAAAAAGGATATTATAGTTATTACCAGATACATCATTCGATATTTTATCGCGAATTAACGGTGAATCTCAATGCCAGAAATAGGCACACCTCGTATTAGTGTAAAGAGTTCATATATCTCCTTTGAATATGGAAATATTAAGGGAAAAGGAGATGCTGAAGTGATAGTAGATGACAACGGAATCCAAGTGATCGGCAAGAAGAAAACAGGCATACTTAGTAGTGAGCCATTCTCAATTCTAATTCGATGGGACGAGATTAAAAGAGTTAAGTATGAAAAGAAAGGCTTACTAAGACTACCTAAATGCATCAGAATAGTCCTTGATAGCGGCCCCGATTTCATAATAAAATTTACTGCTAAAGGAATTGACACAGG
>CAZWPQ010000044.1:0-15872 GCA_964636085.1 uncultured Nitrososphaerota archaeon
AGAAATCAAACATTCGTGTATGAGCCGTCCCGAAAGGGGCGGATGATTATTTGTTATGTCTATGAAGAAAATTATGCTGATATTATTTCTTATAACTGGATTTATTAATTGGTATAGCATGTATATATATTCTAATGCCATAAATAAGGTGCATCTACAACATGAAAAGAATGTCTCTACTAGATTTGGTGGATACAGTAGAGTTCACCTAAACATAAGCGAAATGGGCGTGAGATACCGACATATGAACAATAATCATCCAATACTTCTTAGAACTTTACAGGGCCAATACCAACCAATAATTAACCTTACGACCAATGGCTGGGTTTATAAGGATCCCCTAATAATGAACCAAACCTCGAATGAGACTGTTGATGTAGCGATTTCTAAGAACCCACTTGGGAAAGAGGAATATCTTGTCGCCACACTAAGTAGATTCTGGGATGGTGGGGATCTATATAGTATAATTGATTTCTATCTAGTAAATCTATCGTGTGCGGAGATATACATGAGCAACACAAACTTTTCAACATCAATAACATCTCTGGGAGAGTATGTCATTACTGGAGATACTAGTGATAGAGGAAGAATAATCGTCTTTGATGTATTGTGGTTCGACTCAAATATCATAGAATTGGCATACATAAAGCAATACATAAAACCCTTTGGCACTACGACCCTTGATAGATTCGATATAGTAAAAGTGAACTTCACAATATCGCCCTGGCAAATTATAAATGAATTATCATTAGATTCTTACTATGGTACAGGATTAGACATAAAGATATTCAACTGGGAGGACAAAAACATGCCAACAGTTCTCTGGCTAGTGAGGAAATTAGAAAGCTTCTCATTTGTAGGTGGAGGAATACAAACTTACAAATTCAACCTCACATTCTGGAGAGAGGACATTGGTAGTTACTATGTGGATTTAAGAAACTTTGAAGTCTATCAAGCTGATCCAAAAGATGGGGCCCTAAGTAATATCATCTACGATTACTACAACAATAGAGCGGTAGCTATAGTTGCAATGGAGTCTTCAACACTCAGCTCAATAGCATATGTGGTGTATGATGGTACTACCTCTAAACAAGAAGAACTATTAACATCAGACCAGCTTGAAATGGTTCTAGATTTTAAGGATCCAACAGTTGTGCCAACAGAGAATATGACGTCATTCCTCATAACATTTATCGGATACTCGGAATATGAAAGCTATCTGGCATACATGTACGCTGACTATGATCCCTTTGGATTAAGTCTTAGCCTGCGCGATTACAGCGTTGATTCATCTCTAATGAGAACACACTCACCAATCCTTATTGACAACAATAACATATATGATACCGTAGCAATATCCATGTGGATAGATACTTCAGAAGAACCGGTAATAAAGGGCATGATACTTAACTACACTGGATACTTTAACAAGAGCAAAATATATACTTATGTGAATCTAAGCGACGTAATAGCCTTCGACGCCATTATGACGCTTGAGCATAGCATAGAGATTATATTCAACTCAACATACAGTGAAACAGCACAGGCAAATAACAGCATACTCCTAGCACACCTCTCAGACATATCCGGGGGCAGATATCCCTACATTGCCTTTGCTCTATGTGATGAAGACAAAGATTATCTGGGTGATGTCGAAGAGCCGTATTATAGTGGTGATCCAAGCCTTAATGATACAGATTCCGACATGATTGTTGATGGAAGTGAAGTATTTATCTATCATACGAGGGTAAATGATAGCGATACTGATGATGATTATCTTCTCGATGGCGAAGAGATAAGGGGCGTAAATATATCTAGTATAGGTATCATACAAACGGATCCAAGGGAAAGTGATACCGATAATGACTGGTTACTCGATGGTGAAGAGGCATTAGGAATCCTAATAAGTATACCGGAGGATAGTATATCAACGGTAGTATTTTCTAACCCAACGATAATGGATACCGATAATGATGGCATTGATGACTACACCGAAGCAATGTCTGGATGGGGGTTATATGTTGAGTATGCTAATGGCTCCTCACAATCATACATAGTATACTCGGATCCCAATAATCCAGACACTGACAATGATTATCTAGACGACTATACTGAGTGGCTTGAAGGGGGAGACCCCTGGAGGAACGACACAGATAAAGATGGTCTAGATGATGTGGATGAGTATTGGATTGGTACACTCATATGGGATGGAGATTCCGATGATGACTTAATCTCAGATTATGACGAAATACATGGTGTAAACATAACAGACCCAACAACTGGAGATGAATATACAGTATATACTGACAAGTGGAATCCAGATAGTGATGATGATGGTCTACTTGATGGGGAAGAATATCTGGGCTTTGTTGTGCTGGGCTACGGGTATATGCAAACAGACCCGACACTTAGAGATACGGATGGTGATGGATTAACTGACTTTAATGAAACACAAGGCATAACCATAAAAGGGGTAACATACTATACCCACCCATGGTTGCAGGATAGTGATAATGATTATGTGACTGATTGGGATGAACTATACAAATATGGAACGAATCCAAATGTAAACGACACGGATGGAGACCTGCTTACTGATGGGGCGGAAGTGTATGGTATCGATATACCAGGGATCGGTACACGTACAACGGATCCACTTATCGATGATACGGATGATGATGGGTTAACAGACTATAATGAAAGTCGGGGATTCAATATTACCGATATAGGTCTAAGGTATACTGACCCGACATCAACCGACACTGATGGTGACGGGCTCTCTGATTATGAGGAATATATTGGGTTCGATATTCCTGGGATAGGCCTTAAACATACGGATCCCACAAGTGAGGATACTGATGGTGATATGCTTGGAGATTATGATGAGGTACGAGTATACTATACAGATCCATTGAGCGTTGATACTGATGGTGATGGTTTAGTTGATGGAAACGAGACAGCAGGTATTGAGATTCCAAGTATAGGTGTACGTAAGACCGATCCTAAGAGTGATGATACTGATGGCGATAGTCTTAGTGATTATGACGAAGTAAACGGTATTAATATCACGGTAATTGGATTAAGATATACAGATCCCACTATTGCAGATACTGATGATGATGGTCTATCCGATGGTGAGGAAGTGTCATACAGTACTGATCCACTTGATGGAGATACTGATGGTGATGGTCTCAGTGACTATGAAGAGCTCATGGTATATTCGACGGATGCGTTGTATAATGATACTGATGGTGATGGTCTTAGCGATTGTGATGAGTGCAAAGTATGTGGTACTAATCCGCACAGTATAGATACGGATGGAGATAATCTGACGGACTATGAGGAGATAAATGGCATAAATGTCACCGACATTGGCAAAGTGAAGACAGACCCAATGGATAATGATACTGATGATGATGGTCTAAGCGATTATGTTGAATGTATTATATATAACACAAGCCCAGTGCTAAGCGATACTGATGGCGATGGTCTTAAAGATTGTGAGGAGATATATGGTGTAAATATCCCAGGCTTTGGTACCGTTTGCACCGATCCTAGGAGTAATGATACTGATGGCGATAGTCTTAGTGATTATGATGAAGCTAAGGTATACTTGACAGATCCTAGGAGTAATGATACTGATGGCGATAGTCTTAGTGATTATGATGAAGTAAGAGGGATATATATTGATGATGTGCTTGGCACAAAATACACAGATCCTAGGAGTAATGATACTGATGGTGATGGCCTAACCGACTATGAAGAGGCGCGAATATTAAAGACTGACCCAACACTCAAGGATACTGATGGTGATGGTCTTGAAGATCAAGAAGAATTGGCTGGTTGGAATGTAACTGTGATATATTCGAATGGCTCTGTAGTGACTTATACTGTATATCCAGACCCTGTGAGCTATGATTCGGACAATGATGGTCTAAGTGATTACTCGGAGAAGTATCTCTTATCAGACCCAAAGAGTAATGACACAGATCGCGATGGGCTATCAGATGTTGAGGAAGCATCGCTTGGGACGAGGATTATAGATTGGGATAGCGATGATGACGGCCTCAGCGATTATGATGAAATATATATCTATGGTAGCTCCCCACTCGATGTAGATACTGATGGTGATGGCCTAAATGATTATAGAGAGGTCAAGGAATATGGTACGGATCCATCCAATGCTGACACTGATGGTGATGGCCTAACCGACTACGAAGAGGCCGAAATATATTCTACCAAACCATTGGATCAGGATACTGATGGTGATGGCCTAACCGACTATGAAGAAGTCAATATCTATAAAACATTACCCAATACAAATGATACCGATTATGACGGTATTACAGATTATAGGGAAATTCATGGTGTCTATGTTGATGAGATCATAGGTAATGTAACACTAGATCCAACGAGCAACGATACCGATGATGATGGGTTATCAGATTATCAGGAGGTCTACGGGGTTTATGTTCCAGGCATAGATATTGTGAAAACCAATCCTAGACTAAGAGACACTGATGGTGATGGTCTAACCGACTATGAAGAAGTTATGGAACGCCAAACAAATCCTAGATCCACTGACACTGATGGTGATGGTCTAACCGACTATGAAGAAGTATATACATATGGTACAGATCCCACAAGGAGTGATTCCGACAGCGACATGCTAAGTGACTATGACGAAGTTATGGGGATCGAAGTGCCTAATATTGGAATAATCAAGACAGATCCTGGCAATCCAGATACCGATGGTGATGGTCTAACCGACTATGAAGAAGTTATGGGGGTAAATATTACGGGTATTGGTATAAGATATACAAATCCACTAAAACAGGACACGGATGGTGATGGCCTAACCGACTATGAAGAGGTCGAGTTTGGTATAGATCCAGCAGACCCAGATGTAGACGAGGATGGATTAAACGATTATGAGGAGATACGTACATTTCATACAGATCCTCTGAAGCAAGATACTGATGGAGACGGCCTTAGTGACTATAACGAGGTTAAAGTCAAGGGCACGGATCCACTATCGAGGGATACGGACAAAGATTTTATACCAGATAACTATGATCTTCTACTACCAACATTTAGCGACTATATTATAGTATTCATTCTAATAGCTATTATTGGTATATATAAGGCAAATGCATATGGTATGTTCAGAAATTGGAAAAAAGATGTTCTAGCATTTGGCCTCTCTGATGTAGGCGGAGTGCCCATGTTTACCGTCCCCGAAGACTTTCAGACAAAGTATGATATAAGTCTAATTAGTTCTGGCCTCCTAGGCATACATACAATGACGGGCGAAATCGCTGGTAAGGAAATGAAGAAGTTAGTGTTGTCTGGAGAGGTGCCAATATTTATAAGCAGGGGAGAAAATACGCTAGCATGGGCCTTTGTGAGGCGGGAGTATCCAAGGATAGTAAAGCAATTAGCTAGACTCCACTCAGAAATTGAGGAGAATTATGGAGAACAGCTAGCTTCATGGTCAGGCTTAGCCGAGGAGGTTGAAGATGTCAAGTATTGGGTATTATCAAGACTAAGAATAAGTATAAGACCAAAGGAGGAAATTGAGGAAGAAGTATCACCCGAGATTGCCGAGGAATTCGAGAGGGTATTTGGTGGAGAGTAATTTTTTTCTATCAAATAAAAATAATCCACCTAAATGTGATGGAGTATTTGTATCCTAAATGAGCTTATTGATAAACATTGTTATACATAACCACTTTATACAATATATTTGTCGAGGTTTTCCAGTTTTTCTGGCGATTCTATGTTTTTGGGAAAATGCGTCAAGAAGAGGACTTATGCTTATTAGGCCTCTAATCTGTCTAGTATATTTTGGAATGATTTTTGTGCCTTTTCAATGATGGTTTCTTCATTTATGGAGACCAATTGTTTGTTATTCATAACGATTTTGCCGTTTATTATTACTGTGTCCACATTTTCGCTAGATGCGCTATAGACTATTGATGCTATAGGGTTATAGAATGGTGTTGTGTTTGGTTTATGGATATCTACAATTATTATGTCCGCATATTTGCCCTTTTCTATAGAGCCTATCTTATCACACATCAATAGCGATTCGGCCCCCATTATTGTCGCCATCCTCAATGTGTCCAATGCCGATATGGCTGTGGGATTTCCCCACACTACTTTGTGGAGGAGTGGAGTAATTCTGATTACGTCGAACATGTCCATATTGTTGTTACTTGCTGCTCCATCTGTAGCGAGTCCAACAGTGATATTTTTCTCTAGCATCTTGGGTATGGGAGCTACTCCGGAGGCCAAATACATGTTGCTTATCGGGTTATGAGATACCTTAGTGTTCGCCCGTGCAAGGATATCTATTTCTTGCTCATCGACCCAGACAAGATGAACACCTAGAACATTTGGACCCAAGAGACCTGTAGAATATGCATACTCTACTTCGGATCTTCCTCTTTTTTTGATGCTATATTCTCTCTCTGCTTTTGTCTCGTTCATATGAACAGTTATGCCCAGTCCGTATTCATCTGCTATGTCCTTGGTTAGTTTTAGTAGTTCTTCAGTACACCAATTAATTGTTCCAGGCGCGAGCCATATTCTGAACATATCGTCTTGTTTGTACTTAGATAGAAAACTTTTTATTCTCTTGCGTATATACTCTGTGTCCTTCACGGCTATTTTTGGGGCCCCTATCTCTTCTCCCGTATCCTGATACCCATAGCCAAATATGCATCTGATTCCACTATTCCTTATCGCTGATATTATCATGTCTATACTCCCTTGGAAAGCATTTATGGCGTGTTCGTAGGCCAATATTGTGGTTGTTCCGGATTTTATGGCCTCGAGAATTCCCAATTCTACAGAATTACGATAGTCATCCAGAGTCATATTGGTAACAAGTGGGGACCAGACTGATTTAAACCAATGAAGAAGATCTACATCAGTGCCCAAATTCTTGCCTAGCTCTTGGAAAAGGTGCGTGTGAGTATTAATTAGCCCAGGCATAACTATATTGCCTTTAGCATCAATGCGCTCATAATTATACCTTTCTATGATCTCTCTTGTTTTCCCTATATCAACAATGATGCCGTTCTCTACGACGATGGCTCCATCGGTGATTATTTTGTTCTTGCTATTCATTGTTATTATGATGCCATTGGTTATTACAAAATTATCCATTTTCCTACACCCTATCACCGTATGATGTTATTCATGTTCGATTATTGCTGAATGCTGAATACGCTGGGCAACCAATGATTTATGGAAAAGTTTTTTAAAAGGAAATGATGAAAATTCCATTATTTTTGCATTTCGATAATTTTTTCTCTTGAATGTTCACCAGATAAAATCCTGATTTTTGATTTTTTTACGCCGAAATGATTGGCGAGAATCTCTATGAGTCTTTTGTTTGCTTTACCCTTGATTGGTGGGGCATCGACTTTTACAACAATCTCATCGCCTCTCTGTTCGATGGATGGGTGTTTTGCATTTGGTATTACCTTTACTTTTATCTTCATTGTTGGGACACCACACAATTGACTTATATTCTCAATATAAATATTGATGTGAGGCTTAAGTATCTAGGGAATATTATAATGATCATTATTCATAGCATATTGATTAGTTTATCTATGAATATTTGTTGATTTATTATCGATATTCCTTAGATTTGTGGGAATACCTTATGATAGGCCCACAGGACTTTTCCATAATATTTCGAAGATTACTCAACCATTATGGCAAGCAAGGCTGGTGGCCTGCAGATTCTGTACTAGAAATTATTATAGGAGCAATCCTTGTCCAAGGCACGAACTGGAGGAATGCGGCTCTCGCGATCAGGCATATGAAGGAGTATGGAGCATTATGCATTGAACGATTAAGAGACATTAGTGTTGATGAGTTGGCCGCCATTATAAGACCAGCGGGTTTTCATAAAATAAAAGCCATTAGGATCAAAAATTTTGTGTCCCAACTATGCTCCAAGTTTGGATGGGATTTAGATGCATTGTCTAGACTGACGGATCATGAGCTTCGATCCTTTCTATTAAGCGTGAGGGGTATTGGCAGGGAGACGGCCGATAACATAATGCTCTACGCATTTAATAGGCTTATCTTTCCAGTCGATAACTATACGAGGAGACTATTTAAGAGGCTCGGATACGCCCCTAGGGGAGGCTATGAAGAATTGAGAAAATGGATAGAAAGTAATATAGACAAGGACTTGGAAGTGTACAGGGAATTCCGGGCTCTAATAGTTAGGCATTGCAAAGACATATGTACGAAAAAACCTAAATGTATTAAGTGTCCAATTAAGGATCTATGCAACTATTACAAGAGGGGCAAGGATGAGGATTATTCATGCGGATATAAATAATTTGCATAACAACTTGTCCGGTATCACTATATTGATGGACGAATAAATTTATTCGCTATAAATTATAAAAAACAATAAAATTGTGCTAACAAAACACCTTGTATATGTGGGCCTCAATATTTATATTCACCCTTGATCAGCTTGATGTGATCCTTCTTTTCAATTCCTATAACGTTTCCGCACTTAGGGCAAACTACCTTATCATTGCGCCTTACAGAGTAATCCTCGATTATTCTCGATTTCCAGCAATGCCATAATTTGCCAGACCCAATTTTTAGATACTTAAAAATCTTTGCCCTACATTTTCTACAACGCACAACGAGTACCCTACTCATCTGTATGCGCCAACATTAGCCTGTGCATTATCTGGCTGGTAGGGTGCTGGGAAACTCATTAGCCAGATAAATAGTGTTACATTATACTATTAATATTGTTATTTTAAACACGTAATAGACTATGTGGAGTATAAGTGCACGCCTGTTTTGTTTCGATGCAACAAATAGTTATGGCATAACTACATGGTAGCTAGGCACAAAATAACGCCATTTTCGATTTATCGTTCATATCTTTATTGCTCGGAATTGTAGTTATCCTTGTTGAGACCTAGTTTTTCTCTGATCACGTGTATGGGCTCTTTCAATATTATCACAAGATTGCAATTTACCCTATCGTCTCTTTTTGTCTTCTCCAATAGCTCTATACTTTTATATTCTACTCCTAGGGATTCTAGAACACCCGCAATATGTCCTCTAAGGAACTCACATGCAAGATCCATACTCGACATTATTGTCTTTGCATTATGGATTTCTAGATATAGTAATCTATCAGTCATACTAAACCTCCTGATTCTAAACTCTATATGAGAGGTCACTGTTGGTATTAAGACATCAGTTATCTCCTCAAGCTCTAGCTGAATTCTCAATATTGTCTCTCGGACAATGTTATATATATGCCCTATGAATTCTCTAGATACGGATTTAGATAGTTCAAATACCCGTTCTTTATCGAACCCGAATTTTTCGGACAAAACATGGATCAGCGAATCTAGATACAGACCGGAAAAGTCATATCTAATACAGTTATAGATACTTGTTGGGAAAATGAGTGTATAGTTTCCGATTTTTCTAGAAACAACAAATCCTAGTCTCTCTAAAAACCTAACATATTTTCTAACAGTAGCTCTGTGATGCCCAGTCCTTCTAATTAGTTCCTCAAATGTTATCCCAAAAACAGACTTCCTCACAACGTTCAGTATTCTCTCAAGAATCCTTCTTCGCCTCGCCATCATAGAGCCCTATAATATACTATAGCTCGATAAAAAAGAAAAGATTATCTTTTTCTAGGCCACCAATTCCATTTTCCAGCAATCATCATAATTGCTGGTACAAGTATTATTCTTATTATGAACGCGTCGATTAATACTCCTAGCATCAAGGTTAGACCTATCTGTCTTGTAGGCGGGCTAAGTGTCAATAATAGTGAACCAAAGGCAGCAGCCATAATGATTCCTGCTATTGATATGATCTTACCTGTAGAGACAACAGCCTCAACTATGGCCTGTTTGTCTGATAGACCCTTTTCGAATCTTTCCTCCTCGATGCGCGTCATGAGGAATATGTCATAGTCCATACCAAGTCCATTCAACACTGTAAACATGAATAGTGGTATGAACCATACCAGTTGGAGGGAAGCAAATACATCCCATATTAGCATGCTTAGTGCTATTGCCCATATAATGCTCATTAGTATTGTGATTTCTAGTCTTATTGGGATAAGTATGGAACGAAGAGCAATGAATAATAGTGCTATTATGCCTGCCACTACTATGACCGTTAGAAATCGAAAGTCATTATTGACTATATCAGAAATATCTTTATAGCTCGCTGAAAGGCCTCCAACAAGGAACGTAACATTTGTGTCAGACTCCTCGCTGATTTTCTTCAGTTCACTTCTTATTTTTTCTACAATATCAAATGCTTCTCTAGTATAGGGTGCAGGCTCTATATAGGCCACAAATTTTACAATTGAGCCATTTCTAGAAATAAATCCTCTTGCTGTAGCTAGAGTTATCTGATCCTCTAAAGTTGTAACGTTTTCGCTCTCGGGTATCGGTACCCCAAGGGGCTTATATGGACTACATACATATTTCACCCCTTCGATGCTCTCTAATTTTTCTGTTATTGGTTTTATATATAGCCGTACTAGTTCAACATCTATTGTCCCATCAGGCTTAATAAAGCTTATGTCCTCATATATCGCGACTATATCTGTTGTCGCAAATACCTCTGATCCGATCTCACTCTGCATTATGTCGAATCCAGTTCTAGATGATGTTCCTTCCCTTGTAAGCTTCATAAAGTCATAGGTTGTGCCGAAATGATAATATGCATAAATGGCAGGCACCGTAACTAACATTGCCATTATGATTATTACTCCTGAATGCTTTATAGTCCATTCACTTAGCCGTCTTAATGCCTTTTCATACCGTCCCTCCTTATATTCTGCCTCAGCACTTTCATCCTCTTCAGTAGTTGTTAGTCTCGAGGGCCAAAATATTTTATCCCCAAATATTGCAAGTACACTTGGGGTCAAGGTTAGTGCGACAAGTAGTGTTATTCCAACTCCAGTCATTATGCCTAGACCAACATGTCCAAGGAACTTAAAGCTACTCAGCATGAGGGACCCAAACGCTATCATTACGGTTCCACCGCTCAGAAGGACGCTCTTCCCTGCATGCTTAACGACACTAACTATCGCTTCTTCCTTAGATTTTCCTCTTTTTCTATCCTCTGCATATCTGGAGATTAGGAATATTGTATAGTCTACTCCAGCACCAATAACTACGGTGCTCATCAATGCTATCGTTATATCACTAATATATAGACCAATAGCCATCGATAATATTAGTAGTACTGCCCTAGCAATTATTATTGTGAGACCCATCAGTAATAGGGGCATCATCGCTACGGGGACTCCTCTATATATTATGAATAGAAGTATTAGTGTCAAGGAGAATGTTATGATGTCTATTCTCCTTATATCCTTCTCCGCATTTACGGTATTATCGACTCGGAATGGCAGTATCCCCGTTGTTATTATCTCAATCTTGTCATTTTCTTTCGAATCAAGATATCCTCTTAGTTCAGATAGATAGGGCTCTATATCATAATCACTCATATTCCTGATGTCTGGCCTAACACTAACAATCATCAATAGTGTATCATTGTCACTAGATACGAGCATCCCCCGGAAGAACAAATATACATTTATAGGAAAGCCTCCGGGAGCCTTCATCTCATGAATTATATTCCAGTAATATGCCATGTATAACGTATCATTGTATGGTAATCTCCCATAGTATATGTCGTTTATAAACTGTATCTCATATGGATTGCTCAGATTCAAATTATATATTCCCGATAAATATCCCAATGCGAACTGATAAACAGCATTGGCATCATTCCAGGTTGTATAGTTAAACGATTGAGCGATCGTATTTATAAACTCTCCCATATTGGGTTCTAGAGCACTCGCGGCGACCACACTTGTTGCTGATCTTGTTATATTTGTAATGGCATAATCAATGTTAGAGTTTGGTGGTAGCGTCGCATTTAGTGTTTCATTATTCCTCCTAAACATCCATATCTGTGTAAATGTTTGAACATACCCAAACATTAATGATCTTAGATCCTCCGTTGAGATGTATCCCATTAGCATATATCCATAGGTGTCCACAATTTCTTGATATAATTGATCGCATTGGTTATACATTGTCTCGTTTGCAATTTGATCAGCCAGAGATATATTGGTTGTTGAGGTATATGTGGATTCCCATGCAGAACCGAATGCATAGGATAGCCCCCAGAGAATAGATATTGTCATATTTGTCATGAGAATCGGCATCCTGTACATAAGTATTGTAGCTTTGAGCAGACTATCCGTGGATGTGAAGAAATCCATAACATATATAGCCACAGAACCATTCTCGTCATACCAATCAAAGTACATCCAGTTCATTATATCTTGGGACAACAGATATATTCCCTCATTTAATAGACTACTATTGTCTTTGGAGTGGAAAACTATTATTATGTCTGGCGTTGTATTTGTGCCGAACTCGCTCTCAACAATGTTGTCGGCTTCAATAGACTCCACGCCTTTAGGTAGAAAGACCTCCTCTCTAGTAGTCATCTCTTGTAATATTTTTTGGGAGAATGGAATCAATGCGAGACCAACAACAATGTAGGCCAACAGGATATACCGCGAGAATTTCATCACAAGTTTTGAAAAGCTCTCAGCCTTACCCATCAAATCACCACTTATATCCAAAGATTGCTACTTAAGTGTAAATTAATATACATTTCACGATTTAAATATGCATAGTATATAACAAAAGTGAGGGATCGCATCTTTATTAACAATCTAACTAAAAAAGGGTAAAATTCTTGATGAGAATTCCCAGTATCCTATTATTTTATTGCAAAATATCTAGTCCTAGGATTCTGTCTCATTATCTCTTTAGTTTAATTATTATTTATACTCTGTGCGTTGAGAATTAATGCATTGGCCTTCCTTGGCTACAGCTTTTTTCATCCATGTGATTTTTTCCACAGTGTCTAGGCTCATGGCTTCTTTGTATGGAATTGCTGTTAGTACCTTAGATAGGCCGAGGTAGTGTATTATTCCAGATATTCTCCTTAGTATTGTATGCCTATCTACTTCGTAGCCACACCAGGCCCATGCCACGCTGGGTATATCTCTAGATTTTCTAATTCCAATGATTATATTGGGATCCATTGTGGTTTCCTTAAAGAAGAAGTGCTGTATGTCTAGTTTTTTGAGGGTTGAGTATTGCTTTATGAATTCGAAGAGTAGCATTCTTGTCCCATGGAACCTCCCTATTACTGGGTCATACTCGTTTTCTAATATCTCCTTTATTGCTTTTTCCTTACTTATAGCTTTGACTTGTGCGTCGAATTGTTGTGGGTAAACATAGATGCTTGACCATCTCTCATCGATCCTAAAACCGACTTTCTTGTAGAACTCGATGCTTTGTTCCTCGGCAGCCACTAATATTATATCCATTTTGTTTTCTCTTGCATATTTCTCTGCTGCCTTGATAAGTTTTCTTCCTATTCCTTTTCTTCGATAGTTTCTGTGTACCATGAGCACACTTATATATGCATATTCTCCATGTTTCCTATCCTTATCGATGATGACTTCTATATGACCAATAACCCTTCCATTTAACTCAGCAACAAATATCTCGCCACCATACTCCCTAAAGAGTTTTATATGCTCAGCGCAAGAATACTGATGCATCCATACGCCACCAAATCTATAGAGGATCTCTGGCCTATCCATCTTGCCTTTAATAAGATTTTTGACGAGGGGATTATCACTTCTATATATAGACGCTATCTGAACAGCATCCGAAATTTTTGCTTTTCTTATCCTGATATACATACTAGATACCATGCTCATTCTATACATTTAATAATATTATCGTCCGTTTCGTATTTCATCGGCCACAGGTATCGGTTTCACAGGCTGTGGATACCATGCATTATATATGTTAATTCGTAATAGATTATGTTGGAATGGGAGTATGGCTAAATAGTATGGTTCTAGTCATTCATGTTTGATTAATAGTTCTATATCTATAATAATAAAGGATTTTTATAATTCTAATTGATTTAATAGGTGTATACTCTTATGTCTACGGAAGAGGAAATTGATGAGATGTTATTTAATTTTGTTTCATTCTTGATGCGCTCAGTCGGAAGTAGCGTGCCAGATGAAGTATTAAATGAGCTTATAAGGAGGTTCAGAAAGATTGGAGAAACTCTGAAAAACCAGATAATACAGTTAAAAAACAATGTGGGGGCTCTACTCAAGGATAATGAAATGTTGAGATCAGAACTGCAGAAGACGAAAGAGGAGTTAGATAAGGTGAAAGGAAGGCTTAGCCAAATTGAGGAAGTATATAGTACACTCCAAGGGGAGAATGAAAAGCTAAAACGAGAAATTGAAAACATAAGGAAGGAAAAAGCCGCGCTTGAAGACGAAGTAGAAAATCTGAGAAGAGAGCTCGATGAAGCCGTTGAGAAAAGGAAGGAGGTTAAATTAGAATTGGAGAGTGTAAAAGATGAGAAGGAAGCTCTAAACAAGGAGCTAGGTGAGATCAAATCCAGATTCGACGAGGTACTAAAGAGGAAAGAGGAGATGGAAGCAATACTAGAGGATATTGAGACGCTTATAAGGCGTGCATCAAGTAGAGCTCGGGATGATCTTGTAGCGGACATTACAAAAATAAGTGATCAAATTAGAAACACGATCTACGAGCTCAAAACAATGCTTAAAGCCCAAGCTAGAGCTCGCCTAGAAAAAATAAATGCCATGGTTAATATGATCTTGAGTAAAGTAAGGACAAAAGATTTTGGCTCAGCAATAATAAGAGCCCTAAAAGAACAAAGCAAAAAACAGACCACCCAATAATTTAAAACAATATTGTCTTTGTAGAATAGGAATGTAGAGGCCGAATTAACATATGCATTATTTATCTGCGCGAAGATATAAAACTTAAACAATCGCTAGGATCCTAAACACAGTAAAAAAAAGAGAAATAAAAAGTATAGTACTATCTCTTTCTCCGCAATAACCACACAGCAAAACCAACGGCCAAAACTGATACGGCAAACAAAACAATCCATAGGATAGAGAATGCCGAGAAAGCAGAAGCACCAGAAGTCTCGGTTGTGGATGTTGAAGTTATCGTCACAAAAACATAGTCAAAACCTATATTGCATGCATTATCTACAGCAACAACAGTAATATTATGGGTCCCCTCACTAAGGGATAAAGCATATGTTTCTTGGCTAGCGGGAATGTAGGAACATTCACATGTGCCGTCTACAAATAATTCGAAGTGATCAACACCAGAGATAGTATCGTTAGCAGTCCACTCCACAACAATTTCAGTACCCAATGTAGTATCGTTCTCTGGCGATACTATATCCACTATTGGGGGTGTTAGATCTATCGTTATGAATATCTTATCAACATCCGTATTCCCTACTATGTCCACAACTATAACCGTAATATTGTGAGTTCCCTCCCGCAATGTGACTGTATATTCTGTTATCTCTGCAGGGATGTTAGTATCAATGGGTTCGCCATCAATGTAGAGCTCATAGTGGTCTATGTCGTTGTCTATATCGATTGCATACCATTTTATTGTTACTGTCGCTGTATTTAGTACTGCTCGGTTTTGTGGCTTTGTTATTACTATATCTAACGATTCTAAAACAATTTGTTTATAACACAAACGCTCTTGCATCTTTTTAGGTGACCGACTCTGAACGAATATGCTATCAATAATGTCCAAGAATGCCTCCCTCGGACCCCAAACACATCGATTAACCCAGAAAGTGGCAGCTCCACAATACTCATCAAGACAAGACTTAGATACCCCTCTTTTACCAAGAAGAAACTCCTTAAGACG
>CAZWPQ010000045.1:0-4456 GCA_964636085.1 uncultured Nitrososphaerota archaeon
CCCAAGCACTACCTGATCCTCTAGAAGTATCATGAATAATCCGAATTTCAAGTCATTTTGATCTCTGGCCAGTATGATAAAGTAACTCTGCAGGCTAAATGGGACTTCCTCGGGGGGAGTCACAGACTTTATGTTTTCCCAAGGATAGTAATTATCGTATGTATTTACATTCTCGACAAGTTTATCGAGCAGCATTCTTTTGTAGCTCGGGATTTTTCCAATTATGTCTCTTATATCGATAAATTCAATAGTGAAGTCGTCCGCTGGGCCTGGTTTTTCACCCTCAAACAAAACAACCCATTTTTTCACCAATTTTATCACATGTGTTAATAAGAGATAAACAAGAAAATTTCTTTATAAGCGAATTTGTTCGTTACTGCTAATAAATTAGTCCTATCGAGCTAATGAAATACCGTTAGTGTTGTTGCCTTCGATAGTCCTTTATGTGTATTATTCTTGTGTGGTCCTTGAGCTGTCTGTATAGTTTATTATCGGCTGTAATTATTGCTCCATTTTTCTCATTAGCAATGACTACATATAGAGCATCATACACGGTAATTCCTAGCTCTACTGCCTTTCGATATGCTTTTTTAACAAGATTCCAGTCTATCTCTACATAACTTATGGGAACTTCGCACATCTTTTCCACATAACCACCGGCTAACATTGCTTTTAAATGTCCTCTAACAACATACTTTCTTATAGCATTGCAAAACTCTATAATGAATAATTTTGGAGCAATGAGATCCACATATCCATTTGCAAAATCGGCAAGGAGATCATCAGCCTCTTTCGAATACTCCTCCTCTATGAACCATTTAACCCCGACGGAAGCATCAACAACATATATCATCGAGACATCCTATCCTCTCTGACATACTCAGCAGAAAGATTTTCCCTCAACTTTGGCCCTTTTTTCCTTAGTTCACGGATCTCGTGGAGTAACCTTTTCATTTTTTCTCTTTTAACGCGGTTACTCAAAAATTTTCTGATTTCATCGGTATAATTTATGCCTAATTTATCTAACTCTTCCTTCAATTTCCTAGGAATCCTAACAGCGATTACTGTAGTCACTATTGGCACCCAATCCCTACACAATATAATATTCTAATAAATATATAAAATGTTTACATTTTTGTAAACAAAAAATCTAACAGATAGGTATACAATTAGGGTTATTGTAATCTCTTTCCAGCAAAAACTAGGTTCCAGATATTAGTCTCATGAAGTATTAGGAGTGAGACATGGACTCCTTTTGGATTACAAAAAATGTTATTTCCGCATCGACTCGTTCTATATTGTTTCTGCTTGGATAAGATCATCTATACAGTACTGGCCAACCCCTTTTACTCTAATTGTGAGTATCTTTGATGAAAATGGTTCTATGTCTATTTTCCATTCGACAATTTTGCCGTTTTCTACTTCCCTGACTGATGCCGTTGGATTTGTTTCTAGTATTTCAAAGTTATCTGGTATGAATTGCTTGCTCTCATAGTCTATGATTGGTGCGTCGCTATTATTCTCGATGCTTATTTTTAGCTCAAAGTTATCGCCTCCAGTAGGTGTGACTGTCTTTGACACGGAGACCTTTCTGATTATATGTCTGACTTTTATGAGGGGCGTTTCATCGTATGGTAATTCCTTCTTATATCCCTCCGCTTCTAAGCTGACTGAACACTGGGCCTCGAGCGGGAATGATAGCTCGACTATATCTCTAGTTATCTTTGTTGGGGTCATCCTATACTTGATTGTAAGTGTCTTGTTCTTAGGCAGAATTTTATCACCACTGAGTACGATGATTAAATTTGTTCCGTCCTCGGTTTCCTCCATTTTCTTTTCATAAGTCTTTATGTTTTTTCCATCAATACTAATTTTGATATCTCCCTCCAACCCCAGGCCTCTAGGAATTAGCTCGCTTACTTTTACATATCCTATATCAACGCCGCCAGTATTTGTGATCGTTGAGACGGACTCTATGTAGTTATCTCCTAGTGACGGTATCTCGTTTTCCTCAACATATCTCTTCATTCTTTCGTCAATTACAACGTCTATTGTTCTCTTCAACTCAAATGCGGCAACATCAACCGAAGGAAGTTCAAGCACATAGTATCCTTCAGAATCCATCAGTACCTTCTCTTCAACACTACCACCTATGCGTATCCTTAACTGGGGGACATCCATCGATTTGACCCTTAATGGGCCTATAGAAGTGCTACTCCCCGGCCCTATTGTTGCACCACTAAGAACTATTTTATTTCCTTCGATGGTAGCCGCTTGGAGCTGTGCTCCTTCAATGACCTCTGCCCCAACGATCTCTACTTCGCCCTCAGCCTGCAACTCAAGCTCGTAGGGATTCAATATGTTGATGGTGATATCCCAAAAACCAGACTCATCTGGACACTCGTCCCTAATTACTTGGTAGTTTAATAGAAACCTACTGATGGCCTTCTCGATATTTATAGAACTAAATGTCTTTCCCTCCAATTTAACTCTTATGCCTATTTTTCCCAATTCTGTTTTTTCTCTTTCTCTTGGGCGTGCAGTAATATTAATTCTTAGGGAGGCTTTTTGTCTAGGTTGGAGATCCTTAATAATCCATACTGCTCTATCTGTGTAGCTCGATGCATCACCTAGGCTAGGTTCCTCAACGTTTAGACTGCTGATACTTTCGGATGGTAGATATTCCAGCTCTACTTCATCTATTGGAGTATCCAGATTTGACTGTATCTCAACAATGAAGGATAACTTGTTGTCAGTATCATGCCAAAGAGCTTGATTGGCCCCTGGTGGAAACTCTAAGGAGTATGAAACAATGATCGGTGGGACATATTCTTTAACATCATACCCGATTTTGTGTATGCTTCCATCTTTCCCTTGCTCCTCCAAACGATGAATAAATAATCTAGACTCAAGATTGGTGTTCTCGTAATTCTTCAGTAAGATCTCCGTACTAAATACGGGGATTGAAGACCTATTTGTGACGGTGATTGTTCTCTCGCTCTTGTCAAGATCTATACCGCCTTCAACAATCTTGCCTTCCTCCCTCTCCTTAACTTCAACCAATACCTCTCCCAGATATACTGCTGCCTCCCTCCGCTCGGCAGGTTTTATCTTAGGCTTTTCCTCAGCTTTCTTCTTCTTCCAGAAGGCCAACAATAACACCCATCAATCTTGTACAATATAAAAAACTTTATTTATTGTATAAAAAGCCAGTCTGATAGGAGCAAAAATGTTGATGGATCGTTATATATTATATGGCATGTTTCATAAAAATGTGGCTAAAGGAAGTATAGTTTTTCGTGCGGATTTGCACAAAAGTGAGGATAACTCTGCCTCATATTTCATATGAGATGAAATCATAAATAATACTTCCCAACGGTCTAGCCTGTCACATTTGTTACGAGGACTGCCAGATATTCACGACGTCTATTATGCATAAAAAGTGTTCTCACAGTTATTAAGTGGTATGCTAAAAAATAATTATAAACCAAGCTAAGAAAAAATAAAAATTCGCTGGAAATCCCTGAATTAGTTATAGGCATTTCTAGATATGGCCTTCAGTAGACTTACGTTTGGTTATCAAATATGAGGCAAAAACTCCTATAATAATCCCCATAATAAGATAAAGGATACCATTTGTTATAGGTGGTGCTAGATTTACTGTAGTAGTTATAGTTGTAGTGTTGATGGTGGCGACATACATAAACTCTTCTCGTTTAGATACAACGATAATGCGTTTAGTATGTTCTCTATTCCCTAAATTATCTACTGCATAATATTCTATCACATAAGTACCATTTTCAATTTTAATAGGGTCTTGATACTCTTCCCATGCACTTTCATTGACTCTGTAGTATATGGCATCAACACCCGACGCCAGGTCCTTCGCCTCCAATTTTATTGCGCCGGAAGCATTGATCAAAGCCGTGGTTTCAGGCGCTGTACCATCAAGATAAATCTCAACCCTATTGACATCCTCATAATTGTTAAATAAATCTACTGCGTAATACTCAATAGTGTATGCACCATCAGATAGCCCAGCCAACGAGAATGGCTCTACATATTCGAGCCAATCTGTGACTCCGATAATCCTATAGAAAATTTTAGAGATTCCCGTGTCATCAATAGAATCTAAATGTATCTGTGTTTCTGGTGAGATATACAATGCATCATATGTGGCGAAGTTTGGCCCTTCCAAAAAGTAGTTTGTCACTGGAGGGTTCGTATCTACACTAAAGAGCACAAGATTAGCCATAGCTACATGGTCCGATGTACTACTATAACCATCTCTCATACCAATAACTATTTGTGTGAATTTATCTACTGAAATCCGAGTTATGCCACCATCCCCAACTTCTCTCTTCACATGTATCCGATCACTTGAATTTAGATTATAAGTCATGTCGGCATAATCGTCCAAGTCAAGATCCACACAAACATTTGTATCATTATGATA
>CAZWPQ010000045.1:4466-14246 GCA_964636085.1 uncultured Nitrososphaerota archaeon
TTATGATATGCCGTGAGTATGAACGATACAGTAAAATCATAAGTACCGGTCGTTTGTAGATACCAAGAAAAATTACCAATAATAGTATTCCCCAACATAACTCCCGCCGAATAGTACCGATATCCATCCCATGGATCCAAGGCATAAATTCTGTGATAATACAAAGCGGGAAACGATATATTCGCAAGAATGGACGAACCTGATGGCAAAGAAAAGTTATAGTAGTCCCCAGCATCAAGGAGATAAGTATTATCGGATATACCATCATTATCATAGTCAATATATAGAGTCATTTTGTGAGGGGCCACGATTGCGACAGATGTCTCATCTGTAGCGGAGTCGTAACTATATGGTAGTGGAGGATCTGGCACATAATATTTAGATAACCACATGTTAGTGGGAAGAACAGAGAACGCTATAGTGTCGCCGCGAAAATCATCACTATGTCGTTCGCCTATAACAAAAATTTTTTGAGTAGCGTTAATCTTTATAGTAACGTTTGTAATACTGGTATCTATTGAATATGTATCGCTCTTATTTAAGCTGACGGTCAATATAAGCTCTCCAGTTTTTAAGTTCCAAATAGAAATATCGTTATTATCTTCAGTCGAAACTATATGATAGTTGAAATACGGAAACAGAACATATTCATTATCGAGAGATAATTTTGGTATTAATGCATAATACATTGAGGCGTCATCAAACACTCCCCAGTCATCGGCTTTTGAACATAGAATTCCATAGATTGGTTTATCTGCGACAATATATGCACCCTCCGCCACATTTGGGATTGATAAAAAATCTGTTTCATTAATTTTGTATGTATTATCAAACACACTGTCCCCGTCCAAATCAATCCTTACTGTTGTGTTATTATATACAGCTACTAATTGAACATTAATACCATAGCTATCAAATCCTGCATTCGGCATGACCCATGGAATATAAAATTCATATGAAATATTTTCTGAGGCTTTTGATGAAAAAATGGTCTTTCTGGTCGGCTCTGAGGAACTAGAACCTTTGAATACTGAGAAGACGGTATAGTTATTATTGTTGATGGCTCTATAACTAATAAATAATATTCCCATTGCTAGGCTGAATAATAATATGGCGATAAGAAAACTAACCTTTAGGCTCTTCATTTAGAGCCCACCCCACATAAAAAATATTGAACAATATTATTCCCAATTTATTTATTTTTTCCTTTTTTAAAAGATAATGTGTAGTTTTAAAAATAGTGCTAGCGGATCCTTCCAATATAGAAGCTGGTATTTTTTATTCAAGCAACATGAGGAATTTGATGCTTAATGTTTCTAGGATTCTTGATGGTTGAATACATATACCAGAAAGTTGGGTTTGGTGTATTAATTGCGTATATGCACATGTATATAAAACTTTTTTCACATCATTATTGGTGTTTCAATTGTGGGAATTTCTTGAATATGCCGTCGGTTTGGCTGAAGAAAAGGGAGCCGATTTTGTCGAGGTTAGGGGCGAAACCCAGAAATCTTTGATTATCAGATTTGTGAATGACATAGTAAAATCTGTTGAATCGACAGAATTGATTGGGATTGGTGTAACTGTTGTCATTGGAAAATCTAGGGGGCATGGTTTTACCTGTATATTGGATAATGAAGCGATAAAGGATGCCGTCATTAAGGCAGTAGATTCCGCCAAGGGTTTTTCTACGCTTGCGGAGCTGTCTTCGGAGCCTATACAATATAGACCCAGAGATTATTCGGGCTTTATTCCCTCGAGAAATAAGGACCCAGCAAAGATAGAACTTGGTGAAAAAATTGAATTGGCCAAGCGTGGGATACAGGATATAATGGGTCAAAATGATATTACATCCATAACAACGGTGTATGCTGAGATGACTAGCGAAAAATACTTTCTGAATAGCGAGGGCCTAAAAAGGCGATGGAGTCCCCTGAGAAACGGCCTGTATTATCAGGTAATAGTTAGAAAAAATGGAGAAGTTGGTCTCGGGAGGGAATTGTTTGCTTCATCATACGGATTTGAAATATACGAAAAAATAAAACCCGAAGATCTAGCGAATACTGCGCTAAAAGGGGCAAGAGATTCGGCTATTGCCAAAGGCCTAAAACCTGGGAAATATCCACTTATCTCGGATCCCGATTTTGCTGGTGTCTTAGCACATGAGAGTTTTGGCCACCTCACAGAGGGGGATTATGTGGCGACTAAAGCCAGCATTCTATATGGAAGGATAGGGGAGAAAATTGGTTCAGATTATGCAACAATAGTAGAGTCTGGCGATCCAGTCAACTATGGTTTCTATATTCCTTATGATGATGAAGGAGTAGCCACTATCACGGTCAAGCTACTAGATAAGGGGGTTCTAAAATCCTATCTCCACTCGAGGAGTACAGCAAAGATTCTAAAATCTGAGCCGACAGGGAATGCTAGGGCGATAAGCTTTATGTTTCCGTCGATAGTTAGGATGAGGAATACATATTTTGGCCCCGGAGACATGACGAAGGAGGAGGTTTTTGAGATGGTCAAGAAGGGTGTATATGCAGAGGGTAGTTGGGGAGGCCAGACAGAGGACACTGGCAATTTTACTTTTGCCGCAAATAGAGCATACTGGGTTGAGAATGGAGAGATAGCATATCCACTAAAAGGCGTAGTTGTTAGAGCACACATATTGGAGTTCCTCAAAAATATAATCGGTGCATCAAAGGATATAAAGGTTTCTACGAGCCCCCTAGGTGGATGTGGTAAAGGTGGGCAATCTCCCCTCCCTGTTGGGCATGGAGGCCCGTATCTTGCTATAAAGGAAGCCATTATCGGTGGAGGTGTTTAGAATGGAGGATATGCTAAATGAATTAATTGAATTAGGGGAGAGGATAACCCTCAAGACAAAAGAGCTTGGTGCAGATGATATAGAACTCTACCTTAGTAGAACTGATATTCTTAATGTGAGACTTATAACGAATTATATAACAACACAGTCAGGAGTAGAAGTAGGTGTCGGCGTCAGAGTAGCCATCGGCAAGAATGTGGGGTTTGCCTCGGTATCAAGTCTAGACTATAATAGGATTTTGGAGACTGCAAAGATGGCCATAAAGATAGCGAGATCAAAAGGTTCAGACCCAAACTTCAAACATCTTCCAGATCCCATCTCAGGATATGGGAAACGTGGAGTTTTTGACGAAAGTATATATCGGATGGACTCCTACGAGTTATCTGAGAAAGTACGGGAGATCGTCAAGTCATCTAGAGATCTTGAGAGGGACATAAAAAAGATCGATGTCTATATGACGAGGGCCAATAATATATTTGCCGTCGTGAATTCGAGAGGCATTAGTGTTGGAGATTATGGCTCCTACTTTTTAACATGGCTAGATATTAATGTAGTAAAAAATGGACAGACAGGCAAGGGGTCTGATGTTTATATCACAAGGAGTTTTAGGATTGACGAATTCATGAATTTATCTGTAAGAGCCACAAGAATGGCCCAAGAGGGATTAAAGGCCAAGAAAGTTGGAGAGCCCTTTGTTGGAGATGTAATTATGGATCCGTTTGCCCTAGATTCGATACTATGGCCGTTGTGGTATAATGCTTCTGCATTGAATGTACAAGAGGGAAGGAGTAGGTTCATAGGTATGATAGGTAAAGAGGTTGCGAGCAACACATTTACGGTGTATGATGATGGATTGTTGCCAGAGGGCATTTCTACCAGCAAATGTGATGATGAGGGTATTCCTATGAGAAAGAAGGTTTTCATCGAGAAGGGAGCCCTAAAAACATATCTCTATGATACGTATACGGCCTATAGGGAGAATAGGGAGAGCACTGGTAATGCGAGACGTGGGAACTATAGGTCGCAACCGCAACCAATGCACACAAATATCGTTATTGAAAATACTACAAATAAAAAGATAGAAGATTTGATCTCCGATGTCGATAGGGGAGTACTATTTAGAGGAGAAGTCATGGGTGCCCATATGATAAACCCAATAAAGGGAACAATGGGGATAACATGTCTAAATGCACTATATATTGAGGATGGCTCAGTAAAGTATCCACTAAAGGCCGTAGCCATGAGCGTAAATTATTTCGAATTCCTAAGAAAAGTGGATGTGATAGGCGGGGAGTATAAGATAACATTTAATGGTAAAATACCACCTATAGTTGTGAGGAAAGTAAACTTTAGCTAACTAGGCGAATCGGTCTTTAGGGTCTATACAACATCATTTTTTCATATTTTTAATAATTCTTATTGTCTTTTAGGAATATCCATGTGGCGATGAGTCATGAGTGGTAAGACAATTTCCATCTCGATATTGCTTCTCCTGCTGATATCCATGACTTATCCAGCGATGTTAGACATGCATAAAAAATCTTCAGTGTCGAACATAGCAGAAGTATATTTAGATAAGAATGCAGAGATTGAAAACATTGCGCGTGAAAAGTATAGTGGTATTATTAGTACTGGGAACCATAGTGTGGGTACAAAGCATAGTTCTATGCGGTCCCCTTCAGATGTATATATCGAGTATATGGAGGTACCTAACCTTATGGTTGTGGGCCAGACATATAAACTTAACGCATCAATATATTATACTGGAGATGAGGCAGAAATAAACACTATGGCGAGATGGTATATCAATGGGACTGAAGAATGGAGCGAAACACTCACAATAGCGAATAATACGGCCAACATAACCACATACGATTGGACTCCCGCCATGACAGGCCTCTATTTCATAAAGGTAAGCGTAGACCCAATAGAGAATGAGACGATACTCTATAATAACAATGCGACAACAATAGCGTATGTCGGTACACTTGGTATGCCAAATCTAACACTTGTCAGCATTATGCATGAGGATTTGGATGGTGATGGCTATTTCAGCCCAGGAGATGTTGTGTATACCTATGTAACTATTAGGAATGATGGGGATGGCTCCGCAGTGAACATTGCATGCAAAGCATCATGTAATTATTCCCATGTGCTATTGGTACCTCCATTTTTAATAAGAAACATGGAGCCTGGTGACGAAAATGTTCTAAATGTTACGACATACATATCTAATGACGCAGAGTTGGGTACTATCGTACATGTTGTGTTAAATATAACCTATAACGATATACAGCTATCATATAATGGTACCCTAATAGTGGAATATGACCTTCAAATAACTCATGCTCCTGGCGTATCCATAGATGAGTTTGAGACACCGCCTTATGGGATTATTGGTGATTCTGTACCATTAAATGTATCATTCACGTACTGGGGCCCTGATGCTTCCGCTAGCGTGATTGTTAGCTGGATTGTTAATGAGAATTTAGAGAGAACTTCTACACACGACCTTAGCATTGGTGAGTCCGCTACGGATACATATATATGGACGCCTATCTCTGCTGGATTCTATAATATTACTGTTATAGTGGCTGTCCAGTTTTCTACATATGTGGATGCTGCCATAGATATGATCCCTGCCGGATATAGAGTTGTTTATGGCCCAATTAATCCCAACCCAAATAACTACCAAGACTACATATATAGGGAAGTGAGCACATCTGACCCCTCAAACTACAATGATACTATGTGGGTAAATATTTCCTATGGAGATTATATTTCCTCAGATACAATAAATGCAACAATATTATACTACCTATTGGATTGGGGAGTTAGTATCCTCGACTATTGCAGGGTAAATACCACCGATCGATACTTCGAGGCCTTTCCAAGCGGAACAAGTGGATACTGGATGTATGTAGTTCCGAAAGACCTAGCCTATGGAGACATCGTTGCGTATAGCAATGATTATGGACTCGTCTTGGGTACGGGCACGGTCAATATTCTCGGTTCTCAGCTCTCCGCATATAAAATTGTGGTAAAGGATATTAATGAGACAGGGATAATCTGGGCCGATCAGTCAAGTGGTGTGGCACTAAATGTTTCGGTATTCCCCATAGGTGCCACCAAATATTATGTATTACTATTAATGAATTCGGATATGATCATTGCCCTCGATAATATTCCTCCAGAGATATTGGTGCTGAATCCCCAAAACAATAGCTATACGGGATCGACATCCGTGGTGGTATCTTGGGAGGGCCACGATAATACTGGGATAGATCACTACGAAATTAGGATAGATGGGGAAGATTGGATTAATGTAGGCACAAGCACGAGCTATACATTTTTGTCTCTTGAGAAGGGCCGGCATTATGTGGATGTAAAGGCATATGACCTTGCCCAAAATGTTCGTGTTGTGGAGGTAATATTCACTGTTGATCTTGATTATCCACACGTCGAGATAATTGCTCCAGAGGACGAGGCCACTGTTGGTAATACGTTTGACATCATCTGGAATGCAAATGATTCTACGAGTTATATAGCTAGAGTGGAGGTATACCTAGGGAGCGAGCTTGTTGCTGTTTATCTTCATAATGTAAATATGACTGATCATCACAAGTTTACATCAATACCACCAGATAAGTGGTATAACATACGTATTGTTGTATATGACGCGGCCAGCCTTCAATCTCATGATGATGTGGATGTATATGTTGTTGGCGAAGGGGTATTTATTATCCTCCCCCCAAATGGTAGCGCTTTTAATAGAACTTGGGTGGAGGTTCGTTGGAGTTATGGGGGGGAACCAGACAACTTTACAATCTATGTAAATGGCTCAAAACTGGTTACTCTATACCCTAGACAGCGCTCTTTTAATATCACAGATTTTACCGAGGGGTTCTGGATCATAACTATTGTTGCGAAGTATAGTGGTGGAGGGGTATATGAGGACTCTGTATCCATATATATAGACCTTACGCCACCAAGCATCTCTATAGTGTCGCCAGAAAATGGGTCATACATAAACTCTCAAAACGTCTCGATACAATGGATATATTCCGACGATAGATCTGGTGTGGATGACATAGAGATAAGTGTGGACGGTGGAGAATGGATAGACATAGGAGTATCCAGTGGCTATACAGTTACAAATCTAGATGAAGGTGCACATGTAATATATATTAAGGTCTCAGATAGGGCTGGGAATATATACAAGGTAAGGCTAGATATTGTTGTTGACTTAACTCCCCCAACAATAACCATAATATCCCCCGAAAATAACTCAATAGTAAAAGGAAACTTAACAATCAAGTTCAATGCCACAGATAACTTTGGGATTGATCACTTCGAATACAAAGTCGACGGAGGATCCTGGATTAACATTGGAGACAAAACAACAATTATGCTGGATCTTGATGCTGGAGAACACACCATAAAAATAAAGGCAGTTGATAAGGCGGGAAATGAAGTTGTTGTAACGCTAATAATAGAAATACAGAAGCCACCAGTACCTAAGTGGTTGTTGGCATTAGGCATTGGAATAGGGGCCGCCATCATAGGGGTAATACTCTTGTATCTAATGCGAAAGAAGAAAAAACGTGTTCCAGAGGAAAGTATTGAGGAGACCCCTCCGCAACCATAGAACTTCACAAGAGGGCATAATTACATTCTTTTTTTATTCTCCAATTTGAGATAATTAGGGGTGTTGAAGTTGAAGATTCCTACAATCAGAGATTATGTCGTCGAGAAACTCGACAAAATATTTAACCCAAAAAGTGTTGCAATTATTGGCGCTAGTAGGCACCCAGGAAAAATAGGTAATCAGGTAGTCAAGAACATCATAGATGGCGGATACAAAGGAAAAATTTATCCAGTCAATCCAAAAGCTGATGAGATACTCGGCCTTAAGTGCTACCCAAGTGTAAAGGATATAGAGGACGATATCGATTTGGCAATAATCGTTGTACCAGCCAAAATAGTGGAGCAAGCGATCAAAGACTGTGCGGAGAAGGGAGTAGGAGGCGTTGTCATAATTTCATCGGGATTTAGTGAGGTAGGGAATGTAGAGGGAGAAAATAGAATAGTGGAGATAGCTAGAAAGGCAAAAATGCCAATAATAGGCCCAAATGTTGTGGGGATATTAAGCAACTCGAGCAATCTCAACGCTAGCTTTGCTCCAGATCTCCCATATAATGGAAATATAACACTTATTTCACAGAGCGGAGCCCTAGTTATTGGTCTTATAGGCTGGACGTGGATGTACAAGGTAGGGCTCACAAAAATTGTAAGCATAGGAAACAAGGCGGATGTAGACTTCTCAGAGCTAATAATATATTTTGGCGAGAAGGACCCCGACACTAAATGTATAGCGATATATATGGAGGGAACAGATGCTGGCAGAGAATTTTATGAGGCAGCAAAGAAAATATCCCCAAAGAAACCGATAGTTGTACTGAAAGCGGGGTTCTCAGAGAGAGGAGAACTTGCGGTAGCCTCCCATACAGGATCAATGGCGGGGGCAGCAAAGCTATATGCGGCCGCATTTAAACAATCCGGCGTGATAATGGCTGAAAACCTAATAGAGCTATATGACAAGGCCCTAGCTTTAAGCCTTCAGCCCGTACCAAAGAAAGATCTTATCGTAGTTATAACTAACGGTGGTGGTGCAGGAGTTCTATCTACAGACTCTGCCGAGAAATATGGATTTCCGTTAATGGATCCACCAGAAGATCTAAAGCAGGCCTTCAGAAAATATATGCCTGAGTTCGGCTCCACTAAGAACCCAATAGACCTGACTGGAATGGCCACGGAGAAGGAGTACTACGGCGCCACTGTGGAGGCCCTTAGACACCCGGGGGTGGGTGGGGTTGTTGTGTTGTACTGCCACACGGCCATAACAAGGCCCATGGTGATAGCCGAGAAAATATATGAAGCCAGTAAGGTTGCTAGAGAGGAAAGGAAGCCATTGTTGGCCTGTTTCATTGGTGGTAAAGAGGTTGAAGATGCTGGCAATTGGTTAAAGGAAAAAGGCATACCGACCTATCCGACACCATATAGAACGATGAATGCTATGGGCGCATTGGTCGAATATGGGAGGTATATAAGGAAAATCTCTAAATGATGCGGATCATATTTTATATGTATTTTTTCTTAGAATATCTTCTATTATTTACAAGTTCTCGAATGGAATGGAGTATTCCTCTTTTACTCTCTTGGTCACAACGAATGTTGTTGTTCTTTCTATATATCCAGTTTCGTGGAGTTTTCTTATAAATTCCGAGTAGTGGCTCTCGTCTTTAAAGAAGCCAATGAAGCAAAGATCATAAATACCAGTAATCTCGTAGATCAACATGACTTCTCCACATTGCCTTAGGAACTCCGCGGCATTATCCAGTTTTCCAGGTATGACATTGACCATACAGACAACGGAATAATTGTATCCAAATACTTTAGGGTCGACCTGTACAACGAATTTTTTGATAATGCCTAACCTGATCATCCTATTGAGACGGATGCGGACTGTATTCACAGATTTACCAGTCGCATTTGCGATATCAGTAAATGTTGCCCTTGCATCAGACATAAGGATTGATATAATCTTCTTATCTAATTCATCAAGATCCAATGATGTTCACCTGAAAAAAAATATGATGGAATAATCTATTTATATTAATACATTGATCTAAATATAAAAATATTACCTGTAATATAAAGAACACAGAAAATACTATCTAAAACTATGCTAGAAAAAACAGGCATAATTTTAAAGGAATGGTGCTCCATAACTAGTTTTACCACAACATGCTAAATGTTATCGAAGAGGCATAGGGTTTATGTATTGAATTCACGACAAATCAATACCTTTAAAAAAAATTTTTTGTATTTATTTATTTGCAAAACCTTTGGTGGGATGTATGCGCAAATATTTGGGCATTGCCATCTTTGTC
>CAZWPQ010000045.1:14256-15450 GCA_964636085.1 uncultured Nitrososphaerota archaeon
ATCTTTGTCCTCCTTCTAGGAGGCGTATTATTCATTAACAGCCCAGTTTTTGCACAACCTGAGGAATACAAGCATCACATATGGGACGTAAACAAACTAAGCATGGACATATCAATTACTACCTCCCAATCTGAGGTTACCAACGATCTGAATGATTTATTTGGATACCTAGAGGACATGGTTAATAGCTTAGAGGACGGAGAACTACACATATATACTGGCGAAATAGGAGAGTACGACTATGAGGACGTAATATACATAGCTGGCTTCTACAAAATAAAGAAGGATTTAAAGGTCGATTCTGGATTCTACCTAACACTGGACAGCATAGCGGAATGGGCTGACGGAGAGGACCTAATGATTACTCCCGAGATCGCGGACGAGTTAGAATTCACTATACCAGAGGAGTCCGTATTCACAATGACCCAAGGCATGTATTCGTGGAGTGATATATATCTAGATGCCTTAGGCGACGTAGACATCGTAAGTGATCTTAGCTTCGCAACCGAATCCTATAAGAGGTACATACTTAATACACTATCCAATATATACGATATAATAGTTTCTAGAGTAAAGCAATATGAGGAATTCTACTACACATCCCCAACAGTTCCATTACCACTAGACGAATTTGTACCAGGATACCCATTAGGAGATCCTAGTGTGATCCAAGCAGTGGGTCCAGAATGGGAGTCACTTAGCTATGAGGTTCCAGGAATTTCATTTAACTATGAGCAATCTGGAAACACGGCTAGATTTACTGCAAAGGGCAGTATTTCGGTACCTGGCGCATCCTTTGAAATAGACTTCTCGGCCGAATATGATCTATCAAATGGTCTGCTAAAGAAACTAAAGTTGGACTACAGTGTGTCTGGAATTTCGGATACCATGTATACATACAAGTATGGTGATGTCGATTGTACCCTAGACTTCAGCATAAACTTCGATATTAGCTATGGTAGTAGTGAGTCAATAGAGCAGTGGACAGAATTTGGTGAGCCATTAGCCTATAAGATAACCACGTTTGAACTCTCTCCCGAGCTTAAAGATATACTCCAAGATGCACTAGAAGAAAATGTGAGCATCCCAGGAGATACAATATTCGAGGATGATGTCGAATCTGGAGCTGACGGATGGATTGCCAGTGGTGGCTGGCACATAAACAGTACCCTATACTATAGCGAATCTCACTCA
>CAZWPQ010000046.1:0-15096 GCA_964636085.1 uncultured Nitrososphaerota archaeon
TGATCTCCACCATGAAGCGGACCATGAAGATAAACACTACCTATAGAGTAGGAAGATCTTACATCAACAAAAGCACTATCATAGGCATCTATAGTAGTGGCATTAGTATTTACCAGATATATCTCCGAGGATCCCTCCCCATGGACATCCATCGATCCACCAACCTCGACATCAGACAAATAGAGGTATGCGGAGTCATGTACATGAAAATTATAGGACTGAAAGCCTCTACATGTATCTATGGTAAGGTTTGAAAAGCCGTAGCCATAAGCATTAAGATTAGGAATACCAGATGTATTCAGCCCGGATATATAAACCCCAGAATACTCACGTACCTCAATACTAAGCGCAGATCCAGAGAAAGTAGACCCAGAAATCCGCAACGAGGCATAATCCACCAATCTTATGTCAATACCACTCATCAAGGCCCCAGTAATATTAGCGGTCGAATTACCATACATATAGAAATGATTGATACTGATGGATCCCTGTGTTGCCTCAAAATAGGAATAATCATTCATCTCAATCCTCTCCAGATAGGTATCAGAAGACAAGAAATACATGCCTGAGTAATCATGCAGAACAATCTGAGGAGCAAAGTTCAAGGAATCCATCAAAACACCATTAAAAACAACCATAGAGGAATCATACGCTTCCACAAACAATGAAGCATCCCCACCAAACCTAAAAGTTGAGTTCCTTATATATACTCGTGCATTTCCCTTCGTAATTATCAGTGCATATGGAGACTCGGGTTTCGTGTACATAAAAGTAACATTCTCCAACAATACTATTGAATCACCAAACACATAAATTGGCTCAGAGATGGTCAAATTCCTAATAATAACATCGAACGAATCTACTCCACTTGCCTTGAGCCTAACACTATTATCAAACCAAGGTATGCTACCACCTTCTTTCGTAGGCCTTCCCTCTCCTACACTAAAAAATGGATTACCCTCTACAGAAAAAATATTTGCTGTGGCAACCACCAATAATAGACATATGATAGCCCCACTATACCTACACATTTCCTAACACCCACCACATGTAGAGAAAGAGCACAACCAGTGCTTCCTTTCTATAGAACCACTAATTGTGCTCTTCCCCCGCAGAAAAAACAAAAATATATATTTATAAAAAATTTTAATTACGGGGAAAATTGATAATCATTCAGAATATTCACAAAAAATCCTGACCAAAAAAATGTCAGGCTACTGTTGGTTGACGAGGATCTATAAGGAGCCTATATATAAGAATCGCCAAGTAGAGAAAAGTGAAATTAAAGAAGTTTAATCCATTAAAACAATTGTTTAAATTTTAAGCAGTTGAAAAAGCAATAACAGTTAGCCATTAAAGGAAAGTGATATATCCATAGTCCCATGTTTTATCTATCGTAGCCAGTTCATGCATGATTGGGAAGAATCTTGCTTAGTATACTTTTGTGTTTCCGTTTCTTCTGGCGTTCTTTCCGTAGTCTAGGTTTGTAGAGCTAATCATGCTACTATTGTTGTCTTTAGCTACTAAGACAAGTCTACAGTAACGAAATTGTAGCTTTAACCCATTTTGCATTTCTCCTTGACAAATCTTATAATATGATAAGATTATTTTTATCATGTAGATGGTATTATATTAAGATACCATGATCGTATAGTGCGATAGGGGATTATGTGAGAATCGATGGTTCCCAAGGAGATTAGACCGAAAACACTTTTTGTCATGGTCGCGATGGTGGCTGTCGTATGTATGGTGCAATATTTGATAATTGCATATCACTTGTTGAAAATCTACTCGATTTTTAGAGAACTAGAGTATAAGCGTCTCTTAGAGAGCCAAATGATTGATCAGATAGAATTTTCACTTAACATTCTCAGTATTTTGTGTGTTTCATATGGAGCGACATTATTATTGATCCCAGTAATAGTATTCTTTAAGAGGAAATGGTCAATGCTTGGAGACTTAGGGTTTATGGTAATTGTATTGTCTTTTGTACTAGCCTCCTATATGTTAATTCATGGAGGCATGATGTTAGGGAAATATTTAGATACTTTTCATAGTCAATCAGCGGTGGCTTGGCATACATATGTAGAAGACCCAGAAAAAGGGATTGATCTCCTTTTGGATGCTATAGATGATCTAAAGAACGCAGTACTCATATACATAAGACTTGGGCTCTTCTTTTGTTTTTATGCATATATATTCGCCATTTGGGGTGTCATCGTGGGGGAAGAAAGCGGTAGGAAAATAAGCATAGGTTTTCTATTGCTAGGTTTTGGCCATCTATCTCTAGCATGCCCACTACCAATAGTCAGCTGGATTACAATCCTTGGATACTTATATTGGATCTACGGGGTATGGTGCTTCGCCAGGTAAAAACTTGTTTGGTGGTTTATCTGAGACTTGGGAGTCCTAGAAGAAGAATGCCAGAATAGCGAGAAAAATCCTAATCCAGTAGTTTAGTATGCATTCTTCTTTGGAGGTCCCAACTAAAATGTGGATTTTTCTCATCTTTTGTTATGAATATTTTTCCCCAAATTTTTTCTATCTGCTACACCTTATTGCTAGTGTCAGGTAAAAATGGATAACATAGACTAGATAGAACGAGAGTAATTGCTATATTATGAGATTTTTGCTTTTATTGTCTCTATTATTGCTTTTTCTTGGAGCCTTAGTGCTTGAAGCTCTTGGCTTTTTGAGAGAATCTCGGATTTTATTCTGGCTCTATCCTTGGCAAGTTTTAATAATCCAGTGGCATCTATTCTGCCTGCTTTTCCAATTATTTTTTCCGCTCTCTCAAGCCATTTTTCGGCTTCTATTATATAGATCACTGTTGCCTCCTCATTAAGCAAACCTTCATAAAAAGACATTCCATGGAGCGTGGATTGCAGGGTATAGTACTTATCGAGGAGATCTTTTTCCCTTAGACCAATCAGTATACTGCTAAACACAGGAATGGCAATATTTATTTTCTTTGTCTCTTCATAGGGGATCTTCGCAGCAACCATTATTGCTTTTCTCATAGTTTCTACAACCAACCATGCCTTCGCAGCAGCGTCCCTAATATCGCCTTCTTTTAGTAGATTCTTTGCCTCTTCATAGACTAGCCAAGCTTCTGAAACTAGCTTATGAACGTCCACATAAGACACCATTTCAGAGAACCCATCAATATATAATAATGACGATTATATCTTTTAAGTCTATTCTGAAAAACCTATGTACTCAGAGCCCATACTTATCAAATTTCCCTTTTACAAGCATATGTAGAACATATAGTACTTTTCAAAATAATATCTCCTCTAATTATTGCTTTTTTCCTTTAATAAAACATTATTTAATCACACCTTTTGAAGTTCTACAGTGGGTTGGGCAGTAATGATGCTGTATAGAGTGGGATTATCCCTAGGTGCTCTGTGCTGTCTTTAGGTATTTTTCCAAGAATATTATTGTTGGTAGCATTATTTTTACTAGATCGTCCATCCTTAGGATTGCATGTCCAATATCTGGGAGTATGTGGGTCTCAAATGTTGCTCCTTTTTGTATCAGTCTTTGTATGTAATCCATTACTGGGATCAGGGGGCATCTGGTATCGTTTTGGGGATGTATAATGCATATTGGCCTGCTGACATTTTCCACATATTCTATTGGGGATCTTTCTTTCCACAATTCCTTCTTTCCGGCAAATAATATATCTATAAATTGTCTGAATATTGCGTCACCTAGCTTATACATTTTCCCCCAGTCCACTATTCCGGCTCCCGCAATGCCACACCTCCATAATTCTGGATGCTTACCCATAGCCAAATATGTCATGTAGCCACCATAACTATATCCATAAATAGCAATCCTTTTTGGATCCGCGATATTATTGTCCATAGCCCATTTAGCAGCATATACAACATCTTGTAGATCTCCTCCACCTGGATCACCTATATCTGCATTCCTAAAATCATCACCATACCCAGTTGATCCTCTGAAGTTTGGCGCCAGAACGTGAAACCCCATCGCGACAAGCATAGCTATGGACATCGACCAGCAATCCATAACCTCTGCCCATGGTCCTCCATGGACATACAAGACTGTGGGCCCAGGTGTTTTTGTATTTGCCAAGATTACGTACATCGGTATTTCCAGCATATCAAAGGATTTATACTTTACGAACTCTACCCTTCTAAATTTTTTCTTTATGTAGTCTGGGAGAGTAGTTTGAAATATTGTTTTTATGGTATCGTCCTTGGTGTCGACCATTATTATTCTTGGTGGATTTATCAGGCTTGACATAGTAATGAAAATTTTGTCCTCTACGAATACTGGAAATCCATGTATCGTTCCTTCGGGAATATATATCTCTTTTCCCTCTACGAACAGGCGCGATCTCCCATTCTTCTTTCCTTCAGCCCAGATCTCTCCTCTATCCGTCCACCCATATGCTCCATGTTCTATGGGGTCAAATTTTTCGTAGTCTCCATATCTAAATTCCACTTTTGTTATCTCCTTTGTTTCTGGGTCATAGATATATAGTCTATTTTTTCCTTCATAGTTGCTTTCAAACAATATTTTCCCATTCAATAGTTGTGGGTATTTGTTCTGGGACCCCTCTTTTGGACTTAAAATTTCGTATTCTCCCTGCGCTAAGTCATAGATGAATAGTTCATACGTGTATGGATTCCCCCTCATATTACCGAACCCAACTATGTATCTGCCTTCAATATCGCTCACAAACGCAATAGTATCCATAACACACAGCTTTTCTAGGGATCCATCAATCTCCGCAAGATAGAGCGCATTCTCCGCAGCTGTAGAACCAACAAAGGCCGTTTTAGATCCATCAAAAACAAGCCCAAATATCCTCATTGGATCCATCTCCACAAACAATTTTTCCTCCTCTTCCCTTAGATCCACGCAGAAAATTTTATGCTGCTCCATTCCCTTGGTTACATCTCTAATATATATGATGTACGGACTACTCGGCCTAGGCCTCGCCAATCCATGTATGGGGCCCTTTACTACGCTTCTTCTATCCCCACTATCTAGATCCATGGACCAAATACTCATTATTCCGCCCTCCGTAGTGATATATATGATCCTGTCGCAAGCCCTTCCCATAAGTGATAAGAGCGGAATCTTAACTATGTCCAATATGACACTAGAGATATACTTTATATCAGCTATATCCTCCTCATCAACAGGCATAATAAACACCAAGTACTCACTAATACAAATAGAACCATGCATAAAAATACGGTGCAATCCACAAAATGAATGTTCGCCAGTAAGGGGATAAATTATGTCTCTTGAGTTATTCTAAACTTAGCGGGAACCAGCATAGGTATGCATGGTATCTAGGATTGTTGTTACTGCATCAGAAGTTTTATTATTCAAAAATTTTTTATATTATAATTTAAAGACTTGTAACCCCCAATTCTACCCCCACTATTTGTTGGTCAATTTCTCCCAATCACTGCTTTTGTCCTTAGTATCATCAAGAGCCATAGGTATATCAAAAGTATATGAAGGGCATAGTAGATCCGACCATTGCTTCGTTCTATAAGGATAAACTGCGGGATTATTCCCCATATCTATATATGGCATCATTGGGGACTCTCCTAGGTTTTTCTGTTACGGTAAGCCCGGTGGTTTGATCTATAGTATATGGCATCTTTACTATCCTGTGTAAATCATAGCGACCAGTTTTATCCCGGAAATTATAGTTGTCTACAAGACGGCCTAGCGCCGATATTATTTCTTCTATTTCCTCTACCCTAAATTCTATGCCATCGGATGGATCACAGATATATATGTGATATCCTTTTTTACCACTAAATAAAATCCTAGTGTTGTATCCTAATGACTCCAGATACATCTTTATATGGCGTATCTTCTCTTCCAAATTCTTTTTTATCATCTCGACATAATACTTGTAATGAATGGGAACATTCTTGTCAGAGACGTCAACATCTAGAACACCAATAACATATGGCAATGGGTGTCCTCTGCCATAATACTCGGCTATTGGGTTTACCATTCTGGCTATGGAATAGTAGAGCTTTATCGGATAGATCCCCCTCTTGAGTAGCCCCCTTATTTCAATCCTAAATTTTTCCTCTGGGCTATATTTAGGTGTTTTACTAAGCCTTCTCCTAAGACCGACCCACTGCCCTTTATGTGTTAGTATTCTGATGTGTCTCTTGGCTAAATGATCTACGATCCATGCAGGAAAACTGTACTGCGAATAATATCTCTCAATACTGTCCTGGTCTGGTCTGAATATGTATATTTCGGCATGATTCTTTGGAATATCTGGAGATGTTTCCCTTGCCAATATTATACACCGCTTAAACCCAAGAATCTTCTTCTTTTTCAAGTAATACTTAAGCCAAGACTCATCAAGAACCCCCCAGTGAACCTCCACCATCGTTTTTTCCCCAAAGTTGACACCATCAATCTCACGCTGGATCCCATTTATATTGAACACAACAGAATGCAGAAATCCCATATCTAACAGCTTGCTGACAGCGAAAAGGCCCCTATACTCCAGCCACTCGCTCCGAGTCCGCTCATGCCTATTCTTCTTGTATATCACTATGACCCCATCCTTTATTTTTCTTCTAAATAGCTCCCCACTTAATGGATCCATGTTCTTACCTTCATAGGTACGATTAATATATGTTAATACATCATCGAGATCTCTTTCCTCGATATTCATTGTTAGAGAAACACCCTTGAGTATTATTACCAGCTTCAATATGGGCACCAACCATATAATCTATAGAAATTAGACAAATATATATGGCATAACCCACCCATACCATTAACAATAACACATAGATAAGACCACATGCTGATGATTAAACAACATATTAATGTTGTATCTTAAAAATAGTTTTTCATATATTATATTACCCCCGTTGGCGGTTTTTTGAAAGATGAGCCCCATCTCGGGGCCGATGATTAGTAAAACCGCTGAAATTCGCGAATTTCCACCCGCCAACGGGGGCCCTCACTTGCAGTTATAAGCATGGGGACTTAGATTTGATAAAGTCCACATCGCTCTATTGCAAACTATACAGAATGACTAAATGGAAATGGGATGAGCTCCGGTCTATACCTAATGTAGTTGTGGCGAAATTGTACGCCATTGAGAAATTCCCATCAATACTTGGTCTTGGTGAAGATAGATTAAGAAGGATGCTTGATAGGTATCCTCCTCCGCTTATCTTTCTTCTGCCCAGAAAACGCGCCATTGCTCTATTCTCAATTTTTGCTGGTCTTGTTGCCGAAATGGAGCACCAAAATCCTCCCGCAAGTTTTGATCTTATAGCCGATTTCTTTGAGGTTGATTTAGAGCAGGATTTGCAATATTATTTGAGGTATAGACTATGCTTATATAAATTGGTGGCGCCTGTTAGGCATCTACTTGGACTCCCACAAAGGACAGATCCTTATCGCTATGAAGTGTCCCTAAGTGACGCTGAGGCACATCTCCTCATGAGATTTAGTTCACCAGCTAGCATTATGAGGGAGATCTATAATATTGCTAAGCTACATAATATTAGAGGCTCGGTAATATTCACATACTCCCTTGTACATACCTTAGACAGAATAGCGCGATACCTTAGAATGCGGGAGGAGGGGCTTATTCATAGGTCAATAGACTACTTGGCTAGGAGATATAGGAGTATTCTTGGGGGACTATACTAGTGATATTGAATAAATTCTTGACAGATCTATTCTAATCTATACTCTACATATGTAGCGAATCTATTTGATTCACGCAATTTTGCCCCAACCAGCTCGGTGTTTGGATCCGCATATATTCGAAGACCCTCCATTCTTCTCAGGGGTGAGAGATCAATACTGTCAAGTGTACTTATGCATATCCAGAGCTCCTCAAGGTTTCGGCATTCTGCTAATGGGGAAAGATCAAGCTCTTCTATCTCGTTGCCCGAGATGCTAAGTACCCTCAGGTTTCTACAATTAGATAGGGGAGACAGGTCCACATATTCTAGGTTGTTCATGTCAAGCCATAAGCATTCGAGTTTAACACAGTCGGATAGGGGTGAAAGATCTATCGTATTTAGCCTATTTCCCGATAATTCTAGCCATCTTAAATATTCACAATGTGAGAGGGGGGATAGGTCTATTCTTTCGATAATATTATTGCTGAGTGATAATTCCTCCAATCGTTGACATATAGAAAGCGGAGACAGGTCTATTTCTCTTATCCTATTCCCCGCTAGTCCAAGTATTCTAAGTCTTTTGGAGAGAGGCAAACGGGCTAGGTCTATTTCTTCAAGTTTGTTATAATTTAGGTATATCTCCTCTATTGTAGGATACACGGCAAGCACCATAAGATCCACACTAGCGATGCCTAGACCCGATAAGTCTATCCCAAAGATACGTCCATCCCTAGCCATAATTCTTCTCTTTACTGCATTTGTATCGATTCCTAGATTATTGGATAGGGATTTCAGAATCTCATCTACCTTAACGATCTTCTTTATTTTCCCATCAATTATCTTGTATCCAAGTTTCTGTATGATCAATTTTGTATCCTCTGGGTGTATCTTGACCATCTTTACGATGGTATCTATGCTTTTCCCGTCCAAGTTTAGTTTACTCAGGTATTTTCTAACATTATTAAGGAGGCCCTTCCTATACCATAGATTAGAATTAGATGGCGATCTCTCGGCGTGTTTTTTTAGTAGGGCTATCAAATCCTCTTTTTCGAGGCCCTCTACTTCACTCGTCAGTATCCATCCTTTCGTTCTTAGTGTATCCAATATGTTGCTCACGCGCTGTTCCCAGTAGTTCCTGCCGTACCACATGCCACTTCTCAGGGATGGAACCGCAGAATCTTTCAGTATTTCCTCGAGGTCTTCCTTCAATATCTTTAGCTTCTTTATCTCTATGTCTGAAACGATTATCTTTGGATTATTAACTAATTTCTCCTTAACCTTGTTGATGTGATCTATGCTGTAATATACTCCTGGGCGCTTAGATGGGACTGCATATTCGCTTAGAGCCAAATATGTCTCTACATCCTCTTTAGATATGTCCAGTTTTTTCGCCAGGATCCCCACGGTAACAACCTTCATCTGCCTTAGCAATTTTTCTATGGAGCCCAATGGTCCACTAGAAATTTCTTCATATGTAGGCTCATATTCCTTGGCTCTATGTATTGGTGATCCATACTCTATGGGTCTCGGAGAAACAATGGATGCATGCCTCTTCAAGGATTCTACTACTATCCCGATATCTAATGGTCTATCCTCCTTCTTCTTCTTTAAGCAGGCCAGAATAATTTTTTGGAGCCACTCAGGAGAATGCTCCATTGGTTCGAGCTCTCCCTGCGTTATCTTTGCAATCAATTCTAGAGGAGATAGAAACGATGATATTGGAGGTTTACCCTCGACCATTTCATATAGGAGACATCCAAACTGCCATATGTCTGTTCGCCAGTCAACTCCACCAAATTTCTTTGGATATATCTGCTCTGGGGCACTATAGAGTGGAGTCCCTGGATACTTACTAACCGTCGCTGAGACCTTCAATAACATTACTGCTATTCCAAAATCGGAAATCTTTGGAATATCATTCTTAAAGAGTATGTTCTCAGGTTTTATATCCATATGTACAATCCCATGGTGGTGTATCTTGCTCAATGCCTCGGCGATTTTTATTCCTATGGCTATGGCCCTATCCAGCGGGAGTGGGCCACTTTTAAGTAGTGTTCTCAGGCTATAGTCACAGTACTCCATGGCTATCCATGGAATGGGATTTGTATCGTACTCCTCGACATATACTATGTCATCCGGATATTTCTTACTCAATATTTTCCATGTTTGGGCTTCCCTAAGGAATTTTTCGATATCATCTTTTGTTAGTGTCTCCGTCACTTCCAATGATGGTATCTTGATAGCATACTTTTCTCCATTCTTCTCAGCAAGATACACACTAGAGGATCCTCCTCTTCCAATGCATCTCAGTATTTTATAGCCAGTGACCTCGGCAAACAACTTTGCCGATATACCTCTCATATATCAAACCATAACAACTAACAAAAACTATTAAAAAACAGATAAAAATCGGAAGGAAAGTAAACAGAATTTCTATCATCACCCAGAATGGGGCTATCTCAACAAAGTAAATAGATAATGACACCAAAAAACTTACTCCCTATTGATTATAAGGCTCTTTTGATCACTATTGACAACATTACCATGATCAGAATGCTTATAAGTAGGGGGCTTAGTAATACACTCAACTGTATTATCGCTGGTATTGTATCCATTCATTCCTCATGACTGTAGAGACCCTGTTACATTTTCTCATAGATTCAATAATTTTCCAGCGTTTCTGTATAGGATATTTTCTTTGTCCTCCTCGCCTATTGGGAGAGCTTTTATTATCTCTATCTGCTTTTTTTGCTCCATATTCCTCTGGTGTGAGACCAAGAACATAATCACTCCCAAATATGAACTTTTCTGAGCCAAGGGCCCTAACATACTCTGCGAACAAGTCCAGACCGATCCTCATCACCGTTGTTATTAGGCTATAAGATGTATCTACATAGACATTGGGATTTGTTGCGATCTCTAAGGCATCCTCAAAATGAAAAGAACCACCCATATGAGCCAAAATAATTAACGTTTCTGGCGAGATAAAGGGAAGCAAAGCATAGTCCTCAGCACTATTTAACCAAGGTGCTGGATATGCCTTAAAATATAGTGTAGAGAAATCCCCAAACATCGTATGGATTATAACAGGGACGCCAAGCTCTCCAGAAAATCTAAGAACTCGCCAAACATGAGGACTTCTCAAACAGAAACCCTGCATTCCAGGGTGAAGCTTAAGGCCCCTAAGCCCCAGTTCTTGTATCGCATACTTAAGTTCTTTTATAGCAAAATCTGCTGGATTAGGCACAACTGACGCAAAACCAATAAGTCTCTTAGGATCATAATCCACAACCTTCGACACATACTCGTTGGAGATATAGGGCACAACAGGCAAAACAACAGCTATCTCTATACCCCCTATTCATCCACTCTATTAGTTGCTCAGCAATCTTTTCAGCACTAATACCCCTTTCTTCGGCATCAAATGGTGGATGTACATGAAAATCTATAACCCTCATCGATAATCCCCTATAGAGTAGCATAAAAAAGTCTTCATTAGAGATCTTGCCTATTCAAGAGTCCTTTTTAGGGCCTCCATCACTATTTTGAGGAAGTCTTTCCGACTTTTCCTCGCGAAGAATTTCTCTAGTGTTGCTAAGAACTCAGATTCTAGAGAATCATACTCCTCCCTCCACCGCCAAATAAACAACGGAAAACCGAAAACCTCAAGCATTCTTGTACCCTCGGCTTTTGGGGAGTCTCTAAGGTACTTTACTAATTCAATAGTGTTGAGCAGTCTATAGCCCATATGAAGCCAAAATTTGATAGCGTTTAGATCCTGTGGAAGAACCATAATGTATGCTGCATTATCCCTAGCCCCTATGTATTGTTCTGCCGCCTTTACAAGTTCCTTACCAATACCACGACCCCGAAACTCTGGCCGAACAAAGATCTCCTCAATCCAGTATGCTCCCTCTCTTTCGCTAATCCTTACGAACCCAGCGGGGGAATTATCGACGAGGGCAATAAAGAACTTATCACCCTTCCCGAGAAAACTCTCTATGTCACGTCTATAATCGCTAATATCCCCACTTGGTAGGCCTTGTCTACTTCTCAACTCCTTATAAAACAGGTAATAAAGGGCTACGATGGTATCTTTTGATATACTAGATTCATCAACAATCTGTATTCTCAATTCTGTTCACCTAGTAAAAAAGCGGTAGGACGTGACCTAAGAGTTCCATAATTTGAATATATAATCCCACATATATAATTAGCCAGACGATGTTGCGGGGAGGTATGAAAATATGGGCAAGATATTAATTAAGGTAAGAAATCTGTTTTGGATATGGAAATTGATTTGATCTGACTTTCATGTATTGTTATAAGAAATTAAGAGAAAAATAAGGTATTGGAAAGAAAACAACGAAAAAGTAGACTTCGTAATTACGGATGTAGGACACCTCATAGCGGCGATATAGGTGACAGAAACCCTAAGAGTCCTAGAAACACAAAAAAGAGAGATAAAACCACTAATAAAATAGCGGGCAGGTTCGGAGTAGAAAATCTACTAATAATAACCAAACATGAGGAACAAACAATAAATACAGGGATGGCAAAGATAACAGCGATACCATTCTGGAAATTCGCATTAGACCCCTCTAAATATATTAGCCAAGGCCTGCTCAAAACCTAGAATTTAAGTGAATCCCCCTGCATAATCATAAGATTGCCACACAAATATTATTAACTCCCTTTCCAACCCAAATTTTATCCCGATGGAGGATATTTGAGGCTCTCAGAAGAAAATATCCCCCAATTAGGAGCTTTTATGTTCTCCTAAGATATAAACATAGAGGTACTGCTTTGGAATATAATAGTACACATATTAGATACGGAGAAGAAGGATCCTCTTAATCAATAGTGCCGCCATTATTTGTATGGGTATAGTGCATGTCCTATGAGCATATCTATAGGATTTTGAGAAGAGTATAGATATAAATGTATCGTATGTTTTTCTCCAGTTCTCCTAATAGCTAATAGCAAGGGGATATAGGTAGGGAATTATGGTCCCATTTTTGTGTTTTGTCATTACGGTAGCATAGACAATTATTTTATCCCCATATTTTATCCCTTTTGTCCATTGGCCTCTAGCAACAACATATATCCAAGCTGTCTCATCCGCAATTATCCAGTCGCTCCTAGTTACTGGAGGCCCCGATAAGGCTGGGCCTGGCAGATTACTGGGTATTTTCCATCCGCAATACCAGCCATCAATAAGAACTTCTGCTCCATCATAATCCTCAGGATGACTGAGTATATCTATTATCTTTACTCTCTTAGATATATGCATACTTATCGACCAACAGACCAAAACTATAGGAACAACCACCAAAAATATCGCACCTAAAGTCCTTCCCGACATCTTAAGCCCAATAAAAGTTAGAAAATGTATTTTTATAATTAATACTATTTCTCCAAATGTTGTTTTTATAAAGGTATATGGTAATGAAAAAATTTAATGATAAACGGTTTAGTGATCCAGGGATTTATCTCGGATACATAAAATTTTTCTAGACCCTCTGGCCAGGATATCGATGTATTACTCGTGATAATCATATTACCAAACATATACACGGATTCCTAAATATACCCTATGAACCCCTCCTTCTTTACCCCCTACTAACAAATTTGTGCTATTATTCATTATTGTCAAAATTTTCTCTCGTTTCATGAGGCATTTACACATTAGATATTTGTCTGTCTCCTGCCATCCACAAGTAATATAACGATATTATGTGTCGTAGATCATTAATCCATTTACAGCCCCAGATCAATTAAGCCATATATCTAAAAATTATTGGGAACATTTAATTAGGCCATTGAAGTCGATTTGCTTACATGTAGTAATGTTTTTCCTGTACTGGTTACCAGGGTTTTTATGGATGATTATGCTTTTTTAATGAAGTATATCCCTCCTATATACTCTGTTACTATGCCCAATATTCTTATATATTGCAGTAGTGGAACCCAGCCCACGTATCCAATCATATGCCCGATATCTATAACCACGGAGATACACACCAACATTGTGATAACTAGACATATTTTGACGATGATTTTGGATATGTATGTATATCCGATACCAACGAGTAATGCGGCAACAAGCAATACTGATCCTATGTATAGAAAGAACATACAGACTGCGTCCAATATCCTGTTTCCAGCTGAGACCCCCAGCATATTCTTTACAAAATCGAAGATTCTAGGATCACTACTTAATCCAGCAATCATGGTGACTAAGGAGACTGCTCCAAGTAGTATCGTCCACTTATAGGTTTTGAATGTTGCCATAAATGAAAGCAAAACGCCAAAGCCAACTAAGCCAACTTCAACACTCAGTATCCTAAATGCGAAGAATAAATTGTTTATATCCTCATACGCCAAACCAACATAGCTCTGTATTATTGGACCCAAGAAAAATATCCTACCAAATAATGAGGCCAGCGATATGCCTGCCCCATAACGTATGAGCCAGACCCCTAGACCTCGTATCTTGGACAATAATAAACTGCCAATTATAACCGTAATCCCTCCCCCCATCGCTAAGTAGACAAGAATACTCTCTATTAAGAACCCATAGTTTTCTGATATTAGATTAATATCGACAGCATAGTCGATTATAGTACCATAGATCCCCATTGTTCCTGTATAACCAACAACAAGGAGGATTATTCCCCCCGCTATACCCATTATTGTTCTAATCCCAAGCGTCATAACTAGCTTTACTAGAAATTTTATCGGCCTGAGAAGCAACATCTTTATCCTCTTCAATCTACATCCCCGACAGACCTCACTTTGGCTTTTTCGGCGATAAAACAAGATATAATCTCAATTATCAGATATAAATGAGAAAAGTAGGGATATCCTTAATGCAATAAAAACTAGAATATGACTGCTTTTATCCATGTTTACTACATTGCATATATAAATCTATATGTTTCGCTCTAGATAGGATGATTTACTGGTAATGTTTGCCCCCTTTGGGATATCATCATAAAGACCTTTCACTTATAAGTATACATTATCTTAGTTAACTATTTCCACAATGACGGCTTTTTTATTGCCCATCCATCTATGCCAATCTATACTCATTGTCTATCATGGATACCATACATCTAGTCCACATTAAATACCCTAAGATCCATGGCAAAACTAAGGATACCATCTAACTAGGAACATAATTAACTAGCGCTGATGAATTTCTTCTATAATCTAGCGTACATTTCGTTCATTGTTTTTCTTTATATAATACTCTCATTTCTACTAACTTGTTTTAAAAGATTTTTTCTTATTCTAATCATTTTCGATCCTTTGGGGGTTCAAATTGAGAAAATACCTGATTTGGACTCTATTGGTCGCGTTGCTGGTAGGTTCTTCCATCGGATCTACCAGCGGACTACATAATATGGATCATCTG
>CAZWPQ010000047.1:0-13554 GCA_964636085.1 uncultured Nitrososphaerota archaeon
GGGCAAGGACAAGCTGGAGCGCTAGGGCAAGCTGGAGCACCATCACCAATGTCTGTTATTGATACTATTGCTACAATTGCTAGGATTTTGGGGAGAGATATGGGGGATGCATTATTGGACTCAGCTCTCAGGGCACTCGAGAGAATAGAATATCCAAATCATTTTATTGATGCTATTAGAATGCTTAATGATGCGGGGCTAAATCTTCCTATTCAGAATGTATTGAAGCTAGGTTCTTACTTGGGCATTCCTAAGGACTTGATTTTATCAATATTGAATCCTACTATTGATCATATAAAGAAACTAATAGAAAAGCGCATAGGAACTATGCATGACTATGATACATTATTTGAATCGATGAAGCTTAATGAAAGAGATTTCGATGAGCTGGCCAGGCATGCGTTAAAACATGGTTATAAGCCTGCATTGCAGGCGTTGATGAAGCATAACCTACCTAGGCTCATTCAAATAGCTAGTTCTATGGGTAAAAAAGCCGAGAATTACGTTGTCTCTGCTTTTTCTCTAAAGATTTTTGGGGATATGGGTGACTTAACGGCTGGTGCTGGGGCAAATATCCTTGCATCTTGGTTTAATTATAGGGATCAGCTTACTGGGGCCGCCAGAAGGATTCTTAAAAAAATTGCGAAAAAAGTAATAATCGAACTTAGTATACTACTGGGTAGAAGAGTAATTGGGTCCAGAGAAGAGGGTATTCTCCCTGTATATGAGACAAGACCATACCGAGAAGGGGACGACCTAAGCAATATAGCCATTGAAGATACTATTGAGTCTCTGTTATCGGCTGGTAAAATAACAAGGGAAGCCAAAAATATAAAATTTTTCGCTACATTGGATGATTTGATTATGTATACTACAAGGAAAGGTAAGCTCATCTTTGTACTCTTGCTGGATACTTCTGGTTCTATGAGTGGTGAAAAATTGGCTTCATGTGCAATAGCTGCATCACTTTTGGTATATAGACTTAGGCCAGAAGAAATAGCCATAGCGATATTCAGCGACAACACATATCCCGTCAAAGAATTAGACGAAGAAGCAGATATCGAGGAAATAGCAGAATTTTTCTTAGAGCTAGAGGCTGGGGGAGGAACAATGATAAGCCGTGCACTAGAATGGGCCAAGAAGCAACTAAAATATGCCGAAGAAGATGACGTTAAGATATTGGCAATATTCTCAGATTACGAATTATATGATGAATATAAAGCCTTTGAATTGGTAGAGAAGATAGCAAAGTTGGGGGCTAGGGCTCTTCTCTTCTACAATAAATATTCTTATAATCCAAGCACGGTACGGCAATTTAAAAAGCTTATAAAGGGTTATGAAATAGAGCTAGATAAGTATATTTCGCTTCCCAGAAAGCTTATAAAGGCTATAAATAAACTATTCGGGTAGATCTAAATGCAGAAAAATGAAGAAAAAGCGCCTAGAAATAAAATGCCTAAGCAAAAAAATATAGTCGATCTTATCGCGAATCTTAAATTTCACGAAGCCGAGAGGATGCTTAAAAAATATAAATCAAAAAAGTTACCGATAGTAGATATAGTAGAAAAAATAGGACAAGGATTAGGGGAACAAGAAATAACATATCTGGCGTCCGTCAGACAGAACGCTCTCATAGCGATCCCTCACTTACTAAGATCTGGCAAAGACCTCCAGAGAAAAGTAGCATACTTTCTAGCATATAAATACCCAGATCTAGCCATATATCTCTACAGAGAAGAGACAAAAATAGACGAAGTATTTATACATTTCCTTAAATATCTTCCTAAGAAATCCATCATAACCACAGTTAGGCTATATGCCATAATTCTTGACGATATGCTAAATCTGCTAGAAAAAGAAATAAAGGAACTTTCAGATGAAATCGAAGCAATAACTGAATCTAGGTTGATGTATAAAAGTGGATGGAGTAGCTACTCTATATCTGAACCTATAAGCAATTTAATAAGGCAGGCTATTGAGAGAGAATTCATAAAAGTGTTCGATTTGATGGGCAAGATAGATGAGGTATTTGGATGTATTATAGATATTTCATGCGACAAATTTAAGAATGTTAAGGATGAACTTATGGTTTTTCTTATGAAATTTTTGAGATTATTAGAATTTGAAGAAAAAATTGATAGTATCGATAAGGTGTATGAGCTTCTTCCAAAATTATTCGAGCATTTTGCTCCCATTCTCGAAAAAAAGGTAATTGAAAGCCTAGCTAGATATGTTTCTGACCTAGCAGAGAAAACAATTCCAGTCGATCGAAAGGGTATTCATCTAGATCCATCAGAGAGGTATTTAAATACTAGAATATATGACTATGATAAAACTAATAAAAAATGCAGAGGCGAACTCAAAGGAAAAACCGTAATTAGATTTGTCTCTGTTAAGGATTGTGATATCTCACCGAGACGCTATTATGTTCTGGAGACCCTTAAACGGATAATCTCTAAGAACTCCGAGCTTGTGGAATTTATTGGTCTATCTAATCCACTGCTTTCGGAAGTGCTAATTAGTTTACCTGCTGCTATGTCTCAGTTACTTAAAAAAAGAATACAGTATCTAGCCGAAAAAACTGTATATGAAACATATTCTTCAAATAAAATCAGTAAAATTTACATCTACTATTATGATGATTGGTGTTACGAGAGATATGATTGGCGGGAGATTACGTGGGGTGCTCTTTATGTTCCCGAATTTAGATTGGTAAATAAGCTTTCCTTTGATGATGCTCTTGAGGTTTTGGATTCCTTAACTAGAAAGTTAGAGAAATTGTATCCTAGTTCTAGGGTCTTTATCGATGCCCTAGAAAATTATAATCCTAAGGAACGTACGTTGTCTTTCAAATTGGCTAAGTATGTAGTCCTTGATGTGGTGTCTCATTTTATCTCTTTTGGGAGGTATGATAATAGGCTTACTGAGTTTCTTATGCAGGTTATGAGTTGGCTTGGTGAGATTCCAGATATCGTGGATAAGTACATTGGGCACTTATCAAATTATGAGAATGCACTAGAGTTTTCTAAGCTGATTAGATTTGGAAAAAATAACGTTCTAAATAAATTCTTTGGAAGGGGAATAGTCGCTATGCGTACTGATAATGTGTTTTCGGACATGAAAATCTTGGATAAAGTTATTGGTTTCTTGAAGGAGTCTTCGGAGAAGAACTTTAAATTGTTTGTCTATGTAGTCAGCAATTTGACTGGAGCTGATCTTAGTAGTGTTGAATCCTTAGGTGATTTTGTTAGGGCTATCCACCAGGGTATAGGGGAGCTCTTGATTTTTAAGCATCCAGATATCGACTTAGAGAAGAAAGTTTTAGAGTTTTATTTTGAATGTTTGATGAATTCTTATGAGACCGCAAGCGAGTGTACATTCACAAGATTAGCTGAGACCGTGGAGACTCTTATTTCTAATTTTTCTGCATCAGATTTTGAGATAACAAAGGATGAAGTTGCCAAACTCAAAGAATCGGATTTAAAGATTGTAAGGGATTTGGCTGAATTATTTCTTAGGAGGGCTATTGAGGAGGTAAAAGATAAGAAAGTTCTTGTCTCCGATGGAGGAGTTTCTTTGCGGTCTCTTAAAGGTTCTTGGCTTTGGCGTGAATATATCAAACAAGAGAAAATGACAGAGGAAGAATGGGAAAAAACCAAGAAACGATTAATGAAAATTGGTGTGGAGATACCAGAAGTACAAGTGTGACTTAAATAATGTCCCTGTGTGTTTTTTTGGAGGGATATGGGGGATGGATTGTAATGAAAGAAAATTATTTTACTCCTCTTGGTTTTTAATCTCGTTAGCGATCCTTATAAGTTAATATGAAGGTTATTTTTTAGCCATTTTTTTATGCGTGGTGGGTATTCTTGTGCGTATTTTTTTAGGAGTTTTTTGTTTAGGTTGTCCCAGTTGACTGTGAATATGTCTTCTGGGTCTCCTCTTTTGTAGACGTAGTCTAGTATTGCTTTTTCTGGCTTTGCTATGTAATAGTAGTATCCCCTTATAGTTTTGCTTTCCCTGTAGCGATAGCCAAACATTAGTTTCGGAGGGATCCTATGGAATATTATTTGTGTTGTATTGATTTGGATTTTCTTTCTTGTTGGAGGGAAATTTTCGGATGTTGCGACCTCGATTGTTGGTACTATCTGGTCGATGATGCCTTGTATTGATAGTGCTGTTGATAGGGATATGTATGATGGGTAGTATATCGCCGTTGAGATCACCATCGGGTCCCTCATGATTTCTTTTAGTGTATAGATTCCTCTCGCGATTCTTTGGATTTTTCCTTTTTTATATAGATAATGGAAAATGTTGGCCACCAACTTTCTGTCCGCATCCACGATTTCCGCAAAATCGCTCACGATAATCACATACCGATTTTGAAGCAAATTCATTATTCTATCAACCAATTTCAACATGCTCCTCGATCACCTCCAAGACCTTATCGAAAGATGGTAGAGTATAGTTGATTAGTAATGGGCCTATATTCTTCCACTTCTTTCTAAGTCTTTGCATGCGGACAAGTATTCTAGACCATGTGTCCCTATCAAGTGTCACACTAACATTATATGTCCTGGCGATAAAATATGCATCAAATAGGTCTCTGACTTTATTTCTTTCGAGAAGCATATGTATCTTTCTTCTAAATGCATACTCAATCGTTATTACCTCTATCCTAAATGGTTTTATGTCCGGATAGATACTCTCATAATCAATGACTCCATGCTCTTCAGGTTTATCTGAAACCTTTATCTCCATTTTTAGACCTGTGCCTCCTAGTCCTTTTGCGCCGATGTTCCAAACAAATGTTCTCACGTCTCCTCTACTCATACTTTTAATCACACGAACCTTAAATCCCTCTCTTCTAAGACAATTTTTTACTCTACTTAAAAAACGTACGTTCTCAGCAGTCATGTCCAGATCTAGGCTGAACCTCGGGCTACCATACACCTTAAAAAGAGCAGTACCTCCCTTAAAAACAATCAGATCAGAGCTCGATGTAAAAGCATAATAAAGAATTTTATCCTGTATGTAATCCTTAAGAGCATAGTCCAATCTTGTTAGTCCTCGTCGCTGATTTATCGTCAACAAGACATTCCTTTGAAGCATTTTTATGCATCTAGTCAAAATCTATTGCAATTATAATAAATAAAGAAACAAACAATTTATAAAATTATCATATTTTTTCCTAATAATTGTTGGGATAACATAGGCGTATATTTTTTATGTCTAGTCATTAAGAAAGATAACTCTATCATTGTTTTGGTATAGATGTTATTATTCTGAACATCTACGAAAAATTTTAGTAAACAATTTCAGTAGTCTCTTGGGGGAATTCTTTATGTTCCCTATTTTTCTTGTTTTTCTTTTAGGTGTTTTAACTTATATCGGCATTTGTATGAGAAGTAGATAATTACTTGGGGGTTGAATTGTTTACAAGAATTTATATCTATTATTAATGTTATTTTTTCTGTAACATTATTATTGGTGGTCTTGTTGATTTTTGATGTTGCTAGAATAGCAAAGTATCTTATGGATAATGGGGCTTTTTATCCTGATAATGGTGTTGGGATTGGCAGGATTTCCAAGAGTCTGGGTATTACTCCTGGTAGAGTAAAAAGGGGGCTTGGTTTTCTCCGCTTTTTGGGTTTGGTGTCTAGGAATGTTGATCCGAGAAGGAGAAAATATTCTACTTGGTCTATTTCGAAGATTGCCAGTATTCTTGGTGATGTGGGAGGCATCATTAATTTTCTGTGGGGCAATATTGTTGAGAGGGGGGATCTTGCTTTTTATGAGTGGATAGATTTTTTCCTTGATGACTATTTTCTGTCTGGTACGGCTGGCCTCTTACTTAATGGCCTATCATGGAATGATGTCATGCCTTTCGGGGTTCTTCTGGTTATGGATAGGAGCAAGTATAATTGGTTTAGAAAATTCTATAGGTTTTATCGCAGGACTTGCCTTGCGGAGAGATACAGGATAGATGTGGTGTTTGTATCGGACATAGAAGATTGTGACTATAGAATTGTCAGAATGGAGAACTCGGCTGTTCCTCTTGCCTCGGTTGATCAGGCTCTCGTGGATTCCATCATTAACCATGATAGTTGGGGAGTAGATCTCTTGGAGACCCTCTCCGTACTCGTCGGTATTGTTCTTCCACAAGTTTTCGAAACAAAGGATTGGGGGAGAATCGAGAATATGGTTTATCTCGCAGAGAAGCAGTATGATTCAGAAAAATTTGTGTTACTCGTTGCGATTCTAAGGAATATCCTAATGAGATACTACATATATTTTGAGGAGACAGACGCATTAGAACTCTACATGGTACTACCGGAGGTACCAGAGAACTATACAATTCCACAGAAAATCTCCAGAAAGATATATGAGGCGTTTAGAGCAACAATACTTGGGGACAGAGTCGCAATGTATTTGGGGTTAGAGCCAGACTTCTCCAAAACAGCGACAAGCACCATAGATAGCAGTATTCTCGCGGTATCAGAGATATAGGTAACAGACATGCTTGAGATAGACTTAGCCAATCCGGAGGAAATTCTGGAGGTTAAAACAAATCTAAAACACGTAGACATACCAGACTCAGACTTTATAAGGAGAACATGCAAATATTTTCACCCAAATCTGAAGCCATATATGCCGATCCGAGACTTATCGATATTCGATACAGCGATATATATGGCCACAAAGTATATGATTCTCTCTGGGGGATATGGCATAAACACGTGTTTCTTCCAACCCGACGAGAGACGCTTAAGCCTAGCCGATATAGATCTTATAGCCGTGGGGAATGTTGAGGATTTGATAGAGAAGATAAATTATGATATAATCAAGAACAATGGGGCCATACTGCTTAGACTTGGAAATCGCGAAATAGCGGTAGGGACAATAACATTGAACATAAGGAAGATGCAATGGCTAAAAAGGATTGGTGCTGAGAACATATATTCGCTCCAAAGAACAATACTCATTCCAGCTATCGGTCAACACATTATACGGGGAGAAGTTCTCCCGAACTACTTAAAGAGATATGGATTTGCCAAGGAGAAACAATGGACCATATTTAGGAGAAACGCGAGAAAATACGGAGTCGAAATGTGGAGAATAGAAACAATAGAGATAGATATCGCGGTTATGGATACACCATCCATATGCAGGACGATAGTACCATCACTAGAGATTGTTGGAATAGGAAAATACATAAAAAACAGGCCGACAATAAGAGTCATAGAGCCAAACGCGGCTGTCGACTATCTAAAAAATGCGATAGAATATTTCTACTCCAAAAAACAAACACATAATACTGTAAAAACGCTTCTCGATTTACGTCTTTCCAAGCTCATTGAAAGAGAAAAAGAAATTGTCAACATAGCCAGAAAAATAGCCAGTCAGAAGGAATTCCTAGAAGACTACGAATCAGGAAGAGAATCATGGAGATTCGCAATATTGAGAAGAAAATATCCAAGGCTAGTAGACATAATAAGAAAATGGTTTCTATAACAATCAATCAAAACGCTGAGAATATCTATTAGCTAGGGGATCCCCAAAGGCACAACATGAGGTAATGAGTAATGATAGTATCTATTCGAATTCATGACGGAGTTTATAACATATCCCAAATCCGATGCACTAAAAGAAAAAACTAAATGTTAATGTACTATTACTATGCATTAGGAGGATACCAGAAACATTAAAAACACCAATAAGCGGGAGAACATTGGCCAATAGAACAGGCTATCATCATGAGAAAATTAGAAAACACGTATACTTCCTAAGAGCAACATTTGCTATAGATTACATATACCCACCAATGCAAATCAGGGATGTCCTCATACCAGACGCAAACAACAGCAGAAAAATATATCCCCCTAAGACCCATTTATTATATATTCCTTTCATTCATGGGTATACAGCACTAAACATCACAAAAGAATAATTCAGCATCGGCTAAGACCCAAAGTAAGAGTATCCTGCCACTAATACATTGAACGAGCAACTATATGTTCACTAAAGAAGCGAGACGATATATTCTACATATCCACCACCAAACGAGAAATAAATTTCCCAGCAATTAAAAACAATATAGTGCTTGCTATTGAAGCCAAAGAGAGGAAAAACTAGGCCAGCACGACGCATTAGTTGGTTATATGCTCCCAAGAAAAAAAGCCATAAAAATCCTAGCAACAATAAACGAACAAAGCAAAGAAAGGAACTATATCAGGACCCCCCCAATACTATTAATATTCCTATCAATAAATAAAATAGAAAACCCCAACAATTAAAAAACATCAGAGATCAAAATCCACACAAAACACACCCATCAAGCAAAAATACCACAACAAACGTAGACAAACTTTTTGCTTCATAAAGATAAACTTCGCTCACCTCACTTACAAATTTTTGATCTTTATTTCAACCCCCCCTGTGGAATTCTCTATATTTCAGAGGCAATAATCAAATAAATAAAAAACACAAAAGATAACGAAAATTATTATTTTTATTTATCTCTTTTTCCAAATGCCGTAGGACATACAAATATTCGTCGCCAGGTTCTCCTTCAATATTTCGTTTTTCTGATATTTATATGTCCTAACCGTGAAGTTCATTGAATTTTTTGAGGATTATGTCTAGCCGCTCCCTTACGTTCTCCTTCGCCGCTAATTCCTCAAGCATCTTCCAATTGAGCCTATTCTTTCTATTTCTAAGTATGGATACTATGTGTTCTATATCACGACCACTCATCCTTTGAAGCTTTGATATTATCAGTGGTTCTGGAGGTGTTATCCAGCAGTTAACTCCAAAGATTTTCACCCTAGATCTAAGCTCTATTGATTTCCGCTCGGCAAGGGTAAGAGCACTTATAATATCAATATGATACATCGTTTTAGTGTCGTGACACCTCACAACTTTTTTTAAGAGAATTTTCCTCCTAAACTCTTCTTTATCTCCACATGCGAAGCCATATCTCAAGAGACCATCATAGAGTTTTTCCACATCACCTGGAACATCAACAAAAACGACAAAGTCTACATCTCTAGTCGTAAAAATGTCGCCATAATAAATCACTGCCATGGCTCCAGTTAATGCATAAGGAACATTACTCCCCTCCAAAGCCTCTATAGCTCTAATGGTAAAATCTTTAAAGTTTGTTATCTGAATAGCTCTTCACCCTCAATGATTGTGCGTTTAAGTATCTCTATCGCCTCCCCCACAGAATATCCCTCCTCCAGCAACTGTTCCAACTTCATATCCATCAAACTAGAAACCATGTCCGCAAGTATCTCAAACTTCTCTTCTGGATTCAAGCTCTCCATTTCCCAGCTCAGCATCTTCTTGATGGTAGCCTCGACGATATCCTCAAACCTAAGTTGCTCATCATCCAATCTAACAGTAACCACCTCCATATAGTAGACATCCGTATCCTAGTTATAAGATACAAAATCAGAATTTTTAAGAAGCGAATTTGCCGCATCAAAACAACAACCATAATATTAATTAAAAGAGAATATTTCTAGGAAAAATATCAATTCCTGAAAATATACAAAAATTTTTAGTGTAACTAGTGAATTAGAAAATCAGGATCTAGCAATAACTATAATTATCCAGACTTGTCCGATTTGAGTGATGACCTCTACTCTATGATAGCTTGAATATGCCCAGAAGGTAGGCTCGTAAATAAACTACTGGACAAAAAATATATTACATACACATGGAAACAGAGGTACCCCTATATACTGGAGTTAAGGGAACTCCTCAAAAATCCAGACCTAAGAAAGGAACCCAATAGTTGTAACTGAGATATCCCATTCTCATACAGACTCTCATACCAGCGGGACGAGCCCTAGCGCACGCGTCTGAGGAGGCACATCAGGACCTTATAATTGAAGAACAACAATATGGTAAAAGATAAATTCGGTTATAAAGTTTCATAAGGAAGAGAGACACATACTTCCTCTAAATCAAAATTTCAAACTGAGAGGGACAGCACCCTCAATATCATGTACAGTTATTATAATGGTCAGATACTAACTGGAACAAAAAATCAAGTAGAGGGGGCGGTCTTTCTCCTAATAAAGATCAATGCCATAACCAACAAAGTAAGCAACGTAACCATTGTCAATGCATAGACAGGCAATTTCTCAACAACTGTCTGGGAGACAATAGAGGTATACGACACAGTAGAAATACTAATCGTGGTCTCGGTAACAACAAAGGGCGAAGGAAAATCGCTGGGATCATTGGGATTTGTACCATAACTGACCTCAAGGCCATCATCAAAGCCATCACCATCGGTATCGTTATTGTATGGGTCGGTACCATAACGAAACTCATCGCAATTGACAAGACCATCACCATCAACATCTAGAGAACCATCACTACAATTCATGGGATCAAAACCATATAACACCTCCCAGCCGTCAGGAATACCATCGCCATCAGTATCCGCCAACAAGGGGTTAGTACTATGTTGCTGCTCCTCAAGATTGGTTAGGCCGTCTCCATCCATATCCAAAAAGGCATCATTACTATCGGTTGGATCTAGGCTATACATTACTTCCCAGCCATCGGACAGACCATCGCCGTCTGTATCAGGATTTATGGGGTTTGTGCCGTGTTGGTATTCCTGCAGATTTATTAGGTTGTCTTCGTCAGGGTCTGTAGATGAGTCCCATGGATCCGTAGGGTTGAGGAAATACTCTATTTCCCAGCCATCGGGTAGGCCATCGCTATCGGTATCTCCGTTATTAGGATCTGTACCATATACTCCTAACTCCACTATATCGCTTATGTCGTCATAGTCTGAGTCTCCTATTTCATATTTCCATGTTGGTTCTATTAGAGGAAAACGATCATCTATATATGTTTCGTTTCCTATCCCATCTCCGTCTGGGTCGCTTCCCGCGTAGTTGTCCCAGTAGTTACCCAGGCGGTTGATGTATGTTTTGCCCTTGTATACATATGTTACATTTTTTTCCGTGTACCATGTGTTGTTGGAGAAGCTATCTATGTGTTGTGGTGTATTATTTATGAAGTTGTTGAAGAATATCCTATTATTGCTTGATAACCCTAGGTATATTCCATAATAGCTATTGTTCTGTATTGTATTGCCAAATATATTGTTGCTGTTCGAATCAATTAAATCTATTGCTTGTAATCCATTGTTTTGTATTATGTTGTAATAGATGCTGTTGCCGCTCGAATCCTGGAGAAATACTCCACGCTCGGTGTTTCCCTGTATTGTATTACCATATATTTGATTTCCATGCGATTCTTGGAGATATACCCCGTAGTAGTTGTTTTGTATTATGCTGTTATGCACTTTTGATTGGTTTGTATCAAAAAACTCTATCGCTATTTCCACTCCGCTTATGTTTTGGTCTGTTATTTCTATGTTTCTGCACCCAGCAAGTATTATTTGCCCAGTCTTCCAGTCGATTTTTTTGTTTTCCTGACTCTCCATATATACCAAAGGCTTCCCATTCACCGTATTGTTCTCCACAGTGTTGTTATATGAGTAAATAAAAAATGCTCCATCACCGATAAAAACATTGTTGGAGATATTGTTGGCGTCAGAAAATCCAACATATAATCCAAACAAGCTATTGTTCTGAATCAAGTTATCACATATACAATTGTCATTTGAATACGCTACAGCAACCCCTATAGAATTGTTTTGTATGGTGTTACTACATATGCTATTTCCGTTGGAATATCCAACAGCGATTCCACACTCCACGCAATCTTGGATCGTGTTGCCATATATATTACTGTTGTTTGAATTCGCTAGAGTAACTCCATCATAATTATGGCATATTTTTGTATTTTCTATTGTTACTACACTTGCGTTTATCCACAGTCCGGAGTGTTCCCCATCTACTCCCCATTCATACCCCGCATAGCTTATTTCGCTACTGTCGATGCGCAGTTTTGCCCCACCGAACACATCTATATAATAGTTGTTGCTCGTGTTGTATGCTGTTACCAAGCTCTCCAACATTGTTAAGTTTCCATACACGCCAATCCAGTATTCCCCATCGTAGCTTAGATTCATATATATGCTTGTATTCTTCAATACTAGTGTTCCAGTCTCGTTTATTATTATGCTTCCATTAATTATTAGGACACTATCCTCAACAATAGTTGTATCGTTTATTTTCCAATCCCCCCTCTTCGGTGGTGGTGTACCAATTATACTCTTCAGCTCTGCTTTTACTTCCCATGTGAAGCCTGGTCTCTTGTCCTCAGCCCCTGTCTCCCCCACCAAACTTAAAAGTGTTTCAATTCTTATGGTATTTATGTGTTGTTCTTTTAAAATCTGTTTTCCCAAACCTCTACATACCTTTTGATTTTGCTCCATTCCAATAGTTTGATTAATGCTTATACGCCATGTCTGGGTCACAGTAGCTAGGAAAAAGATCAAGACCAAAACTGAGGGAAAAGCATGCAGCTTCATCTCCCCTCACCAAAAACCACATAGTAGTTCTAAGCATAATACTATATTTTTTTAAAAAATGTTTCAGAAGTGTTTTTGTTTTGGAAAAAAACTTACGCTATAAAACTGTGATTTTCATTCCCTATATTAGTGGGGATGTATTTGGAAGCAGGTAGCATTATTACCAGACTTAAAGGTTGCTTTGAAACGGCTAAGAATGTGTTATTTGCGATTCTATATGGCTCGGTGGCGAGGGGGGGATCTACGTCTGAAAGTGATATAGATGTCGCTATATACACAACTGACGAGGTGGGGGTGGATGAAAGAATTGAACTCATATATAGGATCGCCAAATGTATTGGTGTATCCGAGGACAAAGTAGATGTGGTTGTTCTTGGTGATTCAACACCACTAGAGCTTAGATATAAGATATTTAGGGATGGCATCCTCATATTTTCCCGCGATATAGAGTTCTATAGACGATACCGTGATGAGTCGATCTCCATGTATCTGGATCTTAAAGTAGCGCTTAGAGCCGCCAGATATGGTGAGATATACATTAATAAGATCAAGGCTGATTTGTTTGGAACTGAAGGATAAAATGGAATACATAAAAAGATGCATAGATCACCTCGACATATTAAGAAAAGAATATGGAGCCAAGCAGATAATACATTCATTCCTCATGCTAACGTCAACACTCTATACTCTCCAAACAGCAATACAGGCTCTAATAGATATGGGTCTAAGACTCCTAGCAGAGATGGGGCGAAAACCACCACAGCAATATAGCGATATAGGAAAGATGCTTAAGGACGACGGTATATTTACGGTAGATGACTCCACTTTATTCAGGAAGATGGTTGGTTTTAGAAACATTATGGTCCATAGATATCTAGGGGTGGATATGAAGCTTCTAGAGAAAATAATCAACGAGAAGCTCTACCGTGATATTTTAAGACTCGCAATAAAAATACTGGAGGCGGCCGAAAGCAAGGGTCTTGATCCATAACAAATAATCATCCGTCCCTTTCGGGACGGCTCATACACGAATGTTTGATTTCTAAGTGAGACCATTACAAACAAAATTTACAGCTATATAATAG
>CAZWPQ010000048.1:0-11976 GCA_964636085.1 uncultured Nitrososphaerota archaeon
CCACGTAGGGCGATCCTTGGTATGTTGGAGAATCTTAGTTGGGAGTCTGTTTCGAGGCGTTATAGGCAATTTTGTTGTTATCTTGGCTCTATTGGTTTGTCTGCTTACGCTCGGTCGAGTTTAAGGGATAGCGATTATAGCCAGTACCTAAAAACTGACATGTAGTTTTTTTTGGAAACTCTTGGCTTATACCCCCAATTCCTTTATCATTAACCTCAACTAGAGGAGTCTTTTTAAGTAAGTCCTTAAGTTTAGGTATTCTAATTTATTTTAAACCCTTAAATTTGTTCTATTTATGGTACAATTTGTTGGTGGAATTGTACTATGGGTGGTACAATTATTAATGTCGATAATGTGCTTAAAAGGGTTTTGGTTGAGTCTCAGGAGCTGATATATCCGGCTGATCTTATTGAGCGCTCGGTGGATGTTGATTTTGGCTTTGCGTTTGGGCCAATAGGCAAGGTTTATGCTGTGCATGGGCTAAGGAGGGTTGGTAAAAATTAATTGTCACTATCAGGATTTATTCTAAGAACTAATGTGAAGATTTTGATGCGATTCACGGATTCGGTATTATATCGACCATTCCTAGAAACCATTTCCAGGCAGGAATTATCTCGATGGTCTTGCCGTTCACGGTTTCTTTATCCTCATCTTTGTATGTGAGGATTATTCCTTTATTAAGTCCGAACTCTCTGCATGCCCTTACTAGTGAGTTTATCTCTCTTCTTTTAACTTCCTTATCTTCTAGTGACCAAGCTACCTGTATTAGTGCTATTGGTCTTAGGTTCTTAATTACGGCAAAATCTACTTCTCCCCTATTTCTATTCCTCCAGTAGTGAATTCTTATCGTCGGATCATTATGCGTCTTCCTTTTTAGTTCGATGTAGACTGCGTTTTCTAATAGACGCCCAAGATCGTAGCTTATTGCCGTCGAGGTTATGAATATATTATCCGCGATATATATCTTCCTAGGGTACATTAGCTGATCCTTTATTGTTCTTGAGAATATAGGGACTTGATCCGCGAAGAAAACTTTCTCCACATATCTAATATACTTTCCTATGGTCTCCTTACCGACCCTATGTCCAATGCTTTTAAGCACATCATAAGCCTTTGAGATGCTGAACTCTTTGGAGTTTATCAGTAGTTTTATTAGATCCTCAAGCGCTGGTTTGTTGTCCACATCAAACTGTTCACATATGTCTCGATTAACTATTGTTTTGAAGTATTCATGTGCTAGGATTATTTTCCTATGCTTTCCCTTAACTAGGACGATCTCTGGCATCCCCCCAAACTCAATATATTCTCGAAAGTAATGTAGGAGTTCAGACAATCTTTCATCGCTAAGTTCTATATGCTTTAGATCAATTCTAGTGCCTCGAAACGTTAGGAACTCTGCAAAGGTTAATGGAAATATTCGTAGTGGACAACTCCGCCCCCTAAGTTCTCGTGGTATGTCATCCGCTGAGAGCTTACTAGTGGAGCCAGAAATAAACAAGGTAGCTCTCCTCGAATCATTAATCCTCACGGCCCATGCACTCCACCTTGGTATTTTGTGGATTTCATCAATAAATAAGAATAATTTACCCTTGACTCCAAATGTTTCTCGAATTACTGGTATCAACCTTGTTAGAACATTAGTTCTACGCGGTATTCTCTCATCATCCATGCTTATATAATGTGTTCTTAGAGGCTCTATGCCATGCTTAATTACCTGCCTTCTCAATTGATACAAGAAATAAGTTTTACCAACCCTCCTTAGCCCATGCACAGCATAAACCTTGCCTATTGGCCCAAACGCAAAGCCAAAATCAACATCCACCGAGCGCTCAATAAGATCAGCCGGATATATCAGCTCCTGAGACTCAACCAAAACCCTTTTAAGCACATTATCGACATTAATAATTGTACCACCCATAGTACAATTCCACCAACAAATTGTACCATAAATAGAACGATTTTAAGGGTTTAAAATTTTTTTTATTATTTTTTGGCTTATAATTCTGTAGTGCCTAAATGTTTGTCTAGGTGAATGTGTTGTATAGATATGTCAGGTCTTTGGTGCTTTTAGGCGTCCTACTATTGGCCTCTATTTCTTCTATATTATGGATGAAGGCTTCATCGATGGAGAATACTGTGGAGCAGGGCGATGTAGCAAAGAATAATAAGTCATATGTAAAATCGGGGGGTCTAAGCGATAAAAATCGTTGGAACGACATATTTGGAGAGGTGTCAAATGTGGAGGATGCCGGATCGGGGGGTATACCTGATATTTTCTTTAAGCCGAGATATCTACAGGAGCGTCCATATTATAGAGTGCCGCCTAGACAGGGAAGCCTTGATGTTGATTATAAATATACTTTAAGCGGTAACTCTGGAGAGATTATTATCCATATTAGGTTCAAGGATCCGAGGATGACGCCCATAAAGATTAATGACACAACATACTATATTATATCTCTCGAAGGATGTGGTCTCTCTGGAGGATATGGCGAACCATTACTACCCATATGCACAATAGGTGTAGCATTACCCACACATGCAGAGCTGGTCGGGGTCCTCGCTAGTGCTTATGAAACTAGGTTTGTTGGGAAATATGTACCTGTACCAAAGCAGAGGCCAGTGCCAATAGGTATGGATCAGAGCAAAAATGAATTCCTAATAAACGAGGAGATTTATGGGCTACAAACATTGTATCCGGAGAATATTCTCAACGACTATCATATTGGCTATATTAGGGGGATCCCCATAGTTAGAATTTCGCTGAATCCAATCCAGATTATTCCGGCGTCAGGCGGGGTATATCACAACGCCGAGGTCAAAGTAGTGGTGCGTTTTAGTTTACCAAGCAACTATAAATATGGAACATATGATCGGAAGTCTAAAAGGTTTGTCAAGGAGCTACTTGGCTCGAGTGTTATAGGCCTATCAGAAGCACTGGAATACTCAGAAGCCGTGTTTTCCAATTCCCTTAGGGGGACCTATGATTGCGTTATCATAACTCATGATGATTATTATGAGCTCGCAGAGCTATACAAGACGTGGAAGGAGGAGAAGGGGCTAAGCATCTATATTGCCAACCTATCCTCAATCCTTAACAACTACACGGGGGTTGATGCTTCAGAAAAAATAAGGAACTTCATAATCCAGGCATACAACGACTGGGGAATAGAATATGTCCTAATAATAGGCGATGCCGATGATATACCGCCCAGAGAGGTCTATGATCCATATCCATATTGGGGAGCTCCAGACATTGATAATGGGACAATACCAACAGACATGTATTATGCATGCCTAGATGGAAACTGGAACGCGGATGGCGATACGATATGGGGCGAAGTGGAGGATGATGTGGACTGGTACCCAGAACTCGTCGTAGGGAGAATTCCTGGCGATTCGACAGAGGAGATAGGTAGAGCCATAAAGAGACTAATCCTATATGAGTTTGCACCTGCTGGGGGTGACTGGAGGAGAAAAGCCCTACTACTAGGGGCACAAGCTTTTGATTATGATGATGGAGCTCAATTCTTCAACAGAATGATCCAGAATTATATTCAGTATACTGACTATGAGCCGATCAAACTATATGACACTGTGGACTCGCCAAACGATAACCTGACAACAGAAAATACTATCAATTATATTGTGAATGGAGTCGCAATAGTCAATTTCTGGGATCATGGAAGCCCGGATACATGGTGGCAGAATGTCCACTCGACTGGAGGAGATCCATTATTATCATCGTATGATGTATATAGCAATATACTCATAAGAGAAGTCATGTATCCATTTATATTCGCAATGGCATGCGCCACAGTACCATTTGACCATGAATCCATGGATAATAACATGGGAGAGTCTTGGTTTAGGACTGAGATTGCTGGTGCGATAGCATATTTTGGCTCTGCAAGAATAGCATTCGCTGGGGATGATGGTATGGATGGTTTAAATGATAGATGGTGGTTCGCCATCAAGAGGTACTGGATAGACAATATGACGCAGCCGATCGGATGGCTTATCGCTAGGGCGAAAATAAATCTAACACAGAGCTATGATCCTGATGTTTACGGGAATGAGGTCTCAAGAAAGACATTGCTTGAGACTGCTTTCCTTGGGGATCCAGAATTGGGGATGCTGATTGCTGATAACCTCACCGTAAACATAAAGAATGAGACAATATCAGTAGACCCAGGCCAAACATTGACTATTATGGGTAATGTAACTAGGACCCTTACTGGCGTAGGCATAGCGGCAACAATAAAAATCTGGATTCTTACTAGAGACATTGATATTATCTCGTCATGTGTAGTGACCAGCTTTAATAATGGTTCATTTACAGCGCAGCTAAATATACCAACAGGTACTTCTCCAGGCGAATATATACTTGCGGTATTTGCAAGAGCTGGGGATGAAATAGGTCGTGTCGGAAAATTGATGAGGATTGGAACATTAAAGGTCAGCGTAACCAGTGAAGAGTTCGTACAACTATATCACTATGTAAACATTTCTGGAAGAGTACTAACTAAGACTGGAACCCCAGTAGAAAATGCCGAGGTAAACATAACTATTATCGATGTTTACGATAACATTGTTAATGAGGGAACAGTCATCACAAATATAACTGGATTCTTCACCTACTCATGGAATGTAACCACGGCAAGTGAATTTAGGATACATGTCACGGCATGTGACCCAACGAGAGCCCATTGGGGTGCCAACGAAACATCATTTATTGGTGCAAAAGGAATAATTAAAATAGCTGTCATAGACTCGTGGGGCTCCGATGCACCAATATCGGTAACGACGTTTTTGGGGCTTCAAAAGAATTGGTATGAATATGGTGATTATTTATTGGAATTCGACAGGGAATCACTCAATAAGGATGGAATAACATTATCCGATATTTTCAATAGCTCGGCTGATGTTTTATTCATATCGGATGCTTGGAACAGTTATTATGGTTGGGAATTTACTGATGAAGAAATCGACGCTATTAAGGGATATGTATCGGCGGGGCATGGTATAATAGGTACGGGGGGCACACTATCCTCTGGAGCGTCAAACAATATGAAGCTTGCAGAAATGTTTGGATATGCCAGTGAACCCGCGGGAAGCTGGGGCTCAGATTTCGAGCCCATATTCAACATTCTAAACTCATCACACCCAATATTTGCGGGGGTCGCATCACCATATGAGGCTGGAATGAATTATACTGTAACGGGTCTGGAGCTTGATTCTAACTCTCCAGCAACAATAATTGCAAAATCCGTTGATGAGCTAGCACAGATCTCAGAACATATGTATGGTAGGGGAATGACCATATACTTCACAAGTATGCCGGAGGTAAACTATCCTAGTATTGGATATACCCCAACAATCGAGGATTATATTGTATTATACAATGCGATAGTTTATGCATATGAGTACTCAACCCCAGCACCCTACGAGTTTGTTCCCGAAGAGGTAGAGGCCCCGATACTCATTGATGTAGGAGAAACAGCCTTGATTAATGCTACTATAGTAAATGTTGGCTATGAGAACGCAACGGGTGTCACCGTTAGATTAATTGTCGATGGAGAAGAAAAAAGCTCCCAATTAGTCGATATTCCAGGTATGGGATCAGTCAATATGACATTTAGCTATTCCCCCACACAATATAGGATGTCAAATGTGACTATTAGCGTGGATACACTCCCAGGAGAAGCCTATGTTGGCAACAACAATAAATCCGCACCAATGATAGTTGCCAAGAAGATATATGAGAATGACTTCGAAACGGATCCAACAGCAGAGTGGTCGATAGTTGGTTCTAACGCATCCTGGGAGTGGGGCGAGCCGATGTCTGGCCCAGGAAGTGCATATTCTGGCCAATATTGCTGGGCTACAAACCTGACCAGTACATATAATAACTATGAGAATAGTATGCTTGTAAGCCCAGAAATAGAAATACCAGACAATGCATCTAATGTATATGTGCTATTTTATCATTGGTTCGAAATAGAGAACTGGTATGATTCTGCGAGACTAATGATTTATGATGGGACAAAATGGGATCTTGTTGAGCCGATAATAGGCATTGAATACTCAGATACCTACTATGGTAGGGGCTGGACTGGAGAGAGTAAGGAATGGATCATTGCAGTGTTTGATATTGCTGAGTATCGTGGAAAAAAAGTGAAGCTAGGCTTTAACATAACATCGGACGTTATAGTATCCTATGACGGATGGTATATTGATGATGTTGTTGTGGCGTATATATCATATGAGCATCAATTGCGCATAAGCGATGTATATATGGATAAGCTATTCATCTATGGGGAGGATAGAGATATTACTGTCCTAGTAGCAAATGAGGGTACTAATAATGAGACTGGAATTGATGTTAAGCTATACATAAACGAGACATTATGGGACTCACAAACAATAGATATAAACAGTATGGAAAAACAGAATGTCACATTCACAGTAAACGTAAACAAATCACTGATCGGAATACTCAATGTTAGAATAACAGTAGAACAAGTACTCGGAGAATATGTCACCGAGGATAACGAGGTGGAGATGGTGGCCTATGGAGGGACATATTTATATGAGAATGACTTTGAAACGGATCCAACTGCGGAGTGGTCAATCACTGGTACTAACCCATCTTGGGAGTGGGGCAAGCCGACATCTGGCCCAGGGAGTGCACATTCTGGCCAGTACTGTTGGGCAACAAATCTAGATGGCAACTACAACTATAGTGAAGAAAGTAGACTCGTAAAAATATTCAGGGGGCTCAGTTATTTCCACTCAATTCCAAAGATACTTGTAGTATTCTACCACTGGTATTCTATCGAACTAGGTTGGGATTTTGCGTGGTTCGAAATAAGTCATAAAGGTACAGCATGGATCAAATTGGCCCCGATGGAGGGTCCAGAATATTATTATATTGGGTGGAGTGGATCGAGTAATGATTGGGTAAAATCAATGTTCGATATTACTAACTATGTGAAAGAGGACGAGGATGTATACATAGCATTCCACTTAAGCTCGGACTATATAATTGCATATGATGGTTGGTACATTGATGATGTTAAAATATTCATAACGGCGATTCTATATCACGATGTCGGCGTGGCTGGAGCTAAGGTTCCAGAATCTGTTGAGTATTGCGAGGACATTGCGATAAATGCAACAATAGTTAATAATGGCCTAGAAAACGAAACAAACATAGTTGTTGACCTCCTAATAAACGGCACTTTAGTTGACTCGGTAACAATCCCCGAGCTGGAGAGCCATGATAAAGCGATAGTTTCATTCAATTGGACAGTGTACCTCGTGGGACCACTAAATGTAACAATTAATATAACCCCCATATCAGGCGACGAGATACTCCGCAATAATAAATATTCCGAGATAATGTTCAGCATTGCATTAATAATCGAGTATGACTTTGAAGAAACACCGGGCCCCGAATGGTTTATTATTGGTTCTAATTCATCTTGGGAGTGGGGCGAGCCGACATCTGGCCCAGGGAGTGCACATTCTGGCCAGTACTGCTGGGCAACAAATCTAGATGGGAACTACAACTATACTGAAGACAGCTATCTAATACTTAATCTCTCAGCATTCCCTATAACATTGGGTGCTGAAGAATTACTGTATGCCGCAGTATACATATGGTATGACATAGAGAGCTGGTATGATGGAGCACGTGTCGAGGCCAGTTCCGATCTTTCGAGATGGACAATACTAAACCCGGTAACTGGTCCAGAATATGACAATACAGAATATGGTGATGCTTGGAGTGGACAAATATCTTCATGGACACAAGTTCTATTCGATTTAACAGGCATGGGTACTACTGGTTATCTTGGCTTTCATATGATGTCGGATACATCGGTTAGTTATTATGGTATATATATTGACGACTTAAGTATATTGGCTTGTGAGTATCCAAGAGCAATAATTATATCCCCTAGGAATGACACATATACTCTTGACACAATAACAATATATTGGTTAGCTATAGGCCGCAAATACGCCGAACACTTCGAAATATATGTTGATGGCAATCCAGTAAATACGTCTATACCCAGCACAGAAGAAAGTTGCACACTAACTGGGCTTCCAGAGGGGCTACACATAATCGAGGTTCGCATGATAGATCTTGCTGGAAGAACCTCAATAACCACTACAAGGATATATGTCGATATTACGCCTCCGACGGTAACGGTTAATAGTCCAACAGATGGTAGCTATATCAATAAGAGTAGTGTAACTGTGGCATGGTCTGGGTCTGACAACTATGATATTGACCACTATGAGATTTATGTCGATGGTAGCCCAGTAAATATCAGCATCCCGGCCGATGTTACCAGCTGTGTGCTTGATCTTAATGAGGGTGATCACACCATCGTTGTCAAGGCTGTTGATTTGGCTGGTAATGAGGCGTCGGACTCTGTGACTATTCATATAGACTTGACGCCTCCAATGGTAACAATTGATGAGCCATGCGATGGATATGTTACTAATGAGACCGAAATCCTAGTGAGGTGGTCAAGTACAGACAATTATGATATTGATCATTATGAGCTCTATGTAGATGATAGTCCCTTAAATACTAGTATTCCAGTCAATGTAGAAAGTTATGTTATAATGTTAACTGAAGGCCATCATACGATCATTGTTAGGGCTGTTGATAAAGCGGGAAATGTGGGGGAGGCTGGCGTATCGGTAAGGATAATGATGGGTAGTGTATCTCCCCAGATGAGTATCCAGCCTCTTGGGTTCGTGGTTGATTATCCACAGTACTTCAATACTACAAATGTTAGTATAATGATGAATGTTACGGCATATACCGAGTATACAGTAATGATATATGTTAATCAGACACTATGGAGCTCAACATACTTTATGGAGAACATAACGAATGAAGTATTCCAAATAAATCTTGTGAGTGTTCTAGGTAATGCGCCTGAGGGAGCATATAATGTATCGATTGTTGTTGTTGATAGATTCGGAAATAGTATCTCGAGATCATTGATAGTTTATGTAGACCTATCTGAACCCACAGTGCAGGTAGAGGCCCCGAGCGAGGGGACAATAATCGAAGAGGATCATGTTGAAGTGAGGGGCATAGTAACTGATGATCTCAGCGGGATATATAAGGTATGGATAAGGATCGATGGTGGCGAATGGGAAGAGGTCACTATTTCGCCTGATGGCTCATTTAGCTATACATTTGAGGATCTAGAGGATGGAAACCACGTAATAATCATAAGAGCTATCGATAAGGCAGGAAATATTGCCACTGAAAGCATAAGCTTTACTGTAAGGCTCCCCGCAAAGCCATGGTCTTCAAAGATATTGATATGGGCATTACTGCTTTCGACATTAGTGATTGGATTGGTCATAGGTGTTGTTGTACTTAAAAAGAAGAAGGCTAAGGGGGTCTTACCAATAGAAACGGAGGACACTTCATTAATAGACTATGCTGAACTATAGGAGATCTAGAACTATTTATTTTTCTTTTTTCTTTACAATGTCTATGATGTACTTTTTCGAAACAGCTTTTATGGCATATGATCTTATCATAATGAAGTATCTTAAAGGGTCTTTATTCTTATCCAAATCTTTCTTAGAAACATTTTATAATCGCTCCAGTGCAACAAGATTAAAGTCATGACGGGCTGTTTGTTTTCACTAGTTTACCCTCTGCTAAGACCGAATGTTCTGTCATAAATATATGCACATTGTTGCTAACTGTGCACAGAAGTGAAAAAGTTTATTATGTTGCTATGTTGGGCTTTTTGGACTAGAGTTTGGTGTTATGGGAGTCTTGTTTTTCCTTCTTTTGCTATGATTTTTAGTGCTGGTTTCTCAAGTAGATATATTCTTGCTCCTCCCTCTATGAGGTATTTTGCTTTGTCTATTGCCTCTTTTGTGAATCCCATGTAGGCGATTAGTATTCCCTTTGATACTTTCACTCCAGTATTCTCGGCGATCGCTATTTTATGTGCCAGTTGAACTACTTTTTCTTGGTCTGCTAGTCCTACCGTTATTTCGTAAATATCTGCGTTGTTTCTATCAATATAGGCTATCGCGTCTATTTCTCCGAGGGCGCCCTCATACCTAATCACTTTCCGATATGGACCGACACTAATTTTTCTTCCTAGGACATCCTCGATGATTACTGATTTATCTATACTGAATAGTGCCTCTCTTATTAGTGCCTCAAAACCATATGACAATATTTTTAGTCTTTGCTCCGATACCTTCCTGTATTCACCAAATTCATGCATCTGCAACCATGCTTCAAATAGCTTGTCCGTTATTAGGTAATGTGTTTCTTTGCGTGACTTTATGACTTTCCTTATAATGCCCTTCCTCACCAATATTTCGAGTATTGAGTACGCACTAGGGATCCTACGGACAATCTCGCTGGCCCGACTAAGCTTTCTACTTAAATGCGCAAGTATTTCTTGTTCTGTTGGCGAAAATTTCTCAAATAATAACTTGAAATAAGCGTTGAGCGTTCCGCCGAGCAATTCATCGTGTAGAGTATTCTCAATATCCTCAGGAGACGCCTCTGTCCTCACAGCTGATGTTAGTATAACTATGTAGAGCGGTACTCCAAATGTCGCCTCTGCAAGCCGAATAATCGATTCCTCACTCAAGATTTTATCTTTAGCCTTAAGTTGGGATTTAATGAGCCCTATACTAGCGCAGAATGATAGTGGTTCCAGAAATATTACTTGTTTCATTTCCTTGAAGAGGGGAGCTGAGTAGTCTCTAGTGAGCGTATATATCGATTCCAATGATGTATCAGCAGTTATTATCGGCACGGCATATGTGTCTAGAAGACCCTTAATGTGCTCAGCAACGGCCACTGCACCACCATATCCCCTATATGGATTCCTCATGCCGAATCTGGCCAGGAGAGTAGATATTTCGTCAAATATTATGAATCTAATCTCATTTTCCGAGGAGAATCTAAACACGAGATCAAGAGCTTTCTTAGAATCCACACGCCTAGGGATTAGACTTAGAAAACTTTTCCGTGCTTCATTGAACTGTGGAATATTGAGTGCTATCTCCATCAAGTTCTCTGCAAAAATATCCAGCAAATCTCGGCCACTATATATCCTTAGACAATTAACGTAGACACCCGGGACACCATCCTCCATAAATGCTTTATGAAAAACCTTTAGGAGCGCGGTCTTACCGTATCCCCGCAGACTCAAAATCATGACGCTAGCCCCCGCATCAACAGCCTTTCTCAGTAAAGATAGCTCCTCATGCCGATCTACAAATATCATGCAATCACCTATAAATATTAATACTAAAAAATTTTTTACAATAAAATTTTTTAGGAAAAAGAGCAACATGAATACAAATAATCCAAGTTATGTCAACAATAGGCCCCATCAGTAATGGAGATATAGCCATATAGATTTCTAAAGATCTACAGGACATAAAACAACACAATACATAGCACCGACAAAAATAGCCTAGTCTATTTCCAGTTCTGCCGAATCTATGCCTCCTCACACCACACCGCATCCTCGCTATACGATCCACATGACGCATCGTATGATTTCGCCAAAATAACCACTACGTGGTCGTATCCATTTTTTATTTGAAATAAAATATATGAGTACAGGCGTTGGTGTGATATGGATGAGCATTAAGCTCATAAAGAAACTGTCATCCTCACCGAGATGGAATGTATGGCTTGGGGCGATGGACGGGCAGAAGGTGGTTGTTAAGGCCCCAGCGTTCACAATAACGCCGAGGGAAATGGAATACTACGCCAAGAGGGCGGCGATATGGTGGGAGCTGAAGAACAACAAGAATATAGCGGAGCTCGTGGCGTATGATAGGAAGAATGCGGCGTTCATAATAAAGTACTACCCAAAAACGCTGAGGCAGATACTGGAGCGGAGGGGGAGGCTACCGGTGGGGCTTGCGAGGGGGATAATCTTGGGT
>CAZWPQ010000049.1:0-11071 GCA_964636085.1 uncultured Nitrososphaerota archaeon
TTAGTGGTTTTCCATTCGCGGTGTTGTTTTCGATGGTGTTGTTGTATGAGTGTTTTAGGAATAGGCCATTGTTTATGAATGCATTGTTGGATATGTTGCTTCTGGATGAATATAGGATGTATATTCCGTAGTAGTATTGGTTGTCCTGTATTGTGTTGTTATATATGTTGTTTTCGGGGGAATCGAATAGACATATTCCATTGTCATTGTTTTTTATCGTGTTGTTATATATGTAGTTTCTCTGGGAGCCTTGCATATATATTCCGTCCGCAAGGTTATTCTCCAGTGTGTTGCTGGATATGTTGTTTCCATGGGAATATTTAAGCCATACTCCATGATGATCGTTCTGTGATATGTTGTTGTTATATATATAGTTGTCTGAGGAATAGCTAAGGAGTATCCCATCCGCAAACTGGCCCAACATTGTATTGTTGTATATATTATTACTATCGGAGTCGCTGAGGAGGAGTCCTATTCCATTCCATAGTATCGTGTTGTTGTAGATTTCGTTCCCAGTAGAGCCATAGATAAATAGTGATACATTCCAGCTCCCCTGTATATGGTTATCATAGATCTTGTTTGTGGTGGAGTTTGAGATGTATATCCCACTGTTCCAGCTATTTAGTATTGTATTGTTATGTATTTTGTCTCCATGCGAAAAATAGAGGCATATCCCTACATCAAAAGGCGACCACATATACACGTCATATATTTCCGAGTTGTTTGTTTCCCATAGTTCTATTCCGACCTCAAGGTCTTGTATGCTCTGATTTGTTATTGTTATGTTCTCGCATCTTACTAGAACTATCTGTCCAGTACTCCAGTTTATCTGGGTGTTACTTACATTCTCCATGTATACTAGTGGTTTTCCATCGACAGTATTATTCTCTACCGTGTTATTGTATGAGTAATAGACGAAGATGCCGTCATTCCTGAATGTGTTATTGGATATTGTGTTGTTGGATGAGTTGTAGAGACATACTCCATAATAATCGTTGTACTGTATCGTATTGTTCAGTATGGATCCAGAGGAATTGTAGAAATATATACCAGCGTAATACCATTCGGATATAGACACATTCTTTATTGTTACGTTTTCTGCGTTCTCCACATATATTCCCCATTTGCTATCGCTACCAGGTGTACCATCCACCACATGCCCGCAACCGTCCAGAACTACATTGCTAGCAGTGATATATATTGCAGCATCATCTGCACAATCTATTATGTCTGAGGTTAGGTTGTAATACCCAGATGTATTGATATGTATAACCCATGACGATGGTTTTTCCGTAGCTAGCCGTTTGTGATCTCTACTATTTGGAATAGATAGTTTTATTGCCTTGTTGTTGCTACTTAAGATATTTTCTGGCCCCCATTTTGCTTGTTTTTCTTGATGCGCTTGTAATATCCCATTTGATTCATCCACTCCATGCTTAAAGGTGCTTCCTTTATATATATATGCAATACAATATGCAGACACCAGGAGCATTGCTATGGACGAAAAAACAAACAAAAACTTTGTTGTGTACGCCATATGTCCCCCTCACAAAATCAGATTAGAGATATGAATAAATATATCAATATTCCTTTTAAAATAAAAAGGGAATGCATATGAATCAAGCAATTTAACATCATTACAAAAATCTATTTGATAAATATGAAGACCTAAATGAAAAAATCATTTGAATAACAACGACAAAAACATGGACATACACAAATTCTTTAAAAAATTTATCATCTTTTTTCATTAGTATAGTTTTTTTAATATTTGAGATGCGGATGCGATATGAGTTCAGAGGATTGGTTTAAGAAAGCACGAGAATTTTTGGAGGAAGCAGAGAACGCATTTCAGAGGGAGAGGTATTGGTTTGTTTGTTTTAATGCTCATCAAGCCGCAGAATTTTTTTTGAAGGGAAAGCTTCTTGAGAAGTGTGGTTCGTTTACATTTACTCATGATTTGGCCGTTCTGCTTCGGGAGCTTTGTGCTTGTCTTTCAATATCTTCTCCTAGTGATGTTGTCCTTGCTGCTCAGTTTTTGTCTCCTCATTATGTTGAGAGTAGATATCCAGGCGTGAGGACGGTTATCTATGATCGAAGTCTTGCTCAGAATTGTTTGGAGATGGCTAAGAAAATTGTTGAGTGGGTTGATAGGCTTTGAATAAGGAGATTTTTGCATACAGAAGAAAATGTATTTTGAATTATGAAAAGCTATTTAGGGGCTTTATCAACAAGCTGATTGTAGAGTTTGGAGAAAAAATTTCGATAGTCCTATTCGGCAGCAGGGGAAGAGGCGACAATAAGGAATCAAGCGACTACGATCTTCTGATAGTTCTCAAAGAAGGCGAAGATAAAGATCGCCTACAGATTCTAAAATTAAAACCGTTATCTGTACCAATGGATATTATAGTAGTTAATCCTAGCGAGTTGAGTAATCCTGTGCTTAAAAAAATGCTGAAGCAATCCAAAGTATTATATGATGGTCTAAAATGTTTTTCATAAATGTTTTCGGTTTTCTCCATGAAAAATATTTATAAAGGGACATAAACAAGGCAGAGAAATCTCGTAGAAAAAAAATAGAAAAGGATTTTATGAATTTTACCCCTTTTTCCTAGTATATATAAACACTGAGGCAATGGCACCTATTGCTATCAGTGCTATGTAGATCGCCTTTGATGCCATCATATATGTGGTGATCATTGTCTCTAGTGAGGAGACTATAGTGCTTACAATAGTAGTATTTCTCACACTATATATTGTTGTAGTCATGGTCTCTGTGTTTGTTTGTGTGTTGGTAATGGTAGTGTTTGTGGTTTCTATTAGAGTAATTGTTGAGTATACTGTAGCTGTTGATAATATTAGTCCCGCGGGAATATCTAGCGCCCTTGTTATTGTGTCCTGTGTGAACAACCCATAGATCTCTTCTGGATCGACGACGTCCGCATCTGCCGTTATGTTTGGACCGTCTGGATGTCCCCACCAATTGTATGATGCGTTTACGGGAACAGTGTTGTTCACAACTAATACACCGTGTAGATAGTTGTTAGTGATGTTTGAGTAATGTATTTCGCATGTTGAATTTATTATATAGAATCCATAGTTGTTCCATGATACATCGCCCCATTCTGCCATAAGTATGGTCCTAAAGGCATATGTGCCCGCAAATGTACAATTTTCAATCTTGAGACTGTATAGGTATGCTATTGAGGACTCTATCAATAATCCATATTTATTGCCATAGAATTCTGAATACTCCACATTCAATGTAGAGTTGTATGATGATATGCCGTACATACATTCTGTTAATGTCGAAACGTTGACATTTACCGTGCTCATAATACAGTTGATGCCACTGGAGGAATTCGAGATCAAGGTATTCACCACGTTGAGTGAGGAATTCGAAACCACTATCCCTGACTCGTGATATGCCAATTCAGAGTTAGTTATGTACGCTATCTCTGTGTTTACTATGTAGATTCCATACTTTATTTTCTCCATATAAATTTTGTTTAGTATGGCATTGCCACAGTATGCCAATTCTATTCCAACAGTTGTGTTAGCGACTGTGATGTTTGTAAGACTAATAGTTGTTGTATTAGCAATTATTAGCTCTCCAACAGCAGCATTCTCTAGTACATACTGGGGTTGGTTCTTAATGTAGTATATGGGTTCTCCATCTATTATATTATCCGTGGTAATGTTGTGGGTGGTATAGTGAATTATATCATCGCCATGAATAAGTACTCCAGAATTCTGGAAGCTATTGTTCGTAATAGTGGTGTATAAGGAATAGTCAACGATTACACCAGAATGCGTGGGGCCCAAGAATTGATTAGAGGATACTACAGCGTTCTCGCATGAGTATAGGTCAACATCGACCTCGAGATTATAAAGTATAGAGTTTTTAATTGATGGATTCTTACAATATTCCAATTTTATACCTGCTGTATTATTTACAATCTGGACCCTATCGATCTGCACCGTAGAATTATCTACAAAAATAGCGTCATCAAAACCAGAGATCCTCGTCGCGTCCAATGTCAGGTGAGATTGCTCTTTGACAATGATAAAGCGTTTACCGCCTATGCTATCTACATTAGTATTGGTGATCTGATATGATGATGAACCACTTCTTGTGTATATAAAACAGCTAAGGATGGAGTCCCCATATGCGGATATTGAAGCGTTGGAGTATTTTAGACTGATGGATGCCCCATATGAGTAGTAACCATACGCATAGGATGAGTCGTACATAGATATATTGATTGATGTATCCTTTATGGTATCATAACCATAATATGAGAGGTATAGAATAACAAAAGCAAAGCCACGATACAGTGACGAGATTCTGCAGTTAATCATGGTGATTGTGGATGCCCAATTAAGTATTGGCATCACATAGTAACTTGAATATTCCTTCTCACCGCCATAACCATAGCAGTCAAGGAATATTGTTGAGTTTTCTATGCTGTATGAGGAACCCAACTCAAAATCAATGGAGACGGCCCAGCTAGTCCCCTCATATGCATGTAAATTGAAGCTGCAATTCTTTACATAGTATTTTGATGCACCACTATTATATCCGTCCCATAATTGTTCAACTGTTGAAAGTCCAAATGTCCAACTCTCAAATGTCGTATTTCTTATAGTTACTTTGCCCATTTTATCGGAGAATACAAAAATCGATAAACTCTTCCCATAAATACTTCCGTTGAAGTATGAATTATTGATATATGCGTCGTGTTGATACATATCGACAGCACCGATATATGTGTCTACATTTGTTTGATTACACACGATGTTGAATATGGAATTATCTATCAGGATGCCCTCTGGCAGATTTCTCGTGTATATACCGTATATATTTGCACCATTGAATGCGTCCATGTAAAGTTTAGCACCGTATATAGAGACTCTAGAATTTTCACAGCGTATGAGGTATAAGGTAACTGAGCCACGCGCACTCGCATTTATTTCTATGTTCGATATTGTTATATTTGTATTTTTTGTAAATATGCATGTTAGATCTGTACTTGTCATATAGGCATCGAATCTACTATTATTAATGGATCCATAAGAGTTGTAGATTTCTATACCAGAATTTACCATTGTTAGGTTGTTTATTTCGTATTCACTATTATCGATAAAGATGGTATTCTCAGAATATGAATTGTTTATTGTTAGGCCACTATTTTCTGTTTTAATTGCTAGAGACGTCATGTTCATGAATGAGCAAGATTCTATTGTTAGTGTGGAATTTTCAATCGCGTTTATTCCTGTGTAGCAACTTCTCAAGACCGACTTCTCTAGTGTTATGTTTGCTGGAACCATAAGGACTGAATAGTTAAAGCCGACAATTAGACCGGTCTCTGAGGAGTTCCATCCACAATACTCAATAACACTATCAAAAGCATATAGTGTGGCATTTGCCTCCACGTATATGAAATATCTATATCCTGTGGACTCATTATATGTTATGGTGGAATTTCTAAGCCTTAGATTCCCCCCGGATACCACCACTATACCGCTTTTCCCATCAGAGGAGCTACTAAGAATCATTGTTGTGTTGATTAGGGTTAGGTTGCCCTTAACTATGATAACAGTATCGTTGTATGATAGTGCGGTGTCACTATATATCACATTTCCCTCTATGGTTATGTTGGATGGGAAATACCATTTTGGCTCTATCAGTATTGGTGTGCTCTCAGCCCACGATATATAATCAATGTCGCGTTTAATTGAGATAATTTCTGAATGGATCCTGTCTATATTCACTTCATTTATTTTGTTGGGCAGAACATTATAATCGTCCCCAGAAGATTCATGGTTATGGGAATAGTAGATGATTTTCTCTCCAATGCTACCATCTGGTTTCTTTATTCTCCTTTGTATGTGCTCCCCGTAAATCAATACTGAGGTAATAATTAGAAGGAATAACATAGAACATATTATCTTCTTTCTTCTCTCATACAACTTAGCTCACCTCCCTCCGGGAGACTAATAATGACCCAGTAATCATGGCGAGACAAGCTATTGTTGAAAGACCTATCCAAACGCCAGCCTTACCAGAAAACAGAATGGACCTTATTATAGTTTCCGTGGTTAATATCGCTGTTGAGGAGTTAGTAATTATAAACGTTGTTATGGTTGTGTTGTTATACACGGTAGTAACCGTAGTGATATTTGTGTATATTGTACTTGTTGTTGTGTTTGTAATAGTAGTATTTACTGTCAATGTGGTCGTCAGATTATATGAGTAGGTTGGAATTGTGGTATAGGTCGTGGATATGGATTTTGGTCTTGCACACTTATGGATTGTATAGATGTTTACTACTGGTCTGTCGATCAGATCCTTCAGAACTCCAGCCCATCCTGAGGTACCGAACCTCTTGTAGGACTTATAGGCACCAATCTTGATGACTTGATATAGAGGAATGCTTGGTTGCTCCTCGTATAGTATGATTTCTGCGCCCCACACATCAAGCTTTATATCATTTATATCATGATCTTTATACAGTGCCTTACTGACAAGATCATCGTAGGTATCATTGGACCATCTGGCTAACTGGGAACACAAGCCCCATGAGGAGAATTCATCCAGTGCATATGGTAATCTCTCAATGGTTTGTTCATAATATGCGATTTCATAGTCACCAGTCGATAATAAGTAGACGATTATTTTTGGACTAAGAAATTTCAGCGTGATATGTATTCCTATGTCTTCGATATTCTTCTTGATTATCTCGGCTGCAAACCTTAATCTGGCCTCATTATCAATTAATAACTCTAGAGATATCTCTGAGCCAGACGGATCTTCAACCCAACCATCATCATCACTATCCGTGAGATTGGCCTTCATCAGCTCTGCTATCGCCTTGTCCCTTAGGCTTTCAATATATGTACAAGGAGCCAAGCCCATATACTCAACACTCCACATTCCTAGGGATCGGGGTATAATACAATCTATAGGCTCTGCAAGTCCGCTATATATGTATCGGGAGATAGCGTACTTATTTAATGCATATGCCAAAGCCCTCCTAAATGGACTTTCTGATAATGGAAAGTCTTTTGTATTGATTAGAAGCTGGCCGATATATAGTCTATGTCCCCGCCCTATTGTGAAACCGTCGGACAGAAGCTCGTCATAAAATTCTAATAGAAATGCCCCAGAGGCCATATCTATATCTCCAGACTTAAGATATTCGACCACCTGGATATTATTTGATACAACCTTATACCTTAGATATTTTACATATGGGCCCCTTAGGGAGTCTATTCCATACTTATCAATGTACTCCTCATCGAGCTCATGCCAGGGCCAAATAATCTCCCCCACATCATTGACAGCCCTTAGGAAATAATTGCTATATCTCTCAAATAGGAATTCCTTGGCATTGCAACATGGGCCATTAGGGCTCCAATCCGAGAGTTTAAAGGGGCCATATCCAGTAAGTATAGGGTCTGATGGGGACATAGCAACATGGTTGACTATTTGCTGTGGTGCGACATCCCATGTGGGAAATGTGCCCGATCCACCCCATACTGATCCAACCTCGTATATGTGTTTTGGGAATACAATAATTAGTGCTTTCTGGGAACGCAGAAGACTGGTTGTGTTAAGGAAGATTTTGACGGTATAAGTATCAACTTTTGTAGCATTTATAAGGATCTCTCCCAGCTCTTTCCATTTGTCCGAGTATGGGTAGATCCACTTGATAAGGTCAAATGTAAAGACAACATCATCGGAGGTTAAATGTGCTCCATCAAAGAAATATATGTCATCACGCAACTGTATCGTCCAGTAGCTTATGTTCTCAGATAAATCCACAGTCCACACAGGCGGAGATGATAGAATCCAGGGTAAATCGGAGAGGAAGTTTGTATAGTCAAATGGATTGGAAACTGTAAAACTGGGAAAAATAAGTCCTAGGATTTCCCAGTCGATTTCTGAATTAGACGATACAGGGTTAAGCTTTGAAGGGGGTGAATACAATGGGAGGTTTAGGGTGGCATTAGTATCAGGTTCTATAACATACTCTGCTATGACATTCTCGCCCTGAGGTCGTATGTTAGGACTATCCGCATATGCCAGTAAGGCAAGCAATATGTTTGATATAAATAGAAGAGTTAGCATATACATTTTCTTCATAATCCCACCTTATATATTTCTAATAAATACGAAAAAATAAAATAAAAAAATAAACAGTCTTATACACATACAATTCTATAATCCCTAGATTTTCGAAATGCACAAGAATAATCTTGATTCCGCCATAAAAACTCAATCTTCATAGAAAAAGTTAGTAATAAATAGCGATCTTTATTAGTAATATTATTGGCATTTGGCATATATTATGGAACTTGGTGAAAAAAAATGAAATCTAGAGTGAGTATTGACAAATTTGGGAGGATTGTAATTCCAGCCCAAATACGTAGAAAACTTGGCATTAAAACGGGTAGCATACTCGTGATAGAGTTGAGGGGCTCCATGATAGTGATTAGGCCCGTAAGTAATATAGATGAAGTTGTCGACAAATGGTTCGAGAAAATGATTAATATGAATGTGGAGGCTAGGTATTTCAGGCCTAGAGGCAGTAAGTGGTTTGGTGACGAATATGTCAAAAGGAAGCTCGGAATCGATTAACGGGGTTGTCGATGTAGGTATAATAGTTATAGGCCATTTCAACAATCCTGCTAAAGTAGACGCATTAAGGTTCCTGAGAAAAGTTCTTAAGCAAGATGTTAGAGCATTAATCCCAGTAACGACATTTATCGGTGCATATCACATAATGGTCAATTATTTAGGAGTCTCTAGAAAATCTGCGAAGGATGCATTGACAGAAACCCTAAACACAAGATCTCCAGCTTTCTATCAGGACGTGAGTATTGATGACGCCATAGAGTCGCTAGATGTCGCATCAATCTACAATGTAGAGTCATGGGATGGCTACCTAGTAGCGCTGGCACAAAAGTATAACTGCAACATCATATTCTCGATCGACAAAAAACTATCGTGTGTCGAAGGAATAACAATTATCAATCCAATACCAGAGGATAAAATGAGGGAGTATCATGAATTCATCAAGAGGCTAACGAAATAACCACAGCATTACCCTTTATTAATTCTAAAATAACGAGATTCTAGATGATATCCCTCAGATAAAAAATTGATTCTTCGTGGAGGTTGTCCATGTTTAACCTTGGCTTTGATGTTCTCTGTCTGTCTCATGACTATCCACCTGTCCCATTCAACGAAACGCCTAATAACGACAATCGATAATAATAACGTATGCCAAACATAATATATAATTAAAAGTAGAGTATCGAAGTTAGTGCCCCTATACAACATAACCCCAAACAACAAAAATTGTGCCATACATCCGAAACACTTTCCACCTGAGGTTTTGTGCAGGTGTCTCGTATAGGACAGGCATAAAACAATTAACACTATCAATTATGTTGCATGCAACTTATTTGCCTATAAACGATGATGCTAAAGGGCGATGCGGGTGTCCCAAGGGCGTCTCATGATTTTTCATGTTCCATCTTGTGGGGACATCAAAATCAGGTGTGTTTGGATTTTCAGCCTACATGCGTGTTTTCTCTGCTCACTGGTTGACATGGAAATTTGCCTGTTTTATATTTTGTTTCATGTATGTTGTTTTATTGGTTGGTGTTGTTTTTTTGTGGTGGGATTGTACCGATTCGTGCCACCCATGAGGCATGTAAGATTCAAACTACTCCTAATACGTGTCGAGAAAATAGGGGACATATAGGAATCGAATTCGAGGGCGAAAGTGTAGTAGGATGAGCAATGCCGGAGGCGTATGCAGAGGATAAAGAGAGGCTGAGCATAGCACCAGAACCCCTTGTATGTTAGATAAAGAATAAACTAACATGGGTGAACATAAGGACAGGAATATCATTAATAAGGCATTCAGCATATTTAGGGCATCTTGCAATGATCTCCAATTTTTTCAATTAAATTTGGAATATTATAAACTAATTCTCATTATTACAAACGAGTAGATAAAATTTCCTTTATAAAACTAAATTAGATTATTCTAATAGAATTAGATCATACTAATAAGATTCGGTGATGTTAATGCGGAGGGGTACATTCAGATACGGAAGGCATATACGATTCAACCCACTTGGAAATCAAAGTGGAGTAATCCCCCTTGCAATGCTTAGTGTAAATGAAGAGGGGATTATTGAGCATGTTTATGCGGGAAGGGGGTTTCGAAGTAAGGTTGTTGGGATGAACATTGTTCCAGGCACGAGGGTCAAGGTCTTGTGGAAGGGCTATGGGGGGATTATGGTGCAGATTGGTGAGTCTAGATTCGCCTTAGGTTTCGGAATCGCCATGAAGATTTATGTGAGGCGTATATAAATGCCGGTATTAAGATTGGATGAGCTTAGTGATGGAGAGTCCGCAGAAATTATAGGCTATGATGATGAGACTCCTCCTAATCTAAAGATCAGGTTTGTAAGTATGGGGCTCACTCGTGGTGTTGTTGTCGAAATGATTAGGCGTTCGATTTTGGGGGACCCTATAGAATTTAAGGTGAGGGGATATTTTGTCTCTCTCAGAAAATCTGAAGCTCATTATATTAAGGTTAGAAAGCTTGGTGGTGAAAAATGAAGGAGATAGTTGTAGCTGTTATTGGGAATCCAAATGTTGGAAAATCCACATTGTTTAATGAGTTGACTGGTGCGAAACAATATATAGGGAATTGGCCAGGTGTTACAGTTGAGAAGAAAGAGGGAGAAAAAATTTTTGGTGACTACAAAATTAGATTTGTGGATCTTCCCGGGACCTATGGACTTGGTGCTTCCTCGATAGATGAGCGTATTGCGAGAGATTATATTGTTTTCGAGAAGCCCGACGTTATTGTGAATATTGTGGATGCATCCAATCTGGACAGAAATTTGTATTTGACATTGGAGTTGATTGAGACGGGTGCTAGAGTTGTTATAGCGTTAAACATGATGGATATTGCCGAGTCTAAAGGCATTAATATTGATGTTGATGCATTATCAAAAGAACTGGGCGTCCCAATTGTTCCTA
>CAZWPQ010000050.1:0-11026 GCA_964636085.1 uncultured Nitrososphaerota archaeon
GCCAGCATCATCCCCTCGTGGCCTCTGCTCCATACGGTGCATAACCACGAGGATCAACCTATATATTATAAATTAGAATATCTCTTTTTAACTTTTCATTTTTTGGTGTTTGTTCTTGAGTGCTGGAATAGATTTTTCTTGGGAGGCTAAGGGCAAGGTATTGTATGTGTGCGTGGTAATATATAAAAGCTCTATGGTTGCTAAGAAACTGTATAATTATTTATCGAGGCATATAAGGGAAAGAAGGCTACATTTTAGGAGATTAACAAGAAAAAAGAAGAAGAGACTACTATCAGAAGTGAAGAGAGTGATAGATGGAGCAACACTATTATCTGTAAGAGATATACTTGTCTTTAGGCTCGCTATAAAGGAAAAATCCAAAGCCCCCAAGAAATACGAATGGCTAGAAAGAAAGATAGTTGAGTGGCTTCTACTAGCTAAAAAATATAGGAACTATCCAAATATAGTGATTATCGGTAGTGACCTTGAGAAGGGGAGATATAGTTTCTCGGAAAGACTGAGTAGAATGCTCAAAAACAAGATAGAGGTATATGTGGATGACAAAGCTTATGAAGTAGCTGTTGCCGACGTCATAGTAAACTATGCAAGATTGACAAAAAACCTAGAGGCTAAAAAACACTACTGCTAAGGACACTTTTTATATAAAGGAAAGGAAATCATAAGCACAATTATCTCAAATGGTTAGGTAATAGATAGCTAATTTTGTATTAAGGTCGGAATAGAGCGCTATATATCCCCCTTGGTAGGTCGATAAAAGTTGTTGAGTATTCACACAAACGATATAAAATTTTTGAATAGGGGGGGTGCTTACCGGATTAAAGAACAAGGTGAGGGGCGGAAAGGAATTAGTAAGAAAATTAAAAAATCAGATATGTCCTCAAAATACCCACTACAATGGTGAAAAATTATTACAAGAATATTTGCTTTATGTTACATGTCAAGATTGAGCAAAAATTCGAAATCGAGGGGCCATTAATTCGTGGATGTTTTCAACTAAAAACGCTCTTTTGTATGAGCTCTCATATACACTCTAGCGGACTAGTTTTTAGCGAGATTAATAGTGTATAATATAATTTGAGATTTGTTTTGTGTTTATTGTGTTATGTATTGGTGTGGTGGTTTGGTCGAGTTAAGATTTGTGTCTGTATCGAAGGAATATGACGGCAGGGTCGCTGTGAAGAAATTTGATATGAACGTTAGTGGTGGAGAGATCGTTGCTCTTGTTGGTCCTAACGGTAGTGGAAAAACAACATTAATGAGGATAGCTATTGGTATATTAAAGCCGTCGATGGGGGATGTTATTGTGAATGGCTATAGTATAACACGGAGCCCTATAGAGGCTAAGAGAAATATGGGATTTGTTCCGGATGAACCATATGTGTATGAATCATTATCTGGTTATGAGAACATAAGATTTATTGCTGACTTGTGGGGTGTTAATATTCTAGCCAAGAGGGAGGAACTGATAAGGCTTGCCCAGATATTAGAGATGGGGGCCGCGTTGGATGATATTGTCTCTACATACTCCGCGGGTATGAAGAGAAAACTATCATTTATAATGGCCCTTATCCATGACCCCAAGGTATTAATTATTGATGAAATAACGTCGAGTCTCGATCCGAAAACCCTAGCTACGATAGAACTAATATTAACTGGGCTGAAAAAGAGAGGTGTCGCTATTCTTTTTAGCACACACATATTAGAGGTAGCGGAGGTAATATCGGACAGAATCGTAATTATACACAAGGGCCAGAAAATATGGGAAGGAAAGTCATCTGAGATTAGGGAGAGTACTTCAGAAGATAAGAGGCTAAAGGATATATTCTTCGAATTAACGGGCGGCCCAGAATATGATCTTATCATGGAATATCTAAAGATAAGGGAAAAGAAATGGGAATAGTTAAGGCATTTAGGATCGTAATGAAATATGAACTGTTGGCGTTCAAGAGATATATTTTATCCAAGACCTCGAGACTAGTTGGGTTTATTATTGGTATAGGCCTAATGTCATTATATGTATTCTTTGTACTCAGGATCGTCTCTAATCCATTTGTTAAGGAAATTCTGTTGGATTATAGGGACATGATACTGCATGATATGATCTCATTATCTTTCTTCTTGTGCTTGTTGTCGGTATCATTAGGGTTTAGTATAGTCACCCAGATTAGGAAGGGGCAAAGATATAAAATAGACCTCATGCTGCAGTCGCCACTAAAACCTATGACTGTGTTCATTGTTTTCATAATTATCAATTCGCTCACGGTTGCTCTGTTCTACCTAATGTTGGCATATCCACCCGTTGTCGCCGTATTATTGGTTCTAAATTATAACTTTGGGGCCATATTCATGTTTTTGCTGCTAATGACAATGGCAATAACTGGTTTTGCTTCTATTGGTGTGGCTATTGGGATATTGTATGTTAAGCTAACAAGGAGACAGAAAGTATTTTTGTCTATAGTTACTGTGTGCCTGTTCGCATATGTTTATGTGCAGATATACATGCCCAATAATGCGTTTTTCGCTATTTTGAACTCATTGGGTATAGTTCTTAATAATAAATTCTCGCCATTTAGATGGATTATTAGTCCCCTGCTCCCACAATCTGGAGTAACAATGTATGCCGAACCTATCGCAGGGCTGATTCTTCCGGTTGTGATAATTCTATTGATATCAAGATACCTAACCATTAAGTATACTCTTGGCGCAATTAAGGCTCCTAGGGAAAGGATAGTAATCAAGCATAAATATAGGAGAGGACTTATATATAGGCTGTTTGGATCCGAGGTAGGCGGGATTTTGAACAAGGAAATAAAGATACTCGCTAGAGATCCATCAATGCTGTCGGGATTTGTTTTCGTGTTTATCATAATGATCGTCATGCTACTAAATCTAGCTAGATCTCCTGGCGAGGATCCATTCATTATGATGTTTATGGTGCTGATGTTCTCAACATTGTTGGTGATACTATCCCCCATGATGATTCTTCAAGTATCGTTGGCATTGGAGAGGAGAAATATGGCCATATTACTATCAAGTCCAGTAAAGCCAGATAATATTATTGCTGGTAAGGCGCTGCTAGGGGAGATAATTGCTTATGCATCAACAGTAATCCTGATCCCACTCTTATTGATTGTTGGTATAGATTTGTTATCCGTATTAATGTTTTTGGCGCTTCTTATCAGTATCGCTATGTTGGCTTCTGCAATATCGGCATATGTGTGCACAAAATATGTTGATTACAAGGCCGAGAACCCAAGAAAAGCCCTACGGACAACTGGTGCCTTAATAATTGCTGGTGTCTTGCTGGTATTCTATATATTTCTTCCCTTTGTCTTATCACTGGTGTTTATGTCCAACTATCGCATTATGGCGGCACCCCTCGCACTTGGATGTATTCCGCTGTCATATTACTTGAGAAGGAAAATAATGCGTCGTGCGGGCAAGATCCTAGAAGCATTAGAGGCCTACAATTATTTGTGAATTTATTTCAAATTGTATGTTCATCTAGGGAGCTTTGGGGATGTAGATGAAGGTAGGTATGGAATGCTATATATGCCTCTTGGAGAGGGCTATAAGGGCCGCTATGATGATCACAAATGACAATAACCTTATATTAAAGGTCGCGAATAGGATTGCTAGCTTTTTGGTGGATAATTTTAACCTCGATGCTGTGCCAGCCATACTTGGTACTCAAAGAGAGAGAATAATAATGGAAACTCTGGGTGTTGATGATCTTTATAGGGAGATAAAGATAAAAAGCAATGAAGTTGCGAGGAATGTTGCTGAGGAAGTATTTGGCTCTCTTAGTTATGATGATTACTCCTATGAGAACTTTAGGAAATTCATGGTATTGGCCGCAGCAGCTAACTCGATGGAGTGGTTTATCAGAGGCCATGAATTCTCCTTGGATATGTTTAAGGAGAAGATGTTAGGAGCCATGGAAAACTTGGTGATAGACGAATCAAGAGGTCTCTATGAATTGATAAAGGGGAAGAGGGTTCTATATATACTGGATAATGCTGGCGAAGCAGTAATAGATCTGTATGTGGTAAAGTATCTTAGGGGTATGGTGAAGTCCATAACTATGGCTGCTAGATCAAAACCAATATTGAATGATGTTACTGTAGATGAACTAATAAAGCTTGGTGCTGAAGAATACTGTGACAACATAGTGGCGGTAGGCGATTTTGTTGGAGTAATTTTTGAGTGGGCTACAGATGAGTTTAAAGAAGCATTCGATAAATCGGAACTAGTTATAGCTAAGGGGATGGGGGCCTATGAAAGCATAACAGAATATAAGCTGGATAAGCCAACATACGTAATATTAACAGCAAAATGTATGAGGATCGCTAGGGATCTCGGCGTCCAGCAAGGCAAGCTCGTCATAAAGCGTATTGCATAAGGGTAGAAAAACCGTAACATGAATAAATATAAGTAAATTTACTTCTTTTTTCTATTACCATTATACCTCCAGGTGGAGGTAATGCCAGAAAAAAAGAAGGTTCCATCGGCCTCGATCAGAATAATGGGTGACAAACCCCTTGTCGAAAAAATCCTATCAGTAGTAATACGTGCATTGGAGGAAAAAGGAATCGACTTCACAGCACCAAGATCATACCCCATGTATAAGGATAAGAAAAAGAGAAAAGAGATCGATCCCAATAGAAGCAGAATCTACATAAATGTATATGACGTATTTGGTTCCTCAGAAGGCTAGGTTTTTAGATATAGGGGACTCTCGTCATATAAATTATAGAACATAAAAAAAGTCATAACTAAATTATTAGTTTTGTTATTGGAGAGAGATTTATCGCAAGAATAGCGTAGATTGTGGCACAGAAAATTATCCTCATGTCCAAATCCATTCTGCCCAAGTAACGACCGAACAGACTAAGAGCCAATATTATGGCGATATGAACGCTAGATATGGAAAGAATTACCACAAGGCCTCTTGGAGCAATCATCGATGTGAACAATATAATAAGAGCTATCGGCGGTAATAGTAGCACTATAATATCCAAGATCTCATATATAATGTTGTTAGAACTCTTGTTGAGGATACTAACTCTGAAGTAGAACCAAAAAATGAAAATCGCTACCACAAGGAAAATTGGAAAAGCATAAATTCTTCTTATGAACCCAGGCATAAAGCTGAACCTTGCAATCCCCATAGTCATCTCGCTAATTGCTATTGGCACAAAGCCCAAGGCTAGACCCAAGGCAATGTTTTTGGGCTTAAAGGCGATTATAATTGATTTAATGGATATGCGCTTAACTATAATAAACGACAATACAAATCCTAATACACAGCCAGTTGTCAGAGCTGACAGTATTATCCGTGTAAGGAGCAAAATAAAAATTGCTACCATGGCCATAATAAAGCTAAGTCCAATCACAAAAAGGAAGATCTTTCCACTAATATTTATTCTATCTTCGTCGTATCCCCCATAAACAGATATTATTAGGAGGATCAATGCTAGTAGCCCAGAAATAACTGCTAATTTAGAGAAGCTATCTAATGCCTGGGTATCGAATTGCAGAGTAATATTGCTGCCAAAAAGGATTTTATGTATCCAAGAGACCACAACATTATGAGTTTTATGGTTATAGATTATGCTCGTATGACTAGTCTTGGGTATCTTTATGATTTCTCTATAGTGACCATCCACATTGTAGAGCTTTTCAAACTCTAGACCCTGATTGATGGTTTCTTTAAACGCGTCAATAACAGTTTTCTCAGAGATCACTATATCATTTTCGGCCAGAACAATGAGAAGATTTTTAGGTCTATATAAACTAAAATTCTCTGATTCAATATCAACGAAATAACCAATCCCGGGGGCTATGCCAACAACTACATCGAAAATATCATACTTAATCCCCAGATAGCACGCTAGTGCACCTCCCATACTGTGGCCTACAACTGAGAGCTTCGAAAGATTGCAGCCTTTATCTCTGAGAAATTCTACGACTTCAAGAATACTGTCCTCAAATTGTGAAATTCTAAGATTAACAGTCCTAGCTTCCATAAATCCTCCGCTTCCACCATGGCCTGGCAGGTCAACCAATACGCTTACAAGTCCGGTTGAGGCCGCAGCGTATGCTAATAGTTTTAGTGTTTCCTTATGGCCAGAATAACCATGAATAAATAAAACAGTACCAAGGTGTTCCTTGTTTTTTTCGGTTATTACTTTTACTGAGATAGGCTCATCACCAACAGAGAAGGTTTCTTCATTGAAACTAAACACCATTAATCTGACATTAGCTAGGGAATAGATAAAAACGAATAGCAGGGGTATTGCTACAATTTTAAGATTCATCCGATGCACCTATAGATGAATGTATACTAGAAACTTTTCAACTATTCAAAATTGACTTAATTTTGTAGCCAATTCCATCGACTCTTCTCTCTTAAGTGGTTCTAGCCTCATTTTGATTACAACTCCTAATAGTGGTTTTTCTTTTTTGGCCTCTGAAAAATAGATTTCCTTTAGCTTTGCCCATCCAATAGACGTAACCAAAATCCAGAGGACACGTTTTGATTCGAGAAACTCTCTTAAAAGCCACAGGATATCGCCTTCAACAATATTCTTTTTCTTTCTAGTCTCCCTAGCAATCCTGTAAGATAATTTATCTATAAGTGTATGGAACTCGTCCAAGACAACCACAATACTCCTAGCCAATTTTTCACTAGCTTTGACGAATAATTCAAGGCCTTTTCTGAGAACAATCATTCTATCCTCCATATCAAGATAACGCATATACTCCTCAATCAATTCCCTCGGACATATCTCCTTAGAGACATCTAGGACATGAATAAGAAGGGTCTTCGGATCACTAATCCAGGAACAATTTATAACGACCCCACCAACCTCACTAACAAATCGATGCGCCCAGTGCACTCTTACCTGTTCTCCTTCAACCATATAGCAGAACTGCACAATTAATACTCCTATCACAACACTGCCTATAGTATCTCCTTAGTTGCTGTAGCTCTTCTTCACGACCAACGAAGAACCCACTATCCATAGTGTCACTACCCAATATAATTACATCTCCCTGTGACATAATATTAATTGTGCTTATTAAAAGCACGGCACGACATAGCCATCTATTCTCATTCCCCAAGGACTTTAATCATTCTGTGCATTATGTAGACTAATAATCTTCAAGAAAGATGACTCCATAGACTCTCTTTAATATATTTACGTGCTTGAACATCTCCCTCTCTCTTCCTGAAAAAAGTTTAGCCTTTAGAAGTTTCGCTAGGGCAATTACATAGCAGTTAGATATCGATAAGCGATACTTAGATTTAATTAGGCTGGCCAAGACAATAGCTCTTAGTCTCATAACAACGATTCTTATGTTTGGATGTTGATACAGCCATCTTATAAGGCCTAAGGCTTTTTTCTTGGGCTCTTGAACTCTCCTTTTCTCATAAACTCTCTTTGCTACGTAAAGTATCTCAGATAAAGTGATAATTGGAATGTACGCGACTATACGTTCCCGTATGATCTCACTAAATATTATCCTAGCATATTTGTGCCATGGCCCAGCCTTATCTATATATTCTACAATAACGCTTGTATCGATGACTATCTTAGTCTTCAATCCTGAGATCCTTCAAAAGGTGGAGCACTTTTTCATCGCTCTCTACCTCTCTAATTGCTTTATCAACTATTTTCTCTCCAGCTCTGACAAATATTTCACTTGGAGGCTCAGAAGAAGGCTCTAGGATTATCTTTTTTCCCATGACGCTGGGCCTAATGATCGAATTTTTACCTATACCTAATTTCTTCCTAACCTTCTTAGGAATTACTATTTGACCTTTGCTAGAAACCTTCACCAAAATCTATATGTAATACAAATATTCAATATCAACCTTACTCTGTGTCATGATTTAAACTTGAGGAACCTAAATACTATCTATCCCATAAGAACTGGAAAACATATAAGTGGCTTTAAACTGGAAAATAGACACATTTAAGCATAATGGGTTAAAAATTATCGAATAAAAAAGACTAAATGGCCCACCTTTCCCTTCTCCTAACCAGTATTAATACAATAACAGCAAAAGTGATAGCAAAAGCACCAAGCAAAACAAGGTAAACTAATCTAAATCCAGTGCCTCTCGTAGCTGTTGTGGTAGGTGTTACCGTCGCAATTATTTCTACAATTATAGAATCAGTTCCAATATTCCCAGCCTTATCAACAGCCATTATTGTTATGTTGTGCGTTCCCTCAGTTAATTCTAGTGTGTAGTTAGTCTGTGATACAGGTATGCTTGTGTTTATAGGACTCCCATCAACATATATCTCGAAGTGGTCGATTCCAGATACTTCATCATCTCCATCCCACTCTATAGTTATAATGGGTGTGGTTATAACCTCTCCGTTTTGCGGGTAGGATATGATTATACTTGGCGGTGTTGTATCTATTGTTATCTCTATTGTATCCTCATCCATGTTTCTAGACATATCCATGGTTCTTATAGTTATATTGTGCATTCCTTCACTGAGCGTCAATACATAGCTCGTCTGCGATGCAGGTATACTACCATTGACCAGGTTTCCATCCACATATATTTCGTGATGATCTATATCATTTTCAAAGTCTGTTGTATTCCACCTTAGTATTATTGTCGCTTGGTTCAATATTTCCTCTCTCGCTGGCCACATTATTTCTGTCGTTGGTGGTGTGTCTATCGTTATTTTTCCATTGATTATCGCTACTGGATATATCAATGGGTACATATCGGGCCCATATGCCTCGTCTACTATTCCATCTCCATTTATATCGTTTCCCTCGTGATCACTCCAATAGTTCCCCCCATAATTTGTATATGAGTCCCCTAGGTAGAAGTATGTTATTTTCTTGCGGGAGTAAAATCTATTTGGGGAGCCTTCATAGACATAATATTGTTCCATATTCTCAATGAAGTTATTCAGATATATTGTATTGTTCTGCGAATCATATATGTATATTCCATAACCCCGGCAGTGCTCTATCGTATTGTATATGATGGTGTTGTTTGAAGCAGATGTAAAAAGGGTTATGCCGGTCTCTCCGCTTAATATATGGTTCCTAATGATGACGTTGTTAGAGACATTTTCAAGCTTTATCTCCCAGAAGCCATTCTCCTTGAGGGTGTTCCCCTCAATCGTGGTGTTTGAGGAATAGTTAGTCAAGCATATCCCGTATCGTCTGTTATTATGTATCGTGTTGTTCTCGATAATGTTTGCCGGGGATTGGATAAGATAGACTCCATAGAATAAACATGTATAGATCGTATTATTAATGATGACATTGCCACTAGATTCCTCTTCTAAGTAGATCCCCCCTACATTGCTCCTCCGTAATATATTATCCATAATGGTATTCTCATTAGATGATGTTAGGGCTACTTCTGGATATCCGTTGCCTTCCATTATATTACTTGCGATAGTATTGTTCGAACAATACCACAGATATACCCCGTTCATCGTGTTTCGTTTTATCGTATTGTTCGCAACAATGTTATTAGAATTCCATAGGCATATACCACTCCAGCCATTTCCCAGTATTGTGTTATTTGTGATTATGTTTAGTTTCCCGCTGATGGCAATACCAGCATACTGGTTGCCCTCTATAAGGTTTCTCATCACCATGCTATTTTCCGAGTAGAGGCATAAAAACGCTCCGTGATGCTGATTGTTTGATATTGTATTGTTCAAGATTTTGCTTGTTGAAGCACTATCTATAAGGACTCCACTATACACGTTATCCGATATTGTGTTATTCGCAATGGTATTGTTTGAGCAATAGTATTCTGTCACTCCATACCCATTATATTGTATAATGCTGTCTGCGATAACCACTCCCGATGATGTATTTAGAAGTACTCCATGGGAATACCATTCCTTTATCATGATGTTTCTTATTGTCACATTTGTTGCATGGTAGACATATATCCCATATTTGCTAGTCTCATTGTAGACCCCATCCAATGTATGTCCCTTTCCATCCAAGATTACATTGCTTGCATTTATATATATTCCACATTCCTTTGTGCAGTCTAATATGTTCTCCGTCAGCTCATAGTATCCTGGTTCATCAATAATCATATACCATGATAATGGTTGTCTTCCCCACATCGCTTTTAATTCTATATCCCCAAAGGATTTTTTGATTTTCACAACTGGGGATTTATTCATAAGGATATTTTCTGTCCCCGCCCAAAGCTCCAGATGCTCCCTTATTTCCGTCGCCCATGGCCTCTTATCCCCTTTTTTTCCCATGCTTCTTATTTGTATTCTTCGCATCTCTTTGTTGGATTCTTTCTCTATTTTTATCCCAACAATGCCTAGGTTCGCAATAATTAGGGCTGCCAGAATTATAATAGCTATAGCCCTCCCCATTAGGAACCCCCCAATATTTCGGAAGGTCTTCTAAATTATAGCGACTATTTTACTTTTAAAGCTCCATGCCAATTTTTATGTACTGACTATAATCGCAGTTTCTTAAGTTCGCTCGACCATAAGCCAACAATCCAATAGAGTCCAAGTAAGCACAAAATCACCTATAGCGCTCCGAGACAGAATTCTAAGCCAAAAGCTCTAGCAGACCAAGCATAGCCTCAGGGTGAGGATACATGACAAACACTATGAACCCCCAACGAACACAAAAGTCGTTGCTGTGGCGCCACTCAGTAGCATGCCGAATGTTTCTCTTAAAGTACTCAATGGGGTTCCATAGCGTTGTTTGTCCTAGGTATGTAGGGATCGTCATATGTATAGAATATATTTTTTCATTAGGAGGTCTAATATAGGCAATGAGACATCTTCCGACATCTCTGCCCTTGAGGTCCTCTGGGTTGTGTGGGATTTTACAAATGGAGCGGATTATCTGGACGCTTTCTGATACGGCATTATATTGCTTCTTAAGCTCGCTCAGCACATTTGAGATTCTCATCATAAGCTTTTGAACGTCGCTGTCTTTGATGTTTCTGAGACAGTCTATAAGATGG
>CAZWPQ010000051.1:0-10162 GCA_964636085.1 uncultured Nitrososphaerota archaeon
CCCCGCCAGTATCTCCTCCCAAACCCCCTCCCCCAAAAGCCCCATTGAGAATAATTATTGCCCCTATAAACAGCATTTAGCCACAACCAATAGCATATTCCTCTACCCCTTCCTCTACCTCTACCTCTACCACGAGGCCACCAACCATACCACGGCATCTTTACCACCATGATTATTCTTCATATTATAAATTTAATTATAACATTATAACTCATTTTCAAATTATTTCTCCTTTATAATTTGACCAGATAAAATATCTATAACCACCCTCCTTATCGTTACCCTCCAAACTTTCTCTGGCGCTCCTCCCTTTCCCGTCTCTCTATATCCCGAAACTTCAATAATACCCATTCTCTCAAGCTCACTTAAGTGGTAATAAAGTAGGGATCTAGGGATACTAACACCATAGTTCATCGCAAGCTCCCTAAATATCTCGCTAGTTGATTTCTCCCTATCCCCAATGATTCTGAGAATTGCCCAGCGTATCCCAGTAAATGCTGCCAAAAAGTTGTTGTAGTAGTTTCTCCAACAACCCTGCAGTCGCCATCTCCTTCTCCTCATCAATACCCTTCACCGCCCTCTCCTTCGCCTTCTTCTTCGTCCTCCCCGCATCCCTCGGCCACCGTAGTACATTCCGCCATAATATCTTGGAGGCCCTTGATAGTACACATTTCTATTTAAAATGGGGACTGACTTATCAGCATTACTTGATCGCGGTTGTAAATCGTATACATGAGCTGAATTAATGGCTGATATGCGTCTCAATACATAGTATAGTATGGCTAGGATTACTATTATACCGATAACGATTGCAATATAGGGAGGAAAAACAAAAAAAGATTCTAAGGATAACATTTCCATCACCTAGCCTAATAAATCATGCCTGGGCCTCTCCACCCCCCACCTCTCCCTCTTCCTCCTCTCGCCCATCCCTTATCTAGCCTGTGGATCATATAATGGGGTGCCCCACAATAGGGACACTGAGCTGGCTTTGGAACACCATAAGGTACCTCAATAATCTTATTACAACTATAGCAAAGGAATCTCTTCATGGGGGCTGGAATTCCAGGCGGCGGTGGAGTTTGGGGAGCTGTTGGAGTTGCTTGAGGAGTAGTAGTTGTACCTGTAGATTTATCATCGAACACCTGTACCAATAGCCCAGGACCTGCTCCACAAAGTGGGCAACGTATAGGATCAGACGCGGATTTGGGGATTTCAAAAATACCTCCGCAGTTCATGCATTTGAATTTTTTCATGTCTTTCGACATCCATACTCACCAATAATATATTGTCTATAACCATTTATAAATATTACAAATATATTTGTAATATTATAGGAAAAATTAAAGAAGGCCAAATCAAGTATTTTCAAAGGACATATTATCACGAAAATGAGACTCCAGATGATAGAGTAATATATCCACTCGGAGTACCCATCTTTGACATTTTAACCACCAAATACAACGCCTTTTCTTCAATACGCGATGCCAACCCTATGAAAAGAATAAAAAAGATAAATCACCGAAAAAATGTTTATTTGTTTCATTTTTCCTACCCACAAGAAACTTATGTCATCTCATCAGTAGCTATGTGATTGGTGCTCTAGTCGTCCTTAATTTGTTAGAGGTATGAGTTAAGGAAAAACCAGATCGGGAGGGAATTAATTTACATCCGACAACAGAGCAGACGCAGCACAATTTGTTGCGCAAAGAAAAAAGAAAAGAAAACTAAAGACCAGAAGAATAGTGTCTACGAACAACCAACAAGGCAGCAATGACTAAGACAAAAACGATGGCAACATAAAACCACAAAAACTCCCTTCCAATAGTTGTAGGAGTCTCTTCAGAAGTCTCTGTAGAGGTCTCAATAGGATAATCATTAGGATCAAGAGGATCAGTACCATGCTCGATCTCATAACCATCCTCAAAACCATCATCGTCAGTGTCGGAGTCAAGCGGATCGGTACCATTCTGATACTCACCAAGATTAGACAAGCCATCACCATCAACATCACCAGAAGCATCACTAGCATCTAGAGGATCAAGACCATATCCAACCTCCCAGCCATCCGACATACCATCATAATCGCTATCCCAGTTGAGGGGATCCGTGTTGTGTATAATATATTCCTCACTATCTGTCAAACCATCATCATCTGTATCAGGATCCCATGGATCAGTTCCTATTTGCGCCTCTAAACTATTCGATAGCCCATCATTGTCGGAGTCTGGCGTTAGTTCTATTTTGATAAGCCCTGTGGTTCCCCATGATCTCGTGGTGTTTTGTCCGCAGAAAACTATGTAGTCTGAGTGGAGAAATAGTTTGTAGCAGTAGATGTAACTTGTGGTGTTGAAGAGCTGTATTGATGTTTCATAGTTCATTGTGGTGCCATCATAATAATGTTGCTGAATGTCTCCATACCAGAAATCACCTATTTTGTATGAACCGCTGAATATTAATTCGTCGTCTCCATCAAGATCATAATCATATCTTAAGAAGTAATATAAGCTGGAGCCCGCCCAACGAATATTTTCCCATACATATTCATACTCAAGATTAATGTTTGATCCATTATAATTTAGTATTAGTATAGCGCCCCAATATACATTGCTAGCATTTCTCTCCCTCATATATGTTATTATTTCATCAACCCCATCAGAATCTATGTCCGTTTGAATTATGTGAGTATAGTATCCTCCTGAAACTTCCGCATATTTAAGCGTCCAAGATGCGTCAGACTCCAAGTAAAAGGAAGAGCCATCATATGTCATGACTCTAACATAGTAGTACCATTGCGTCCAAGGTTGGCTAGCATAATTTGACTGAACTAGTATCTCTATCTCGCCATCAACGTCGATATCACCTATATATAAACCGCTACCATAAGTAGGATCCGCTTTGCTCCAGTTTGTCTCGGCTTCTAAGGAGAACTGGGTTCCATCAAAGCTCCAGATGGCCACGTAAGTTCTGAGATCTCCCCACCCAGGTACCGCAATAAGAGTTCCTACTTCTACTAGTTCTTGCACTCCGTCCATATCTAGGTCTGCCACATAGAAGTGTCCACCACTATAATACTCTGCATTCCTTAGCGTTTGGTTATATAAATATGTTAGGGCACCAGAATCATATTCCAGTACACTCATTTCTATAGTCCATGGTTGGGATCCATAAACCCATATAAGTAATATTTCTTGCCTTCCATCGCCATCATAGTCGATTATGCGTAAATAGTATGTTTCCGATTCATCTCTAGGCGTACTCCTAAGCTCCTCCTCTACTGTTAGCTCAGGGTATTGTGTGTAGTTCTCGAATACTAATACCCACAGATGTCTATAATCATATTCATAAGAAATGCCTAGACATACCATCTCTTCATTATCATCACCGTCAGCATCGTATATGTATGAGTCACGTATATGCACAATAACATTGGGTCTCTTCCAGTAGAATGCTACCTTCGTATTGTTGTGTATTTCGATTACCCCAGTATTCCTTTTTGTGTAGGGTGATGTAGAATTAAAACCTGCTATAAAAATAGTTTCGCCGATGGTTATTGAAGCGTAAAAAATCATTCGGGAACCCAATGGTGCCGTTGCAAGCTCATACTTGCCCTCGTAATCTATTGATAATCCATTATGCATGAATACCTCCGACATGTACCAAATTTTGTTCTGTGATATGTTACGGTAGTAGCCTAGTGCAATTATTTCCATATCTGTGTCGTTGTCTATGTCTTTAAATGCAACGGTACGTATGCTATTATCATTCGCATTTGGCTCCCTCCAATTCGTTGCAGCCTCCATTGTTAAGGCTGAGCCATTATGATTATATATTGCAATTCCAGCTCTGTATATATTATTGCTATTCTCCGTTGTATTTGCTGTCAAGAATGGAGATACTATCTCCACGACTCCATCCCCATCAACATCAAAAAACTCTACATCACTCCCAACACCCTCGATACGGTAACCCAATGGGGAGCCATACGAATGAGAAGCCTCTGTTGTTAGTGTCGTTCCATCCCACCGAAGAATCCTATGATATAAATACCAGTAGGTCCAAGGTTGAGAGGAGTAATGAGATCTGACCACTATTTCTATATCTCCATCAGCATCGACATCATATATTCCACATCCAGAGCAGTATGTAGGGTCGGCGAGAGCCCAGTTCGTTTGAACCTCTTTTACGAAAGCTGAGCCATTATACTGCCATATGGCAATGTATGTCCTATAGTCCCCCCAACTTGGGTCATCAAGATATGTTCCAACCTCAACCAACTCATCAACCCCATCGCCATCCACATCGCCCCCACAGATTTTCGTAGCACTATAGGTCTCATAGTTTCTTAATTGCTGATTGAATACGTTTGTAAGTCCATAGGAATTATACTCATAAACGTATATATAGGAGTCATGATAGTCTCCCCTAGGATACCGTTTTAGAAAGAGTATGTCTTTTTGGCCATTATTATCATAATCAATTACTGTCATCAAACCAGAATATTTTATGTCTTCTCTATCCTGTATCAGTGCTTTAGTTGATGCAGATAATGTATATGTCCCTGAATTATTCTCGTACACCAAAATCCAGTAGATATAATAATTATACTCCCACGACGAACCCAGTGCAATAATCTCATTCTGTGTGTCACTATCGACATCTTCAATGATTATATAAATGAGCGAATTCGATGTCCTTGGCCTCTCCCAGACGATGAGGGTAGTATTATTTTCCATAGAAACACTAGAACTGTAAATATCTGTTTTATCAAAGTATCGTCTATTAGTTTGACCAAGATTTTTAAAGCCACGAAGCGCCAAATAGTGCAGAGTTTTATTACCTGTACTAGCCGTATTCCGTGGTTTCAAATCAATAATAAGGACCGAGATGGATATGAATAGCATGGCTAATAATAGATACCTTCTAACCATAAATATTCACCATTTTCTAGGACAATCACAGAACCCTCAGAAGACGCCTAGCTAGGAACGGCCTCTGAGGATTCCATGATTCTGAAAAACTATATATTATTAATTATATATTGGAATACTCCTATATTTTATATAAAATCTTGCAATGCGTTCGTCTACCGAGAAGGTTTCCAAGGCCATATGTTCCAGGTAGATCAACAAATCTTATCCTGTAGCCTCCTAAAATTTTCTCGCCCTCTTTCTTTTCGACCGCAACACATTGCCAGTTTCCCACATATTGTTTTGCCCAAGTTAGCTCATTAAAAAGAGTGGACTTTCCAACATTTGGGTTTCCAATAACTGCGACTGTTATATCCTTCATTGGCCACCACCTAGTTTCTTAACCTTAATATAACGAGCCTCCGACCTCCTCAAAGACAGGAAATAATTCCTAAGCTTGAACTCTATTGGGTCACCAATAGATGGCCCAGCCATCTCCACAACGACACCACGAATAAGGCCCTATAGCGAACCTCATCTTTAGATTTAATGGTGTCTCTTCATCATAGCCAACAACATCGGCAATTTCGCCCTTTTTGAGCTCTTCCAACCTAATTACATCCATTTAAATCCTCCTCACATAAATTTTCATAGCCATCCCAAAACCAATAGCAAATCTCGACTCACCTATCTGTATCATGATCCCACCTGACCCCCTCCACAATACTCTAACCCTAACTCCAGGGACTATATTCATCCCAGCAATCTTACTCCTCATTCCTCTTCTAGCAAACACACGAACAACTATTCCTTCCTCACCAACATTGAGCATTGCTAAGGGAATCACATTTCCTACTCTTATATCAATACTAGATAAACTATATGCCAACCGTCTAGCCCCCCATCGCGACAAGCCATGCACCAGAATCATTTAGATTAATCTAATTTTATTAGAATTATCTAATTTTGTTTTATAAATGAAAATTTATAATTAGTTTTATAATATTATAATCAGAATTGAAAAAAATAGTCACTACAGCAAGGAGAATACTATGCTTTGGTTGTCTCTTATTAAGAAATTTTCGTTATGTTTAAGTGTTGGAGATAGCAATGCTTGGGACTGAAAAAATAACAAGAGCCCTGGAGGATTGTCTGGAAGCTATGTTGATTCTGAAGAATAAGAAGGGATATATCAGGCTTAGGGACTTATCAGATATGCTTAATATTGCCCCAAGTTCTGTTGTTAGTGTGTTGAAGAGGCTTGAGAAATTGGGATACATCAGATATATTAAAAGGGAAGCTATACTGCTCACCGAAAAAGGCGAAAAGACCGCCAGCAAGATTCTCGATAAGCATCTTACTATTAAGAGATTTCTCCAGCATGTATTATTCTTGCCTGAGGATATCGCAGATAGTGATGCCTGTGTTATTGAGCATAGGGTTCACGACATAACAATACAAAGACTAAAAGCCTTAACCAAAATCGTTCTGGGCGACCCAGATTTGAGGAAAAAAATTTCCGAGGGAGTTAGGGGGGTATAGGAATATCTCTCTTGGCGATATAGTATGGATAAGTTTAAATATGTTTTTGGGCCTGTCCCATCACGCAGACTTGGCTATTCACTGGGTATTAATAACTTGCCATCTAAAATATGCTCGTATTCCTGCATATATTGCCAGTTAGGTGCAACAAAAGCTTTGACAATTAGGAGATATGGTTACTCGGATCCAGATAGGATTGTGGATGAGATTCTTACCGTGTTGAAAAAGGATGTGAATGTGGACTACATAACATTTGTCCCAAATGGCGAACCTACCCTGGATCTTAATCTGGGGAAGATTGTAGAAACTCTTAGAGAAGAGACAGCTAAGCCACTAGCGATACTTACCAATGCATCATTAATCTGGATGAGTGATGTTTTTGATGATCTTCTTAAATTCGACCTAGTATCAATAAAAATTGATGCTACCATGGACTTATGGCGCCAAGTGAATAGGCCGCACCCTGACCTTGAATACGATCGCGTCTTGGAAGGGATCATGAATTTTTCCGAGACATACGATAGAGAAATAATAACAGAAACAATGTTAATACACCATATTAACACATCTAGGGGCACTCTAGAGAACATCGCTACAGTCATCCAAGACATCAAACCAAAGAAGGCATATTTATCAATACCTATCAGGCCGCCTACGGAGAATTGGGTTAAGAAACCCACTGAAGAAGAACTAGTCCTAGCATACGCGGTTTTTTCTAGGAAAATAGGAGAAGATAGAGTCGAAATATTGGGGCATCTAGAACCATTTGACTTTCAAGTGCGTGACGATCCCATAGGATACATACTTGCAACAACAAGAGTGCATCCACTCAGTATAGAGTATGCAAAGAAAATATTGTCTAAATGTGGACTAGACCCAGAAAAAGTCCTACAAAAACTCTTTGACAAACAACTAATCAAGATCGTGGAGTTCGAAGACAAAAAATTCATATTAGCTAGGATTCATTAAATCCACGTAATGATCCCAATAAGAATCTCCTCACGACCTAAGTATTAGCCGCAAAAGTTTCTACATGCCAATACACAGAATATCCTTCATTAGAATCAAAATCCCGCAGAGTTTATATTCTATTAGTTTTATATTAATACTTATATTTGGAGATAAGATTGAAATATAAAATAGACAATATCAATGAAATCGTGGATAAAATCAGATCAGCATTGCTGAAATTCCCATATTCAACACATATAAAATATGCTATCCTTTTTGGTTCCACTATACATGATTCCACACACCATGAAAGTGACATAGATGTCTTGGTAAGAGTCGATGAAAAGAGCGACATAATTAATTTGGTCGTGGAGCTAACATTCTTTATCTCTAAGGAATTATGTGTGAAGGAAGATTACGTTGATATTCTACCTATTAAGAAGAAAAACGATGTTCCATATGATATGCTTTATGACATATATACAAATGGCATAACAATCATCATAAATGATAGAGATACATACCATAGGGATTTTGTTAGGGCCATTTCACTCTACTGCGACCTGCAAATATTCCTTAGAAAACATAATGCTGTAGGGAATTTCCTTAGGATTCTGAGGGGCTGACCTTGATAGCATATGATTTATATGCTGTCATAGCAAAAAATGTAGCCGAGCTTGATAAGCTACTCGAAAAAATGAGCATTGATGAAATACTGGACAACTATATTACTTTTCATGGTGTCGTTCATGTCCTTCAAATAATCATTCAGGCCTTAATAGACCTTGGGCAATATGTCATATCTATAAAAGGACAGAAACCACCCTCAACTTACTCTGAAATCCCCCTAATCTTAAAAGATCTAGAGGTAATAACGAAAAGCGAAGCCAGCCAATTCAGAAAAATGATTGGATTTAGAAACATCATCGTTCATAGGTATACTGATCTAAATCTTACAATAATAGAAAAAATACTCGCTAATAAGCTCTATAAGAACGCACTAGAAATCTCAAAAAAACTTGTAATAGCGTCAAAAACAAATAGCAAAACAACATAATATATCTGCAATACAGAAATAAACCATAAAAATATGCTCAACCAGCAAATAGTATATCTATCAATCAAACACCAGTAGGCCAGAGACGTACATTGTCTTGTGGGAGGAAACTACTCTACAAATGAAGACATAACGGCTACGAAAAGAAAAGGGAAAAAGCTAGCCTTTCCCTCCCCACAACTGAAGAGCAACGATCTACATCCAACATCTTGTCAAGGCAATAACTCCAAACAATTTTCAGATACAATACACTAAAAAATCAGTCCTAAACAAAACAAAATAAAAAGATCTACTCTAGAATAGCGTCGATAGCATCTCTATCAATCTCATGAATCATCGGAATACCAAGAACCTCCTTAGCATGAGGAGTCAATGCAGCAAGCAGAGAACGATCAAGCAAGTCAAGCTTAAATCTTCTAGCACCCGCCATCAACTGCTTAAGGCCCACACCAATGTACTCAGCATAGGAATAGATACCAATAGCACCATGCGGGATCTTCTTAACCCTATCACCAAACTTCTGCTTCAACTCATGATATACAGCAAATATACTCTCCACCCTACCGCCATACACCTCAGCAAACGCCTTGTTACGCTTGGCTAGCTCACCCTTCTCAGCCCACTCGCCATAAAGCTTAGCCTTGAACACGGCAGTAAGTATAGGCTTAGCCATAGCAACAGCACGCACAAATGGGCCAGGACCACCATTAGGCCACCTACTAAGAGCAATAGTCTTAAAGATCTGTGTAGAATCGATGAAACCACCAGCCATCATAATATGTGGGACATGCTTACCCTTCTTCCAGAGCCTATAAGCAGCTTCGAGGATATAAGCCTCCATGTAGATCGTAGGAACGCCCTGCTCAAGCATCATCGGCCATGGCGACATGCCTGTTCCTCCTGGTTGGCCGTCGAAGGTGACGTAGTCGAGTTTTGCTTCTGATGCTACTTTGAGGGCCCAGACGGTTACTGCGGGTCTGTATTGGCCCATTTTTAGGCCTACGATTTTTGCTCCTTGTTCTCTTAGTTTTTCTATGTCTTCTACGAAGCCTTCTAGTGTTGGCATTCCTAGTCTTGAGTGTCTTTCGAAACTCCTTATTGTTCCTGCTTTGAATGCTTCTTGTACCGCTGGGTCTCTTGGGTCTGGTATTACTATATATCCTCTTTCTGCTAGCATTTTTGCTTTTTCTAGGTCGAAGATTCTTACCTCCCCCCCTATCGATTTTGCTCCTTGTCCCCATTTTCTTTCTATTACGTTAACCTCTAGTTTTGTTATTGCGTATATGTCTACTCCTAGTCTTTGGTCTTCTACATTTGTTTGTACTGCTATGTCTCCCCATTCTCCATCCCACCACTCTCTGAATGCATCTACTCTCCTCTTCATGTCTGGTGAGTCCTGTACTTTTCCATTACTTATTACTGAGTTGGGATCCATCCCGCATACGTTTTCTCCGATTACTGTGAGTATCCCTGCTATTGCTGCTCCACCATAGATATGTTCTGCATTTTTGGCCGCTACTTTTGTTGAGCCTAATGCCGCTATTGTTATAGGTACTTTAAGCTTTACCCTATGTTTGAATCCGAGGTATGTTGTGATGTCTACGTGATCAAATATTGCTTTGTCAGGGTCTCGAAATTCCTCGGGGAATGTTGCTTCTTTTCTGACATCGCTCATTATTTGTATGTCTGCCCAGTCTAGGCC
>CAZWPQ010000052.1:0-9988 GCA_964636085.1 uncultured Nitrososphaerota archaeon
CATAGCATATGATTAAAAGCAGATGTATCGAGGATAGTGTCCCTATTCCATCTAATCTCCAGCAATAAAATTTGTGTCATGTATATGAAACGCTTTCCACCTAAGGTTTCGTGTGGGTGTCTCATATGGGACAGATAAAAAACTATTAGCATTTTCATTTTCGTTGTATATAGCTTATATGTCTATAAACGGTGATACCAAAGGACAGTGTAGCTGTCCCATGAGTATCCCATGACTTTTCATATTTCATGATATAGGGACATCAACATTGCCTGTTTGAGATTGAGCTTGCATGCATGTTTTATTCATCCGTTATTTCCAATGGAAATTAGTTTATTCCCTATTCTGTTGAATCTATCCCCCTTCACCGCACCATATTCTCAGCTATACAGCCCACATGCCCTACATCGTATGATTCCAACGAGATAACCATTATGTGGTTACATCCATTTTTTATTTGAAATAAAATATATGATACGGGCACCAGCGTGATATGGATGGGCATCAGGTTTATCAAGAAACTATCATCATCACCAAGATGGAACGTATGGCTAGGGGAGATGAATGGACAAAAAGTAGTTGTCAAGGCCCCAGCATTCACAATAACACCAAGAGAAATAGAGCACTATGGGAAGAGAGCAACGATATGGTGGGAACTAAAGAAAAACCCAAACGTGGCTGAGTTCATAGCATACAACAAGAAAAATGCAGCATTCATAACAAAGTACTATCCAAAAACGCTCAGGCAAATATTAGAGAGGAGAAAAAGGCTTCCGATAGGCCTCGCAATTGGGATAGCGTTAGGGATAGCGAACGCATTGAGAGAAGCCCATGGGAGGGGGGTTGTGCATGGGGACATAAAGCCAGAGAACGTATTTCTTGATGAAGCGAACACCCCGAAGCTTGGGGATTGGGAGGACGCGATAATCCTTATTGAGGATGATAACGTGATTCAGTACACTCCTAGATATGAGGCTCCAGAACAAAAATTGGGTGATATGTCAAGGGTTGATGAGAGAACCGACATATATCAGCTCGGAATACTGCTCTACGAGATGATCGAGGGAGAAAAACCAGTAGTATTGGTCTATAAGAGGACGCCAGAATACCTAAGAGACGTAATATCTAGATGCCTAATGGAAAAGCCAGATGAGAGATACCAAACAGTAGACGAACTAATAAGCGAATTGAGAGTAGAAATTCCAAGAATAGGAGTAGAATTGACAGAAATTGAGGCAATACCATCACCAGCGATTCAGCCAAAGGAAAGACAAGATCTAGAACAAACATTAAAGAAATGGGGAGTAGCTAGTGTAAGAATTCTTGCAAAAGAGACTGGTTTGGATCAACAAGATATAATGAATCTTCTTGAACTTGCAGACTATGCAGTAAAATCCAAAAGGGAAGAGTATTGGTATCATAAAAACCATTATGATACTGCATTAAGGACCCTTGCGAAGATATTGAGAGAACATGTACCAATAGATATTGAAAGAATAGTAAAAGATGTTAAGTTGTTTCCAGAAGACATAGAAGAACAATTAAGAATTTGGGGATATCCCGTTATGAACGGAAAAGTGTTTACAAAAGAAAAACTAATTCAGCAACTCCTTGAAAGGAGGAAAATCGTTAGTGTCGATCAACTACAAAAAGTTCTAGGTATTGAATCAGCAGATATAGAATCTATCTTAAGAAAAATAGCATACCCGTCTAGAAAGACTGGATATTACTACGATAAAAAGTTTTGGGAAAGCATAATGCAGAGGATATATCAAATCCTAAGCACGGCAGGAAAAATTACAAAACAGTCTATGCTGAAATTAGGCTTACTACCAGAAGATATAGAATACATAGTTAAAGAGAAGATGGAGCCTTCTCTCACAAATGCGCAAGTATATTATCCAAAAGGAACACTACTTCGTGCTAGAGACCAAATACATAAGATAGCGATGAAACTTAAGAATGTAAGTGCGATAGCAGAGGCTCTAAGAATAACAAGAGACGATACAATAAAGATATTAAAGGATATGGGATATGTGATAGAAGAGAAAAGTGGAAAAATAGTCCCTCCTCCGTTCTGGTTGTAGAGTAGAAATAACATTAAAATTTGGAAAAGACGGAGAAAACCCTATGAAAATCAAAATATATTCCACACATACATGATATCGATTTGAAGTTTTCATTAGCTTCTATACACAGAATATGCAATTTATCATAGAAACAATATAACTGATAAAGTAATATAAGTAAGACAAAATGTAAAATAAACAAACTTCCATCCCAAGCAATAGCGAAGAAAGCGTGCATGTAGGCTGAAAACCCAAACACACAATGTCTGTCGCAATGGGCGAACTGTTGGGCTAATTATTTGGTGTTCTACAGCATCTAGCTTTCCCACACGAGATCATTTTGGGAACGGCAAGAAGCATCAAAGGAAACAGAAACAGAATCATCACCAAAATAGGCTCCTTCTCATTCAAACCCCTATGCCCACCAGACAAGCCCCAATGCATGCGTCCAGGGACGCACAATGTGCGTCCAGATTCCCTCGGCTGAAACCTCGGACATCGAGCTCCTTGTTGAATAGAAGTGGGGTCTTTGTGCATTGAGTTTTTCTCAAATTTTTGGTGTGCGTCCGGGACGCATGCTGTGCGTCCAGTTTCTCTTGGACAAAACCCATGGCCATGTTGGCTATATTTGATGACAGGAGGGTGTTCTTGGGGCTGTGGGTCTTGGACGCATGCTGTGCGTCCATGGACGCACACTTGCTTGTTGTCTGGATGCATGCTGGTTGTGCCGTTAGATGTTGTGTGTCATTTTGGGTGTTGCTGGGTAGTGTTATGAATAGTGTTGTCGAAAAAATCTGCTTTAAAATACTTTTATGTTATTATATAGACAGCATTGTCTAGGACATTGGTGTCTATGATATGTATATCGAAATGTTATACCCCCGCATCGAGAGGGAATTATTTACCAACAGAGAAGATGTATTAATGATGTTAGATTTGGCTTTAGAGGATGTAAGAAGGGGTGCCTTCAAAGGCTTCACACTGTTTGGTATTAGGAGATCTGGGAAAACGCTTATTCTCAAGGAATTTCTGGCGAGAGCGATTAGGGACCCTACAATAAATGTTGTATACGTAGATTTTGAGGGGTTCCCAAAGGATCCAAGAGAGATGGTAGATAGGTTTTTTGGAGCGGTATTATTTTGGCTTAAAACGAGGGGCTATGGTAACATAGTGAGGTTTTTGGATATACAAACACTAGCGAGGTCCCCTAGTGACATCTTGAAAGGAGGCGAGCTAAACAAACTACTAAACTACATGACCCTTGACAAGCTAGATTTGAAGTTAAGATCTATATTCAAATTGCTAGTGGAATCCGAAAAACCATCAGTCCTCATACTCGACGAATTCCAAGACTTCTTGATAACACTGCTAAGCGAGAAAGTAGATCCGCTGGGTATAATGAGAGAGATGCTTAGAAGCAAAACTCTCCTAATATTGTCTGGGTCGGTTCGATCCATCATGAGGAAGATAGCAAAGGATTTCAGAGAGAGGTACTTTCTCCAACTGAGAAACATAGAGCTTACACCTTTCAATCTAAAAAGTACTTGGGAGCTAGCAGAAAAAATACTCCAACAAACCATCTCTGGGCGCCTAGCCGCTAGAATCCTAAGGATGTCTGGGGGCTTCCCATTCTACATACATGCAATTACAGAAAGAGCAAAGGAACTAACTAAAATATTCGAAGTACCGATCAAAGAGGCACTAGAATTAGCATACTACCAAGAAGTATTCACAACTAGAGGTATGATCTACGAGCACTGCAGATATATGTGGACAGAGTATATCATGCATGCCAAGAGAAAACGATATTTGAGAAAAATATTAGAATTAGTGAGCGAGAAACCATTAACAGCATCTCAAATCGCCAGAACTCTCAACACCGATTACAGCATAGCAGTCAAATACGTCGATGAACTACTCGATTTGGGCTTAATAGTAAAAGAAAACAACAAACTGTATATATTCAACAGAACATTCGCAACATGGATACAAGCCAGAAAGGAACTGCCAGAGATAAACATAGTAATGCCCTACGAAAAAACCATACTGAGAAAATTCAGAGAACTAGAAAAAAGAGTAGCAATCGCAGAAAAGATAGCAAGCCACAACTTCGAGATGATGGCACAAATCCTAGTGGCAACACTCCTAGGAAAGACGCTGAACCCCAGAGAGCTAGGAGAAACAAAATTAAGCAGAATAAAACTACCCACAAAAGTAATATTCAACCCAACAAAAAAGAAAAACAACAAAATCTACGAACTAGACCTACTACTAGAAAACGGCCAGAAAGTAGCAATCGAAATAACCATCTCAAAAATAGACGCAAAATACATAGAAGAAACAATAAACATATGGAAAGCAGACATATACTGGTTCATATCCTACAAAGGATTCACACAATCCGCAAAACAACTAATAGAAAAAAACCAAACTATAATCCTAACCCAAACACACCACCTAGAACAAATATTAAGAAGAATAACCACACAAGATTGGGCAGAGTAGAGAGCATCCTGATTACTATTAATTTAAGGTAGTTATGGTTTTGGACTCAAACGGGAAGCGGATATCTCAAACAGCGGCGAAGAAATCAGCCCATGAAATACCCTAGGTGAGCTCATACATAATCTCTTACTTCGAAGCTAGGAGCAAGAAAAAATAACCAGCAATTCAGGCTCACAGACTTTGGATCGCCACTTACCCAGTATCAATAAGCGGTACTGTATGTTTTCTCTAAGATTATTAGATATGTCCTATAATAATACCACCTTATTGGCTCCTTCTCTCCAGCCTTCTATTAGTGCTAGTAGTGACGGTATCAGCATGCCTTGTGCTATGACTATGGAATTATTAGGTATTCTATCCTTGAGAATCGCTCTTATGAGGACCGGAGACGCTGTTGGAACTGGTGTGGCGACTATTCCTTTCTCCTCTTGGCTTTCTTTGAGCTTAATTCCGTATTTCTCTTCCAAATATTTGCTTATGTGCTCCGTAAAATCGGCGATCAACAATCTATTCCAAAGTGTTTGAGGTGTATATAATAAGTGTATCGTTATCTCCTTCTCTAGGATCTTATGAATATAGTCTACTATATATAGTATCTGTGCTGGACTGCTCTGTTCAGTTAATAGAAGTGTAATAGAGTCGTACTTCTTATCAGACTTTTCTCTTAAGCCCCTAAGAGCTCGCCCTAGATGGACTAGTCGGCCAAGCAGAGGATCGAGTTCTCCCCCAGCAAATGTTTGAATAATCTGTGATACCTTGAGGCTTATATTTCCAACAACATCATCCACGAATTTACATCTCCCGACGCTACGTAGAAGTTCTCCTATAGAACAAATTAAACAATACTCAAACTTATCGACCTCACGTACTAATGCAAAGAGACGGGTTGCTACAATACTATGTATAAATTCTGAACCATAGGCACCTCTTTTAAGTCTTAGCATCTTTGGGAACCATATGAGAGAATCTTCGAGGATGCTGGCTAACAACCTAGAAAGCAAAGTTGGGTTACTATCATGAAACGCCAACCTAGCGGCAACCCATTGTGCAGCCACCTGCCTTAGAGCCATTCCATTCCATTCCGATGAATCCCAGATGTAAGTGCCGCTATTGCTAAGGCTAAAGTATCAAGGTCGTTGCTTACTTTAATCGATTCTGGTAGGCCTGCAACCTTAACTACTGGGAACAACTTCTTTATCGAATGATGTACAAATGTAAGATATTCTGGATCCCACGCTTGCATCTCCTTGGTGATTATTCTCACAGTATCTGCCGAATAGAATGCTACTGGATTCGTTGAAAGATAGGAAAGAAGGTCATAAATTCTCTTAAGGCCACTCCCGCAATGATTCCTCCTCTTGTAGGGAAGCAATGCTAATATTTTCCTTAAATCCTCATTCATGTATCCAATGGCGATATCTAATTTCTCAATACAATCTAATGATGCGTCGGGCGTAAACATGTAGCTCGATGATATTCTTATGAATGTCTTTAGGAATTCCTTTGGCTTCTCTATTTCAAATCTGAAGTATATGTTCATCGGTGAATATAACGCCACATGTACCACCTTTGGCCTTAACATCCCCCTGAGAAAGCTTTCTTAAGGACTTTAACTTCTTCTAGCGGTATGTATAGTACTCTTATATCTTTAAGATCTTTGCCCTCAAGGTACTTTCCAGTAACACCTAAAATTCTATCTCCTCTATGCTTAGGCTCTATTCTTGACTCTGGAATAACGATAATACATGAATTATCTGGAAGACCCTTTATAACTCCCTCTACGCTCTTCTTTCTATAATCTGACAGTACAATAAGTATCGTCTTTTTGGCCTCCCTTAAAACTTCGTCAACCTTCACTCCAGATTAAGCGGGCTTACCCGATTTCTTACAACATTCACATAACCCACATAATCTCTCTATACCCTTCTTCCTAAGCTTATCAAGTAAGATATCTACTTGATCCTTGATAGTTTCGTTCATTAGGATGTATGCATGTGAATATCTCTTTAGTGTATTATTTGATAAAATGTTGGCTATGCATTCTGCCTGATTTTCTATTCGCTTTTTAGAGGCCCCTTCATAAGTTCCTACAGCTTGAACCATGAATAGAATTATGAATTCAGTATCATTGTCTAATCCTAAGTCCTTCTGGATTCGATCTGTTATATCTTTTGCTTCGTATCCACAGGGATACGGTATCTCATCCATCTTTTCATTCTTCATAACCTTGTAGAACATTTTTGCTAGTGCTGCGAAATAATTTAAATAGCATTCCCTGTGATGTGTTGTGAATCCACAGTAAACCTTTACAATATCTTTAAGAATTCTCTTTGCCTTATCTTTAGATAAGAAAAATATGCTATAGTAGATCATGTTGTATAGTTCAGCGTCCACCCAAAGCGTACTTATTAATGCGTCTTTAATACTCTCCGCCTTAGACTCTATAACATCACATAAAATCTCAGATCTTGGTAATGATGGTGTCCCGAACTTGTGTTGCCCCATTCGCCATATGATATGATTAATTCCTAAAATTCTATCAACAAATACTTTTGATTCCTCATGATTGTATGATACTTTTTCCAGTACACAAAGAGTGTATTCGGCCTTATAATTATGATCCAATTCCAGTACTCCTATATAATCTAACTCTCTCATAGCGTCTGGATATAGGTAAAATGTGTCAGGGTAGAATAAATTGATTGATGGCTAAGCATAGATTACACGCACAGAAATATTTGGTCTTGGCCAATTTATTTTTCTGAGATCAGCTAATACCTCACTCAATGTCCTATTGTTGAATTGGACACCACCAACCTTCGCTCTTCCACCAGCATTGTGGCCCATTTTACGCAACTGTTCAAATACCTTGGTCAAGTCTATTGGTTTCTTTGTTGCGATTCTTGCTGCTACAGCATTATTGTTCTCATCTACTCCTATGGATATAACTATATCATACATATCCTCTAGCCTCATCAACGCGGGTGTCCTAGCGGCCTTATCAATATCATTATCCTCCCTATATACAAAGAAAACAACGCTTGGAACTAATACCTGTGCTCTCTTCACAAAGTAATCAATTCTTGGTTCAACAAAGCTATTCCACTTTGTATGTTCCTTCTCAGCCCACTCCTTTATCTTATTCCATCTGCACTCAGCAACAAGTTCCGTGAGCATAATCCGCATTTCGCTGCTGGATATATTTAGGAGATATGCTTTGTGAATCATCTCAGCGAGAGGCGTTCTGTACTCCCCCATATCTATCTGATTAACAGCATCCAGCAGTTCTGTGTCAATATCAATATTTAGAACCCTGACAACAAGATCAGCAACACTCTTAGCTTCACCCAACGAGAAGCTTTTGACAACCTCACTATCCCTAAAAAGCTCAATCCTAGCAGGCCCATTATGGTGATCAATCAGTATATTTTCTCCCCGATATATAAGCCCCCTGGTCAATGGCAATTCAACAAGAATATACCCATCAACAGTAAGGCCACGTAATTCCCTAGGACTTGGATAATAATACCTCACATCTATACCAATCCCCCTTAGGTACCGCACAAGAAGTCCTGTAGCGAAAATACCGTCAAGATCACCATCACTAGCTATAGCCCCACGATACCTTCTTGCGAAATTTTCCAGGAGACATATTGCCCCGCCCGACATAGACAACCCCAACAATTTGATAGATATTCCATATTAAAGAATTCGATCCACCCTACATTCTTCACCTCCAATAGCCAGTATGAGGAAGAAATCTATGTGTTCCAAACCAGCCAAGCAGGAAAGCATAATCAATAATCTCAACATTACTAGATAACGAAGTATTAGCACTAACAACAATACTTCTTGGGGCTTTCCAGAGATTATATAGGACACAATAAAATAACAAACAAGAATCCAAGTATTAAAGCAGAAAGCACTTTTGGAGAAAACAGAAAATAGCAGGACGCACTAGCAACCAAGTTGGGTAGATAAGAACTGAAATCCAGTACACTATGAGAAATATTAGTCGATACATCGGCATACAAATATTATGCTGGATTTCGCTTTGTTTTGCCTCTTAATAGAGTATGCTTGATGGGCTCTAGCTTTCTTTCCAACAGGTCGTTTATGCTATCATATATCCTTGCTAGTTGTGTGTCTTTAGCTATGATCTCCCGCTTAAGTTTGAGGGCTTCATCATAGCTCCTCAGTACATCCGAAATGTCAGCACCACATATATTCCTTATTATTTCTTTCATTCTGCCTATCAAGGATGGTACTTCCACCTCCACTGTATGGATTATGTCCTCTGTTGGTGCCAGATACTCATAGAATCCCATTGTGTGCAGCCTATAATAGAATGATTCGTATGTCCTTAGCATATCTCTCAGCCCTAGGGCTTTAAGCAGTCTGCTAAATAGGGGCAAACCTATGCTATACTCTTAGCTTTCTCGTAAGACACACCAATAGCTACGAGAAGAGCCTTCCTCATAGTCTCTATAGCCATCCAGGCTTTTTCGGCGGCATCATAAATATCATTTGTCTCTATCAGCCTTAATGCATGCACGTGATGTCTCCCCACCACTTCTATGAGTTCATCTATATCCAACAGTACCACCATACGGAACAGTACACTCTCCATGATGTTATCCTTATTATTTATATTAATTAGAGACGAAAAATTGATATAAGAAGAACATATGTAGGAACATGCCTCCCATACCGAAAATTCTACTTCTAGGAGCATCAGGAACAGCAATAAGAGAAGAAATATTGGAAAGACCAGCACCCATAACTAATAATCACCAACATTAAATACACCAAAAGAAATAACCCGATAATATTGATCCCCATCAAATAAATGTCAAGACACCAAACCAGAAGCGAGAAATACAAAACCAAAGAAAAATAGAACAAGAGACCACCATAAATTCAAACCCAATAGAGCTATAGTACAACATCACAACATGGCACATAATACCTCTAAGAAATATACACCACTGATACACAGGTATAACCAAAAACCCACATACAGATAAGCAACTTTATATACAGAATTTCCATATAATTAATGCCCACCAAAAAGGACTACAGTCCCAAGGTGGGGACAGAAAAAACGGAAAAGAGGAAGAAAACAAGAAATAAAATATAAAGAATAAACAAATACAGCAAACTTCCACAAACAACAGCAAAAAAGAACATAAAAACACAAAAACAAAAAAACCGAAAAAACAAAAAACAAAACAAACAACGAAGAGGCCGAGAACCCATGGAAGATCCAGAGGAAGAAATTTATAAAGAAACAAAAGAAAGACCAATCTTCCAAAAGAAAAAAAGAAAAACTTAAAAAGAAAAAAAGAAAATAATAAGAAAAATAGGGAAACATAGAGAATTCCCCAGGAGGGGGTTGAAATACAGGTCGTATT
>CAZWPQ010000053.1:0-2564 GCA_964636085.1 uncultured Nitrososphaerota archaeon
CGCCCCTTCCGTCCACGTTTTCTGGGCCTTTTGACTGTTTTCTTTCCTTTACGGCTTGCATTCTTGTAGGTTTCATCGACCTCCGCTGACTCGTCGAGCAGTATCATATCCCTGAAAAAATTTTGCCTGTTTGTTTATTATTTTGATCCATCTCTGGACGGCTTTCTTGCTTATGCCCAGCTCTCTTCTTATCGCCTCGCCTGTGAGGCCTAGTTTTAGGTATAGGTATGCTATCAGTGCTACCTTTCTTAGGGATAGATGTGTTCCTGATAGGGGTGTTCCTGTTAGGTCGTTGAAGTATTTTCCGTAGTTTTTGCAGTGGTATTTTTTGATGTATGGTTTTGATGCGTGTCCTGCCTTCTCTATGTTTGTTGAGTTGCAGTGTGGGCATTTTACCTGGTTGCCCCATCTTGCTTTTCTTATCATTTCTGCTATTTTTTCGTTGGTTAGGTCTGGTGCTAGTGTGATTACTCGCCGCATACTGGCCCGCCTTTTTTGGTTTGACTTTAGTATTACAATAAATATTCGGAGCTTAAAAAGCTATCAACCTAAAAGGAGGCAAGAGCGTTTCCTTATACCTCTAAATAGGCAAGCATGGATTCAAACACCAATATTTGTCACTCAAGGAAAAAGTTGCATCCAAACGAAATAATAGTATATAGAGCATAACAATGGAATAGCAATATTATCATCAATAAGGCTTTGGTATTCGGCAGAGGTAGCGATTGTGGCTAGGATGATACTATTCACCAAAGAGGACACACCAAACAGACAAAAATTCACCAGAAAACACGTCAAAAACATCGCAAAACTGCCAACAATATGTTTTCTCCTAAAAACCCTACTGGAAAACCTCCGAAGGTAAAAGAACCTGACAATACCAGTTAAGGCATCACCAACGGCGAGGTATAGCATAAGCGCCATTGCGAAGAGTCTATATCTCCAAAACACCAAAGACATAACACCAAACGCTAGGCAATAATACACCTCGCCAATATTTTCCTCTAGTTGATACCACAGAGAAATCTCCCCTCTAACCCTCTTCCAATACTGCCAAAAAGCAAAAAGGAAAGATACCAACGAAAACAAGTATGGTTCAGCAAGGATAAAGCCGTAGGCAAAGACTGCTGGAAGAACACTAAGATGTATCATTTTCCTGTTGACCCAGGCATATTCATCGCCAAGTCTCCTAGTAAGCCTTAGGGCCAAAACAACGGGTACGGTACAGATGATAATTAGTGGAAGATCAGCGATAATTAAAGCGAAAAACACATGACATCACCCAATGACAAGAATATGACTCTGACTTATGCTAAGCACCAGAGTATCAGATAGTTGCCTTGGCTCCCAATGCTTCACAAGCCCCTTTACTCTGGACTCTAGGTATTTTGTGATGTCCTTGGTAAGTCTTTTAGCATCCTTGCTCTCTAGCCTTGACTTCAAAATGTCTAGCGTCTCTATGGCGACCTCATACACCTCAAGATGGTGATAATTCCACGAATGTATATGATACCTTGCCCATCTGTTCGTGTTTTTATAGCCCTGTAGTAATCCCTCAAACACTTTCATATACTTTTTTTCCTCAGCAAGCTGCTTTAGGTACGACATCAACACATTGATCTTGTTGCAGAGTGCTGGATTCAAATTATAAGGCCAGAGAAGGCAAAGAGGATAAACCTTTGGCCTTCGTTCATCCCTCGAATTCTTAGATATTTCAAGCAAGGTCTCCCAGACCTTTGGGTATCCTTTCTTAACTATTCTGAACCAGTCAATAATTCTTTGCTCTGGGGGGCTCTCAAGTTTTTTTAGCGTCTCTATCAGCCTCTTTCCTATCTCGTTCTTTTGTGTGGATGAAACACTTTGGCCGTGTCTTTCACAAATAAGTATAGTTTCTTGGCCAGGTTTTTGTTCATTCCATTTTTCGCGGTTAGTTCGAGAAATTCTAAAGAATTTTTGTCTTCTTTGTTTAGTAGTTTCTTTATGAGTCTACCTTCTGGGCATACCTCGGCTATCATAGAGTAGAGGTCTACTACTTTGTGCACCATAATCCCCGTTCCCTACTAGGATATATATTAAAATCTATCCTTTATCAATTAAAATTTTTTAGTACTTTGCTTCAAACCTGTAGTTTGCAACTAAGTATTGCCACTATACAAAAAAATTAGAAGAAGTCATAATATTCAGCCCTCCGCCTCATAGATGCTATGGCCACCGCTACGACAATGACTATTCCTATAAATACAATACCATATAGCAACCCTCTACTTATCCCAAACCGCTTAGTCCCAGTAGTCTGCCATCCCTCTCCCGAAGTAGAAGTAGTTGTTTCTGGTAGTCCCCCTGAGGTATTTGTTGCTCCACTAGTACCACCAGCACCAGGGTAATCCCACGGATCAAGGGGATCAGTACCATGTTCAACCTCGTAATAATCAGAATAGCTATCGTTGTCGGTATCGTAGTCGAGTGGATCGGTGCCATAGGTGTTGATTTCATCGCCATCGCTTAGGCCATCGTTGTCGGTATCGTAGTCGAGTGGATCGGTGCCATAGGTGTTGATTTCATCG
>CAZWPQ010000053.1:2664-9610 GCA_964636085.1 uncultured Nitrososphaerota archaeon
TTCATCGCCATCGCTTAGGCCATCGTTGTCGGTATCGTAGTCGAGTGGATCGGTGAGGTATTTGAATTCTAACATATTTGATAACCCATCAGAGTCCTCGTCTTGTGTTGCGTCTGAGGGATCGTTATTATTGAGACCATAGTATTCCTCCCACCAGTCTGGTATTCCATCATTATCTGTATCTGGTTGGTTATAATTTCTCCACCGATAGAAGGACATGCCTGCTAGACCTTGCCATATCACGATTCCTGCTCCATTCGTTGCTAGACAGTAGAGATTGAAGTCCCAGCTTCCAATGATTACTTCTAAGTATCCATCTTTGTTGACATCGTATATTATGGGCGGATTATCGGCCGAGTCCGATATCCCATATGTCCATAGGAGCGTACCATTTTCTGCATTTAGACAAACAATATTTCCTGCGTAATCTCCAAATACAATCTCTAACTTTGGATCGTCATCCAAATTGGCTATAGCCGCGGATGTGTAGTATAGGCTACTAGAGCAATCGTATTTCCATATAAGAGAGCCATCATACCCACTTAGACAATAATATGTGTATCCACTTCCAATGATTACCTCCAATTTGCCATCAGTATTCACATCTGCTAAGGCCGGCGCTGGCCCTACAATAGAACCCGTATAGTATTTCCATAGTTCTGTTCCATCTTCCCCATTGAGACAGTATATATATCCGTCGTCGCTACCTACAATTACCTCTAGGCATCCATCATCGTCCACATCCCCGATAGATGGAGGACACTCGACCGAACCACCCGTGCTATAGTTCCATAGTAGGGATCCATCCTCTCCATTGATACAATAGATTTTGTCATCATTGCTCCCTATGACTACCTCGAGTTTTCCATCATTATCCACGTCACCGATTGCTGGTGAAGACCAGATATAGGCGCCTGTGGTGAAGTTCCAATTCATTGAGCCGTCTTCACCGTTTAGGCAATAAATCCTACAGTCGTCGCTTCCTATAATTACTTCTAGTTTACCATCACCATCTACGTCGGCTAATGAGGGAGAGGTCTCAACTATGCCGAGCGTCGAGCTTCTCCAGCGATATGAACCATTGTTCGCGTAGAGACAGTATACATACCCATCGAAGCATCCTATTATTATTTCCAAGGTACCATCGCCTTCAACATCTCCGATTACTGGAGATGAATAGGCTATCTCGCTAGGGGTTTGGTATGACCATTCCAACGATCCAGTTGTGCCACTTATACAGTATAAATAATAGTCCTCGCTACCAAAAATCACTTCTATTTTTCCATCTTTATCTACATCCTCCGCGACAGGGCCACATATTATACGGGCACCAGTACTGAAGTTCCAGAGGAGTGAGGGGGCATAGGTTCTGTCCTCTTTGTGGATAGTATAGGGTTCAGATGCGGATCTAGGCCCCGTATTGATTAGTAGGATTGCTAAAAGCAGAATTATTATTGGGAGAGGTTTTGGGTTTGTGTAATACAAACCCTACACCCCCATTCTTGTTTACATAACTCTGATAAAAGGTATACTAAATTTTTAAAAAAATAATATTAATACGAGATCTCCTCTATCAACACTTTAATGGAGGCTAGAAGTAATAGGAATGTCATAATTGTTAGGTCAAGGTAAATACTCATAAAAGCTAAAGATGTCGGCAGGGTCTCACTAATGGGGCTAATATTGGTTTAGGGATTATATATTTGCATGAGATTATTGCTGGCGGTTTCTTTAAGAAAGAGATTTATTCATTATTTTTGTTTTTGCTGGTGGGATTCCTGAACGGGATTATCGCAGATATTGAAAGATACCGAGGCAGAGGGGTCATGGGGCTGTATCAACTGTTGCGACAAGGCGGGCTATGTCGAGAACTCCCGATTGGTTTTTGTGACAATCCTAAGGTCAGGCCTATTTTGGACTTTTTGATGTGCGGAGATGTAATCGATTCTATGGTTACTCCAAGTAGCGTTGAGACCACGGACACTAGCGTGTTATTGGAGCTGCTAGAAAGCACCTCATATCTTCCAGATATTGCAGTTAAGAATGCTTTTAGGAGGAGAGAGATACTCTGGTCTATTTTCTCGGGGAGTCGTTTATCAAACATTACTATTGATGAACTAAGTAAAATTATTGCTATACTGGCAAGTATAGCCCCCAAAGAAATTGCTGATGTGTTTAGGGATAAAGATGTGCTAGAGCGCATTATTTGTGTACTAGATAATGTGTCTCCGCAGGATATCATAGCATTTATATGCAGTATCGCTACGGCATCTTTAGATTTATTTAAGATTGTTATGGGAGATTTGAATTTCCAAAACATCATCAAGAAAAACTTGGTGGGTGAAAACATCTTGGATTTATTCATAGGTCTTTCCAGACTCAACGTTAACTGTGCAACACTAAAGCAGGTTCTACGCTTTACATTTGGGATCACCAGTATTGCTAGGTCTCTTGAGGAGGCGTTGTATAGAATTAGATTATCAGATCGCCTTATATTTTTTGAGCAAATAGCATCAGAATCGGAGATCCTAGAGGTATTCCCGGTAGATTTCATTAAAAAATTTGTTTTTGATCCGAGGGCCTATCCATTAATGACGGCGCGGCGAATGGTGTATGCGTTCCTCCAAATACATAGCTTGTTGGGGGAGCATTCTTATGATGTGATGAGTAGGCTAAGTAAGAGGCTTATGGCTAAGCTAAGGGGAATAAAGCGTTTATTTAAGCGTATAAGGCTCCTTTCAAGGTTAGGTCGTGAGATAGACATACATAGGATATTCCCCGAGAATTTTATTATCTGGGCAGTATATGATAGAAAAGAGTACGAGAGTTGGAGCCCAGAAATGTTGGTTAATGCACTAGCATACATAAGGGCTTTAGGAAGCACATATAATCACATAGTTTCCCAAATTAGGGATCTTATCTCGAAGATTATAACGAAGCCTACTCGCTTTCCAAGGTTATTATCCATACTCGAGAAAATGAGGGAGCTTAGCCTACTAAGCTTTGTTCCTAGAGAGACCTTGTTTAGTGTTTTATATAGGCCAGATATCTTCGGGCGGGTGCCGTTAGAGAAGCTCGTTAGAATATTATGTAGGATATATTACATCTCGGTGGAGGTATTTAGTCAAATGCTAAGCAATATTGAGAAAATACTGGCAGAAAAAATAAAGGTGTCGATCTTAAAGGAACTAATCGAATTTTTCTCGGTAAAAAAAGAACCATGGCTACACATACTAGAACACCTAAGCTACGATGACCCAGAACGCATCTATATGCAGGCAATGAAACAAATATTAGAGAGCAAGGAAATAAGGAATGTGTTGAAGGAGAGAGTAAAAGAGAGCAGATCGTTTTCAAGGGTACTTAGAAGGTTTTTAGGATTGGTAGGACTTGAGCGGAGGGAGAAAAAAGGATTAAAGTGGGCAGAGATAAAGGAGCTCATAGACACTATTCCTTCCCAGCATATGGGGGTAATCGACATATATAGGAAATATCGAGAAAAACTAGGACCAATACTAGTGTGGTTAGTCGTAGCCAAAATAAAGTATGGAGAAGAAATGATGAAGTTTCTGCGTTGCATGTCCCCCTATGAAGCTGCAGCATTCATACAGATAATTGAAACAAAAGAATGTATCGAAAGAGAGATCCCAATAGAGTGGGATTCCATAGAAAAACTAATACGGTATAATGATGCGACTGGTCTAGCAAACGCAATAGAGAAAAACCCTTGGGTTCTAGATAGATACATGAACGAGATTATTCTAGCGATAAGAAAGAAGAGTCCATATGTGAAAGAGTTAATAATTTATGCATTGATGAAGATCTCTAGGAGGAGTAGGAAAGCTATAGAGATATTGCATGTCCTCGAGGGGGATCAGGATATAGCGGATGTTGTTATTAGATGCCTAACTGAAATATGCGAAATAACACAACAATGGAGAAACCATAAGCGTCCAGATGCAATAAGATCGGCCTTGGAGAAAAAAAGAATAGAAATAGTATCCGAATATAGGGCTGAGAAGTCCCTACCGATATGCCACATAGTAGAAATTCCACCATGGAAACAACCGAAACATTATACGTTAAAGTCAATATCATGGAGCCCAGATGGTAAATTCCTCCTTTGTCATGCAATTAAAAGTCCGATGAAAAACATCGTTGAAATATGGAGAAATAACGAGCTGATACTTAGTATAGATAATATCAGTAATCCATCGTGGAGCCCAAATGGAGAATACATACTCGCGAAGGAATCTGGAGCCTTGGTTATGATCGACCCGAAGGATTTCAGGATAGTTAAGAGATTTATGAATGACGAAGAAATAGAAGTAAGACTGGCTGAGTGGAGCAAAGATGGAGATAAAATACTGGCCATAACCGCCCAGAATGACATCTACATAATAAATGTGGATGGGGATTATAGACGCATAGATGTAGATCTTAAGGAAGACGTTAGTATATCGTGGGCATGTTGGAGCCCCGATGGCAGCAAAATAATCATAGCTTCAGATAAAAGAATAATGCTACTAGAGGAGGAGAGAAATGAGTGGTATATGAAGAATGAGGTTTCATTTGAGTCAAAAATATACATGGCTATGTGGAGCCCAACAGATAACAGAATTGCTGTATCCTTAAGCAATGGCACCATATTAATACTCAACGACGAACTAGCTGTCATGAAGAGACTAGGAAAGATATCAAAAAATATGCCCTGTAGTATAGAATGGAGTAAAAATGGGGTATATCTAGCATGCTTGGCTAAAAGACACGTCTACATAATAGACATGAGGACGGGTAGAAAAATATGGATACTCCGGATACCTAGCACTCAATTATATACATCGCCTCCTCCCAGGAGAGGGATCTCATGGGGCCCAAATAACACATTAGCAACGGTAGGAAAAACAAACATCTACCTATGGAACATAGGTGGAGGGCATATTATTAGAAGACTGGGATATTACATGTCACATGTAGTAGATATAGAATGTAGCCCGGATGGGCGATATGTAGCATGCCTATCAAATGACGCAACAATACACATATGGGATACCTCAACACTACAAGAAATAGCAATTATACGTGCGCCAAAACCACTAAACCAGATAAAATGGAGCCCAAACTACAGATACATCGCTGGAAGTTCCAAGAACCATATATATCTGTGGGAAATACGGGAAATGAAACTCTACAAAAAAATCAAGTGTAGGAATATAATATCAACCACATGGAATCCAAGCGGAGAGAAAATAGCGTACAGCTCGAAAAGAGGACTACACATATACGATGTGGAGAGGGATGAACTTCAAATAGTACACCTCAATGTGGGATATCTTGAAAACTTATCTTGGAGTCCAAATGGAAAATACATAGCCGCAATAGTCGAGCCCAAAACAATATCCATAATAGACACAGATAAATGGAGGGAAATCCATAGAATAGAGAAGCCAAAACTGACGAGAGAGGATCGGAACCTTATAAGGGAATACATCTATGAAATAAGAATGGCCCCCGAAGAGTTTAAATATTGTTTATGTTGGAGTCCAGATGGTGAAAAGCTTGTCTGTGGCGACTCCTTAGGGATAATTGCGGCCCAAAAAGTAAGATCTAATAGACAAGTATTTAAATATATAAATCCCGGATCAGAGTCTTACTCGGTGGCCTGGAGCCCAGATGGGAAATATATAGCCGTGGTTTCTTTTCCATACTTAATGATATTTTCTGTAGATAGAAACAAAGCCATTGCTGTTAGCCCGCTACTTCCTCACGAGATAATATGGAGTCCAAATGGAAAATACATGGCTGCTCGAGTAGTAGGGTTAGATTGTTCGTTCATACTTATTTTCCCCCAAATATAAAACATAGCCTCCATAATATATCTAAAACCTCTATTTCTGATTATTGTCAACAATGTCCCCCAAATATAGGCCTCTAAAAGGAAAATTAACAAAAACGAGAAAATAAGGGATTATGATCTTAATTTAATGCTCCGGGAATCCAGAGAATACTGATACCGATGAACACTGACAGCAGATTTCATGGAAAAAACCTAACATATAATTATTGAAATATCTCCTGATTCTAATGTAAACTAACCAGATTTCCTATTTGCCAAGGCATTCTAACGTTTCTGTGTTTGAGGCATTCTATATTTTGTTCTAATTTCGAACTTTTTTGATATATATTCGATAAAATATATTCTGAAATTGATTTATATTCTTGGGTGATCACATTGGCTTGTGAGCAGATATCAATCCCAGCTCTAGGCGAGAAGTTTCCAAGTTTTGAAGCCCAAACTACATTTGGTAAAATAAGAGTCCCAGACGATTTTAAGGGCAAGTGGGTAGTGTTGTTTAGCCACCCTGCAGACTTTACACCTGTGTGCACTACTGAATTTGTTGCGTTTCAAAAACGTTACGATGAATTCAAGAAACTAGGCGTTGAGTTAATAGGATTATCCATAGATCAAGTATTCTCTCATATTAAATGGGTCGAGTGGATCAAGGAAAAGCTCGGTGTGGAGATAAAGTTTCCAATAATCGCTGATGACCTAGGCGACATCTCCAAGAAGTTAGGTATGTTGCATCCAAAGAAGGGAACCAATACTGTGCGTGCAGTCTTCATTATTGATCCTAAGGGCATTCTTAGGGTAGTTCTCTATTATCCACAGGAGTTAGGTAGGAACATTGATGAGATCCTAAGAATTGTAAAGGCCTTACAAGTATCTGACGAGAATGGTGTTGCTATGCCAGCCAATTGGCCCAACAACGAATTGATTGGAGACAAGGTAATTATCCCGCCGGCAATGTCTATTGAGGAGGCTGAAGAAAACAAGAAGAAGTATGAGTGCTACGATTGGTGGTTCTGCTATAAGAAATTATAGACTCTTTTTTATTTTGCTATATTACTTTTTCTTTTTTGACCACACAGACAGTCTACCTAAACA
>CAZWPQ010000054.1:0-9426 GCA_964636085.1 uncultured Nitrososphaerota archaeon
CATATCTAAATAGTTGGCATGGTGTTTCGCGGAGTTGTTCACTGTTTATAAGTCTTTTTATTTCTAGTTTTTTTGTGCCTATTTTTAGGTTTTTCTTTAGTCTATCTATGAATTCCATTAGAGCGTCCTTGTTTGGTTTTTGAAAGACTTCGTCTTCTCTGTATCCACGTATGCATACGAATTCTTTTGGTTTCTCTGTTTCTATTAGTACGTCATAGTTTGTGAATCTTAGTCTGCATGGTCCTAGCTTGTATGCTAGGCACGTGGGAACTATTATTTTTTCTATCCTCCTTTTTCTCCCAGCTACTTTTGGATGGATGTTTATGAATCTCTTTATTAGTCCTAGTTGTTCTAGGTCTTCTATTGCTTTATATATCCATGATTTTTTCCTGTAGAGCATTTCTGATGCAGCTGTGACTATTGCATATGCGTGGGCTGGTGGGTTTGTACATATTAGATCCATCAGTTTCAGCCTCCCATCTGTCAGCGCACGTACTATATGATAAACATAGTCAAGGATTGGGGAAATCAAAATCTTTGTCAAGCCATTTTCATATTGATAGGCCTTTGGAAAATTTCTATAGAGATTACCCATAAGTTCGTTGAAGCTTATGCCTATATTTACACCAATTTCTAGTGCCGCATCAAAGGGAAAGTCGCTTGGATACAGCTCTACTTCACTCGGCAATTTGATTGGGGCCCCAGCTACAATCTCTTCCGAGTTTTCGAGGGCTTGAATTATTGCATTGTGTATTATGATCCATGCTGTTAAAAATTCCCTCTTGCTTCTGGCGAATCTTGATAAGAGATAGCTGTGGTAGAATTTGTATCCATACTTCCTATTTATCTTTAGGACTATCCTACGTTGTCGGGTAGTCTTCCTAATAAATCTCTTGAACAGCATGTTTATCTTCTCAAGTCCAATGAAAAGGCTGTAGACATCCCTATCAATAACTAGTCTATAGTCTTTGAGATTTAGACTAACATATTTTGCCTCGTCGATACTTAATTCGTATAAGAATGGTGGAATCAATAATGTCGTCGCCAAATCAGCATCGATAAGCGGTGTACTATGCGATCTTTTGCTTGTTGATGCTCTGGGTTCCTCATGCATGATAAACATCTTTTAACCAATAGCAATTCTTCACTACACTACTATATTAACCGAAAAAAACATAGAAAAATAGGAGAAGCAAAGGGATTCATATAGGAGACTCTGACTACCTTATTGTTGCTTGCTCCATAGCCATTGAAATTAGTTGTAGAGATGATAATAGATACACTCTTCCTAGTTTGAAAATTTTTGGGATAGCATTTGTTGCTGTATGACGGTTTGGTGAAATATTTTGGTGTGTATTCTATAGTGTATATTGGTGAGAGTAACCATGGGCGAGGTAGTGACCGTTAGGGAATTGATTGAGGCTGTGCGTAGTTTTCGGGATGTGCAGGAGTGGGGGATGTATCATAGGCCTAAGGATCTTGCGATGGCTATAGCTGTAGAGAGTGCTGAGTTGTTGGAGCTTTTTCTTTGGCTTGGTGACGAGGATATTGAAAGGCTTTCTCGGAATCTAAATTTCGTTAAAAAAGTTGCTGGGGAGGTTTCCGATATACTTATCTTTGTACTTTCATTGGTGGATGTCATGGGGGTTAATATAGTTGAGCGGGTGATGGAGAAGCTTAGGAAGAATGAGGAAAAATATCCATCTAGTGAGTTTCGGGGTATTCGATTTAAGAGATGGCTGATTGATAGGCTGGGTGGAACTGAGTAGGGGCTTCATGTAGTTGGCGAGTAAGCTTGTGTCATCTAGCCTAATATTGATTTGACATATTCTTTTGTTTTTTTGTCTTCGAAGTATATGTATACTCCTTTTGTGCCTCTCGTTAGCAATATTAAGTATCTGTTCTTTAGTAGTTGTAGTGCTCTTTCGGGGTCTCTTCTCGCGATATGTGCGAGGGATCTTGGTCCTCCCACATTATCAGTTATTACTTCTGGATTGACAACCCATCCATCCTCTCTCCATATTAGGTCTCTTCCCCAGACTACGCCGACGTATTCGGCTTCGAATCCTTGGGCTCCGTAGACTGATGCGCAGTACTTGAGTGGGTCTAGTTCTCTCATCCAATATTTTGGATATTCTGTTTTTTCGTCCATGAGCCAGTAGATTTCCAGACCAAGTCCCTTATATATGTCAAGATCTGAATATTCCACGCATCTTCTTCGCTCAGTCCTATATTTCTTACATAATGGATAGCCTATTCTCAAGTTGTCGGGTGCTCTTCTATTCTTTTTGTTGCCGGGTGTCTCTGTAAATGTGCACACCAAAGCAACTCTCTTGCCCTTCATATGTTTCTCTCTTAGGGAATCAAGCATTTCTCTTATGCAATCGAAGACCCTAAACTCTATACCGGACGGATCGAACTGGAGTCCCTTCAGCAGATCTCTTACGGCTTTTAGATATGATGGTGGTATTCTTCTTGGGACAGAAAGCTCATACTCTGAATATTTCTTACCGAGTTGCTGAGCAACTCTTATGAAGTTCTCTCTTGTGCCTGCCTCGTCGCCTATAAGTATTTGCTCGTCATCATAGAAATAGACTTTTACTTTACTCCTGCTCAAACTTATTCTTATATTTTCCATGGTCATCCTTTGGGCCTCATCATAAATGACCAAATCTAGCTGGCCATACTTATCGACTGGGAAATTATTTTCTGCAACCCCTCTAAATCCTCCCTGGGGGCCCATGGAATAGAACCTTATGAGACCAGACAATTCCTCTTCGAGAGCCGTCCTCAGAGTATTCAGAAGCCTATTATTCCGGTAAGTTAGAAGAACCCTATACCCCTTGCTGAGGGCCTCAAAAAACAGGGTTATGGCGACCAGAGTCTTTCCAGAACCACTTACACCTCGAACAAAGAAAGCTTTGTCTTCGCCGTTCTCTAGGGCATCTAAAACACTCCCTATTATCTTGAGTTGGTCTTCTGTCGGACCATAGCCCCCAACCAGTAATGTCCTAATGGCGTCTCTCATTAGCCTGGCTTTATTTCTTGTTACAAAGTTTACTAGGTCCTGAGATATTCGGTATTTCCCCTCGATTATTGTCTTAACGTCATTCTCGCTTCCGGGTTTCTTTAACCATTCTACAAAATGTTCTAAATCGGTACGTTCCGCGATTACTCTGCATGAATCTCTATACTGCCCTCCAGAGAAGTAAACACAGCCATCGAACTCCATCGAGGTTGATGCTGAGTGGAGATATCTAAATTTTGCTAAGTAGTTTTCTAGCTGGTAGCATGGATCTATGCGAAGCTCATTGCCTAGCCACACAAAGAAGCCGTTTCTTTCTATATTGCTACTCCAAGCCTTGGCCTCTATAACTAATCCCCGCCCCCTACCAACAACAATAAAATCCACTCTCTCTGGGCCACCCAAAACAGGATACTCAATTATTACTGGAAAATCCTCAAACACACCGATATCTGGCAAAATACGGTTCCAACTCATAATCGCTTCCTGCTAGGGAGACTCATGCAGAGTAATCCTATATGCATAGCAGAGAATATCGATAACACCATCAATAAACTCTCTCGAAGAAGAAACATCCCAGACAACCACCGGCAACTCCCTACCACGTATTGAAATATCACCATCCATCAGAACCCCCACAGTAAATCAAGCTGCCTTAACCCAAGTTTTCTTTGGAGCATTTCTTTACATTATATAAGGAACCATAAATATAAGCCAAACACACGAGACAAAATATTAACTAAGCATCTAACGTCGCGCGCAACATGGTTATATTATAAGATAAGTAATATCTTCACTATAATAGAATAATAAGACCAAATACGGGATTATAGAAAGTGAGCAAAATGGCGTCAAGACCCAAATTAATATTATTGGCATACTCGGAGGCGCTCCGTCGAGTAAAGGATTTTAAGAGTTATATGATTAGAGAATATGGCAGATTAGCTTCTGCATATGAAATTTCCTCTCATTTTGGTATTAGCAAAAAAGATCTAAGCAACATTACACGAAAAATAGCATCATTAAACAAGTCAATAATATGTATATCATTGCATACAGAACCTTCTCATATACTAAGGCCTAACGCAATTTCAGGAAGTATTGCGAATATATATGGGTTATCAAATTACTGTATTTATCAAGGAAATAGGAGAATACCAATACTTTGGAGCGATACAAAATGGGCCGATAATTTCAGTAAATATGTTATAGACATAATCAGACAAGTAATTAGGAATTTATCCAATGTCTTTATCCATGGCGGTGATATTGAAAATAAATTGAAAGCACAATGTGAGATTCTAGTGGAAATTCACCCACCATACTTTAGAATCCCTCAAAAATTAATAAATAGTGTAAGTTGTCCTTACCCCTATTTTGACCTAGAAAAGTCGAAAGCAATTAATTACTTCCTAGATATCTATGAAGACTTCGAGAGAAAGTTAAAGGACCTCTTCCAAAGATATGTAAAAGAGGAAAATATAGATATCAAATACAAATATATTCATATATGCCTAGAAAACCGTGCGACATGGCGCTGGATTGACGGAGAATTTTTAATAAGTGATTTTAATGATATTCAAAACCTAATTAACGCAATACAACAAAGAAATACTAACCTTAAACTAGTTATAGATCTATCCCAACTCAAAACAGCAATGAAAGATCTTCATGGAACAGGCTGGTTTAGACAGTACATGCATGGCATTCAAGTATTATTCAATGCAACTAATCTTAGATACATAAAAGCATTGCATATCTATGGATATACGACTGGAAGAGTAAAAAGAGCGCATGGTCCAGATGTTGTCGGGTTCTTTGAAGGGAGTAATAATCTGAACAACATATTATCAACACTCAGCGCCTTATTGCAGGGCAAATCTTTATACATTTTACCAGAAATATTTAGAGATGCCAAATCTTGTCTCAATATCATATCTAGATATTTTGCTATTTATTAAGGTATAAGTTGAAATTGATCACTTAGCTAATTGCGGGGGTAGAGTATGACAAGAATTTATCTATATTATGTGGAAAGAAATTCAAGTGGATATAGAGGAATCCCGGGATTTCCGGATAACCTAAAATTGTACATGAATGATATTAAAAGTAGCTCCATGGGACACACCAAGAAATGGGGGGTTGTTTTTGAATGGTGGATATTTGATCCTGAGTTTTCATCTCATTTTATATCAATGGATCCATCGAAAAAACTAGAGCCTGGATATTACTATGGTATGCTTTGGGATGAAAGTTATTCAATGCAAAAATTGAAGAGATTGTATGGAATAGAAATGCCTACTGCTAAAATAGACGATGATAGTATCATCATTTTTCTCTCTCCCGATAAAGAAATTATTGGATTTTACATTAAGGCTATGCCATGTAATATTAGGATTAAAATTTCCCCCGATTATAGAGATAAAGTGAGTAAATTTGTTGAAAAAATTAAACGTGAAGCTATGGAGAAAATAGACGAATTTAACTGGGTAAATTTTCGGTGCCATAAGCAAGACATCGAAAAACGTGAAATAAGCTTATCTAAAAAGCCGATTCAAATATTCGGTTTCTCGCCTGGCGTATGGACTGAAGGGGGGAGAAAACCATTAATCTTTAAGGATATAACCGATATTATAGATATTGAATTGCTTCATCAGGAGATAATGGCATTACCGTCATCTATTTCGACAAATATCGAAGTGCAAGAGACTTCCAAAAAAATACTTGACAAATTGAAGGAACTAAAAGTTCAACTAAGTGAAGAAGAATTTATATTCATTGAAAGTATGATGATGAAATCCATTTTTGACAGGGTTGTTTCGCATAAAGTCTCAGGAGAAGAGATAGAGAGATTTATTAATAAAAATAGTTTGACTCTTCTTGTCGATGGTGAATCGAATATCTTAAGCAATAAAAAGTACATAATATGGCCTGTTTGGAGTAGTACACGTATTGCTTATTTCGATACTAAAAGGCTTCAAAAAATTCGGCCAGGTCGAGGCTATTTTATGGTTATAGTCAGGGAAAGTAATAAAATATATTTTGGGAAAATAATTGCAAAGATCATGAGAAATGATCGAATTTCCGATGATAAATTTACTAAAATAGTGGATAAGGAATTTTATAAAGGATTCTTTAGGAAACGAGCTAGAAACTTAGTGCTTTTAATTATCGATTCACTTAATGATATAACCCCAGATAAAGGGGATAAAGAGGTATTAAGAGAGCTAGCCACATTAGAACAACAGTGTATTTTGCCAAGATACGGTAATGAATATCATTTAATAAACCTTAATTATTTCACAGAAAAATCAAGAGATTCACATATAGGCCAGGAAATTAGGAGACTTATAAATATTTGGGGAAAACAAAGTTTATATGAAAAAATATCAAAACATCCTCTTTTTTATCCAATTATAGCTCATCTGTTGTCTGGAAGAAATATAGTGCTTATTGGTCCCCCTGGAAGTGGTAAAACTCGACTAGCTGAGAATCTTACCGAGTTTGTATGCGGGAAAGGCAACTTTTCTCTTGTTACTGCAAATGCTGAGTGGACGCATTTTGATGTCATAGGAGGTCTCACAATCGAGGAGGGATCTGGTGGAAGTCTGAAGGCTAGGTTCAAATTGGGTTTTCTATCTAGGGCTGTTCTAAGGCACTATGAAAGTATGCTATTTGGTGGTCGGCCTCATTGGTTGATTATTGACGAAATTAATCGTGCTAACCTTGACCTAGCTTTTGGTGAAGCCTTCACAGCTCTTGATATAGAGCATAGAGATAGTGTTGTCGCTGTTGGTTTTCGCGATCTACAGAATATCTTTGCGAGTAACGAATTTAAACGTCTTAACGCATACAGGGACTTATTTAAGAGTGGGCTTAAAATTCCTAAGAGTTTTCGAATTCTGGCAACACTTAACCCTTATGATAGAGCAATCCTCCATAAGCTCGGCTATGCTTTTAGGCGTCGTTTTGCATTTGTTCGTGTTCCGGGAATTCTAGAAGATCTATATATGAGTTATCAACAACCTACACCGCAGAGAAGTGAAGCATCGAGCGGCGAATCCTCGGAAGAAAAAACCGCTGGAGGTTCCAGTATTAGGAGTTTTATCGATATTAGTGATGACGATGTAAATAAATATGGAAAATACATTGATGGTGTTCTTGGAGAAGTTAAAAACTGGTTGGAAGACATTAGGAGTACGATTAATAATCCACTTGATAATGTTCTTGGTGTACCAAAGGAGTTGTTAGAAGCCTTGATCGGAGGTGATGTCTGTAAGGGGTTCAGTGATACATACTCGAAGCTCAAAGACAAGTTGAGAAAATTGGTCACTTATGCTATTAGTCTATTTAAGTTTGATTTCTCGAGGGCCCCTATAATAGATATTGGCTACGCGGAGCTCGTTGATCTTGCAAAGTTTGTAGTTGCCTACTCAGTATTGTGTGGTGATTACTCGGATGATAATGTTATTAGGGCCTTTGATTATGCTTTGTCTAGCTATGTTATCCCTCAACTTGAATACTTGTCCAACTTAATTGTTGGGGATATAAACCTCAGGGAGAAGGTGAAGGGGATGTTGCTTAGGAAATACGATGAGTTTAGGAAGTATGGATTATGGAGTTCCGTTATTGAGCTTATAAATATTGCTCGAAACCTTGGAATTGGGCTGGAGACAGAAAGGGAGGTGCTAAGGCGGTAGGATGACTTCGGGATAATTTATGCTCATAGTCTTAAATGAAGCGGATATTGAGAATAAAAGCGACAGAATTATAAAGAAGGATAAGGTAATCGAGACTCTTATGAAACACGGGTTGGAGAAAAAGTGTGCTGACATAATTTGGCAAATCATTAAGAGATTTTTCTGCGATGTTAAAAAATACTACGAGAGGAGGGGGGTTGAGGAAAAGCTAGTTATAAATGAGGAATATATTAATATTGGCAGTATCATAGGAGTTATTCGCATCAATCTTAAAGAGTTTAAAGATGTCCTCATCGACCCAAAATTACCCGAACTGCTTGCTCAAAAAGACATTGTTATTGAACTGAGACTTCTAAAGTTAAGAAAGCTTGAGGAACATGAGGTCCGTAGTGTCTTAGAAGAGGTTGCTGATTTTATGAGGGTTTTTCCTTCTGGGTTGCGTTCAAGGGTGTTTCTCGAGTTTCAATCACCATTGTTAAGTTCAAGTACTATAGATAGGTTATTAATGTACAGCGTTCTCCTAGAAGAGCTATCTTACAATATCCTGAGGGAGTATATGCCCCTTACAACTAAGGAATACCATATCGTTGCCCCCAGCATTGTGGGTAAAGTTGACCTTAAGCGCACTATCCGAACATTTCTAAATAATTTTTGCTTTGTGTCAAAGAGGAAAAAAGTTATTTTGAATTTTCCTCCACTTGTATTATTGGCATATTTTAATATGGATATATCCCAGAATCTGAGGTCATATAGAGATGTATTAGGGAGGTCTAAGGAATACTTAGGTAAGAGGATATCGATACATAATTCTATCGTTAGGACGTATCCATTATCATATGTAAAAACATTCATTGATGAATACAATTTCCATGACAGAAACACCATCTCAAAAATTCTGCATACAACCATAGAGCCTATTTGGGAACAACTCGTCAGACTCTGGGTTGGATATATTGGAGAATGTAGCCTGTTAGAAGATATCCTATTGAGAAGTCTTAGTAATCCGCATAATATGAGGATGCTCGTACCTATGAGCAAAATCTATGAGTTTTATGTTTTTTATAAGCTGGTTAAAGCAATATGTGATAGCATGAATATTGAGATGAATTATGATTTAATTAGACCCTGCGGGAATACAAGTAGAGGTCTAGTTGATAAGGATCTAAAGCTTGGGAACCTATGCGTAAATATTGGTGGGAGAGTATTAATATTCTATAATTGTGAAGTTTCGCAGATCAGCAAAAAGATGGGTGTGGAATATAAATCTGGAGAATTTGTTGCAAAATTGCGTCCCGATATTGTAATTATACCACCTAACAGGGATAAATTATTTATCATAGATGCAAAATATAAGATCCTAGAAGGTAGAGTGAAATCTGATGATAGGCGTGAGATTTTGGAATATCTAGTGGTAATAGGGGCTATGCTGAATAACATGAATGCGTATAGGACAAATGTAGCTGGGGTGGAAGCAGAGAAAAATGATGCTAACAAGATGGAAGTTTCTCGTCCGATAAAACAATTATTAGGCTACCTAGCCTATGTAAAGAAAAAGAAAAATGACAATGTCGAAAATGATGATACCATATGCGAAGATGTCTTAAACACAAGAATCGGAGGAACCGATATAATTATTCAAGCAATTTTAATAAACCCGTCGAGTGCTGATAATGCTTTAACTGAAATTATAAAGAATATAGG
>CAZWPQ010000055.1:0-590 GCA_964636085.1 uncultured Nitrososphaerota archaeon
AAATAAAAACCATAGACAGTCTCCAACATCAAACAAAAATATCGACAAACCCAATCAAAAAATAAAGGAAAATCTTGAGACTACCGGGAACGGCGACGAACAACAACAGCGATGAATAAGGCAACAATGATGGCGACCACGACACCAACAGCGAGATATGAAAAAGCGCCAAGAGCCCCCTCCTCCATTGTTATGGTTCTCTCCTCCGTTGTTGTAGTCTTCACAATAATTGTTATCTCTATCGTGTCCTCCGCGATGTTTCCAGCCCTGTCTACGGCCCTCACGGTTATTGTGTGTGTCCCCTCCGTTAGTGTGATTGTGTAGCTGTTCTGGTCCGGCGGTACGTTCGCGTCTACTGGGGAGCCATCAACATATAGCTCGTAGTGGTCGAGCCCAATGTTGTCGCCACCACTAAACACTATGGTCACCGTTGTCGTATTTAGCGTCGCTCCGCCCTCCGGAGATGTTATGCTTATTGTTGGCGGCGTAGCGTCGACCGTGACCTCTACCATGTCCTCGGCTGTATATCCGGCCTTGTCTACGGCCCTCACGGTTATTGTGTGTGTCCCCTCCGTTAGTGTGATTGTGTA
>CAZWPQ010000055.1:690-9393 GCA_964636085.1 uncultured Nitrososphaerota archaeon
TTCTGGTCCGGCGGTACGTTCGCGTCTACTGGGGAGCCATCAACATATAGCTCGTGGTGGTCTATGTCTCCTTCGTGGTCTGTTGTGTTCCATTCTATTGTTATCGTTGTCTGGTTTGTTATGGTGGCGTTCTGTGGGTTTGTTATTGTTATTGTTGGTGGCGTGGTTATTGTTATTTGTCCGTTCTTCATTTTTACTATTCCTATTAGTGGGTATTGGTCTGGGCCATATGCTGTGTCTCCTATTCCATCTCCATCCTTGTCTGTCCCATTGTAGTCGCTCCAGTAGTTCCCTGTGTAGTTTGTGTATGTTTTTCCCTTATATGTGTATGTTGTTGGCTGTGGTAAGTAGAACATGTTTCCCATGCTCTCATACTCATAGTATTGCTCTGTGTTGCCTATGAAGTTGTTCAGATATACCATGTTGTTGTCCGAGTAATAGAGGTATATCCCATAATCGTAGTTGTTCTGTATTGTGTTCCCATATATAGTATTGTTGTCCGAGTAATAGAGGTATATCCCCACATCATCGTTGTTCTGTATTGTGTTCCCATATATAGTATTGTTGTCCGAGTAATAGAGGTATATCCCCACATCGTTGTTCTGTATTGTGTTCCCATATATAGTGTTGCTCGAGCGCGTGATGTCTATCCCATCTCCGTTGTTCTGTATTATGTTGTTATATATAGTATTGTTGTCCGAGTGCCAGAGGTATATCCCCTTATAGTTGTTCTGTATTATGTTGTTATATATGATGTTGTTGCCTGGGTTTTTTAAGTGTATCCCATAAAACTCGTTGTTCTGTATGGTGTTCCCATATATAGTATTGTTGTCCGAATATTCAAGGTATATCCCATAATCGTTGTTCTGTATCGTGTTCCCATATATAGTATTGTTGTCCGAGTACCAGAAGTATATCCCATAATCGTTGTTCTGTATCGTGTTCCCATATATAGTATTGTTGTCCGAGTAATAGAGGTATATCCCACCATAGTTGTTGTTCTGTATTGTGTTGTTATATATTTTGCTGTTGTTTGTTTTCCACAGTTCTATCGCTTTGTCCGTGTTTGTTATGTTTTGGTTTTTTATTGTTATGTTGTCTGACGATATTACTATTATTTGTCCCGCCTGCTCCTCTATGACTATGTCCTCCCTGTTCTCTACGTATATTAGTGGTTTCCCATTCACAGTGTTGTTCTCAACAGTGTTGTTGTAGGATTCCCAGAAGAACATTCCGTCGTTGGCGAGGCTATTGTTATATATAGTGTTGTTGTCCGAGTAACAGAGATATATCCCATTATAGTTGTTGTTCTGTATCGTGTTATTGTATACCCTGTTGTTGTCTGAGCCTCCGAGGGATATCCCATTATAGTTGTTGTTCTGTATCGTGTTATTGTATACCCTGTTGTTGCCCGGGTATTCTAAGTGTATCCCATTATGGTCGTTGTTCTGTATGGTGTTCCCATATATAGTGTTGTTGCCCGAGTACCAGAATCCTATCCCCTCATCCCCGTTGTTCTGTATAGTGTTGTTATATATAGTGTTGTTGCCCGAGTAGTCGAGGAATATCCCATCATAGTACCATTCCTGTATTTTTGTGTTTCTTATTGTTACGTTTGTTGCGTGGTCTACATATATTCCACACTCGCTACTCCCGTTGTATACTCCGTCTATAATGTGTCCTTTTCCGTCGAGCACAACATTGCTCGCGGTTATGTATATTGCCACCTCATACGTGCAGTTTATTATGTCTTGGTTTAGCTCGTAGTATCCTGGCTCGTCTATAATCATGTACCATGATGATGGCTGCCTTGTTGCTTGGGGCTTTAATATGTCTTCTTTGTTCCTAATTTCTTCTATCTTGGTGTTCCATAGTATTTCTGGCTTACTACCCTTTTGGTTGTGGGGGATTTGCGGTATTTTCCCTACTGTTGTTCTATTAGTCTCGCCCCATTTCTCTTCCCGTGTGCTCTTTTCCAAAGGGTTGTAGATTTGGGCTGCGATGGCTGTAGCCAGAATTATTATCAGGAGTATTACCATTTTTGGGTTTGAACCCAATTTGGTCCACCCTAGAGACCTATTCTTGCCAAGACAGAAGAAGAATTCTTCTTCTGTCTAGGCATTATGAATAAAGAAAAAATTTATATATGAAAATATATATATGTTAGTTTTTCTTGGATTTTCGTCCCCATGTATTACTGTATTTGTTATGTTGTTCACAATTTTTTATATATATTAATAATTGAAAATTTTGTAAGTTTTATTGGTGCTTCTATGGCCATCTGAATGCGACTCTTGAATGTATCCATGTCTCATATAAGTATTAAAAAATTTTATATTTTCATAATCCTTCTATTAGTTAGGGGGGTGTAACTTGGTTAGGGGGTACTACCTTGTTGTTTGAGCCGATACCAAAGGAAAGAAGAGAGGATCTGTTCAATTTTGATATGGAGGTTAATAAGATTATAACTGGTCTTAAAGATTCATTGACACGTATGATTGTTCTTAAGGGTTTAAGAAGAACGGGAAAATCCTCAATACTTCGTGTAGCTCTAAGCGAGGCTAAGCTTAACTATGTACTAATCGATATGCGGGAGTTTGAAGATCTCGATAGGAGGACCTTCTCGTTAGAATTGTCTGAAATACTGAATAGTATAATCAGAGGAAGAAAAAGGGCGATCCTAGAATGGATAAAGGCAGTATCCTTTGTAGTGATGAAGATCGAGCTAGGGAAAAGAGAGGCCGAGCCGACCTTTATGTATAAATTCATACTCAGAAAAATAGATGATTGGGCGAGAAGAAAAAAGACATATTTTGTAATTGCTATCGATGAGGCTCAGGAATTAGCGAAAATAAACTTTGACAAGTACCTTGCGTTCGTCTATGACAACCTAAAGCATATAAAAATAGTACTAACAGGATCACAGGTAGGAGTACTATCAAACATACTTGACAATCCAAAAAGGCCTCTTTTTGGTAGAGCAAGAATAGACATAGATACAAGATATCTAACAAAAGAAGAGGCAATAAAATTCCTCACCCAAGGCTTCAAGGAGACAGGAATAAAAGTAGATGAAAAAACAATTGAATACGTAGTAAGCCGCCTCAACGGTGTTGCGGGCTGGCTAACACTATTCGGATGGTACGTAACAAAGGGAAAAACGATAGAAGAGGCCCTAGACAAGACATTAGAATTAGGTATGAAGACAGCAACAGAAGAGTTCCAAAGCTTTCTAGAGACCAGAGGAACAGGCAAGAAAAGATATATCGAAGTTATGAAAATACTGGCAGAGGGACAAAAAAGATGGAAAGAAATAAAGACACTGCTAGAGATAAGACTCAAAAGAAACATACCAAACAACCAAATATCCAAATACCTAAACGAACTAAGAAAATATGGGTTCATAATGAAGAAAAACAACAAATACCTAATCCCAGACCCACTACTAAGAAGAGGCATAATCAGCAAATACTAAAACAACCACAAACCTAGAGATAACGGAAAATATTCTTTAACTCGTCCTTTCCAATATAGGACTCTTTATGCTCCTCGCCAAAAAATATGTGCTCCCTAAAGGAGCGGAGGTTCTTGAGGCGACCGCCACACAGGCCCCACAGACACTACATGTACTCTTCCTGAATAAGCTCCCTTTGTAACACTATTATATAGATCCTTGAAACTTTTCGCCATCGTTCTTCGCCAATCGAATGCAATATATGCATATATGCAAAACTACATTGCTTGGCAATTCTTTCTACTACTTGTTCTATTTATATTTTTTGCGTTAATGTACCAAAACAAAGAAAAAATAAGATATCTTCTAGATTTTTGTAGCTACAATGTCTTCCTTATCCCATCCAAACGGCAGTATATTGGATCTAAAACGCTCTTTAGTGAATGCGTCTCCAACCCATTATATCGTTGGCACAGATTATTCCCGCTATAACCACGGCTTCTATTCCACCACCGGGGAATGTGGAGGAGCTTGCTAGGTATAGTCCCTTTATCGGGGTCTTAAAAAATGGTCTCTTTGTTTTTATTGATTGATCGAAGGAATATATCGCTCCTTGGGGCATTAGTGTATACCTTTCAAATGTTTTGGGTGTTGCGGCATCTTTAAAAATGATGTGTTTGCTTAGATTCGGAATTACTTTCTCTGCCTTCAATATGAGATCCTCCGCTATTTTTCTCTTCTTTTCTTGGTACTCTCTTGTGCCTCTTTCAGGAAAATCACCGTAGTCTGCTCCAGTCAGTATAGTAACACTAGCCATTCCCTCGGGCGCTAGGTCCGGATCCGCGTTAGAGTTTATGACAATTTCGTAGTTCTCATCAATGTTCTTTATCAGTGTTGGGTACTTCGAGAGATCAATATTAAGGCCTAGGAATACCATGAATGCCGAGCCAGACATTTTTAGGTTCTTTATGTAGTCAATAAACTTTTTATCCAAATGTTCCCTATCTATTAGTTCCAAGAAAACAGTTTTGGCGTTCGCATTAGCCACGACTATTGGTGCCTCAAAAATTTTTTCTCCAACCTTAACACCCCTTACCCTGCGGTTTTCAACCAATATCTTATCGACCTTATGATTGACAAGAACCTTGCCACCATGTCTCTCAATAACACCTTTAAGGGTATCGGCAAATCTTTGTGCGCCTCCCTTGGGAAAATAGCCTCCGTAAAGATAGTAGGATATACATGCAACAAGTGCGCTACTGGCGGAGGTTTGTTCTGGACGTGTCCCAATATAGCCCAATAGTGCATAAAAGAGCTTTTTTAATTCCTCATCCTTGAAGTATTCGCATAGTTTTTCTTCGAATGTTTTATTCATCCATTCATAGAAGTGTGGATGCTCTAGAGGATAATTCCTCAATTTTTCTACACCATAAACTTTGGCTATCAGTTCTGCTGACAGCGGAACACCGTAATCTTCGACAGTACTGTAGCATTCTTCGTATGCTTTTTTAGCATCGTTGAAGAATGAACGTATGTTCTCTTTTTCATCGGGAAACATTTTGCCAAGCATTTCTATTAGTTCTTCTAGATTGTCGGGAATATCGATATTCTTGCCATTGATTATGAACCTAACCCTGTTCCTCACGAATAGATCCTCCTTTCTGAGGCCAAGACAACGAAGCAGATATGTTACTGGGCCTTTTTCCCATAGACCACTTACATCCTCTACACCAGTATTAAATACGAAGCCTCTCCTTCTAAACGAGGAACAATACCCCCCAATTTGGAAGTGCTGTTCCAGGACTAGAATTTTATATCCCTTCTTCGCCAGTAATGCCCCACATGTTAATCCCCCTATTCCCGAACCAACAATAATTATGTCATATTCATTATCCCTTTTCGGTCTCTTCGGGTCAATGGATACTCTCCAGTCATATTTTCTGATTTTTCTTAGAACAAAAAATCCCGGGGCCTTTAAGGGAAACAATATCGAGAAGACTATGCCCACCACTATGCATGTAATTGTTAGCATAGTAGCGATGTGTCCGCTTAGAACCAAAAATATAATGCTATTTATGGCGAAGATTATGGACCATAAGATAGTTATAATACTATTGATTTTTATGAAGAGCTTGTCCCTCCAATATACTCTGGGATAATCCCTCTTGGCGCATTGTAGTGTGTAGGGCCTGCCTATCGCCACGGAAATTGTGGACATAATGAATAGTGCCAGATAGCCTAGAAACCCACATTTATCTATGAATATATGCATATCGAGCATGAATGTACAGATCGTCGCGATCGAGAAGTAAAGTAAAGAAACAATATCCATTATGTTTAGATCACGTTTAGGGACTTGCATTGAAACTAGAACAAGAGATATTACAAACGGTATAATTAGGCCCAGCCATGTATTCACCCGACATAGTGACCAATATATTATCCATGGGGCAAACGAAACAAAAATATATATCATACCTGGAACTCTCATCTATCCCCACTATGGCCTTGCCTATCTATTTAGGCGCTATTTTTCTAGGATAATATATTTATCTTTTGTTCCAATAGCCCATATTTCAAAGCCTATATTCTTTGGTGTTTCTATGTATAGTTTCAATATTGGAAATAGGATTATTGGCCCCACAATTTTCTTTTCCTTAGACTTCTTGATCATCGACTCAACCCTAGCGAGCTTCCTTATTGTTTCCTTTATTTCTTTAGTGGCGAGTCCAAAGTACTTTACTAGTTCTTTTTCGCCAAGCTCTCTAGATGATTTAACCTCTATACATCCAATATCGCCGAGCCGGTTAACCATCTTGTTCCTCAGATGCGGGGGTATCTCATCATGATAGACTATTAATGGAGAGACTCTCTCTTCCAGTATAGGGCCAATCTGGTACTGGAACAATGCTTTTGCGCCAAGACATTTATCACATACTTCGCCGCCTCTCCCTCCACAGTCTGGACATACAACCCTGCCTAGACCATGGCATTCAGGGCACCTTACTTTCTTTTTTCCATGGCATTCAGGGCATGGTATATTGATTTCCTTCTTGGCTTTTTTGTCAGGTAACACATATTTTACCTCTATCTTTATTTTTCCCGTCCCACCACATCTTTCACATGTTACTTGGCCTGCCCCACCACATCTTTCACATGTAATATATCCCTCCCCACCACAAGTTTTGCATGTTATTTCTCCCCCGCCGTTACACTTATCGCAGACTTGGAGCTTTAGTGTTTTGAGTATAGGCACATCCTCAGATGTCTCCTTTGCATAGAATGTAACACGCTCAAGCTGCTTATAATTAACAACTTTTTCCTTCAACTTCATAGCATGTGTGGGTATAGTCTTTACCCTTATAACCCCCATAAGATGCCTCTCAACAGACTTTACATTGTCTGCCGCAGATATGTCGCTCCTAGAAATAACAACGCCGGATGCAGAGAAAAGCCTCGATAGCGTCTGAGAATCCTTCGACTCTAACCACTTCTTGAACACATCATCGGGGCTTGGTGACTGAACCCTAACTACTCTCATTACACCACACCTTAACAAAAAACTATAAATTAAGACGTTTTATTTGGTTTATATAATTAAATTAATTATCAAGGGATGTTTATGAACTTTGAAGAGCTTATAGAAAAGGCAAAGAATGTCTACAACGAAGGCCTAAAGCTTTATGAAGAGGGAGATTTCATCGATGCCGCCGAAAAGGGATGGTCCTCTGCCGAGCTGTTAAGAAAGGCACTTTTGGTCGCCGCAGGCATTCCTTACGATAAAGCAAAGAGTCTTGAATTCGGATTACCAATATTCACAAGAATCCTGAGGAGCCTAGGAAGAAAGGATCTTTTGGACGTATACTATAAGTACGACTCGAGTCTACACATCCGTGGATTCTACGAAATGATATTATCTCCAGAAGAGATAGGAGACCTATTAAAGGAGCTAGAGCAATGGATCAACGAAATGATAGGAGTAATTAGAAGACTATCCGAACTCGACCTGAAGAGTATTACTGAGATAATGGAAAAATGTCTTAAATTGAAAGGAAAATCCTCCAAGCAAGCATTGAGTATCATAATATGCTCAGAAAATTAAACAATGTAATTCGGCAGGCAATCCATAAGATAACATAAGAAATCTTTTATCACGCAATATTACTTTGATTAAATGCGAAACCAGTTCCGTTAGCTAATTTTGATAATTCCTAACCATACAATAATCAGTCGCATTGCAGTTATGTAGGCAGGTTAGGACGTCTATAATGCAGAACTATGGACACTAGGCGAATAAAAAAGGCACCCTGCAAGTAAAGCCAGACGAAACAAAAATCATTAAGATGACTCCATTCTCATTTAGCTCCACAACTTAAAAGGCAATATCCAATTTTCAGGCCTACGCTCAGTATTTCCGCACTGAATCATCAATCACTGAAGGCTGCATCCAACGAAAACTCACTTTTTTGGCAAAGTTGTGCTCAGTTTTCTTGGCTGTGCTCAGTTTTTGTCCATTTTTGCAGGATATATATTCGATGTGGCTTATCTTGCGGTGCATTTTGTATGCTCGAGTATTGGCGAAAGAATTTTTATCGCTTGCGTTCTCTACATTTAAGCTGTCTGCTTTTGTGGTTGCTGTCGGTCGTTTTGTCCTTGGTTTTCTGTTGCCTAGTCTCTATTTCCTTATTTTCCTAGTTTTTCCATTATTCTACGTACTATATGCTCTATCACTCCTGTATGACGCTGGCATAGACGCGAATATTTTGGTTGTGCGTCTTTTTGTTTGTCTAGTCTTCATAATTTTGCATTATAGATGTCCTAATATGTCTATAACTGCAACTGCAACTGACCTCAAATTTCCAACCCTGGCACACATAGGGGATACAATATGACGTATAATAGATGCAGTAAGGAACATCTCCCACAAACTTCAGAACAATACACTTATAAAGAAAAACAGGAAACTATAGCCGTTTCAGAGCTCTACACCCCTCTCTATATCCAAGATCACATGCCCTCTTAAAACACATCCTCGCATTAGAATAGTCCCTCTTCCTGTAGTATGCAAAGCCCATGTTGTACCATGCCACTGCATAGTCTGGGTTTATTTCTACTGCCTTTCTGTAGCATCTTATTGCCTCGTCATAATCCCCCTTCTTGATGTATGCAAAGCCCATGTTGTTCCATGCCACTGCATAGTCTGGGTTTATTTCTACTGCCTTTCTCCAGCATCTTATTGCCTCGTCATA
>CAZWPQ010000056.1:0-9331 GCA_964636085.1 uncultured Nitrososphaerota archaeon
ATATTTATTTTCTCTGTTTTGGCTGTATTGCCATTGTATAGAGGTTATAGTGTGGCTCATTGGGATACTGATATAATTTCTATGAATACTGTTAAGAATTCTGATGATGCCGAACCCTTATGCTTTAAGAGTCTCCAAGCAAACCTAAGCGGCCATTATTACCGCAAGGCAATAGCTGGATATGTTTTTGATTCCATCGAGCCTGTCGATGTTTTTGTCCTCACCAGCCATAGTGATATGTATTATGTCTGGTTCTATAATGCATCATTGGACAATCTATCGCTCGTATTCAATTATTCGGATAGAATATATATCGTTCTCGGAAATTTTATCGGCGATGGTCGAGAGGAGCTCGCGATAGGGTATTCCAAGAATATAGTGATCCTCAATAGTACCCACTATAGTATATATCATACTCCCTCGTTTTCTGCCAATTTTTCGCTGGATTGGACCTGTAATCCTATTTTTTCTGTAGATTTGGGTTTGGATTGTATGGATGATATTATAACCTCTGATGGGTACAGTACTCTCTATGTTCTCAATGTTAGTGGAAACTCTAATGTTAGTATTGATTATAGTGATCACGGAGATGTAAGGTATATTCAGGCGGTCTATGGTATCGATTATAATGGTGATGGTTTTAGAGATGCGATAATTGTCTGGGGGGACAAAGACATATATAACACTAAGAGTTCATTTATGATTGATGTACTCTTCGGGAATAACCTCACCTTGAAAACTGTGGCATCCGATAATAGATCATTCTATAGTGTTGTTATTGGGAACTTCGATATGGACTCTTTACCAGAAGCTATATTTGCTGGGTATTACTCTGGTTTTACCCTCTATGATGTTGTTGGGAACGAATATCTAATGAATATTTCTGAGGGCGGTAAGCTGATTGGTGTTATCGATAACTATGCGTTCTTCTCTACCAAATACGAAACGTATGTTGTGGATCTTAGAAGTGGAGATTATATGGGGATTCCCATATGTTATGAGGCGGCTACGTATATCAAAAGGAATGTTAGCGTGTATGCTCTAGCCATTCAGAATGCTATTGATCTCTTAGATTGGGATTTCAACACAATGAATACAATTTACGCACCTCTTTATGTAAAGAGTATAATAGCTACAGATATAAACGATGACGAGCTTGATGATATCGTCTACATCTGTGCCTCGTTTTATCCCAGTTATGATTATGATGTGTATATTGGAAAAATAGTTTTTACTTTTAAACCACCAGAGATACTGTCGTGGAGGTATACACCGTCGTCTCCCACGATAGACGACCCCGTTAACATCAGGTTTCTTGTTAAGAGGACAAAAAATGATATTCATCGTAGCTGGATTGAGATCCCTGAGTCGGGCAAGATGATAACAGTACATAGTGATAAGGAGTATGATTCTCTCATCGAATTTGAGGGCATCGTGGATGCGTTGCCAGCGGGAGAGTATACAATTCGCCTATGCACTATCGATGTGTATGGTAATATGGATGAGTCGTCGTTCAATCTTCATGTATATGGGTACATTATCGATAGGGCCTACATAACTAATGCTTCCTACGTCGATTTCACCAATTATAAGGAGGGAGCGGTAGCTGTTGTTGATAATGGTTCTCTCATTTTTATTGATGAAAACCTAAGCATTGTAAATATATACGAGCTCAGCAGTAGCGAGAATCTGTATACGTGTGCGGATTTGGATTCCGACGGTGTTGATGAGATAATACTAGCAAACACCATAAATTGGACATACATAACGACTTCAGACGGATATATCATAATGCACTACTATGACCTTTACTATCTCGATAATGACTCAGAATTCTTGTTGGCTAGGAATATATGCTGGGTTGGAAAATATAGGTCATATACATTACTTAGAGGTACTAGGAACCTAATAGCGGGCAAAGGATTGTTGGTTATAGCAAATTATTCGAAGGTATACATATATGCAAATTTGACTCTCAATTGTGTCCTAGATTTCGGGGTCAATGTTTCGTGGATGGATTATTATCAGGATGAACTATTCGTTGTGCTCCATAACTCATCAATTATAAGGTACTCCATGACCCACAATACGATACTAGAAAATATAGTAATCATGAGGAACCCTGCATACCTATTCAGTCTTGGAGACATAATCTGCTCAGTTAATGAGTCCACGATTGTATTGTTTAACCTTACAAAGCACGAGATCATAGCGATGATCCACGGATCTATATTGGGGATAGTTTCTCGCGGTACAGATTTGGGTAGAATCGTCATTGTGGAGACTAGGGAGGAAACATACTTCAATTTATTTTTCATGTATCCATGGGGCGATATTAGGAATATTACCACCCACAGCCAATTTGAGCAATGTTCAGTCCTTGATTTTGACGGAGACAACATGAGTGAACTAGCACTAGTTTTCTGGGGGAACTATCGTTATCAGTTTGATATATTGGAAGTAGAGAACCTTAGTATGGTTGACTCCTTCTACCTATTTGGTAAGAGTGCTGGTGTTAGTTTAGCATCATATGGCAGGAGACTATATAGTTTAGATTTGGAATTCCTCATTGGTGTGGATCTGGATCTTAACTATGTCTTTATACTCGGCAACTATCGTGCTTTAAAAGTGATAGATATTTGTGCGGATATACCCATGATTTGGCTCCAGAACTCTACGTCTACAATAAATGTGACTCTCACTGATAGATTCGGGAACATAATTTCTGATGCAACCGTATACTTCAAAATCCTAGATCTCCAATACGAGCTCTCTAATGTGAATGGTAGTTTCAGGGCGAACATATCATTAAAGAATCTGCCGCTAGGAGAGTACACTGCGTATCTGGTGGTTAAGAGTCCATACTATGGAAACGTAACGGTGGAGGAGCATATCTGCCTCGTCGGGAATATCATGATTTTGACTCAGTCGCCAAGAATAGTGATTCAACAATCAGGGGAGAAAAATATAGCTATTATAATACTAGACGAGTACTATCATCCAGTAAACGCCACGGTTGAGGCATTTTTGAACTCTTCACCCCTAGGAAACTATAGTGGAAACCACAGGTATAACATTAGTGTCAATGCATCTATCCGCATTGGGGAGTATCCAATGCTCATTGTTGCTCATAGCAACTATGCTGTTAGGGATTTCACAACCACAATACGCATAATAGTTGTAGCCTCTCCTAACATAAGTATTTGCGGAGATGGCATAGATTCACCCATAATACAAGGTAACATATCAAAGATAGTTGTCAGGCTTACAGACAAACTGGGGTATCCCGTGGATAATGCAAGCATAAGATTCCTAATATCTGATCTAATATTCGTCATGAAGCCAAATACTACTGTACATGGAGAATATTATGTTCGTGTCCCGACAACCGGCCTTAGGGCTGGAGAAAACGTGTATATGCTGATAGTAGAGCAAAGGTACCTAAACACAACAACTATTACTGGATCGCTTATAATTCGTGGTGTCCCCAAAATCTCGATAGAATTGCCAAGCGAAGAACCGATGCAATATGACTATCTATACGTCAAGGCCATAGTTACGGATCTCTATGGGTACCCCCTGGAAGATGTTAACGTTTCGCTAGAGATAGGGAACATAAGTGTGGGAATGAGCAGAATTGACCCCATCACATTTAGTGCACAGGTATATCTTAAACTGAGACACGGAAAGTATAGGGTGAGAGTTAGGGTTTCTGGAAGCATGTCAATAGAGAAGGTCGAGGAGAGAACAATAAATATTCTTGCTAGACCCCCCATCATTAGGTTCTCAAAGAATTACTTGGTGCTCGCCGTTCTATTATTGCTTGGATTAACAGCCCTAGTTACGTTATTCTACATTAGCTATGTTAAGAGGGTTATAAGGTTTGCGACTGCTTGGCGGAGATCCGTAAAGCTACTGGAAGTATACTATGTAGCATCCCTTATAGGCTTTGGTGCATTACTAGTGTCAATGCCGATATTAATGAATAGGAATCCAACAATGGTTCTAGTGCTGAGCGGTGTTGCCCTACTACTTGTTATATTGATGACCGTGCTCTGGCTTCTGAGGGATTCATATTTGATCCTCATGACTGGAAAGCTAAGACTACTGACACTGATCATTGCCATGTTCAATTTTGGTTTGGTGGCGCTTATTACATATATCTTGTTGGAGACTGGTCGGCATGTGGAATGGTTTCAAGCGTATGTTTTAGAGAAGACAACAAGCATAGCTGGGTATGTAGTACCAGAACTTGCCATAAGTATTGTGTCGGCATTTGTAGGTTCTTTCCTAATCCTAGCGCCCAACACGTACAGAAAGGCCAGAATATTCTATAGGCGGGTGAAAAGTCTGGCTGAGGCAGAAGTCTCGGAAGAATTGTTGGCAAAAGAAATCGAGTTTGCAAGGGGGGAGATAGCTACGAGTGTCAGAAACAAATCTCTAGCATTTATGTTCCTAGTCGCATTCTCCTTAGCTTCCCACCTGACATTTCTAACGCGGTATGTCGGTATACTACTAATATTCGCACTTCCAGTACTTGCTCTAGCAACAATAATACTACTTGTTCCTCCACTTATAAGGATCTTAAAGCATGAGGGAAAAAACAACAAGGAGTACCATCACAATAATTTTTGCGAGGCGTGATTCGACAGAGATATTCGTATTACTATTTCAGAAATTATAAAAATGATTATATTTTTCTATTTTAAAATTAGAAAAAATTAGCTCAAAAATAAAAATTCGTGGTGAAAATGGAGAAGAAATCTGGCAAATTCGTAGGTATTGTGGTCTTCGATGACGATACAGATATAGAAGCACTTGATTGTGATGGCACTCTCGTGTGTAAGGGCTCACTTTGTGTGCATAACGATCTAAAAGTTAGGGGTGGGATGGATATTGGTGGCGATTTGGGTGTGGAGGGAGGTTTTTATCTTAGGGGTGGCGGAAATATTGGTGGTGATGTGAGTGTTCATGGGGACTTCGTTGTGGATGGAGGGGTTAATATTGATGGATCCGTTAGTGTGGAGGGAGAATTTAGGATAAATGGTGGTGTAAGAATTGGAGGCGACATGGATGTTTCTGGTTCATCAATAATTATTGGTGGATTAGATATTGATGGGGATCTTAGCGTTGGTGGTGACCTAACAATAGAATCTCGTGGCTCCGGAGAAAGCATTATTAGGGGAGATATTGATGTGTCTGGGGATGTGATTATCTCTGGGGAAAGACCATTGGTGATTAAGGGTGACTTGGCTGCCAAGGGCAGTGTTAATCTAGAGAATGTGCGGATAGAGGGGGACTTATCGGCATCAAAAATCATAATGGGCAAAAACGCAGAAGTTATGGGAAAAATATACGAAACCTAAAGGATCTTAAGTTTTTATACGTTATTGGTGAGGTTTGCTGGATGGACAAGTCTTTGGGGGTCTTGGATGGATATTCCGATCATTAGTGATTTTAGGAAGCCATATATAGATGTGGATATGGAGTTCTTTAGGGATGTTATAACATCAGATATGAAATGGGCTATGTGTGCTATAGCTACACACATTGGTTTGTTTGAGATCCTGAATGATAGTGGTATGACTGCCTCAGAGATTGCAGAGAGATTAGAGGCCGAGGATGTCCCCATGAGAATGCTTCTTGATTTTCTTTCCGGCTTTAGGATTGTTAGGAAGGAGGAGGAGAAGTACTATGCTACTTCGTTCTCTAAAATGAAGCGCTTATTTGGTTCCTATTATGGTGAGGAGTCAGTGCAATTTAATCCGTTTTGGAGTAGGTTTATAAGGATTCTGAGGGGAGAAAAATTGAAACCGTTAGAACCGATTCATAGATGGTGGAACCCAGAGGAGCAAAGAAGATTCATTGTATTGGCAATATGTGGAGAATTTCAAAGGACGCTTGAGCTTCTCGAGAGGGAGAATGTGTTTAGTGGGGCTAAAAAGATGCTGGATATTGGTGGGGGGCATGGATTATACTCAATAGGTTTTTGCTCCGTATATCCAGAGTTGAGATCAACTATATTTGATCTGCCTGGTGTTGTGGATTTGGCAATGGATAATATAAGGCGTTATGGTATGGAGGATAGAGTAGAGGTTTTGGTGGGTAATGCACTTGTAGACGATTTTCCGTCCGGATATGATGTCGCATTCATGTCCGACGTCACATTCAAGATGAGCGATGCCAAAATTGTTGTAGGGAAGGCATATGAATGTCTTAAGGAAGGAGGAAGGTTTGTTATTAAGGATATAGTTCCGTGTAATGATTGGGGGGAGGCTCCTTATGCTTTGTCACATGAAATATCACAATTAATAATCGCTGGAAGTGTAGAGGAATATGGAGAATTTCCTCCGACGATGAGGGAATATGCTGAAATCATGAGAAATGTGGGATTTAGGGATACAAAGATACTGGGAGAGATTACTAGAGGATGGACAAGTCTAATCGTAGGCTACAAATAAAAAACATAGAAAGAGAAAATTATCCACTAACTATGGGTGTATCCATGGATTTTGGAGAGTTGATAGGGAAGGCTAGGAATGTATACAATGAGGCCCTAGAACTATATGAGAGGGGAGATTTTATCGATGCCGCGGAGATGGCACTATTTGCAATTTGATTTAATATTGGTGTTCACCTATGTTTGAGATAGAATGCCCCGAGAACATTCCCGCTGAGGTGTGTAAACGCATTAGTGAAATTACCCATAGCCTTTCTAGAATCTTGGAGAACTATATTAGGCTGGACGATCGCCTCAAGTTTCGAGTTAAGGTAGGCAAGAGGGAGAAGGTAGCTATTTTAACATTGAGGAGTCTTGAAGAGCCCCTAGTCTTCCCGATAGCTTGGGATTTGGAACAGGATGATATCGAAAATTTGAGGAATATTGTTAGTAATGTGGCAAAAAGCTACCTGAAACTTGTTAGGGGCCTAGGATTTCTACCGAAGTGGGCCATAGAGGGAATAGCCCAGGCCCTTGCCTATCACGTCCTCCTAGAGTTCTATCCTGACGCAAGGGGCGATATCGAGAAGCGATACTTCCCAGAGAAAATGCCGAGTTTAGAGAGCATAATTGCTTGGAGAGATACTTGGATGGAAAAAATAGTTGCTTCACTAGCACAGATAAGAGGTGATGTAACGGACATCATAGCAAAGATTAAGCAAGCTGCCGAGAAATTATCTGAATACGAAAACGATAAGACTCTGAGGGCGGGAGTCATGAAGCTATTCGTTAACCTATGTGATAAGGAGACGCTCCCAAAGTTGATTGATAGGATTGCTGAGGAAAAACCGCAGAGCTACGAAATGATCAATAAGCTACTAAAAGAAACATGTGGTCGTGGTGTCAAAGAAGCTTACAAGTTATGTCTAGGTAAATGAGGCATGACCAGTGGGAGGCAAATACTGGTCGGTCACGGACTAACTAAATATTATGGAAATAAAAAGGCTTTGGACGGCGTCGATATAGCTATATGCCAAGGAGAGACTGTAGGTATCTTTGGACCTAACGGTTCTGGCAAATCTACGCTAGCGCGGATTCTATCGGGAATAACTGATCCAGATTCTGGAGCAATAAGAATTTTTGGGCAGTATGATAAGGTATTGTTAAGGAAAAATGTTTTATTGATATATCAGAGTATTCTATTCGACCGAAGCGATAGGGTCTGGGATGCCTTGGTTTTCTGGGCTAAGATTCACGGTGTAAAGGATTATAAATATTGTATCGAAGAAGCACTTAGACAATTGGAACTACATGATAAAAAGCGTTCCCGTATATCGCAATTGTCAACTGGCCAACAAAAGAAGGTAGAATTAGCCAAACTGTTTGTTAGAGATGATGCAAGTATTATTATCCTTGATGAACCATTCGCCAATCTTGATGTCGCATCAGTTTCGATAGTTAAAGAGCGCATGAGGGAGCTAATCAATGAGGAAAAATCACTGGTTATTATATCGCATCGCCTAGACGACATTATGGAATTTGCGAATCGCATTTTACTTTTGGGCATTGGGAGAAAGATAAGGGAGTACACAAGAGATGGGATACAGCGTGAAATAAGTAAAATATCTACTACATGGCTAGTCGAACTCACGATTAGAGAGCTATCCATAAAGGAAGTGAAGAGTTTAGAGGAAATTGGAGACGTTGAGAAAGTCGATATTAGTATTGACAGGCTGGTTTCTGGAATTCTCGAACACCTCGGATTATCTGGTGGATCCGTAAAGGTAATTCAGTTAAGCACATCCAAAGCTAGTGATTTTCTAGAAAAGATAAAAGCTGACAATGTATCGGTTCTCAGTTTACCAAGAGAGGAGATCCAGCTTGACGCAAAGATATATTTGTCGTCCCTAAACCCACTGAGCTCCATTCTGAGAAGGATATTTGAGGAGGGAGGAGAGATAAGGTATATTAACATAAAGCCGAAGGAAACACTAATTTTTGAAAAACTGCTGAGAGGAGGCGAGTAAATTGCGATTTAATGTTCTCTTTCTATACTTCCTGAAGAAGAACTTAACGAATCGCTGGGAAATAACATTTAGTCCCCTTACGTCGGCAATACTGGGCACCATATTCCTAACGTATGGTCTGAGAGCATTTGTGGGGGGGACATCCTCAGCGATAATGCTTCTGGGTTGGCTATCAATTCAGATAATAGCTGTATCTGTGAGTATGGCTGTTCTCATAACAATTGAGTTTTCCACAGCAAGCGTTCTCTTCTATAAATCACTTCCTATCAGAGAGAGCGAAATAATACTTGCAAGTACTCTCTCGGCGGCTCTAACCACGATACCAATACCAACGCTCTGCCTAATAATTGCGAGCTTAATGGGCCTAAAAGTGAATGCTTCATCTTTTCTGCCCATGGTGGTTTCTCTTTACATCGCAGCAATCGGAGTTTTAGGGTTCATACTTGTCTTCTCGTCGTTAGTGAAAAATATTGTGCGCTTATCAATAATTGCGTCTTTCCTCGCAAGCATCCTAACATACATTAGCCCAATATACTACCCCCTAAATGTATTCCCACTACCAGTCCAGGTGATAATGTGTTTTAACCCATTAACGTTACACATAAAATTTACACGACAACTAGTGATATTTGGCGAGTTTGATTACCTATGTATCATTTATCTAGCTGGCGTTTCCTCTTTTTGGTTCCTACTGGGCTATGTTTCGCTAAAAAGAAAAATGGAAAAAACAGGCTAACTAAACATAAAAGCCATGAATCAGTATGAAAAGTTTGCAGTATAGTTTCTACTGATTTCACTTGCTCAATATTTATAAGGTTTATAATCCCGTGAATTCTAGTAATAGCCGAGACTTAGGGAGGAAATT
>CAZWPQ010000057.1:0-2281 GCA_964636085.1 uncultured Nitrososphaerota archaeon
AATTTATAATATATAGGTTGATCCTCGTGGTTATGCACCGTATGGAGCAGGGGCCACGAGGGGATGATGCCGGCGGATCCTCGTGGTTATGCACCGTATGGAGCAGGGGCCACGAGGGGATGATGCCCAACCTTCTTGTCGGGCCTATTGTTAAAATGTTTAGAAGAATACTTTCGAGCTCCTACCCACTTTGAAAATGGCCCCATCTGCGAGTATGCTCATCTTGTACTCCCTCCCCTCGATTTTCTTGCCTATAAAGCGTATGTAGCTCGGCGGCTCTACCACCGTTACATAGCTACTACCTATTACCTCAAATTCCCTATGCTTTGTATCATAAATCACGCCAGTATCCTCGGCAATACCTATACCAACATTCTCGGGAAATCTGCTGACTAGTTGTGATAGGCGCCATAGCCTGTTTCTTTCAATAAAATGTGTATCAACTATTACCCCCCTAGCGAGATCTAGCCCATAGGACCATTCTACATCGCCTTCTCTAAGCCCCATGTTTTTTGAGTCGACAATACATATATCCGTTAAAGCCATGGCCCCCGCGGATGTACCCGCAATAACAACATCCTCATCAAGCTTATTTATCAAAACATCATGAAACCTTGTTTTGCGTATTATCCTGATGATTTTTTCTTGGTCACCACCCGTGAAGAATATACACGTTGCATCATCAAGCATTCGGGCATTCTTTGCATCGGATGCATCTAGCTTGCTTAGAATCCATATCACTTCAACACTAATGGGTTCAAATTTCTTGAAGAATCTCTTGAAGAAATCCGCAGTAGAGTCTGGCTGCGATGATGCTGTGGGGATTACGACAACTCTAGCATCTTCCTCTCCAGCAAGCTTTATCATCTTACTAAACAATGGATTTCTCGTGCTATATCTCTCGTTACCCCCTAGAAAAAAGATAAACGCACGGGTCATTGGGCCTCCCATATAGATGAGAGATATAAAGTTTGGACAAATAAAAAGCAACATAATATATCTAGATCGCAAATGTTACCCATTTTTTGACCACCTCCAACACTAGATCAACATCCTCACAACTAATAAAAGTTATGCTGTCGGCATCCTTATTCTTCAACGCATATATGACCGCCTCCACCTCGTCAAGCACCACAGAGACCTGACCCTCACTCACTCCTTCTTCTATCAGATAATTACGTATTAGGTTAGCCATTTCCCCAACACTTCTACCCCTCTTGTTCCTATCCTCCTTGACGATGAACTTATCGAAATACTTTACGAGCTCCTGTACATTCTTTTTGATTAAGAAATCAGGCCTATTACCAGGGAACGATACAACAGCTATTTTCTCCTTTAATCCTTCTCTTCTCGCAAACCTATCAATAAACCTGCCTACAAAATTTAGTGCCTTTGGATTATGAGCATAGTCCACAATTATATAGCCATCTCGAACCCTCATTAGGTTACATCTCCCAGGATTCATCGAGGGGGTTGGTGCAAACGAGAGCAAACCATTCATTATTATTTGTATTGGTACGCCCATCACATAGGTTATCGCCGTAGCAAACAATACATTTTGAAGATTAAAATCGGCCAACCCCTCGAAAGTAAGTGGTACATCATAATAATTAACTACTGGAATAATCCTAGTATCGTCGTATATAACAATCATTTTACCCGAGGTCGTAACGCCAATACCGCCAGACTCTACATGATTTCTAAAGATCTCATTTTCACCATACAAGGAGACAAGAACTTTTTTACCCTTTATCCTATCAGACTGCACAAGGACGAGGGGATCATCAGCATTTACTATCCCAAATCCATCGCTTGAAACAACATCATATATAAGTCCCTTGATCCCTGCGATTTCTTCGACATCCCATACCCCATACTCGCCTAGATGGTCCTCAGACACGTTCAGTATTGCGCCTATATCACACATGTCAAAGGCCAAACCCTCCCTTAGCATGCCTCCCCTAGCTATCTCAAACACGGCTATGTCAATCGTAGGATCACGTAACAATACTTGGGTGCTCCATGGCCCAGTGCAGTCTCCTTTAACTATTCTAACCCCATTTACATATATGCCCTCTGTCGACGTATAGCCAACATTGTGCCCAGCTAGTCTTAGTATGTGAGAGACTAGTCTAACCGTGGTGGTTTTACCATTTGTTCCAGTCACCACAATAATAGGAATCCTACATTTTGAGCCTGGAGGAAATAGCATGTTTACGATTTCTACACCAACGGGCCTACTTTTGCCCTTGTATGGAAATAGATGCATTCTTAGGCCGGG
>CAZWPQ010000057.1:2291-9064 GCA_964636085.1 uncultured Nitrososphaerota archaeon
CCGGGAGCCGCATTTACTTCTATTACTTTTAAACCACTTTCCTCGATAGGTTTTGATATATCTATCGCAATTACATCTATTCCACAGATATCCATAGCTAGCAACTTTGCTATTCTCTTAGCCATCAATTCTACCTCTGGATGTATTTGATCAGTCACATCTTCGGCAACTCCACCTGTTGATAGGTTCGCTGTTGTTTTGAGCCATACGATCCTTCCTTTCTCTGGGATCGAATCCAAAGTATATCCTTGTCTCTCGAGAACAGTTATTGTGTCCTCATCGATCTTGATCTTTGTGAGGGGTAATTCGTGTCCTTCTCCTCTCAGCGGGTTCTTATTTTCAATATCTATTAGTTCCCTAATTGTGTGTATACCATCGCCAATCACATATGCAGGTAGTCTCTTCGCCACCGCAACTACTTTCCCCCCAACTACAAGAATACGATAATCATAACCCTTTACGTACTCCTCAACTATTACATAGTCGGATATCTCCTTGGCCCGCCTAAAAGCCTCTATTAATTCATCCTCCCTAGCTATACCCGTTGTTATTCCACGCCCCTTAGAACCTCCAAGCGGTTTCACCACAACACTTGATTTTATCCTTCTAAATGCTCTCAGAGCCTCATCCTCAGTCTTCACAACACAGCCGAGTGGGACAGGGATACCCGCAGAATCCAGAATATTCTTTGTCAGCTCTTTATTCTGGGCGATGTCTGTCCCCACTATCGAGGTGCGATCTGTAGTGGATGCCCATACGAGTCTCCTATATTTGCCATAGCCCAATTGTATAAGATTTGCCTTTTCATCCAGTCTTATTATTGGTATTCCCCTTGCCTTAGCGGCATCTACAATTGCACGGGTGCTGGGGCCATATCCATAGTCAAAATATATCTCCTTTAGTTCCCGAATCCACCTTTCTATGGGTGGTTCCTTATTCTCCAGTAGTGTCTCTATTATATCTCTCGCGAGATATAACGCCTCTTCTCCTACAGCTTCATAGAGGTACTCAAATATTACTACAGGAAGCCCCATCTCCTCACTATCCATATATAGGGCAAAATCAACATATTCATCCCAAGCCACCATATTCTGCAGATAAACCGCCAAATATGGAATCAACGCGTATAGAGGTAATCCGTTCTCGGCCTTTTTTATGACCTCCTTAAGTCCCGAAGCAAACTCATTGTTTGTTTTGGCTATGTTTTTTAGCCAATCGATCATATATGGAAAATCAGAAGTCAGTCTGTTTCCATATGAACCATAAGGCTCGATGATGGCCTTCACCAATTTCTTCTTGGGATGATAAATATTTGGGCCCCGCAGATACCTTACCTTAACGATATCTAAGGCTCTAACCAAAAGTCGCTACACCTCTATAAAACCCTCCACACTATCTAGTATAGATAATATATTAACGGAAATTTATAGTAGTTTGCATTCCAACTCAACACATAATACTCCCATATAGAAATTTACAGGAGAACACAGCAAAGGCATAGGGAACTATGTCGAGAAAAATCAAAGTTATGTATGATAGGGAAGCGGATGTTCTGGCGATAATCTTCGATGAGGACTCAAAAGACCATGATTTTATAGAGCCTACTCCCGGCTGGTTCATGTGGTTCGATGAAAACAACAACGCAAGAATAATCGAGATATTTAGGGCGAGCAGATTTCTGTCAAAGCTTAGAACCACAGAGCTAGAGGACCAAAAAAAGATCTATTGTGAAACACCACATTATGCTCACCATATTTTTCTTAGGCACCCAGAAGTTAGATTCGACAAAGATGGATGTGTTAAAAAACTAGACGAGTACTATTTTGATAATACCACACACTAATAACACTAATATTGTTGTCCTATACTATGAAGTCCGTCTTCCCTTCTTTTAATGGTGTATAGTTCAAGTTTTATGGGTATTGCTCTCGTAGAGACAAGTGAACTGTGTTGATTGAAATAGGGAATTTTTGGAATAAACTTATAAAGATATAATCGTTGTTGTACATTGGTGGATTTCCCTAAGGATGTCCTAGGTGGATGCTCACCAATTAATATCGTAAACCTAGCTTATCTACGAAGAGACAAAGAAAATAAATATTGCCATTCCTGTGTTTAGCAGTATATTGATTGGTCTAAGAGAAAAAAACCTTCTCGATAAGTACTATACCCTGCAATCCACGCTCCATGGAATGTCTTTCTACGAGGGTTTGCTTAATGAGGAGACAACAACGATCTACATAATAGAGACGGAAAATGGCTTGGAAAAAAGCAAAAAAATATCGAAAAAGCAAGCAAAATAGACACTACTGAATTATTAAAACTGGCCAAGAACAGAGTCGGAATAAAATCCGAAATTCTATCAAAAGTCAGGAGCTCCAAGCACTAGGACTCCAAGAAAAAGCAATAATATAGGCAATAAAAGCACAAACTTCATAGTGTAGCTATGTCTTTACTTAAGAGTATTAAAAATAAGGAACAACTTAAGCTTACAAAGAAACAGCGAACAGTTCTTTTGACATGCGATTCCGATATTCTAGGATACATTAATATTCATCCAATAATCTATTTGGGGCAACTAAATGACCCAAAGTTATGCTTGATAGTGTAAGATTACAATCTGGTGAGGCCTTAGAAAAATCCACCAAAAATAGACCAGCGGTAGCTATCAGAAGAAAACAATCACTACAAATATTTTCATGAAAAAAATATTTGAATATGCACTCATCAAAAATCATGATTTACGGAATCTGTATACATTTTTATAGACAAAATTGTATACTAAAATATTTGGTGGTTCGTTTGAGTGTTGTGCTTAGCATTCGGATCGATAAACGTCTCAAAGATTTGATGCAAAGAGTTAATGTCGATTGGAAAAAGGAAATTGAAGAGTTCATTAGAATGAGAATCAGAGAGGAGCTCAAGCGGAAACACTTAGAGGATGCAAAAAGAATAAGAAAAAAAATACCGTCTATTGACAAAAGTAATGCCGAGCTGATTAGGGAGGATCGGGATGCGAGATGATATTGTTTTAGACTCTTCAATAATAGCGGCAATATATTTTACGGATCCGTATAGCGACTGGGCTAGTAGTATTGTGGAGTTATATAGAAAGTGCTATACGATGGATATCGCATATGCCGAAATTGGAAATGTTGCTTGGAAAAGAATACACATTTTTGGACAACCAAAGGAAGCAATACTTTTGGGGTTGAAAGGAGCCATTAAGTTTGTTGATAAAGTATGTTTGGTTGTTGACTCTAAATCAATAATAGAAGACGCCATAAGTCTTGCGCTAGAAACTGAAATTACGATTTATGATGCCCTCTTTGTTTATTTAGCTAAAATAAAAAATATGCCTTTGGCAACGCTGGATAAGAATCTAGTGAATAAGTTAAGGGATACCGACTACAGCAACATAATAGTACATCCGTTCTAAAGAAAACAAATTAAGAAAACTAGAAAAATATTCCTTGTTACTCATTTTTGCCCCTTCATGTTCAAATAAATTAAGCTTGTTGAGTATTTTTTCTATTATTCCAAAATATTGGATAGATTTTTTCTCCTTATCAGCTTCCCTATTTTGCTTCCAGATTTCTCCTTGGGGTATACCTTGTGGGGACTACTGAGCCTCTTCTTAATTCCGACCCACTAGGCTTTGATTCTCCATATATTCGCGGTTTTTTTATCTTTTTACATGAAAAAAATGGAGATGAAAATGCAGAAGACAAACACTATTAAGTTGGGGATCGTAGTTTCGGAGTTCAACTATGATATAACAAAGATGATGCTTGAGAAGGCAGTCGACCATGCAAAATTCTTAGGTGCGAAGGTTATCAAGATTGTAAAAGTTCCTGGGGTTTTCGATATGCCTCTCTTCATAAAGGAACTGTTGGAGATGGAGGATATTGATGCCGTTGTTTGCATTGGGGCTGTCATTACAGGAGAGACAAAGCATGACGAACTTGTTGCCCAACAAACCGCAAGAAAAATCGTGGATCTCTCAGTTAGCTATGGTAAACCTGTAGCTTTGGGTATTTCTGGGCCTGGAATGACTAGAGAACAAGCGATGAGAAGAATTGAAGAATATGCCCGTCGTTCTGTTGAAGCTGCCGTTAAAATGGTTAAAAGGCTAAAGGATCTTAAACAATAATAAGCCCAAAATTCATAGTACCCATTAGAAATGATGACACAGATTTAAAATGTTATTTAAGAGATTGCTAAGTGTTGAAAGAGCTCAAGAGATCCTCCTAGATAACGTTACTGAGATACAACAGGAGGAACAAATCCCTACTCATAATGCATTGCATCGTGTAGCCGCTACGGATATCTATGCGACGATGGATTTACCTCCCTTCGATAGAGCAACTATGGATGGTTTTGCTGTAAGATCCCTAGATATAGTAGGGGCCTCCGAGACGAAACCAGTTAGACTCCGTCTAGTCGGACATATCAAGGCTGGAAAATTTCCCCGTACTATTCTAATAGGAGGTATGGCCACTAGGGTCGATACTGGATCAGTTATACCTAAGGGAGCTGACGCCGTTGTCCCAATCGAATATTGTGAGGAAGACAACGGATATGTACTTGTCTACAGAAGTGTTGGTTTTGGAGAAAACATACAGTGGGCTGGTAGCGATATTATGCGTGGGGAGCTATTGATACAAAAGGGCACATTACTATCAAGTAGGCACATTGGGGCATTAGTTGGTTGTGGAATCAATCATATAAGTGCAAAGAGGCGGCCCAAGGTAGCTGTATTTTCCATAGGTGATGAATTAGTTACTGTTGGGAAGGAATTAGAATTTGGACAGATCTATGATATTAATATCCACACAATATCATCCTTAGTTAAGATGTGTTATGCTGAACCAGTCGTGTTGGGTACTGCTAGAGATAACGTAGACAGTATAATATCGATGATAGCGCATGGTCTAAAGGTAGCAGATATAGTTGTTTCAACAGGAGGATCCTCCGTGGGACAATTCGACTTTATAAGGAGGGCCATAGAAACGCTGGAATCTAAACTCCTTTTTCATGGAGTTATGAGCAAGCCAGGAAAGCCTGTCCTCGCCGCAAAAATTAATAATAAGCTATACATAGGTCTTCCTGGAAATCCTACATCGGCAATAATTAGTTTCCTACTCTATGTTAAACCCATCATTTTTAAGCTATGTGGTTGTCGATTGGATAGCCGAGATATTCATACAACACAAATTTATAGACCAGAGTATGGTGTTAAAGGCCGTAGACTCTACAAGACTGTTGTTCTCAAGCGCAGCAAAGATAAACTTTTATATGAGCCATTGTCGCCATCATCCGAGTCAATATCAACATTATCCAAAGCATCTGGCTTCTTCGTTATCCCCGAGAACGTTGAAAAACTTGATGCGGGCGAGATTGTTAATGTTAATGTTTTTGAGCCACCACAATATGCAGATCTTATAGTTGTTGGGGAATTCTCACCAACATTACTGAGGATCATTGCAGATACGGCCAATATGCATAGCATGCGGGTTACCTATATTCGTAGAGATACTATAGGCACCATAGCCTCACTTAAGACGGGGGCTGCCGATATAGGAATTCTAAATGAAAAATACGGAGAATGTCTAGAATTTTCAAGGGAGATCGTACTAATACGAAAGAGTAAAAAGCCAAAAAACCTAGCCTCCAAATACAGCATAGAAATGAATAACGTTGTAGTTAACAAAGTAGGGACACATCAGTCTGCAATATATCGGTTAATTGCGGGGTATACAGATAGCATCATAGTGCCAAGAGAAATAGCAAATCTCTACAACTTAGAGGGATATCCACATGAGAAATTTGGAGAGGAGAAAATTTATGTATTAATTGCACAAGACCTAAGGCATCGCGATGCATTTAAAAATGAGCTTGAAAAAATCTCTACTTTCTAAAATATCTTAATTATTCCTCATCAAAGTGCTTCATGGGAGGATTAGAATACTTCTTAAGTAATGCCCTTTCCACGTCAATACCTAACAAATTTGCGACACTTACTGTCCATGCTATGACGTCCGCAATTTCCTCCTCGATATTCTCCCTATCCCCCTTCCTAATTGCTTTTGCCAGCTCCCCCACCTCCTCCTGCAACCAAAGCCAAGTCTTGAATAGTCCCCTTCTGCTATCTCTATCGTAGTATGCTCTTCTTATCAGCTCTTGGAAGTCTCTAATTGTCATTGGCCTTTTTTTACTATTGTTTATATCCAAGGGTATCATCACGACTAACTGTTTTGAGAGTCAAATATTGTGATTTCCCATCCATTTTTAGACGCTATTTCTAGGAATTTTTGTAGCATTGCCAACATTTTGACCGCGGGCGAAAATTCATCAAAGATTGATGGTATTTTTTCTGGAGCGATATGCTCGGAATTCTCTCTTACCCATCGACACTTCGAGGATACAAGAATCCCTGGGCTTGGGATACGTACGACTAGTGGAAAGATCTTGCATGATAAGGGTTTATTTGGATGAATTATACATTTATTATTCCTCCAAAATGGGCACCTGTTATCTATAATCCACCGATAGATATAGACGAACTCTCCATTCCCGTCATTCACGGATATAAATTTTTGAAATCTCAGCTTGGCGCCTATTTCTTCCGCATACTTACATAGCTCCTCCTTTTCCCAATAGAATACTAAGGGCATTTCCTCCTGACAATTAAATACACAGCAGTCATGACACATAAGACATCTAAACTTGATTATAGACTTCCCGCTGCTCAAAGTAGAGACCAATAAAAT
>CAZWPQ010000058.1:0-8631 GCA_964636085.1 uncultured Nitrososphaerota archaeon
GGTCGTGGGTTCGAATCCCACACCCCCCATACAACTAAATCCAGATAGGCCCGTGGTGTAGAGGTCAAGCATGGGGGCCTTTGGAGCCTGGAGGAGAGCCCCTGACGCCGGTTCGAATCCGGCCGGGCCTATTATATACCAATAGTGTGGTTGGCTAATAAGTCATGTTGAAATGCTTCTAATGAGGAAACATGTTAGATCAGGAAAAACAAATAGAAATTTTATCTGTTGTGAAAAAATTTGCAATGGACAAAAAAGGTGTTGTTATAATTGATATCAAGCATCAGAAATGGGTATTTTTGAATGACGAATTTTTTAAGTACATAAAAAAATCAAATGCAAGACATCCAAGATTGGTGGGTGATAAGAAGGTATTGTCTGACCTTGTAGATATATTGAATAATATAGTTGTTAAAGGTAGTTTTGAGTGTGTTTCTGCAGGAAAAATAGAGGAGAAGATTAGCGGGTTCTTAAGTAGGGTGAGAACACAAAATGAGCATGGACTATTATGTCTGGTTATTATAACGATACCGAATGTGAGCCCTAAGACACAACCTGTTATATCAAGCCTATTTCTAGATTCAAAAGATAATAGGCTTCTAAAGCAATATTTAATGTTTTTAAAGGAAAAAGATAGGTTTGGTATATGTTTATTGGTGATAGCAGATAACAAAGGTAAGATTTCTAGATTCATATTCAATACAATTTTTATGGCATTTAATCAAGTTGATGGAGTAGAAGTATATTTCATTAAGAGAGACCATCATAAGGATTTCCTAAGAAAATGTATCATAAAAGGAGACTTCAAGGAATTCCTTGGCAAATCTGACGGATTAATGATCTATAAATTGCTGAAGAATCTTCTAAAGAAATATGGAAAATCAACGAATATGATTGAACATGAACAAGAAACAATAGTATGTTGCTCTAATAGTCGATCAATAGGCCATGAAACACCGTATAGAAATAAATATGCCCCCATTATTAGCTTGGTGAGAAGAAAAATTCCATTTTTGAAAATAATCAACGGGGAAAGTACATCCAAAAAAATTATATCAGGGGTAATTGCTAGAAAAACTATTCGAAATTCATGGAAATTAGATGATCCAATCTATGGTATTATCGAAGACACGCGTATACTTGATGCCCTAGCACTGGTGATACTTTTAAACAGGCGTACTATGGATAGCGATTAGATCTAGAAAAGATCTAGTAATATATCTTTGGGTTGAGCTTGTATAATTTGATTGGAATTTCTCATATGGATTATAGGTGGTGATTATGATATTGCTTCATCCATCTATAATTGTGACTATGGACAAACATATGAGTATTCTTAAGAATAATTATCTGGGCATCGATACCGAGACGGGTTTAATAGAATATATCTCAGATAAGAAACCAGACTATTTTGATGAATTAATAGAGCTACCAAACAAAATTATTCTTCCTGGCTTTATAAATTCCCATACACATGTAGCCATGACGTTACTTAGAGGACTCAAAGACGACGCAAATTTGCAGGAATGGTTAATGCAATACATACTTCCTGTGGAAAAAAAACTAAAGCCTAGCTATGTATACCATGGTGCCCTATATGGAGTAGCGGAGATGCTAAAGCATGGGATTACATGTTTCCTAGACATGTATTATCACGAAATAGAAGTAGCTAAGGCAGTAGCCGACGCAGGAATAAGAGCCATGTTGACTTATGGTTCCGCAGACATTTTCTTCAAGAGGGATCCCGAAGAAGAGTTTAAGATAGCAGAGAAATTCAGAAAGGAAATAGAAGATTTAATAATAGAGAGAAAAGCTCATGACAAAATTTTTTTTGCGTATGGCCCGCATTCAACATATGGTTGCTCCAAGGAACTACTTGAATTGTTTAGAGATGCATCTAATGAACGAAACATGCGTATACATATACATTTGTCTGAAACAAAAGATGAAGTTAAAATGTCAAAGGAGAAAACTGGGAAGACTCCTGTAGAGTATTTAGCAGATCTTGGTATGTTATCTCCAAAAGTAATGGCTGCGCATGTAGTGTGGGTTAATGACAAGGAGATATCACTACTTAGCAAAAATGGGGTTCATGTTCTACATAACCCCAGTTCAAATATGAAACTGGCGTCGGGAGTTTGTCCCGTAGATAAAATGTTCAAGGCGAGGGTTAATGTCTCATTAGCAACGGATGGTCCAGCATCAAATAACAGATTGGATTTATGGAAAGAAATGTACATTGCGTCGCTTCTTCAGAAGTGTTTTGAGCTAGATCCAGTAGCACTCAATGCGAAAGAAGCTATGAGAATGGCAACAATTAATGGTGCAAGGGCACTTGGGTTGGGAAATAAGATTGGGTCTATAGAGATTGGTAAATTTGGAGATTTTATCGTGGTGGATATGGAAAAAGCACTTGAATCAACACCTAGACATAATATCTACTCAATGATAGTGTATTCCTTGGATTCAAGGTACATAGAGTCTGTATGGATTGGAGGGAAAAAACTATACGATGCTAGAGAAGGATTCTATACCATAGATATAGAAAACTTAAGGAATAAGGTCGAAGATATTAGGCAAAAGTTATTGGAAGAAGCTGGGCTAGCAAGATAAGGATTTGTTTTTTATATAAGCAAAGAAAAAAGGCCATGTTTTTAAATGAAACATGGTGATCTGTAATGAGAAAACTAAATCCAGCTAGTCATGCCCGAGGGATCAGGTACGTCATTAGAGAGATTGTTTTGGAGGCCGAAGAGTATGAAAAAAAGACAGGCAAAAAAACGATAAGACTAAACATTGGGGATCCTTGTAAATTTGACTTTAAACCCCCAGAACACATAATAGATGCATATATTAGAGCCCTAAAAGAGGGAAAGCATTTCTATGGGGACTCTCGGGGTGAGTTAGAGTTAAGACAGGCTATTGTAGAATATGAGAAAAGAAAGAACGGCATAAAGCTCAAAACCGATGATATCCTAGTAACCCAAGGGGCAGCAGAGGCGGTAAATACAATACTTTCAGTTGTTTTTGATAAGGGTGAGGAATTACTTATCCCCTCTCCTACGTATCCTCCATATCTTTCTGCTGCGAAATTCTATGGCGTAAAACCTGTGGAGTATAAGTGTCTGGAGGAAGAGGGATGGGCGCCAGATTTAGATCATATCAGAAAATTAATTTCCAGGAGAACGAAGGCGATCTTGATTATAAACCCAAACAATCCAACTGGAGCCGTATATGATGAGAAAACCATAAAAGATATTATAGATCTAGCTGGAGAACATGAGTTATTGGTTGTAAGTGATGAAATATATGACTTCATAGTGTATGATGGGAGAAAGAAGGCATCTAATACGGCATCCTTAGCCCGTGATGTACCAGTAATAACATTATACTCATTGTCTAAGGTCTATTTAGCGACAGGTTGGAGGATTGGATATATGTATAGGTATGATCCCGAGGGGATGATTGAGGAAGTATGGGACGCTATGATGCGTTTATTAATGGTTCGATTATCAGCGAATACGCCTGCCCAATATGCGGCTATATCGGCGTTAAAAGGTCCTCAGGATCACATTGAAAAGGTGGTTAGAAAACTAGAAGAGAGAAGAGACTTTGTAGTGAAAAGAATAAGTGAAATTGAGAATCTTTCATTGCAGAAGCCAAAAGGAGCGTTCTATGCTTTTCCTAAACTAGTGGGAACAAGATATACTAATGATGAAGAATTCTGCAGAAAACTGCTTTGGGAAACAGGAGTGGTTGTTCCTCCTGGCTCTGGTTTTGGTGAATTTGGAAAAGGGCACTTCAGAATGGTATTTCTACCCCCATTAAATATACTTGACGAGGCTCTGAGTAGGTTGGAAAAATTTTTACGTAAGATAAAAAAGTAGTTTTTTGATTTTTGTCTCTTTAACTTTTTTGTGTTGTGTATTTAACTTGACAAAGTCTTCGACAAAGTGGTGTGGTAAGTTGGAGTATATTAGATGTCCATCGTGTAAGAACGATATCCCGATAACATACCTTTTCTGTCCTTACTGTGGTCTTGATTTGCGATTCATTATAAGGGAGCGATTGATTGCACGTCTCACATTTAGGGATAGAGTTTTGAGGATTTATATGCTATTTAAGGATCCTATAAGGACTGTTGAGCATATAGCTACGGCTCCTGATATGTTTGGGGGTTTTCTATGTTTGTTGATTTGTAGCGTGTTATTGTTGTTCAAATCCATTATCATATTTAGTAAATATGGAATACGGCTTAGCTCAACTGCAGTTGGTTATTTGATACTGTCTGCTATGCTAACTCAGCTAGTTTTATGGATGGCACTAGCGTTTCTTGTAAACCTATCAATAAGAATTGTTGGTGGAATTGGTACCTTTAGGGACATAACAAGCATAGTTGGTTATACTCAGGCATATTTTATTATTGCTCATGTCGCAAGCCTAGTAGTCGTTGCTACTAGTTCTGTTCCATACGACATTACCCAAGCCCCCGTATCTCTTGGTGGTGCAGCAAGTGTGTACATCCCCTTCTATATAATAATTGCGGTTTTTGCAGGTTATGGTATTTCGTTTACCCATATGCTTAAAAGGATAACCGCGATATCGGCAACTGTAGCTGCTATTGTGGTGTTTATTGTTTTCTTCTATGTATTATAATTGGGGGCTGATATATATGAAAGACAAAAGGCAGCTAATTTTAAATAACGTAGCAGACCCCCTAGACGAATTTGTTATTACACTAGACGACTTAGATATGTTACTATCTTCCAATGAGCGGATAGTATCTTATTGTGGATATGAGCCGAGTGGCCCAATACATCTGGGCTATTTTCCCACAATAATGAAGGCCAAAGAGATAAGCAAAATAGGGGTCGTTAAAATCCTTCTAGCGGATTATCATGCGTATCTTAATTTGAAGGGTCCCCTAGAGTTGATCAGAGATCTGTCTAAAAACTATTGGATTCCTGTATTTAAGGCCTTAGAGGTAAATGCCGAGTATGTTATTGGCTCTGAATTTCAGTCTACAAGAGAATACATAGAGGATATATACACACTTTCGCGTAGGGTTTCAACGAAGAGGGCAATTAAAGCTGTAACTATGATATTAAGAGAAACCCAGGAAATATCTGTCGGAGCGGCGATATATCCCATAATGCAGGTTGTAGATATAATACATCTCGGCGTAAACCTAGCATTTGGCGGGACAGATCAACGAAAAATTCATGCTCTGCTTAGAGATATCTTAACAAGAGAAGTCGTAGAAGAGTTACATCATGGGGCCATGGTACCCGTGTGTATACATTTACCGATGATTGCGGGGCTCAAAAAAGGCGAAAAAATGTCCTCATCTAAACCTGAGACTCATATAGCTGTTCATGATAAACCAGAGTCTATAAAACATAAAATCAAAAGGGCCTATTGTCCGCCCCAGAATATTGATCCAGCAGAGAACCCTATAATCTCAATAATTAAGTATGTAATCATGCCATATGCGGACAAATTTAGAATAGATAGGCCCGAAAAATACGGGGGGCCTATAGAGTTTACACACTATGCAGATCTAGCTAGCGAATATAAAGCAGGTAAGATACATCCACTCGACTTGAAGAATGCTGTTTATGAATGGATAGTTGATCAATTTAGACCCGTACATAAATTATTTGAAAAAGATCCCGATACGCTCCGACCAGTCTACAAGTTGCAGAAATGGAACTTCGAGAGAGGATATATTCCTAGACATGCATGGTCGATGTTGGAGAAAGCGTATCTAGAGTGGTTTAAATAGAAACACGTATCGATTTAGGTTTTTTTGCAATAATTCCTTCAATGGATTTTATGTATCTCACGTTAATGAATCCCACAGAGCCTAGTCTTTCCATGACGCCTCTAATAATTTTCTTTCCTCGTCTATGTCCTGGCTTTCCCACATAGTGGAATATTCTTCCGCCTGGTTTTAAAACATTAAAAATTTGTTCGTAGAAAACCCTTGTGTACAGCTCTGGTGCGATTGAGTAGCGTGGTGGATCATGGACAACATAATCAAATGTACTAGAATCAAAATTCTGAATGACCCTGGAGGCGTCTCCCAGGATTATAGGAACGTTTTCCAGATGCGTACTCCATGGATTATATTCCGCAAGTTGCAGAATAGCAAGATTCTTCTCGATGGAAACTACTTTACACTTTCTTTGGAGTAGCCAGTATGTGGTATATCCTAAACCCGTACATATCTCAAGCACATTTGAGTATGGTCTGGGCCTTAGTATATTGATTTTTAGGTATGCGTCTTTGAAAAGTGGATCAACTAAGACTTTGTGCATATGTATTCCCGATATTTCAATAGTTGGTGTTTTGCATCCCTCAAAGATCACCATCTGATAAAAAACATTTGACACAACAGATACTAATGGGGTAATAGCACGTGGAGTAAAAGCATATAAACGTCTCCCATTTTTAGCCAAACGCCTCAATTCCTGTGTACTCAAGACATTGTCATTGATTTCTAGGATGTCGTTGTGTTTGTTAATAGCGACGAAAATTTCTCCTTTTCCTAAGGATCCGTCAAGCCGGTATTTTCCTGGTTTGAGGTGTGCAATTTTTTCTATGTCAAATCCAGAAAAAACAGGAACTTTTTTCGGTCTAAAGTTATAAAAGGTCATTCTTCTTCGCTAAGTTTTTTTGCTTCAAGATAATGGCTCAATAATATCAGAATTGTCGCTAAAAGACCAAGTATAAATAGTACAGTTTCGACTTTGCTCCAGTTGACCGGCATATTTTCACCTGAAGATTTTTAATCTCTATCTAACTTACTAACTAAACAAATTTGTAAATATAAATATAAATACAAAAGGACAAATCCATATTCGATCAAGAAGGATTTTAAATCATGGTGATGTAGAGATTTTTGAAGAGTGTCTGAGATGGTGCTTCGTTCACCCATAGTCACGGTATTGGGCCATGTTGATCACGGAAAAACGACGATATTGGATTGGATCAGAAAAACTAGTGTCCAAGCAAAGGAGGTACATGGAAAAACTCAGCATATTGGCGCGAGCTTTATACCCACGGACACAATTTTTGAAATAGCAATGATCGCGCAGAAAGAGGGCGTGTTAAAAATAAGAAGAGAGGAAATACCTATTCCAGGCCTCCTATTTATCGATACGCCAGGCCATGAAGCATTTGTGAATCTAAGAGCTAGGGGAGCGTCCCTAGCCGATCTCGCTGTTCTTGTTGTGGATATACGCACAGGGTTTCAAGCCCAAAGTTTTGAGTCACTTGACCTACTAAAAACATATAAAGTACCCTTTGTGGTTGCGGCGAATAAAGTAGATCGACTACCTGGATGGAGGTCTAATCCTGAATTACCATTTGTTGTGTCTGTTAGGAAGCAGTCACCCACGGCCATAAGAGAATTAGAATTTGCCCTGGATAGACTAATCGAGGACTTATATAGGTATGGTTTTTATGCCGATAGATATGACCGCATAACGGATTTTAGAAAAACTGTTGCAATAATACCCACATGTGCTCTGAATGGGGAGGGGCTTGCCGATTTGTTACTATTGCTTGCAGGTTTGGCCGGTAAATTCCTTAGAAAAAGGCTTAAGTTGCATCTAGGTGAGCCGAGAGGAAACGTGTTGGAGGTTAGAAGGATCCCTGGTGCTGGGACAGTTATAGATGTAATTCTAGTAGATGGAAGGATCTCTGAGGGAGACTGGCTAGTAGTTGGGGGAACGAAGGATGTGATTGTTACTAAAATAAAGTCCATATTTGTTCCTAAGCCCCTGGACGAAATTAGAGACCCTCGGGACAGGTTTGATGTGGTTGGAGAGATAACCGCGGCGGCAGGAGTTAGAATTGTTGCATCGGGTTTAGATGATGCCCTAGCTGGTTCGCCATTCTATGTAGTTCCAAAGGATAGAGAAGATGCCGATGTTTTAATTGAAAAATATAGGAGAGAGGTCATAGAGGATATATCCTCCATAATTTTCGAGACGGATAAAGTAGGAATTGTTGTATTTGCGGATACCTTGGGTACACTTGAAGCTATTCTTCGTAAGTTTAAAGAGCTAAATATACCTGTATCTCGAACCTATGTTGGTGCAGTTGACAAAGAGGGTGTAATGCATGCTCTTGCGGTTAGGGAGATGGAACCTAAATGGGGGGTGGTTGTGGCATTTAATGTCCCTGTCCTAGAAGAGGCCAGGAAATTGATGGAAAAAGAGAAGATAAAAATGATTTATGATGACCTCATATTCAGATTATTTGAGAAGTTTAATGTGTATCTAGAAGAATTTGAGAGAAAGATGCGGGCCAAGATATTGGAGGAATTAGTACTCCCAGCTAAAATACAGGTATTGCCGGGATATATATTTAGAAGGTCGAAGCCCGCCATTATAGGCATAAAAGTTCTTGCTGGTAAAATAAAACCGAACTTACCGCTGATGAATTCTAAGGGCGAATCAATAGGTTCTATAAAATCCATACAATCAGAAGGCAGATCTATTAATGAGGCCACAGTAGGAATGGAAGTCGCGATATCGATCACAAAGGGGGTAGTTGGTAAGAATATACAAGAGGGAGAGTACCTATATACAGATCTCCCCGAGTATGTCGCAAAGAAGCTTC
>CAZWPQ010000059.1:0-3155 GCA_964636085.1 uncultured Nitrososphaerota archaeon
AAATAAGAGACCTAAGCCTACTTGCCCCCCTCCCTCCCAGCATATCTACCCCCTCTAAAAACATCTCGACAAAGATCAGGACAATCTCATATAAGGGCTCCTATGATTACGACGGAAGTTATGAAGAACTTCTACATGTCTAAGCTTCAAAGTATCTTTGCGTGGGTACATCCAAACCGAAAGATAGAGACTGGAGGGGCAAAATGTCAAACTAATTAGCCTTACCCCATCCAATGTAAACACCAAAAAATATATAAAATTTTTTATTTAAAAATTACTCTCATTCGTGCGTCAATTAAAAAGAACAAATACACTAATCAAAACCCACTAGTAAAACATTACAAGACCAATCCAAGATAAATATTAGGGAAACATCACTACCAAAATCATGCCCATAAGCCCTCCACAAGGCTTCTCCCCCGAGCCCCTCGGCGGCAACTTTAATAATATGAGAATCCCATCAAAATCCATAGCTGGGCAGTATCATAAAAAGAAGTTACCTAAACATAGCAATATATACATAAATGCCAATTTTCCCAGTGTTAAAGGTTCATTAAATTGTTCAGTAAAATATAGCTATTTTTCGGTGTTGTATGATGATATTTTATGATGCCTATGGATGGCTAGACTGGGCGAATTATAGATGTATTGGGGAGGCCTTATTTCGATAGCTTACAAGGAGCTTAGGATTATCCGTTGAGATTGTGTCTACCCCCATGTTGGCGTATCGACATGCTGTTTCTGGATCGTTTATTATTCCAGCATTTATGAGGATCCCATATTTTTCGCATAATCTAATGTTCTCTTCTGTGATATCTTTTAGTCTGGGGGCCAACATTGATATATTGAGCTTCTTTGCATATCTCAGAGCTTCTCCATTCAGTTTATATGTGATGCCCATGAGGGGGATTTCCGACTCCATATCCCTAACCTTCGACAGGATACTCCAATTGTCGGAAGCAATCCATACTTTATCCTGAACATCAAACTCGTATATCATCCCCAATATCTCTTTTTCGTAGCCCTCCACCTTCACATCGACTAGTATTTCCCCTTTACATGAAGAAAGAAGACCCAGAACCTCCCGTAGTGTTGGGATACGTATCCCTCGAAAATCCTCCGAAAACCATGAGCCAGCATCCAACCTTCTAAGCTCAAGAAAATATTTGTCAGACACCCTACCATGACCATTTGTAGTTCTGTCGACGTATTCATCATGAATAACAACAAGAACCCCATCTCTCGAAGCTCTAACATCAAACTCAATAAAATCAACATCAAGCCCCATCGCTATAACAAACCCAGGTATGGTATTTTCAGGGGCACTGCTGGGGGCACCCCTATGGGCACTTATCCTAAACCACCGCATAAATACGCCATATCTAAGCTGCAGGGAAAGATACACCCAACATTATCCAAAATCAACAGTAAGGATATAATTACACTCAATAACCCGATGTATATAAAAAAGTCTACATATGGGAAACACATCCACGTATTGTCGTCAGGAAACCAGCCCGTAGATGCCCCATAGAATGCAAATAGTACAAATTAGCCTAAAAGGAGGATCCCCATCATGTGTACCATGGTAGCCTAATATTTGTATTATATTAGTAATTATCTAAAAAGATGTCATTATAAAAGCTTATTTTCCTCTTAAAATGTCTAGGTGTGTTTGGCATGGGACACATATTCGTTAAGACTAAAATCTGTTCCCAAGAAAAGTCTAAGTGTATGATTGTGGATGCACTGGTAGATACTGGTGCTACTCTAACAGTTTTGCCTCGACACATAGCCCAAGAATTGGACATAGAACCAATAAGAGTAGATGAAGTTCAAACAGGGGCTGGAAAGATGAGAGTTGAGCGTGGTGTTGCCGTGATTATCATCGAAGGAAGGGAGACTATTACAGAGGTCTGGATAAGCGACATAATCGATAGAGTAATTATAGGAGTCGTAACGCTTGAACTTCTAGGGCTAAAGTTGGATCCTAGAACTGGAAAATTAGAGCCTTCTCCATTACTTCTTTATTAGTAATATATATGGAATACTTCAATTGGTCACAAGGCTATATTCTATCTTGCCCTAGCATAAAGAAAAAAAGAAAAAATAGTGGACTATTCTTCGCGTCTCTCAACTTTTTTACGTTTGAAAAACAACAGGGCCACAACACAAATAACTACTATGGCCACTAAAGGCAGCAATATTAGCCATACCTTCCTCCCTTTCTTAGCGACAGTATACGTGTATTCCTGACTCACACTCCAATTACCACATATATCTACGGCATAGATCTTAAATCTGACTTCCCCAGCAGGCATACCGGGTATTGTTCCAGTCCACAATCCTCTATTTTCATCATACTCCATAGACACATTTATCCATACAGTCCCATTATAATAGCTCAATATCACATTGCTCACTCCACTCATATCAGATATATTAGCATACACAACCACTTGTTCTCCCTCCCTTGGCTCACTAGGCTCCCACCACACATCCACAAACATTGGGCCAGAAGTATCCCTCACAGTGTACGAGTACTCATCACTCACAGCCCAATTACCCTCAGAATCACAAGCATAAATCTTGAACCGCACCTCGACAAGCGCAGGCATACCAGGAATCACACCCATCCAAAGACCCAAAGAGTCATTATACGACATAGAAACATTAGTCCAAGCACCAACATAATAGCTAAGTGTTGCCGAGGAGACACCACTCACATCAGTAATGTTTGCATAGACAAGCACATCCACCTCCTCGGCTGGACTCTCGGGCTCCCACCACACATCCACAAACATTGGGCCAGAAGTATCCCTCACAGTGTACGAGTACTCATCACTCACAGCCCAATTACCCTCAGAATCACAAGCATAAATCTTGAACCGCACCTCGACAAGCGCAGGCATACCAGGAATCACACCCATCCAAAGACCCAAAGAGTCATTATACGACATAGAAACATTAGTCCATGTAGTAGCCACACCATAGCTGAGAATGACTGAAGCGACACCGCTAATATCCACAATGCTTGCATACACAGTGACAGGCTCTTCCTCGGCTGGACTCTCGGGCTCCCACCACACATCCACAAACGTTGGGCCAGAAGTATCCCTCACAGTGTACGAGTACTCATCACTCACAGCCCAATT
>CAZWPQ010000059.1:3255-8496 GCA_964636085.1 uncultured Nitrososphaerota archaeon
CACACCCATCCAAAGACCCAAAGAGTCATTATACGACATAGAAACATTAGTCCATATGGTGGCAACAGAGTAGCTAAGTATTGCTGATGCCACATCGCTGGGGTCGCTTATGTTTGCATATACCCACACGCTCTCATTTTCGGCCGGGCTTTCTGGCTCCCACCAGATTGCTTCAAATGTTGGGGGGGTTATATCTTTAACTTTATAGCTGTATGTTTGGCTTATAGCCCAATTTCCTGAGTAGTCTTTGGCATATATCTTAAATGTAATATTAGTGTTTTCTGGATGTGGCGGTATTGCTGTGTAGAAGAGACCAGTCATTATGTCCATCTGCATTGTTAGATTCATTGTTGTGGTGCCGTTTGAATATTCTAGGATTGCCTCCTCCACTCCGCTGTTATCTGTTATGTTTGCTGTAACATTTACTGATTCTGTGGGAAGTGGTTCGGAAGGTAGCCATGTTACCCACTCAAATAAAGGAGAAACCATGTCTTCTGCGAGTACTGAGTAATTATATTCAGGGGATGTTGTCCATAGATCTGTCTCATCTTTTGCATATATCTTCATCGATACTTCTGTTCCACCTGGGAGGCCTGGGATCGTTGCTGTGTATAGTCCTAATGACGAGTTGTATGTCATTGATATATTTATCCACTGAGATCCATTATAATAGCTTAGTATAGCCTCCATTATGGCGTCTGAGTCAACTATTTCGGAGTAGACATCCACTGGTATTCCGTCTGGCGGATTCTTTGGGTACCATAGTACAGTTTTGATTAGTGGACTTATATTATATGATAATCCGGAATCAAATGAGGTTCCAGTGTCTATTGTTGTGTTTGTGGGTGGTTTTGTACTAACATTGGATATTGGAGTAGGTAATGTCGTGTTTATCCCTATTCCAAATGGAGGATATGTACCATAGCTAGAGTTAAACTCTGGTATTAGGGCCTCTATTATATTCGAGAGGGGAGATTTTGTTGAAGTGTCTGACCCTAGTTCTATGATGCTTGACAGTGATGCATTCTGCGTGACTCGGTATCTAACAATGGCAAGAGTAGTTGTGAATGACACAAGGTACACTAGTATAAAAATCATTAGTCTACGGGCCTTAGACATAATTCTCATTATGGCTCCCTTTGTGCTAGAATGATAATGTTATCGTGACCTTGAACGACAATTGTTGGCCAGCCGTAACACCAATGGGTGTTGTAAGCGGGATGTATAGGATGAGAACATCTGTATACGCAATATTACTAGAGGAGTCTGAGTCTAGCCTCAATACTACACCAATCTCGCTGATATTATAGTCTTCTGTGAACGTGAATAATGCTGATATGCATACAGTTATGTTGTCCGGAGTATGGTCTTCGTACCTAACATTTGCCTTCTCTATAGCGATCGGTGATGTTAGGTTATATCTGTAGAAATCGAATCCAGTTGTGTTATTTCCAAGCTGTATGTATGCGACTGGATTATACCCACCGGACTCTGTATCGACATAAAAATGTTGGACACCAGAGGTGTCATTATAGTCCGCCATTTGATATGTCTGATTTCTAAGCAAATAGTTGTGGATGAGAGTGAAGAAGTTTTCGACAAAGTTTCCGCTCTTCTTTGCGTATATAGTGTATGTGATTATTAGGTAGTCATCTGCCTGCAGTTCTACTGGTGGATCGATAAGGTCGCGAGTAATGTATACACGAACAGGTGACTCGCTACCATATATATATGAATCAAGACTATCTATGAATAGGCCCGCCTCAGAAATATTGATTGCTGTGTCTATGTAGAAAGTTGCGGTGTAATTAATCCACATGTGGGTAGAATTCTCTCCCGGTTCCTCATCAACACTTGTTGTTGATTTATAGACTTCATACAACTTGGCATTTGTCGGAATTACAGGGGCTGTTCCATTCCCTATAGCTATCCCAATATATTGCGGATTCACAGTTCCACTCTCTGTATCCATATAGTAATGAGCATAACCATTGTCATCTACGTAGTTCATCGGCTTTCCAGCCGCCCTGCCACCAAGGAAATAGTTATACATCAGTACATAGAAGTTTCTAAGTATCGGATCTTTGTAATCCATCCTTGTATCGATTATATGACCGTCTCTTATCACTACGACTTTTAGGTATATATCGAACGTTTTTGCTAGTGACATATCCTTGTTGATATTTATGCTGATGGGCTCCGTTGTTATGTTTGTTGGTGTTTTTGTTCTGTCAATATAATTCAGCATGAGGGCGGAGACTACCCCGAGAAGACCCACCAGGAAAACGGAGATGAGGGTCTTCTTCACATAGTCCCACCTCACTTTACTTAGGGGACTATTAAAAGAAGATATGATATTTTTTATATAAAAAGCCTGACGCATAGTCGAATCTTATTAGTCAGTGTCTATTCTCTCTGCATGGAATAAAAAAGAGGAAAATTTAGTCTCCAAATTCTGTGTCTAGGTCTGTTATGAGTTTGTCGATGTTCTGTGTTTTTGTGCGTTTTTTCGGTGCTTTTTTGCCCAGTTTTTTGCTGAGCCATACGCTGATTTCTATTGTTTCCTCTATGAATCCGCCCCATGTAGCGATGTCTTCGCCATATTTTTCTTCTAATTCCCCATGCAACCTAGTAAGCTCCTTCATGATTCTCGGATACTCTCTTTTCGTGAATATCCATGCGATACTATTCTTTCCCTTGATTATTAGTATTGGTACTTCGCCTGAGAGCGTCAATGTTTTGAGTTTTTTACCAGAGATTTCGCTGGCCAGTGCTATAATTCCAGTTAGACCTGAGCTAACAAGATTAACATCGGCTCTTAGCTTCTTGCTTTCTGGGATTATGAATAGAGGGACGCCGCCCTCGTCGGATAGGCCATAGAATACTACATCCTTCTTCCAATCTCTAAATACTCCATATGTATACATCTTGTAGACTATCAACGCTGCAAGTATGAATAGTATAAATAGATAGTCAGGAGTTGTTGGAAATAAAATGTCATAGTTATCGGGGATCATATCGCCATCGGTGTCCGAGTCTAGGGGGTCGGTTCCTTTTTCCTTCAACTCATAATAATCGCTTAAACCATCCCCATCGGTGTCAGGATTGAGGGGGTCCGTCCCATATGAAAGCATCTCCTCTCCATCCGACAATCCATCATCATCCGTGTCAGAATCTAGGGGGTCAAACCCATGGCTTATCTCCTCAGTATCATTTAACCCATCATTATCTGGATCTGATGATATTGGATCTGTATAATATATGCTTACCTCCTCATAATCGCTTAGACCATCACCATCCGTATCATTCAATAACGGATCCATCTTTCTCATACCAATGCCCCCTATGTATACTCCATATACTTCAAGACCATCATTTAGCCCGTCGCCATCCGTATCATTCAACAATGGATCTGTGTCATACACCATGATCTCGTCATAATCAGATACAGTATCATTATCCGTATCCATATTGGTTGCATTTGTCTCATATACTATTAATTCTGAGTAATCGCCAAGACCATCACCATCAGTATCCTTAACTGTTGGATTCGTGAAAAATACATATATTTCATCCGAATCAGAGAGATTATCATTGTCAGTATCGTTTGTAAGCGGATCTGTCCTAACCAGACCAAAACTCTCCATGTAGACCCCAAATACCTCATCAAAGTCACTAATATCATCACCATCCGTATCTAGATTGCACGGATTTGTCTTCCATACATAAATCTCATAGTAATCTGAGAGCCCATCCGAATCCGTATCCCTAGACAAGGGATTTGTACCCATGGATATTTCATCACCATCAGATATGCCATCCATATCGGAATCCGCATGGAGAGGATTCGTACCATAGTAGATCTCGTCACCATCTATTAACCCATCATCATCACTATCAACATTATTGGGATTTGTACCATATTGTATCTCTAAACCATCCAACAATCCATCGGCATCACTATCTGATATCTGTGGATACGTACCATAGAACGAGATCTCATAAAAATCGTTGATGCCATCTCTATCGCTATCATTATCCATTGGGTTCGTCATATATAAACATTCGTCTCCATCAGAGAGCCCATCATCATCACTATCATATAAGGTCGGATTAGGGAAGGACGTATACATTTCCGATGTAGAATTTATCCAATATTGAGTCCCGTTGATTATCTCTATATAATCGTCCAGTCCATCATCGTCTGTATCTCTACATGTTGGATCAGTTCTATAGTGCATAGGGTTAACATCCAAATTGCCCATTACTTCTGCACCGTCACTAAAACCATCGCCATCGGTATCATAAATACAGGGATCTGTCTTGTATCGATTTGTAGTATTGTATGTGTCATAATATATATCTGGCTTTAGCTCCACTTCAAACTTGTCGTCGAGCCCATCGCCGTCACTATCTAGCGTCTTTGGGGAAGTATTGTAGAGTAACACCTCTGCGCCATCATTGATACCATCTCCATCATAGTCGTCATTAAAGGGGTCAGTATCATAGAACATTTTTTCCTCCCATGTCCCCAAGCCGTCGGCATCATAATCAACGTATGCAATTTCTAGGTAGATGTTCTTTACTTCTCCACGCTTCATGATGATTACAGAGACTACATCCTCAAAGTTATTAAATGAGGAGACAAAGTCGAAGATGGACTCATCATTAATAGATATGTAGTTAGTCCCACTGTACACCGTTTTATTGCCACCCGTTATGTATTCTAGATAGATATTAGCCATTTTTCCCACGAGTTGGCCAGATTCCAACATTATTATGTTTAGCGATTGATCCTCTGTATTGTTGTCCAGTATATATAGTTTCGTTGGATTATACAGCGTGATATGCAATTCTTCTGATACTTCTAGGTAAAATTCTGTCAGGACAGTATAGTTTACAGTCAAGACAACAATCATCTGCTCTGTATCCGCATAGGCTACAAATATGTACCAGCATGTGTTACCCATACCAATAGAGCCCAGTATTGGATACCGTATGTTCACCTTAAAGCCGAGTTCGGACTCTAGGGCCTTGTCATCCTTAACAGCACGAATGTATATCTCCCTGTTATCTATACTTCCTGCAACCCCAAACAATGCCAACAGTTTCTCCTGTTTGAGCATATCATCGAGCAAGACCGAACCGATGATATCGAATATAGAGTCGTTGTCTAGATATATTATATTACCTATACTTACTAGTCTGTATGCATATCCAGGACCACTTAAATCTACGTCA
>CAZWPQ010000060.1:0-7119 GCA_964636085.1 uncultured Nitrososphaerota archaeon
CAATAGCTATTGTAGTGGTCAACTGGGATCCAAGCTACGACACCGAAACATACGCGTATGAACTATATCCGGTAAGCATGCTCTCTTCAGAGTATTCGTGCCCTCATCCTAATCCAGGAATCCAATATTATGAGTATTCAACAAGCAAATGCAAAGTAATCATAGGCACCGTGTATGAAGACACAACAGTTAATATTGATGAAGATGGTGACGGAGCTCCAGAAATCACACAAATCCTCAACAAAGCTCAACGTTATGAATACAAAAATCCAAAGCCTGGAGCCAAAATTTACGGAACGAAGGACTTCTACGCCTTATACATCTTTGACGTTTATGCCAGAGATCCGTGGGCGAGCGTTTGTAGAGACTACATGTACGCTTATATGATTCCGCCAGCATCAATAAGCGGAAAACAATTTTTAATGCTTGAAAGCTATTCATCTTACCATATAACTTACAGTTCTGTAAATATATTCGTTCTTGAGGATGAAACCGAGATCTATGTTGATAGGGGCTTCGACGGAACAACAGATGAGACGCATCAGGCAAACAAAGGCGAAGTAATCCATATCGTTGGAAAATTAAGTAATGTGACGAAAATAACAACTAATAAGCCGGTCACAGCAACCTACTCATGGGAAGGTGGATGGGTTGGAGTATCAGAGGCAATATTGGGATTCACACTAATCCCACTCGACATACTGTTACCAAAAATCAAGGCAATAATTACAGCCTACTCAATTTCTCCAGGCGAATTCAAATATGGCGACAAAGTTTCAGCCCAAGTAACAGTCAAAAACACAGGGCAAGAAGCTTGGACATTCTATGTTGGCTTTAGCGTTCAAGATCCAAATGGCAAATGGTGGGACGCTCCCTACGAAACGGTTACTCTAAATCCAAACGAGGAAGGAACAGTAATGCTTTACTGGACAGTACCTTCAGAAGCACCAGCAGGCAGCTATAATGCAAGAGTAGCAATATGGGGAGGAAAAGAGGATGATAAGCTTATGAATCTATTAGATTATAGGGATGAATTAAACGTTTTTCAAGTTGTTAAGCCTGATTTTAAGATTTCAGTAACTCCTGAGTTCCAAAGAATTAACCCAGGAGATAAGGCCGAGTTTTTAATTCAAATAGAACCAGTAGGAGGGTTTTCATTCGAAGTTACTTTGACCCTAATCAAAGTTGAAGTTCCGGCTCCTTCATTAACTAATCTGAATCCAGTGAGCTTGATTCCTCCTGGAGAGGCTAGAGTCACCGTCTTTACAGAGCACGATACACCTGTGGGACGTTACGAGATCGTCGTTCAAGCTAGTGGGGGCGGAGTCCAACATACTGCTAAATTTGTCATTCAATTGGGTTATGCAATTGAGATAGGAATAACCGATGTACTGATGAAGGCTGATCTTGATGGTGGATTACTTCGAGAGGGGAACGGATGGGCCGACTTGTATTTCGAGTTTAATATCATAGGAATCGATGATGATATGGATGGAGCAACGGACGAAGCTAATGAATGGTATAGAGTGCCAAAGGAACTAACTCAAAAAGAAATCGGTGCTGGTAAGTGGGACACGAAACCAGAAGTAAAAGATGAAGAGTACGTGGGGGCATATTATCTACCTAGAGAGCTCGTTTCATTACCATTTACATTGGCAATAAGAGCCTATGACAAGGATAATGCGTGGTTTGACTCAGTTGACGACCTCATAATAGCATATAGGCCTGGTTTAATTACAGTTGATTATCTTCCCTACCGTATAATCTGTGAAAATGATCTTATACGATTTGAGCTTAAAGTTAACGAGCTCTCAATGAAAGATATTGATTTTTCAAGAGGGACCAATGATCCCTCAAACTGGGCACAATGGTATTGGTATGAAGTCGGTATCAATCGTGTTTTGAAAGAGTTCACAAACGATGACTTCGCGGAGGTAGTTGTGGCTGTTATTGACACTGGTGTTAACTACACACATGAAGACTTAGTTAACAACATTTGGAGAAATACCGATGAAGTACTCGACGGGATAGATAATGATGGAAATGGATACATCGACGATATTATAGGATGGGATTTTCTCGAAAATGACAACGATCCCATGCCTAATGTAGAAGCTCATTATGATCTTCATGGAACAGAGGTCGCTGGGATAATCGGATCAGAGATAAATAATGAAGTGGGTATAGCAGGAATTGCCACTAACGCTAAGATCATGCCGCTTAGAGTAGCCGGAACAACCTATTGGCTTGGTAGAGCAGTCACTGTAGAACCATCTCCCGAAAGGGTAGCGAGTGCGGTAAGATACGCCGCCGATAATGGTGCGCAGGTAATCAGCTTAAGTCTTGGCAACCCCGGATGGCTACATAACCAAGAACTAATTTCGGCGATTCAATACGCATATAAAAAAGGGTTAGCAATAATTGCGGGAGTAGGCAACGACAGGACTTCTAAACCCTATTACCCCTCCATGTTCAGTCAAGTGATATCTGTTTCAGCAATGAGGAGATATCTTGTGAACTCGACAGGGCATGTTGTTCGCATGGGAATTTATGATCCACATACAAGGCTTCGTTGGAGAGATGTCATAAATCGTACTTATATCGGGCTGTGGATTAATGACTTCCAAGATGAAAATATGACGCATTACGGAAGTAATTATGGTCCAACATCTAGCGGTCCATATTCTGTGGATATATGTGCGCCAGGATATGATATTATGACAACTGGCCAAATATGGGGATGTCAACCGCCAGAGTATTATGAATATACTTCTGGGACTTCGGTTGCGACGCCTATTGTTAGCGGGGTTGTCGCATTAGTGCTGGGGTACGTTAAACACAAATATCCATCGATTGGACTTAATCCAAACGAACTTAGATGGATTATCCTGCAATCTTCCGATGATATCGGACCTAAAGGACCAGATCCATACTATGGATATGGGTTAGTAAATGCTTACAATGCATTAAAACTCGTTGATGAGGTGTTCTCAAAATCTGGGTGGAGAATTCACCTTGACCCACCTTCAGATAATTTAGATTTGCATGTTTTCGATCTACAAGGTAATCATGTAGGATATAATTATTCTACAGCTCGCTTTGAAATAGATATCCCTGGTGCTATTCATACTGGTGAATTCGCATCGGAGACTATCTTCATGCCGTTCAATATGTCTAGCTTCGATATCCAAATTAGAGCATTTAATCTAAGCAAATCAGTAAATTACACGCTAGAAGTTAGCCAGTTTAACCCAAACGGTGAAACAATAGGTGTATGGATATTTAACGAAACTATCAATGTTTTTGAAATTAACACTTTTACTGTACTGCCTCAATTGGCTGATCAGACATATATTATTTCGTGGGAATTTACCTATACCGACCCGAAGTGCAATACAATGTTAAGAATTAGCACGGATGACCAATTTTTCCAATTCATTACATTAGATAATAAGTTTGGCCCAATAAAAGCTTCTAAAACTATTTTCAGAGATAAGGTAATCGCATATTTCTATGAAAATAGCGAAATCAAATTCTTTGCTATAGCTTTCTCCGAAATAGACTTTTGCTTTGCATATTTAAGGCAAAAGGAAACTAGGAGATTCTATATGCTCATAGATAAGCCTGGTGAAGAAACGTAAATATCAACCTTTTTAAAGAAAGACTGCTTTTCCTTTTTTATGAGCGAAAGGAAGGTTATTTGTGCTCTTGAAATAGCTATAATTTTATCCATTGTTCTTATAGTGATTTTTACCTTAGTCTTTTCAAAGGGTCTGCAAGAGTGTATACCAGAAATAGGACCTTGTGAATATTCGGGACTCAGAGAATTCCAAAAATTTTGTATGATCTACTGTAAATATTTGGACAAAACCTTCAACTCATCAACTATCCATCTTCTTTCGAATACTAAGTGGTGTAAGGAATATTTTAATCCTTACCCCGACACTCCGTGTAAGACTCCGGACAAATGCTATTCTCAGAAGGAATCGGAACATTGCGATGGTAACAATTCATTCTCTCCTAGTGAGGGCTTCCCTGAAAAACTCAAAGTGAATTGCAGCTTCTATTTAACCACGGGAGAACTTTGCAATCCAGACGCTATTAAAGACGGTTGGATTAAGTGTTGTGAGAATCCAAGCTTGGAGAATTGTAATTGCAAATAAATTTACCAAGTATCCTCATTTATTTTATTGAGATTCCTAACTTGGAAGGCTTTCAAATCTTGCTCAACATTTTTTCATGTAATGCGTTCAATGCTTGTCCTGTTTTAATCCATTTCAACTAAAGCTCTTATTGCTTCATTTATTGTTGGCCCTTTTGCTTTCCTTCCTTTACGCCTTCTTGATCTACGTGGCCGAATTGTTTGTCTATGCAATTGCTTGTAGTAATATTCTAATGATTGGCCTATCCTTGTGTCTAGTTGGTGTAAATAATCTGGTATTTGATCCCAAATTGAAGAGTAATAATCAAGTTGATGAGGTTGGTAAACTTCCTTGTTATTGGAGCTTGGGGAATATTCGGTGTCAATGTACATCATGATGAAGGATATTATTGGTATTAAGGCTACCATTAATCCTAACAGGCTTAGCCCAAACAAATGGAGTATTACGCCTGCGCATGCATATAGGAGTATAAGTCCTGGAACGACCGCGTCTTCTCCACCGCTCATCTTTTCGCACCTAACTTAATTAGATCCTCTCTGCTTGGAAGTGAACTATTAGATTTTAATCGCCTAGCTAGGGAGCAGGCTGGGCAGTTCGGATCCTTCTTTAAGTTAATGCGTTCCATCAACCTACCTGATCTGCTTATTCCATTATAGGCTTGCAATGGAATGGGCTTATCAATTGAAGTTATAATTTTTAGGATTTCCCAGACAGCTGCTCCAGCAATGATGTAGTTTAAGGCTGAAACAGAAGCCTCGACGGGAATGTTTAGCTCATCTCCGAGATTGTATCTCTGCCTGAATTCTTCTCGCCTCTTTGGATCTAAGCTCTCTGCAAGGAGCCTATACTTGTCGAAGTTTTTCCAGCATTCAAAGCATGGAGTCTTTCCGGGAATATAGACTTGAAGTACTCCAAAGAATTGCCTGAGCTTACCCTTCTCTGAATATATGCTTGCATATGGAAACAATGCGGGCTTCCGGTAAATTATTGCTTTTCTATTTGCATATATCCTAGAAGAAATTGTATCGGTTCCAACAACTATTATGTCTGCTTCTTTATAAATTTCATCTGGGAGATATTCTGCTTTAGTTACAATTCCATCTACCCTTACATCTGGAAAATATTCCTCAATCAGTTTTTTCAGCGTGGAAACCTTTCTTTTCCCTACAAATTCCCTTGGGATGAAAACCCTGTTCCTATCAGTTTCCGCCCATCTGTCTGGATCAACGAGGAATAGCTCGCCTATTCCCATGCATGCTAGTTGAATGGAAACTTGTGAATTTCCTCCTCCAGTTCCAAGCATAAGCACTTTAGTTGTAGAGATTAATTTTTGTGCTCTTTTGCCCAAGAACCTTATTTGCCTATCAAACCTATCAAAATTCAATGGAGAAACATTTGCCATTATGATTTCAACTCCTTTAGGAATTTCAAAACAATTAGCAAGAAATCCCTCAAATCTCTATGGGGGCCCCAATCATTAATTCTTATGCAAACATAAACCCAGCCGGCATCCAATAGATATTGCTCTGTCAGCTCCTCTGGCAGGGCACTGCTCCTAACATATGATCCGGTTAAGGGATTGTATATTCTTAGGTCTCTCCTTACATAGGCTCTTGGAGGAGTATAATCCGAAGTATGATCTATTAGGATTAAAAGAGGAGTACTGCGGTAGTTGTATTGCCTTGGAAGGTTTATCGCCGGTATCTTGAGGGCTGTGAAGTCGCTTGAAAGCTCTGCGTCTGGCCATACCTTCCTTATCTTCAGAAAGCCTTCACGAACCTTTGAGGGCATCATTTTTACCACGGCCCATACGCTGGAAGGTTCTTAATTGATTCACCATCCTTTACCTTTCCGCGAAGAACTCCCCTAATTCTCCTACCCCTCGAGTTTATCAGTATGTCTCTTGGAGGGAGTTTGAGCAGAGCCTTTAGCTCCTCAACGGTCATGCTGTCATCAACTTCGTAGACTTTGCCATCTTTCTTAAGGTGGATCACTCCCATCGAGTTTTCACCTCCTGCCCCCTTTTCTTTGTGAATAGGGGACTGTGAAGGCAGTTCCAACAGCTAATGAAGTTGAGCAATTTTCTACAACCTTTAGAATCGATTTTGAAATGCAAAATAGGCCTACCTAAAATTAGATCTTCAAAAAGGGAAATAGATCTATCTAGCTCAGAAAATTCAATGTTTCCAGCATCGAAATGTATAATCGATATTGGGAACTCTGTTTCGGCAAGTTTTCTTAGCTGTTCTGCATAGATTTCAAGTTGTCTTTTAGCATAGTTGATTTGAAATGGAATTTCAATAAAATCTTCAATCCTAGCAATTGTGGCTCTGCTATCCGCTTCAACCAAATCTTCAAGCTTGCCGATTCCAGCGAAGATCAGATTTGGCTTATAACTGAGAGAAGACCATACTCTAATTCTCCTAAGCAACCTTTCCTCAGCCTTCCGATTCACTAAAACCCTAATTTCATTCTCCTCTACCATTCCTCATCAACTCTCCTCAAATTTTTTAGCTGAAGGGCTTTCACTTCCATTTCAATAATTTTCTCGTTCAGAACACGGAGAGCTTGAGCTATTCCATCAGAATAGGATTTTATCAAGCCTCTCCTCCGCCATGAGATGAGATACTCGGCTAACTCCCCTTTTAAAACAAGGTTTATTCGAACTCTTGGGTTATTGCCGTTAGGGTTCCTCTCTTTCCTCGCTTTCAATAGGTTCAGCCTCCGGCTCTTCAATAACTTCTTCTATCCTTTCAGTTACTTCACTGTCTTCTTCGCTTTCTTTGCTTTCAGCTTCGCTCTCCTCTAAGATCTCGAATAAATCGCTCCATAAGTCCTCAATTTTCTCTAATATTGCCTCTTCCTCTTCCCCTAGCTTTCTTTCCTCCTTTTCTTCACTCTCCATTTTTTCCTCAACCGCTCGATCTTTGGGTTTTGGACTTTCAAAGATTCTACA
>CAZWPQ010000060.1:7129-8363 GCA_964636085.1 uncultured Nitrososphaerota archaeon
CAGATGATCTCTTTGATTCTGATTTATTCGGGATTAAGGGAATTTTTTCCATTCTTTCTTTAACTATATTGCGTAATCTCTCCAGCAACTTAGTTATGGTAAAAAGGTAAACGCTTCCCGAGTAGTTGGTTAGCTTGCTCTTGAGCCTAGGATAAGCTTGATTGGAAGTTACAATGAAAAGTGCATCTAGTTCCTTAGCGACGGCCAGCTTCTCTTCTAGATTTGCGTCTGGGCTTAGCTCAATTTCAAATCCAATCTTTTTGTTGTTTTTGATTGCTAGAACATCTATCCTTCTATTGTTAAGCTTTGCCTCAATTCTAGCTTGAAAACCAAGCTTTTGCATATAATGTCTAATTAAGACTTGGATTAGAACATGTTGAAACCCAACATTTGTAATATATTGCCAGTGCTTAGTCTCCACTTTTCTAGATTTGAGAAAGCTTAGACCTTTTTTAGTTAATACTAGGAAGGATGTTGGCCTTCTGCCAGAGAGGGAAATTTCAACCTGTTTCACTAACCCTTTCCTGATAAGTTCCTCTTTTGCTTTTTCAAGCCTGGTAGCTGAAAATCTTAGTTCTCTCGCCCTAGTTGCAATCCCGATGAATGGATTTTCATTTACGTTTAAGAGGAGCCTATAGGCATCAGTTGAAACAATCAAATGTTTATCTCGTTTCTTAAGCTCTTCATAATTTTTGAATAAATTCTTTAGCTTAGGCTTCATTATCCTTCTTAATTCTGAATCGCTCAAGTCCTTGTTGATGGGAAAATCCTCGGTTTTTATCATGAAGGGTCTTGGAATTCGATTGCACCTAACAAGCCATTCTCCCCTCTTTAGCTGATAAATAGCCCTTCGTTCCTCCTCAGATAATCCCATACATAATGCCATATTATCTATGTCTAAACTGTTTGATAGTGGGCCGCAAAGAACCGTAAAAACATTGGCTTTCAAGCTTTGGGACAATTTCTGGGGTTCCTGATCACCGGCGACGATGCTAATTCCGAATTCGCGAATTTCGTCACAAATTAGGTCGATTGGGCTAATTCCGCTATATTCTACGGTTGTTTGTCTGAACTGCTCTGTTGATGGCCATAATCTTTTTGCTTCGTCAACTATAAAGGCGTTGAGCAGTTTTCCTCGAATATTATTACTTCTTCTATACGTATAGATGTAGTATAGAAGCCAAAGCAGAATTAGAGTTGCCTCCTCTCTCCTAAGGCCATGAAGCTCTAAAAT
>CAZWPQ010000061.1:0-8168 GCA_964636085.1 uncultured Nitrososphaerota archaeon
TTACTACTGGAGAATACTTCATCGATATCTCCACGTCACATATAGGCATATCTATCGCTATTATTGTGTTCTGAAGATTAAAAACATTTACTGTTGTGTTTTTGGATACAACACCAAATATTGTTGATGCATTGCATATAACCCTATATGTTCCTTGCTTCAGAGGCTTGTAGACATACACATTATAGATCTCATTCCCATAGATATCCGTTATCGATACGAGATTGTATATCGGGATCTCAATACCATTTAGGAGTAGCTTTATTGTGGAGGATATGTTCGTCTTTTTCGCGCCTGAATCAGTAAAAGATGTCTTTTGTGCATAGACGTAGACACTATTATCCCTAGCTTGGATACGTGGAAGACTAACCGTGTTTGCCGGAATGTTAAGTCCGTTGTAAAATATATCAAGAATCTTTTTCATGTAGCTTCTATAGTTGGATATTTGCTTGTTGGCTAACGAATCCTCATTTTCAACACCCATGACAAAAGAGTAAGTAATAGTATTACTTGCACCTATTATAATCGATGAAAAATTCATCCCGATTGTTCCAAACATGCCGTCATATGTGTAGTATAGATTTCCAGATACATTTATACTGACGAAATACGAACCCTGGAGACCATATACACCGCCAAGAGTACTATTATCTCTAGACTCTACTATGTATGCTACTGCTGGACCTAGATTCCTTCCAAGGCTTTTTGAGGTCCAATACATATAGGCACACTCCATATTACCCATATTTAATACATCGAAACCATATGGTAGCCCCATAGAGTTTCCTTTCGGTATATAGTCTAGATCTGAAGGGGACGGCCACGACTCATCGTCGAACCAGCTGAATATTTGAATCATAGCCCCACCGTCATTAGGCGATATATTGTATTTATGATATGTTTCCTCATAAATCTTTTGCATTAATGATTGATCTGAGCAATTGTCATCCACATAGATCGCTTCTACATAGCCATTATGGATCTCTATATCCTTGTAGTACCATGTACATTCTGAGAAAAACATGTAGCTGATATCCTCAAATATATTATAAGAGGACAAGTTCACAGGGGCGCTATTCTCCTTGTAGTATTCTAGGAGAGGGGCATTTATTGCTTCAACTTCACAAAATACTGGGCCTATATGGATGAATATAGTTTCTGCTGCCTCGAGTAGTGGTGCAAAGATACCGCTGACGGGTGTATTATTTATTTCTATATACATGGCATGTGTCTCAAGTCGATATATCCCATTCAGATTATCCTCAATATCTGTAAGCCTAGAGGTATCGTTTATCCTTACCTCCAATAGACTATCAAGAACTTGTACTCCTGGATTTATAGCTCCAGAATAAACAGCATATATTCCGGTCTTCACGGCCCAAGATTCATTGACATGGCTGGATGCATTTTGATGTAGCATTGAAAGCAACATATAATATTCGTTATAAAAACCTTCTACCCATAGAATAGTCACATTATCTCTCTGGGAATCGTTGCTTGGATTGAAGACATCCCATCCAACACTGAAATTATAAGAGTATACATCATGTACCAATCTCAAACCATCAATTGTTCCAGGTACCGAATTCTGCATTATTGCCGTAAAATTATGAGTGTGCGTGTATACATCATTGCCAATCCACTCTGATGACACATTGTCTTGTGCGTCAGAGAAATATAGGTAATATGTGGATTCTGATAGTGGATCGACAGACGCATAGAACCAAAGCTCAAAGTAGTCTAGATACCCACTAGAATTGACTATATAGTTATCTACTTGGAAAATTAATGTATTGTTATTTGTATCCTTCAATAGTATTGATAGGTTATATGGCTTAATGTTTATATCGGTGAAATTGCACTCTACTTTTACTGGCCACATATGTGCTGTAGAGTTCGCGTTATTGATCACCTTTATCGGGATTCTGAACGGTAAGCTATCCACATGCCATCCAACATAGGTATCTCCTCTCACATGAACATAGTGTTTTTCCTCATTGTTGTCATAGCTGTATATTATGATCGTGTTGTTAGTTTTGTTTATTACTGGCTTAGACACATTCATGTTATTACTTCTTATATTGTGGCTAGATCCGAATGGATATGTTGGCATTGGAAAGAAGAAAAGGAGGAAATACAATATTAAGAGTGCACGCATTGTATTTCCCCTATTTTTGGAAGAAAATAATTTGTTTATAACACAAATTCGTACCAAACCTAGGTATTTTGGACTAGAGGATAAGGAGGACATATTTTTTGTGTTGATATTAAGTAGCTCGTTCACTTGGAGTATGATCAAGGTTGAAATAGAAGCCGATGCTTATCTTTATATATCATTAGTTTTCTTTCTCGTGTTATTTATATATAATAATAATTGCAATAAGAAAACAATCAAATGTTACATGCTCATGGATAAAAATACTTCTATAAAGGTACGTTCTGGTTCTTGACCCGCATACGCTTACTTTATTGAGATTTTTTATTTGCCAATTATAATAATTTAGACTTATTGAAAACCTCACGGAACCAGTAGATTATGAGACAATACAATCTGGTACAGACATACAGAGCTCAACACGACTATTAGACTACCTAACAGCTCTACAAAACTCATTCATAATAACCCCAATACCTTATATGAACCCATCAGACAAACAAATAATCATGAGAAAAAGAAGAAAATACTACTTTAGAGACTCATTCATACACCATGCATTCAAGGCGTGGGTGCTTGGTCTTGAACCCTCCGAAGTAAGCATACACACAGTAAAAGATCCTACAACAGGAGGAATGATAGTTGAGAATATAATCTGTGAATACCTAGTTAGACACGTTGTCGTAAGCAATAGTAGGCCACTGGTTGATCCTCAAAGCCACATGCCATTTATTGGATACTGGCGGTCAAGAAAAGGTGAAGTTGACTTCATAATAAAATTGAAAAATAAGTGCATCCCAATAGAAGTTAAATAGAGAAAAAAATCGATAGGGGCAAACTAGGAGCTCTCATAAAGGCAGTCCAAATATTCAAGAACAAAGTAGTAATAATTTCCAAAAAACCAGAAGACCTCAGAGAAGAGCAATACTTCCTCATCATTCCTACACCAATATTCCCAATAATAATCTAGACTTCACAAGCACTATCTGGGTAATTGGCCTACACTCAGCAACTATTTGGATGTATATAGGATAAAATAACTAACCATAACAAATAAAGATCTTATTAATTGTCAAAATTAAGATAAAACATCCCCCTGCGTGGATTTGGTTTTCTGAGGCATGTATTTGATTGCTTTTACAACCTCGAACCTTACTATTCTGCCACGTCGCGAAACTAGTTTCACTAGCCAATTTAGTGGTTCCTGGCACACATTAATAAACATTAGAGAGATCAGATATAGACAGTATCTAGGAAAAAGAGAAAAAAGATTTGTGCAATTTCAGCATATGCCTTAATATTATGTTTTTTAGAGGACTATATGGTATTATCTAAAATACTTGTGATGAGCTTGGACACACTCATAAAGAATTTAGGTAAGATTCGATTTGAGATGGATTTGAAACTCGTATGTAGGGATAAGGTTATACTGGATTTCGCATCTGCCCGGCTCTTATATTATATTCATAAGAGTGGTGCCCTGCTTAAGGCTTCAAAGCTTCTAGGCATACCGTATTCTAGGGCATGGATTATGATAGAGAAAATCGAAAGTAATCTTGGTAGAAGAATAATAAATAGGCATCGTGGTGGTATGAAAAGGGGATATTCTTTGCTCAATGATTTAGGAATAAGACTCCTCGATATATACGTTACAAAACTCAAGTCTTTGGGATTCAGTCTGGAGGCTAACAGACTAGAGGTTTCAGTGCCTGATTTGGTACTCATTGGGAGCGATGATTCCCTTCTAAGAGAGATGCTTGGAAGATTTACCCAACTTACAAAATGGACGTATGAATATCATGTAGTTGGATCCATAGTTGGTCTACTACATGTAGTTCTCAGAGATGCCGATATAGTCGTTGCACACATCTACGACCCAGAAACGGGAGAATATAATATACCACATATAAAAAAGCTCGGATTAGCCGATCATGTAATAGTATTAAGAGGCTACAAAAGGACACTCGTCTTTGCTATGCCAAAATTGTTTTCGAGAAATATAGATGAGTGTATTAGGAAATGCAAGACAATAGCTGTCCGCAGTATAGGTAGTGGCACTGAGCTATATCTTAGACAATCACTATTAGCTATGAAGACAAAAAAACCAAAGCTCCTATACTTTGATACCCACAAAGATGCTGCAGAGGCAACAGCGAAAAATATTGCAGATGCATGTATAGTGATAGAGTATGAGGCAAATAGACTAGGTCTAGAGTATCTAAAGCTAAAGGAAGAAAATTTTGATTTTATTATTCTAAAGGAAAAATATAATAGGAAGCCCGTCAAGGAGTTTCTAGACTATGTCGAAAGAAACAAAGAAACTATAGACAAATTACATGGATACATTACACCCAAGGAGTTTCTAGAGCGAATCCTCTAACATTACTGTTGATCATTTTTATATATATGCTAATAAAATTTCCGTTATCTAAAAATTGATAACGGAAAATGGTGTTGAACATGGAGAGGAGAGTTGCACTCGTGGTTTTGTTGTTTGTCATCTGCGTTTGTTGCATAGGCACAATAATGATTATACGTCCCGAGTTTTTCTTCCCTAAAACTATACTCGAGATATATCATGCTGGAAGTTTGACGGTTCCATTTGAGGAGTATAAGGCTATGTTCGAGAAGGAATATAATGTCGAAGTTAGGCTGTATGCGGGTGGAAGCAGAAAATTGGCTCAAGAAATATCGGAGCTAGGCAAGAATCCAGACATATATGCCTCTGCGGACTATGCATTAATAGAAGAATTACTAATGCCGGAGTATACCAGTTGGTATATAATTTTTGCAAGCAATGAAATAGTCATAGCCTATACCGAAAATAGCAAATACGCAGACATAATCAATGAGTCGAATTGGTACCAGATACTGAACATGTCTGATGTTTCATGGGGACACTCGGATCCGAACCAAGATCCATGTGGCTATAGGGCTCTGCTAGTTCTTAAGCTTGCGGAGATATATTATGGAAATGACCAAATTTACGATGATCTCTATAATCACCCAAACAGGATTACTCGCCCGAAATCTGTAGATTTGCTCAGTCTTCTTGAATCTGGAGAGTTGGACTATGCTTTTGAGTATAAATCTGTCGCTATGCAGCACGATCTAAAATATGTCGAGTTGCCCGTCCAGATAAATCTGGCGTCATGGGAATATAGGGAGTATTATCACCAAGCGAATATCACCCTCGATGATGGAACTGTTGTGTACGGGAGCCCAATACTGTATGGAATAACTATACTTAAGAACGCCCCAAACTTTGATATGGCCGTAAAGTTCGTTGAGTTCATGTTCCAACATATGGAAGTACTTGAAGAGAATGGGCAAAACCCGGTTACACCAGGCCTGACCAATAATGTATCTGCAGTGCCTGAGGAGCTTAGAGAATATGTTAGGGAGTGGTCTTGAAGAATCACACAATATTTTTTGCAATTCTTTCCATAGCATTAACGATAATACTCTTTTTGCCAATAATAACATTATTGGTTACTACCCCACTTTCGGGCTATGTTTCTGTGTTCTCTGATGAGGATGCGTTGCTTGCAATATTTCTAAGCATCCTATCCGCCACGGTTACAACGATACTGGCCTACACATTTGGTATTCCATTTGCCTACCTTATTGCAAGATACAATTTCATTGGTAAAAGATTGATTGAGGAGTTCCTGGATATACCCATAATGCTTCCCCATACCGTTGCTGGTATAGCAATACTCACTCTTTTAGGCCCAAGGGCGCTTATAGGCTCATCATTATCCGCAATAGGGATCTTATTTGTTGATACTTTTTGGGGCATAGTCATAGCCCAGTTCTTCGTTAGTTCGCCAATCCTGATAAAATCTGCGATTGCGGCATTTAGAAGTATAGACGAACAAATAATAAAGGTTGCTAGATCGCTGGGTGCCAGCCAGTTTAGGGTTTTTATAGAGATAGAGCTTCCGTTGGCCAGTAGGGGAATAAATACGGGGGCAGTATTATGCTGGATGAGGGCAATATCTGAGTTTGGGGCCGTGATAATATTGGCTTATTATCCAATGACGGCTCCTGTTTTGATATTCTACAGGTTTACAACTTCGGGTCTGAGGGCATCAAAACCCATAGCATCCGTATTATTACTTATTTGCCTAGGAATATTTGTAGCTCTAAAGCACATGAGTAGTGAATGATTATGCTTAGAGTAGAGAACCTATGTAGGAAGCAGGGTACATTTGAACTCAAAGACATAAGCATTGAGGTACATCCAGGCGAATTGTATGTTATTCTTGGTCCAACAGGAGCTGGCAAAACCACACTCTTGGACTGTATTGCTGGATTCAGGACAGTGCATTCTGGCAGAATATTTCTGTATGATAAAGACATAACATATTTACCTCCTGAAAGTAGAGAGATAGGATATATACCGCAGGAACCAGCCCTATTTCCTCATATGAGCGTCTTCAAAAATATCGAATACGGCCTTAAAATACGCAGATTACCCCAAGAGGATAGAAGGAGAAAAGTGCTCGAAATATCAGAGATTCTTGAAATTAGGGATATTCTGGAAAAATTTCCTCATGAGCTAAGTGGGGGAGAAAAGCAGAGGGTGTCTCTAGCTAGAGCAATTGTTGTTATGCCTAGGGCCATGCTTATGGACGAGCCCCTAGCTCATTTGGATTTGCCCCTAAGGAGGGAGCTACGCTATGATATTAGGAGAATAATTAAGGAGTTGAATATACCTGCTCTATATGTTACTCATGACCAGTCCGAGGCTTTCTCTATAGCGGATAGATTAGCCATAATGGATATGGGTAAAATCGTGGAGGGGGGAAAGCCAGAAGCGATATTAGATAGACCCACCAGGGTATTCTCGGCTAAATTTATCGGGTACGAAAATTTATTTAGAGTCACCGTTAGGAGTGTCATTGACAACATGAGTATTGTGGGGGTTGGAGATGTAGAGTTTAGAATTCCCGGCAGATATCATGGAGAATTATATATAGGCTTCAGGCCAGAGGACGTAATAGTGTTTAAAGAGAAACCCATAAGCAGCATCCAAAACATCTTTAGAGCGGAAATATCGGATATAATATGCGAGGGATCCATAGCAAAACTAATTCTGGATATTGGTGTCGAGATCAAAGGCATAATCACTAGGAGATCACTTATAGATCTAAAACTGAGGAAGGGAGAGCATGTATATATAGGAATAAAATCAACAACAATAAGAATTTTCTCCAACCAATACTAGCCACCACAATGGCTCCATGAATTCATAAGGAGCGTCTTGTCCCCGATAGATCTGTATTTTTCTTGCATTTGTGTAGGCATGCTAGGGCATATAGATGTTGGAGGATACTAGCTGGATTCTTCAAATGGATTTCTCTTAAAATATTAACTAGAAAGTCTGAGACAAACGATGAATCTAGAACACTAGCCGCAGAACGGATATAGATAAGTGTTCAAGCAAAAGTTGACATATATTTTTTAAACGATTTTTCTTTCTTCTAATCATACTTAGATCCGGGAAGAACTTCTCCTTCTCGGGTCTAGGTAGTCTGGTGCAGAAAAAATGAAAAAGACCATGATATTGGTGTTGGCAATATTGATATTTGCTTCTGTTCAGGCCCAAATAAAATCTTTTTGGCGTGAGGAACATAGTCACCAGAAAACGCCAATAATAATGCTGTCAGGAGCATACCACAAGATGGGGAAAGAATTTGGCCTCAGGGACACATCAGTAGTGGGGCAGATTACGCATAAGCCTGGAAGGGTCCTTTATAATTCAGAAATTCCTCCAAGACACTTCGATTTTGCCGAAGAGCTTCCACCACATGAACCAATATCTATGTTGGATGAGCAAATTGATGTTAAAACTCCTGATGGAGAGGACAATAGACTAGGATTTGTATGGGATGTAGAGGTAGAGGCAAGGGGAATATCTGGAACGCTACCCCCTTCAAGTGGAAACTGGACAATAAGTGATATAACCACTGTGGAGGACAGCATCCTAATAGTCAATGGAAGCATC
>CAZWPQ010000062.1:0-8000 GCA_964636085.1 uncultured Nitrososphaerota archaeon
TACTGTGTCTTGGACTGGTAGTGATAGTAATGGTATTGATCATTATGAGGTTCGTATTGATAGTGGTTCTTGGACTGATGTTGGTACTTCTACGAGCCATACGTTTACTGGTCTTGGTGAGGGTAGTCATACTGTTGATGTTCGTGCTTTTGATTATGCTGGTAATGTTGGTAGTGATAGTGTGACGTTTACTGTTGATCTTACTGCTCCTACTTTGACTCTTGGTGTTTCTTCATTGATCATTACTGATGATACTAATGTACATATTTCTTGGAGTGCTTTTGATAACTTTGGTGTTGATCATTATGAGGTTCGTGTTGACGGTGGTTCTTGGGTTAGGACTAGTAGTACTTCTTATACTGTGACTCTGTCTGAAGGTAAGCATGTTATTTTGGTTAGGGCCTATGATTATGCTATGTTGTATTCTCAGAGATTTGTCGCTATATTGGTTGATATTAGTGATCCTGTTGTTTCTGTAGTTTCCCCCGCAAACAATTCCTATGTTGGGTCTTCGTTTACAATACATATAAGCGTTAGTGATAACAATGTGGATGTTGGTGTTTGGATAAGGATTGATGGTGGCCCCTGGATATCCCTTGATAGGGCTCTAAGTTATACATTTACTGGTCTATCTGATGGGCAGCATACTGTGGATGTTAAGGTTGTTGATATTGCGGGGAATATCGCCATTATTACTTTGGTCTATATTGTAGATACGACACCACCAGATATATCTATTACTAGTCCTGCCGATGGTAGTACTGTTGCTTCTAGTGATGTTACTGTGTCTTGGAGTAGTTCAGCTACTGATGTCGCCTATTATCTTGTGCGTTTGGATGATGGTGCATGGATAGACGTCGGTACGAACACCAGCCATACATTTACTGGGGTTGCGGATGGAGCTCATGTAGTCTATGTGACTGCTGTGGATAATGCTGGCAATTCTGACATGGATTATGTGGCATTCAGGGTGAGTGCGGTAGGTGGATCATCCGCTGATACTCCCAACATTTTAGGTGTTGATGATGTATCTCCAGAGGTGGAAAAAGTAGAGACGAGTGGTGTGGTTGCTATAGATGCTGTTGTAGAGGCTCCACTTGAGTCGCCTAGTAGTGCTGAGGATGTTAGGGTACCTATTGTTAATGTGGATAGATGTGATGAGTCTGGTGGCAATATAATTATTGTGCTTGTTGTTATTGGTGGCTATAGACTATTCTATGTACCCATTGTACTAAGGAGGGATGATGAGGATATCTCCTTGGTAACAATAGAATTTCTCGATTCTACACTAGTACTGAACCCAATATTTCTTGTCTATTCTCCATATCTAATAAAGCCACCAAGGCTGTAGCCTCCTCGGAGTTTTTTGTTTGATCCTCGCTTCCTATTTTTTATTATTGTATCCGTTTCGGCTCCGAGGGGGTGATCTGTATGGTAAGTAGGGGATTCATATTTGAGTTAATGAAGATGTCTGAGGAGAGGGTTGCCCAGATAATTAGGAGTATTAGGTTTGGTGTGAATTTGGAGAATTTGAGGTGTATATATTGTGGCTCTCCCAGTGTTGTGAAGTTTGGGCATAAGTCGAATAGGAATGGTATTCGTAGATATATGTGCAATAATTGTGGGAGGGTATTCAATGATTTGACCGGTACTCCGATGAATGGTAGTAAGTTGTCCCTTAGGGAGTGGGTAATTATTGCGTATCTGTACCTGGTGAGGGAGGAACCAATCTTTAGTATTGCTAGGATTCTTGGCCGTCCATATCCAACGGTCTGGAATGCGATATCGAAACTCAAGAAGATGAATGGTTTTGTGCCGCATTTAGCCTCTGTCTTGGCTTTACTTGAGTTTGAGAGGGTTGCTGGGAGGGCCTAGATACTAATACTATATTTTTTGGCCATATATTTTCCTCATTTTTTTGTTGTGTCTATCTGCCATATTTTCTCTATAATGTTTTAAATTTTTGCTATAACAGGCTTTTTTTTATTGATTTTTTTACACTGTTCATACTGTTGTGATTACGGGAATGTGTATGGTATCTTCGCATATTGATAGGCTATACTCAATGAAGATATGGCCTACTGATCCATATTCCGAGAGTGGTGCGAGGAAATATTGGGATGCGTTAAAATTGTTCAACTTGTTGTTGGGCCATGAATGGCTTAGGTCATTACTGGATAAGAAATTGTTGAGAATCCTTGATATTTGTGCTGGTGCTGGGATAGGTGGCGTTGCCCTGTCTAGGGTCCTGATGAACCGTGGTGTAAATGTGGACCTTACCTTGGTTGATCTACGTGAGGATGACCTGAGGATAGGGGCTAAATGGGGTAGGGAGGTGCTTGGTAGGGACGTGAGGTATGTCAGGATGAATTCTATGGATGTATATAGAATGGATGAAAAATTCGATATTGTCCTTATGTATGGTAGTTCGGCCCCTCATTTTGACCCTTGGAGTATTGTTAGGCTTTATGCATCCGTATGTGGTTGTCTTGTGGATGGCGGTCTCTTCCTTATGCATGAGTGTGATAGGAGATACTCAATATTCTATCTGGCAGGCTACAAGAGAGTTCTATCGGAAAAAGTTGATGAGGAGGGGGTAATTATTTCTGTACATTCTGGATATGATTTCCGTAGAGGAACGTTTAGGAGGACGTACATAGATGTTACTAATCCCCAGAACCGCGTAGTTGTAGACGCCTACTTTTGGGGTCTCGCAGAACTCATGGCACTCGCATGGATGTTCTTCGCTGATGTAGATTTCCTAGAGGTTAGGAAGGGTGCGGGGATTATAATATGTAGGGATCCTAGGCATAAGATAACGATTGATGATATGAGGTCGGAACCAAGGGTATTGTGCGAGAAGGATAGGGGTGATATTATTTGGTAATTTCATGTCACCAAACATGGCCCTTTACAATCCCAATGATATAATCAATATTTTCCCAATAGAGTCCTTTGACCTCGCTTCGTTTCTTAATATTTCTTCCTTATCAATAATTTTTAGACAAGCAGTTTTTCCTTCAAGAATGGTATTGAAACTAGGTCTCCCTTATATATTGGCATCCAATGGAGTAGTAGCAATGTCCCCCTGTTTTTAAGATTAACAGCCCTGGCAATATGGCTCGCCAATAGGATTAGTATGATATATGAATAACCTTTCTAGATTTAATGTGTTGGATTTTTATAGGGACATATGATTATCCTACTAGTGAATGGTGAGAGTTTTTGGGAACATTTAGGATAAAGTTTAGTGTCTGTTGGAATGATAAATGTAGAGAGTTGGAAGGCTTGGTGGATACTGGGGCTACATTATCTAAGGTTCCGAGGACTGTTCTAGAGGAACTTGGAGTCAAGCCAGTAGCAAAGAGAAAATTCGAGCTTGGAGATGGTAGGGAGATAGAAAGGGATGTAGGATTCGTGATAATTAAGATAAGATTTAACAACAAAGAGTACATGACTACATGTCCTATTGCTTTTGGGGAAAATGAAGAGGACCCCTTGATAGGAGCTGTTACTCTTGAAGGAATGGGTTTGGGGGTAGATCCAGTACGAAAGAAACTTATTGAGATAGCATTCTTAGAAAAGTGAACAATATAAGTTTGGTATTGTAAGTATCATTCCATCTATGTGTTATGACTAGTTCTATATTTCGAGCCTCGTGCATTATATGCAATAAAAGTCCAGTTAACACACAATTTATCTCTTAATCTACAGCAAATCCTAAGCGCCTAACACTAAACATAACAGAAAATACAAGCGACATCAAGCCTCGGGTTCCCATAAACTTATTCTAAACGATGAAAAACTTATATAATAAGGCATAGTTAGGGTATTTGGAATACTACTGCTTCTCTAGCATTAATGAGAGTATAGATATTATAAATTGATATATCATTTTGATATATTGGTTGGTGATAGAAATGGATATTGCTGTGGAGACTCGTGGTTTAACGAAGAAGTTTGGTGATTTGGTGGCTGTTGATCATATAGATATTGCTATAAGGCGTGGCGAAATATTTGGGTTATTGGGTCCTAATGGCGCTGGGAAGACCACTACTATACATATGTTGTCCACCATTTTAAGGCCTACCGAGGGCACAGCCTTGGTCGGTGGTTTTGACATAGTTGAGGAGCCAGGGAAGGTTAGGGAGATAATAGGTATTGTTTTTCAGGATGTAACTATTGATAGGAATCTGACGGGGTTCCAGAATATGTGGGTATATGGTAGGCTTTATGGCTTGTCGGGGGCGGTATTGAGGGAGAAAATTATTGAGGCTCTAAGATTTGTGGGTCTTGAGGAATGGAAGGATGTATCCATAAGGAAATATAGTGGTGGGATGATAAGGAGGCTCGAGATTGCAAGAAGTATTATCCATGAACCAGAGATTCTCTTCCTGGATGAGCCCACTCTTGGTTTGGATCCGCATACAAGAGTAAATGTATGGGAATACATTAAGAGGATAAGGAGAGAGAGAAATATAACTATATTAATGACGACGCATTATTTGGAGGAAGCGGACATGCTATGCGATAGGCTGGCAATAATTGATCATGGAAAAATAATCGCTATGGGGACTCCAGAAGAACTAAAATCTAGGATTTCTGGGGATGTTATAAGGATAGAGATAGGGGATTCAGCAGGCCCATTAGCAGGTAGGTTCATCAGAGAAATCACATCAGCCTTGAATTGTAACGCTAGAATGCTTGATCGATCCAGAATAGTTATAAATGTGCCCGACGCCCCCCACATTATCCCCCAAATATTCGATATTGCCACAAGACTCAACATAACAATCAAAGAGCTAACATATAGTCATCCATCGTTGAATGATGTGTTTATAAGACTGACAGGAAGGGGGATAAGAGAAGCTGGGGGCTCATGGGTCGAGATGATGAGGTTGAGGCGTGCAATAAGGATTAGGAGGGGGTGAATAAGGATGGCTAGAGCTATGGATGGTTTTATAGCAAGCTATTATCTTCAAGTAATGAGGTTTTGGAGAACTAGGGCAAGACTTATGGGGAGCATAGTGCAGCCAGTATTTTGGATGATATTCTTTGGTATTGGTTTCACAAATTCTGTTAGATTTATAGGATCCCCCACAAAGTATATTGATTATCTTGTTCCCGGCGTAATATTAATGTCTGTATTCATGGCTTCGTTCCTATCTGGTATGTCTGTCATATGGGATAGGGAATTCGGTTTTCTCAAAGTTATTCTTGTATCGCCAACACCAAGGAAAGCATCAATATTGGGGAGGGTATTTGGAGATGCAACCGTCGCGATTTTCCAAGGTCTTATAATATCCGTGATAGCATTCGTGATAGCTCCAGATCTCAACTATTCCTCTATAGTAATGGTCCTCGGAATCGCATTCTTAGTAGCCTTATCTACGTCGTGTATAGGGATAATGATTGCTTCTAGAATGAGGAGTTTCGAGGGGTTTGGACTAATAGTAAATCTTATCTCGATGCCCCTAGTTTTTGCCAGTGGGGTATTTTATCCAGTAGATGCGATGCCCGATTGGATGAAGTTAATAGCATATATAAGCCCGCTTACCTATGGTGCCGACGCAGTAAGAGAGCTAATGATAGGCATTCAAGGATTTGGTATAATATTCGATGTCATTATCCTGTCATCAATAACGGCTATATTGTTGATGATCTCCATAAGTATATTTGAGAGGACAACAATAGAGTAGGAAAAGCTAATGACATGACGGGAGATCAATAAATGACGGACCCAATAAAGGCTAGGAAGGGATACCTCAAATCATTGCTGAAGATCATAATACTCAAACTCTTATCTGAAAACCCGCTACATGGATATGAAATCCACAGAAAAATAAGGCAACTCACCAGCGAGATGTGGTGTCCATCATTCTCCCTAATATATCCAATACTTGAAGAATTACTCGAGTCTAAACTCATAGAGAAGGAAGAGACAATGAAAGGGAAAAAGGTACTATATATCTACAGTCTCACGGATGCAGGCTATAGAGAATATTGGGAACTAATAGGCAAATATCAAAACATGGTGAACAAGATGATTATGGAGTCCCACACGACCCCCTATAGGGCACTTCCACTACTAATTCTAACGACAAGACTAGGACAAATGATAATGCAGGATTTTCCACCCAGCTTAAGGGTCAAGATAATACACACAATAGAAAACATTATAGATGCAATACACAAAAAAATACGGAGGCTTAAGCAGGAATTGCTCTGACTTACTCATCGATAATTAAATAAAAAGAAACCAATTTTGATCCTATACATCATAGAGCCCCTCAATACGCCACTGTTACTCTAAATTAAAATGTGAGACAAATATAAACATTGAACATACCTATACCAAGTGAAAAAATGAAATACAGATTAGCTAAAAAAAGACACAAAACTTAAAGAGAATAAAAACAACACATAAAACATGTGTATCTATATATATACAACTAGTCACATAATCACTAAGCACTTTGCAACAAACCCTGGAAAAAATAAAACAAAAAGTATAGAAATTCCAAGGCACATAAAGGAATGATGACCATATCAACCAGATACATTATAGAACAGTTATATGTAGAGTAAAGTAATAAATATATATAGCTCATAGGGTGTTTTTATGCCTAGGAAACTGGCCATGTTCTTAATAATATATACACTCATGGGAGGCCTTCTAGCAACAGCATATCTCAACAGTCAAAACACAGAGATGCGACAAACAAAACAACAGCCAACAAAGGTAGTATACATATATGGAGATAAGCCACTATCCAGAGCATTCGCCAAAATATTCGAATCCATGGGATACAAGGTCATAATCCTAAAAAATGAGCAACCAGAGCAAAAACCAACAATGAAAATAAGGGGGGACACAAAGCCACCACAAGTAGAAATAACAAACCCAGCAAACAACTCATACGTATCTGGAAACACATCCCTCACGATAATCGCATCCGATAATGTCAGCGTGGACACAGTAATACTATATATCGATGGACAACAAAAACAAACATGGAGCGGAGCAGGAACATACACATACTACTGGAACACAACAACATACACAGACGGACAACACACAGTACAAGTATGGGCAAACGACACATCAGGAAACACAAACAGCACAACATGGAAATACACGGTGGACAATACAGCACCAACAGTAACAATACAAAGCCCAACACAGGGAGCATACCTAGGAACAAGCGATGTGACAGTGACATGGACTGGAAACGACAACATACAGATAGATCACTACGAAGTAAGCCTAGACGGAGGCTCAGCAATAAATGTTGGAACAAACACAAGCCATACATTCACGGGTGTATCTGATGGAAACCACAACGTAACCGTATTTGTATACGACAAAGCAGGAAACATCGATTTCGACATTGTAGTATTCACAGTCGATACATCATCACCAACAGTAACAATAACAAGCCCGTCGGACGGCTCATGGTCCAATATCGAAAATGTGACAGTAACATGGACAGCAGACGACACGGGAAGCGGAATAGACCACTACGAGGTAAGGATAGACGCGGGAACATGGATAAATGTAGGTCTAAACACATCATACACATTCACAGATCTCGGAGAGGGAAGCCACACAGTAGACGTAAGAGCATACGACAAAGCTGGCAACACTGGGACAGACACAGTGTCATTTGGCGTAGACACACAGGCACCAACAGTAACGATAACAAGCCCAGCAGATGGAGGCTACGTCAACACATCATCGCCAACAGTAACATGGACTGGAAATGACGCAACATCGGGAATAGACCACTACGAGGTTAGGCTGAAGAACAGCACGTGGGATTCTGGCTGGATAAATAAGGGGACGGCTACTAGCCATACCTTTACTGGTCTTGGCGAGGGAACATATACATTGTTCGTAAAGGCCGTTGACTTGGCCGGAAATGTCGGCGTTGACTCAATCTCATTTACTGTTGATCTTACTGCTCCCACGGTCACGATTACTAGTCCTGCCGATAATT
>CAZWPQ010000063.1:0-7872 GCA_964636085.1 uncultured Nitrososphaerota archaeon
TGACGCGTGGCGAAGGTGGTTTGAAGTGTGATCTTTCAGAAATCAACATACCAAACACCAGTTTCCTTATATAATATAAAGACCTCACTAAAAATTTAAATTTTGGTTGCTAAGTTTGTTAATATTTAGGATCTCGATTTTTGAAGTAAAAAACCATAAAACATTATTCTTTTCGCTTCAATAGATATTGTTTTGGAATAGTAGAAGTTAGAAAAATAACATGTTTCTACACCATTAGTTTGAGAATAATGTAACCTATATTAATTACCAGAACGGTGCTGAATCATGAAAAAACATATGGAATCGGATGGGTGATGTTTCGCAAAGTTCATATTTATAATAGAATTTCTCTTATAGAAATATATGTCCTTCTCTCTAGATCGTTATATAGTTACCTCATTTTAGAGGATGTTATGGGATATGATATTAATGTCTCTTTAGTGTGCGAGCTAGAAATATAGTAGCTAGAGCAAGCAGAACTACCACTATGGCCAATAATATTTCTATCTTAACATGTTTCATTGGAAAATCTCTTGGGTCTCTAGGGTCTGTACCAGATCTTACCTCGTCGCCGTCCCATACACCATCGTCATCCGTATCGGGATCATGTGGGTCTGTAGCGTGATTATATTCCTCAATGTTTGATAATCCATCATTATCAGGATCTAGAGACGCGTCAGATGGGATTGTTAGGTTAAAGAAATTCATGAATTCCCAACCATCAGGAATGCCATCGTTGTCTGTATCAAATGATATGGGGTCGGAACCAATCATCTTCTCCAAATAGTCCGCTAGTAGATCTAGATCTTGGTCAATGGCTCTTTGGGATCTTACATTATACGAGAATTCGTTAAACAAGAAAAATAGGTCGTATCTGCCTATCATCCCAATAAAGTAGCGGATATAGTGGTGTGTCTCAAGTCCCTCAAACAGCTGTAGGTGTAGGGCATTGTACCCAAAATAATTAATTATTAGTAACTCGATGTGGAGGTCTCCATCAAAATCATCTATTATGCTGGATGGGTATAAGTAGCATATACTTTCATTTGATGGGTACACTAATAGGCGCAGGTAATAGCCACCAGAACCATCAACAATGACGATGCTATGAGGGCTCAATATAGGATATACCAAAGTGAATATAACATCGGGTCGCCTATTTCCATCTACATCCACAACATCAAAAAGGTATGATGGGAAGATAACATCAGTATGAGAGTATACGTATAGCATGCGGAGGATCCTGCCTTTGATCGGATCCATGAATCCGAAATAATGATAGATTACATAATATATCCCATGGCCAGTGGTTTTCTGGTAATCTATTAAAAATTCCAGCCGACCATCACCATTAAAATCTGAGAGACCAATAATTGAGCAATTCTCCATCATATGATCCGAAATAATATTCAGCGTATAACCATCATAAATACAGTAGTGATACTCATTAGATGTTTTCTTCCTATAGGTAATGATTATATCTAAAAATTTGTCATTATTTATATCGGCAAGAACAATGAACCTATCTATTGTTCCAGGAGGGATTATATAAGTAATGGAGGGGGCATCTTGAAATTCAATAATGTATATCCTATTCTCGAGGAAGACAATAACATCTGGGTAGTAATTATAATCTATATCTTCAACTAGTAGATCCTTAACTTCGCCTCTTAACGACAGGTTATAGAGTGTAGAACCACTGGGGATATCAAGAACCACTAGGCATGACAAATTTGGGTTCTGCTTAGCAATAATAATGTCCTCTATGGAGTCCCTATTAATATCGTAGAACAAAATCTTACTGGCTGAGAACCCGTATCTTCGTATTCTTAATATGTCCGTTGATGGCAAGTCAATAGTAATATAACATGTATTGTTGGCCACTAATATTTCTTTACAGTTATCACTATCTATATTAACCGTTCTGATAATGGAAGGATTCATATAAACTGGGATACATAATACCCAACCATACACAAGATCAGATATGTAGATCTTATCACGACATAAAACAAGCAATTCTAAGGTTGTATCACTCAGCAAATTATCTACTAGGTACATGGATTTTTTATAGGGCAAGGAGACATTCTCACAAAGCTTTATCCTGCGAATAATCGACCCAGTAGAGGAATCCAGAACGAATATACGTCCATCCCCTAGGACGATTAGTATTTCTTTGAGGCCATCAGAGTTTACATCTATTATTTCTCTATATGCAAGATAAGTATAGTTTGACGTGTTTAGGGCAACATTCCATTTTTGTCTAAAGAAAACATCCTCGATAGGTACAGAACTATTAAATCTATCGCTTCTCTTGTATAGGCCGTGAATGGAAATATTTTTGAATATCCGTGAGAAACTATGAGGAGTTGGCCCAGCAACACTAGCTATGGACGCCATATACCAAGTAGCTAGGAGAACAACAATTTTTACAAACTTCATATCCATACAATTCAACCAAGATCACCTATGTCAATTTTGGTTACCAATCCCTTTAATTCCTTAGCCTTACATGAGAAACCATATCTATCCCATGCGGCAAGTGATATTCTGTATATGGCATCCGCCAAACCTTTGAGCTTATCGTCCCGCAGTATCTGAGTTGCTTTTGCTAGTAGCCTTAACAATGACTCGCTCATTAATGCAATCTCATAATCATTTCTCTTCAAGTCTGGCACTGCTATTCTGCTCAAACCAATTATCGTCTTAACCATTTTTTCGAATTGTTTTGGTTGGAGCTCGTCGGATATCATGAGGATATAGTGGGATAATGGTATTAGCACACCCCTACTGACTACTCCCTGAGAAAGCATCCATTTCCATATATCTATTAGGCATTCTACACATCTCTTAACTGCCCCTACTTTCTCCTTGCCTTTCAATACTAGAAGTGCCAGAGGGGCAAGCATGTTCATAAGATTTGATGTAATAGCGGCAAAGTTGTATGGAAGTACCTTTTTCCATTCCTCTATTGCCCTAATATCTATGTTCTTCATTATCAGATATGCCAACAAGATTTCCCTCCAGTCAAGTATATCATCGAGTGCAAGCATCGAGATTATACAAGCAGCAAATGTTGTTATAGGGGGCATATCGGAGCGCATTTTGGGGTATTCCGAAATCAGTATTTCGATGAGGTCATCAACTATTGCCAGAATTCTTGATAATTCCTTTTTTCTCTCTTCTCTCGTGAGTATCTGAAGACGATCCGCTATCGCAACGCCTAGAACCTGGAATATGTTTACTAGCGAGGGGACAAATATCTGTGCGTCCAGCTCAAATAGCTTCCTAAGGTATGACGCATATATTTCAAGTATTTCGTCAAGAATTTTAATCCTTTCGATAGGTGTTAGAGCTGGGGACTGCGAAAGAACCGCCAGTAATAAGAGATAAGTCTCTAAGTTTAATGATACTTCCAACATGACCCTATTAACATGGGATCCTCTAGGCTTAAGCCCGAGAATTCTTCTCAAGAAGCCTGGCCTAACAATTCTCTCGAGCTTGAACATTGAATCAGATATCCTCCTTTTCCAATTAACAAGCTCGATCTTGATGTCCTCATATTTTGTTATAGAGTATGCTTTTTCTAATATTTTGTCTGTTTGTACAATCAAATTGATCAACGTGGAGACTAGTGGAGATTTATCATTGAAATAGGAGGAGAGCTTCTCTGCGAACTCTGGGAAGAAGCTTAGGGCATGATCGATAAATAGAAACGCCAGCATTATGGATTCCTCATCACCCCTAAATTCAAACGATTTTATCGCATCACCAAATATTGACAGATATTCCCTAAGGGTAATACGCCCAAGCTTTAGCTCTATGGCTTTTCTCATAAAATCAACAAATATATTGTTAGTCCGTATGCTGTTAATAACATTGAGTAGCTCTGAAAATTGTGGAAATACAGTATTTATCATAGATGCTGACAGCAAGCCCATACGTATCGCAAATAGCTTGGCCACATCATCCTCCAAATCTATACTACATGCACATGCATGATCGAAGTCGCATGAGAGTGCATATTCTATAGCTGCCTTTCTATTACTCTTTACTTTTGACTTGAAATCTCGCCATAATTTTTTGTACCTATTGATTGTTGTCTCGATCCTATGTTTTGTTTCCTCGATTTTTCTTGCAACAGTATCATCCACGATAACACTATCTATTATGGGGTCCCAAACATCCATAATCGACAAGAGGAGCTCAATACTGGTTATCGTTATTACATCACTTAGGTATGTACTCAGAATATCATCAATCTGCCTAGAAAGAGCATCATCAACAATTCCAGGAAACTCTCCGAGGGACGAATCAAGATCATCAGCTATTATCCTCAGCAGATTTTTGACGTAGTCCTCGGCCCTATCCGCCAATGCAATTACCGTATAACCATGAGCAGATTCCTTAAGAATGAGCTTATCCTCACCAAACTCTATAGTTTTAGTATCCTCAGTTTTGCCTATTTTTATGGCCGATGATAATGCCTTTACGGCCTCGACAAGACTGGCGATTAGTTCCTCCCTTTTAATCTCTATTAGAGATTTGAAGCGGATAGGAATGCCCCCAGAAGATATAACACCTATAAGCTTTATCAAACAACACACCATGATAAAATTTACTTATAAACCCTAAGCATAATATCTAATATATCTAATATCGACATAAAAAAATCTTTATAGTTGTTTCGATATGCAACATAGTAAAAACATTTGGAGGAAACAAATCTCTCTAGATAAGATCACAAAGACCAAATCCCATAGGGAAGAAAAGAAAGTATCTATACCAATATAGACCAATCACCAGAACCATTCCTATTTTATTGTCTCAAACAACCCCCCACCATGAAAGAATTGCCTACTGGGCAAGAATAACTGTTCGATAGAAAGACAAAAAAAGAAAGATTATTCTGAGGCTTGTTTCTTTCTTAGGACAAGAAGCAGGGAGACTATGGCGAGTGCCGCGGCTAGGGATGTTATTACCGTAGGGACATTCCTAAGCACAACTTTCTCAACATAGGATGTGGTTGTTTCAGTATTAGTAGCATAGACAGTTTCGGAGGCAGTTATCGTAGTAGTCTCAATGACGGTGGTAACTGTAGAAATAGGATAGTCGTTAGGATCGTTAGGGTTTGTGCCAAAACGAACCTCGACCCCATCGTCATATCCATCACCGTCACTATCAGCGTTTGTGGGATCTGTACCGAACCAAAACTCGCGAACGTTAGAGAGACCATCGCTATCAATATCCTGTAACGCATCGCTACTATTTACTGGATCCAGTCCATACAATACTTCCCAGCCATCTGGAAGACCATCAGCATCCGTATCTGCCGATGTTGGATTCGTATGTTGCTGAAATTCTTCGATATTCGTTAGTCCATCACCATCAATATCATTGGACGAATCATTATGGAGGGGGTTTAATCCATACGCTACCTCCCAACCATCTGGGAGGCCATCACTATCAGTATCTGCCGATGTTGGATCCGTTCCTCTCCGATACTCCTCTAGGTTTGTTAGTCCATCACCATCAGCGTCCTGCGATGAGTCGCTACTGTTTACTGGGTTTAATCCATACGCTACCTCCCAACCATCTGGGAGGCCATCACTATCAGTATCCGATGATGTTGGATTTGAAGAATATTGGTATTCCCTTAGGTTTGTTAGTCCATCACCATCAGCGTCCTGCGATGAGTCATTCTGTAACGGATTCAATCCATATGCTACTTCCCAGCCATCTGGCATATAGTCATTGTCGGTGTCGCATTTTGTTGGGTCTGTTCCTCTTTGATATTCCTCCAGGTTTGTTAGGCCGTCGTTGTCAGTATCTTGCAGAGCGTCCTCATAGTTTGTTGCATTTAATCCATATTTTATTTCCCAACCATCTGGTAATGAGTCTCCATCTGTGTCTGTCTTGAGGGGATCTGTGTTGTATTTTAGTATTTCCCATATGTCCCAAACTCCATCTCCGTCGTAGTCCTCCACAATATAGTTTCGTGCTTTATACATCAAGGGATACAAATCGCTTCCATATGGAGTATCACCAATACAATCGCCATTCGTATCATTTCCCGGGTATAAGCTCCAATAATTCCCCAATCGTCCTTCGCCCCAGATATTCCCACACCTGTAGCCTAATGGTCTCAAAGAGTACCAAATATTATCGCCATAGCTGTCTACACCGCTCCCATCAAAGCTATTTAGGAATATTATGTTATTGTCTGATGAGGATATGGACATCGCATAACCACTACTATCTACGATATTGTTGAGGACTATAATGTTATTTTCGCAGTAATCAATATCTATTCCTTTATAACTGTTTACTATGTTGTTGAAGATTATAATATTGTTGGAGGAATCATCCAATTCCATACCGTAACTTTGATTAATTATGGTGTTGTTTTCAATCACACTATTATTTAACAGATACGCGGATATTGTCCAGTCACAATTATTCATGATGTTGTCCTTCATGGTGATGTTATATGCCTCCTCTATGTATATCGCTTCCCAAGAATTATTCGAGAGATCGTTGTTTATTATTGTGATGTTACTTACGTTATATAATTGTACTCCTATCGTTGCGTTGGTCAAGTTTAGATCCTTTATAACTATGTTGCTTGAGTTCAAAAGAATTACTTGTCCTGCATTACTAGTGATTGCACACCCGTCGGCATCCTCAATATAAACTATGGGTTTACCGTTTACGCTATTTTCTGAGATTATATTGGGGTACGCATACCATATGGATATGCCACAGCTGAATAAGGTATTGTGCATCACGGTATTGTTAGATGAGAAATAATATAGGTATATCCCAGCATTTTGATGGTTGACGATGTTATTATACATTATTGTATTGTTGCAAGATTCATCGAGATCTATGGAGTCCCATCCTTGGTCACCTAGCTCGTTGTACATGATCCTGATGCTGTTGGAACAATATAAATAGATTCCAGACCATCCGTTATTTTCTATGGTGTTGTACATTACGGTATCATTATTTGAGTAGTATATGTATAATCCATGTAAGGTATTGTTCATGATAGTGTTGTTTAGAATTGTTTCGTTAACAGAAATCCGAATATATATGCCTCGAAAACCACTATTCGTCACGACATTATTGTTTACGACGCTGTTGTTAGAGTAATATAGTTGTATTCCATCTTTCTTGTTGTTTGTTATATTATTATATTCTATGGTGAGATTGTCAGAGTAGTCTATATATATTCCTTCCCAGCTGTGGTTATCTATGTAGTTATACATGATGGTTGTGTTACAGGAGTGTCGATGTCGTATTCCATTTTGAGCATTGTTTGTTATGATGTTATTTATTATTTTTGTGTTGTTTGTTCTCCGCATGTATATTCCCTGGTAGCCGTTGTTTGTTGTTGTGCTGTTTTTTATTGTTATGTTATTTGAGTATAGGAGTGATATTCCATCGCCGTAGTTGTTTGAGAATGTGCTTCCTACGATCATTATGTTGCTTGCGTTCCATATGGTGACCCCATAGTAGCTATCATGTATTGTCGTGTTTATTATTATGGCACCATCGGCCCTTATGTAGAGACCAGAATGATCCCCATCTGTCCCCCACTCGTATCCAGCATATGTTATTTCGCTGTCCTCGATGCGTAGTTTCGCCCCACTGAATACCCTGATATAGTAGTTGTTTGAGGTGTTATATGTCGTTATGTTCGATCCCAGCACTGTTAGGTTTCCATATACATCTATCCAATATTCCCCATCACTCGTCAGGTTCATGTATATCGTACTGTTTTTCAGTATTAGTGCTCCAGTCTCATTGATTATGATGCTTCCATTGACTATTAGGATGCTGTCCTCCACAGTGGTTATATCACTTATT
>CAZWPQ010000064.1:0-7458 GCA_964636085.1 uncultured Nitrososphaerota archaeon
ACCTGATAGCCAACGGATGGAGAAAACTGAGCAAAAGCTACGAAGGATTTAAAGAGCAACTTGAAGCTCCATTTTAAAACCTTGGCTCGTAGGATCTGTGGTCGTAAGGTTGTTGGCTATCAGCTTGTCAGTTATGGTTGGTCTATGGCGTTTGTTGTTGGGGAGGATGAGATTAATTTTGGGTCTTTGTGGCTTCGTTGTGATCATGAGATTGTTGCTAGGAGGTTTAGGGAGATGTCTGTGTTTCTTAAGAGCTTTGGTGTCACTGGCTATTTATCACTGCCTTGGCGGAAAGTACTTTATAACATAATCTATAAAAATTTAGAGATATAGTAATACATATTGCTTTCAATCTAACTCATCACAGCAAGTGTTTGGTCCCAAAGGAAAACTTCAGAAACGCTCCTTTTGCTTCGCAAGGAGATATGCCCCGTAAAAATTGTGACGACAACATGACTCACTTTATAAACGAAATTTCCAACAGATAATCGCTGATGCCACCACAAGCACCACATTGGGCCTCGAGCCCGGATCATGTGGAAATGGCATCAGCACACGATTTAGACAAAATATTTTTATCCCTTCTTGGATTACATATGGCTTTTTCTATTTACATCGTGGGCAGGATTTACGCGAGGGGGATAGTGATCCCGTCTATCAGGATCGCCTCTTTTGGGACACTACCAGAGTATTCGATCGGAAATCCCGCCTAGGATTTATTGACTGGTGTCTAGTGTTCAGCTAGGAGGATAAAATCCTAAGATCCTCAACCTTGACATGCCTTTGTTTAGTGAATTTTTATATATATTTTTCGTATAGTAAAGGATGATTATGTGTTTGTGTGGTTTCTATGGGGATTATTGAGGAGACCTATATTCTCTCCAGACCACATGTACAGATTTTCTCCTCGATGCCTATTGGTGTATTCTCTTTGTTATTCTTTAGGCTGCTTGATAGTATTTTTCATGTCGCCGTATTATTCTTTATATTGTCAGCTATTTACATCGCTTCATTATTTGGTTTCGCCTATGTCTTATACCACACCAACTTATTCATGAGACTTATCGGCATGAAATATTTTAACTATACATATACATTTGGCATGTTCTATTTCATCATTTGTCTCACATATACCGCTTCTTGGCCCTATCTAAGAGACTCTAAAGTTATATCTGCCTTAGTCCAAGCAGTTAGCATAGGTTTGGCGGCGTTGATGGGATATTTCGCTTATTGCCTAGCGGGGTTCTTAGGTAGGAAACTAGTATACATTAATGTAATACTATATTTTATAATATCGCCACTTGCTGGATATGTCATAAGTACCTGTCTATTAGAAGATCTATGTAGGGGACATAGCTTGGCTAGTAGGGAGAGCCATAAAGCAACTTTTCTACAGTTTATTGTGAGAAAAATAGTTGTTTGTGGATCCACAAAAATCAAAATTAGGGAAATTTTAAGAGAACTAAGAGAGTTCATATTAGCATTCCTTATATTCTTAGAGTATCTACGATTGAGGGGGCATTTGAAGGGTATTGTAGATTCGGTCGATATGGATTATGTAGTGTTGGATCCCGAGTTTGTAGGACAAATAAAACTTCTCCATAATCTAACTCTAATGGTGAGGTATAATGAGTAGCAATGTTTATTATTGCTTGATAAAAAGTATATCAGAATTGATAGGTGAGGAGGGCGTATGGAGGGTGCCAAGCTATATTCTGGAGGAATTTGTGATGGATGAAGCTAGAAAAGACGCGCTAGACAGGTGTCTTAAAGCGATCGCTTCTGGGAGAAGTATATTGATTACAGGCCCACCTGGGGCTGGGAAGACAGCATTTATGGTTTTTCTAATGGATAAAATTATTAGGATGGGGCTTAGGGCCGCCATACTTCTAGATAATGCTTTATGGGTTTCTAATGAGCATGTCGATAGGGGGATTATCATATTCTGTGATGATCTAAACTTACTGGATAGACGTGTTGTGAGGATGATATTTAGACAGAGGATGAGGGGTCTTGTCGCTACCATAAGGAGGCAGGAAATTGAGACGGTAAGGAAGATTACACATCAAGCCATTGAAAGAATATTTGAGATTGTGGACATTGGGGCTATGAAGCAAGATTATCTTAAAGATATGATTATGAGGTATGCCTTCAGGGAGGGGATAGAGATCATTGACGCTGGAGCCATAGATATTATATGCAGAAAATCGGGGGGCCTACCAGTATACATATGGCAAGTGATAAGGGAACTCAAGATAAAGGGAGGCAGATTAGATGTTGAATTTGCAAAAAGGGTGCCGCAAGGAATGCTAAATTATGTTGATTCCATCCTATGGAGCATACTCGATGAACACCCCGAGAGATATGAGATATTATTGTTATTGAGAATCCTTAGTGATCTGCCAAAATATAGAGTGCATCAAGATCTATATAATGCAATATATATAACAGCAAAAGAGGCTAGGGAGGGCAGAAGGCTTGATATTAAGGATGCATTATTCAGCGACCTGCTAGACAAAGTAACGAGGTACTTGGCTATATTTAAGGATAAGTACCAGTTTGGACTTCCCCATGAATCATGGGCCGATGTATTAAGAGGAAAAAGCTCTGGTCCACTAGGCGGAGAGATAAGCAAGATAAATATTGTGTATCCTTATCATGAGAGAAGAAGAATTCTTGAAAAAGCAATAGGGAGAGTGTTTAGCGAGATCATACCAAACATAACTGACCAAAAGAGAAAAAATTTTCTGATAGAGTACATAAAGACGGTAAAGACATTTAAGAAAACGAAGCCATATGTTTCCCGCAGGCCTAAGCTTGGATACATAGAGAAAACGGCGAAGCTGCTGATGCAATCAATAGAAGACAAGATCACTCCCGAAATATGCGAGAAAGCGGTGAGCCTCCTATATGCCACTGATAGGTTTAGGTATGTAAACATCGCATCAGCAATAATTGTAAGATATACCATCGAAACAGGAGACACATACTATTTCACTGGGACGCTCAGAAAACTAGCCAGGCTAAAATCCCCAATTGTTGCCTCAAACATAGCCGTATATTATTACTATAAGGGACACTACAAAACTGCATACAAATACTTTCAAAGAGCAATAGAAAATGGAGATATGCACTCACACTTAGCAATGGCACTACTGAATCTTATGGAGGGATGCCCATATATGGCTATAAGACATCTAAGAAAATACCTTTCGCATAGGAGAGACCAGAAAATACAAAAGTTGCTCGACAAAATAGCGAACTATTTAGGTTAAGAGAATAATGTACGTTTTCGGTATTATTTGATATGTCGTCTTTCCATACTTATATTATTGAGGTATATCGTATGCGTGATGAGAACGAATTTTTGAGATGGTACAATATGGCAGAGTATACTCTAAGATCGGCAATAAGGGATATGTAAGAGGGGGATTACAGTTGGGCTTGTTTTAAGGCACATCAAAGTGCAGAATTTGCAGTAAAAGCATTTTTGCGTGGGATAGGAAAACCAAATTATGGGTATAGCGTATTTAAGCTTTTAGAGGAGCTAGCTAAACTTTGTGCAAATATTCCAAGGAAACATATATCTTATGCTAAAACGCTTGACCAATACTATACCCCAGCAAGATATCCTGACGCGTGGGCGGAGGGGTCTCCCTATGAGTATTATATGTTAGATAGTGCAAAACAAGCAATAGATTATTGTTCCAAAATATTAGAGTGTGTGAAAAATAAGTGGTTGGAATTATCCAAAGAAGAAGAGAGATTAGAAAGAAAACTATAGAAATAGTGCGGAAATGGGCGGAAACTCTCCAGTTTAAATCAACAGTAATAATCTTTGGATCCTATGCTAGAGGAGATTTCAATTATTGGAGTGACATAGACATCATATTGATAGCACAAACAAACCAATTTTAAGACGGCTGGAGGACATCGACTACCCATCAGGATTCGATATAATATTCCTCACCCCAAAAGAATTTCTAGCACTACTTAACAAGGGAGAACCATACATTTTAGAAGCGGTTACTGACGGAATATTTGTAAGAGATGATTACGGCATAAGTTCTTATTTCATTCGAAACAAACATTAGTATTCACGAACCTTCATACATTTAGCATATATTCTCTATAGAATTCTAAGGATAAACCAATGTTGACAATTTTCACAGACGAACATTTTCCTATTATGCAGAGGTTATCTATAATGTCTTATGTGTCTAAGTCTTTTTCTTTCAAGTTTTCCTCTCAGAAATTCCTCCGATAGTTCCTTAGCAATGCTGACGATAACTTCGACTTCCTCGGCTGTTGAATCCCTAATAAGTCTATCAGAGTGTACCCTATATTTTTTTCCCTTTATCTTTAAGTTCCTGATAAAATTTCTCTACAAAATGTAGCAGTATCTTTAGATCCTCTTCCCTCAATATTAATTTTTCTGGTAATGGGGGAAGCCGGATAACATCTCTGAATTTCTCGTGTATGTAGTATGTGGGTATCCCCGAGAGTATCCCTACAAAGGCCGCATAGATACATTCTGCCTTGAATCCAGCCGTGACATTCAGGGCGACTTTTCCTACATCCTGCATGTTTCTTATCCATCTCGACACAATTACCGGGACACTCGGCAGGCCCTTTGATACATGCTCAGCATCAACATATGTTAGGCCACTTGCAACATCATAGTACACTTTTATTGGGATTCCCCTATAGTCCCTGTATTTCTCCTGGAAGAATCTTTCTAGTGTATTATAAACCAACTTTCCTTGGGGGGTGTCGGAAATCACGAAGCATAGTACTATCTCATCTATTTCATCAGATACCTCTCTATTTATTATCCTAAATATCGATGATAACTCGGCACACGTGGATTTTAGTTCTTCCGATGGAGGGGCGCCCGGGATTACTCCCTTGGAGATGAATAGATACAATTCATTCTCCATTTCTTTGAGTTTAGCCCCATCCATTTTATCGATGGACTCTAACAGTTCGGCTGGATTTTCATTTTTCGATAAAGCATAGTTCCTGATTAGGGAGGCACCAATTGTCGAGATTATGGTAAGCTTCATTTTTCTCACCCTACATATTAAAGAAATTTAATAAAAAAACCATTGCAGTATGGCCAAAGGTATGAAGATTAAAAAATAGGACTCCCACATAGGACTTACTATGAATCGAATAAATTTTTGGTCGTATAGAAATATGAAAGAAAGTCTGTGGGGCCATATTTATAACCTTTTAACAGCATGATACGAAAATTGCTTGGATAAATATATAATTTTTGCATAGAATATGAATCGTTTATTATTTTGCACCATTTTATCGGGTATGTATAGATGATCGATATTTATGAGATAAAGAAGCAATTCAGGAAGGATACATTTCTATATATACTGCATGCCATTGCGGAGAGGCCCCTGCTTTTCACCGATATTAAGAAGAAGACAGGGATGGATGACTCACTCGTAGACTACTATTTGAAGAGACTTCAAGAGCTTAGGATAATTGGGAAAACTCCTTGGGGCACATATTACCTAATAGAAAAAATTCCTTTTTGCTATCTATGTAGCAGGATTAGGGAGATCATATATGTTGGGCTTCTTGGACAAAAGCACTATCATACAGAGCCAGAACCAATAACAGCCATAAGATTGCTGAAGAAAGAGGGATACAAGATAAATGATGTGATCGTGATAACCACAAGGACAGCTATAAGTACATGGGGAACCGTTAATGAGGACATACTCAGCATAATTACAGTAGAGGACAAGGATATCTTGTCTATTGAGAAGATGACGAATATAATATTTAACATCGTCGACAAACAATCAAGAAAAACCGCCATAATTCTTGACTGCACATCCCTAACAAAACCAGCAACAATAGCCATGTATAATATCTCCACAAAATACCTGATCCCACTAATCTATATATATGAACAAACAAAACAACTCCACTGGATCCTACGGCCAGAGGACATAGGAAAAATGCTAAGAAATATCTTCTAGTCCCAAAAAACCTCTCTGGTTCATACCTCGGTCATTGCCGGAATATATTAGTTTTTCTCGAAACATAGAGAATCCCCCCAAGAGGAAGATGGAGTCTCTATTTTCTCAATTCTCTTAGTCAGAAGTGCGCCAGGAAACATAGAGAATTTCGGGAAGTGAAACATTGAGATGCGTCTCTACGATGAATATGTATAATGATATTTCAGGTATGTTGGATAATCTTTACGCTAGGGCGATGTATGTTTCTGTGTTTTCTTGGTTTTGGTATAGGTTTGTCTAATATTTTGTCAATTTTGTATACTATATGTTATTCTATATGGTGTTGTTGATGTCCATTAAGAAAGCATTGGTTATGACGGTTGGTATTGGAAAAAATGGTGAGGAGGGGTTAAGAGATTTGGCTCATGGGTTATATGTTTCCATACGGCACCATAACCCAAGTTTTATATTGTTCTGCGTCTCCAATGAAAGTAAGAGGACTGTAGAGGATTTCCTTTTTAAGGATTTTAGAAAGGAGTTGTCAGCATGGATCGAAAACAAGATGTATGATTTTTTGCTTATTTCGAATATTAATGATGCTGAGGAAATATTTGAGAATGTATATAATGCAGTAAAGAAACTCACAAGGGAGGGGTATCAGATAGTTGTCGATTTTACCTCAGGAACAAAAGCTATGAGTGTGGCTACAGCCCTAGTGGCGGTCAAAACATTGTCTGATCTTAGTTATGTTCGTGGCAAAAGAAGAGGGGGACATGTAATTAGAGGAACAGAAAGGGTTCTATCTTTCTCACCTACTCAGATAATTTTCGAAATAATCTATGAACCGATAATACATACATTATTCGATAGCTATCAATTTAAGGCATGTATCGATTTGATAGATAGGCTTAAGAGACAAGCCATATTGGGTACGGATCCAGCAAAAGTGGATGCCTATATGAAGCTTGCAGAGGGGTATTATTTTTGGGATCTTTTCGAACATGAAAAAGCTATAGAGATACTCATCGGTCTCAACATTCCCAGTAGAAACAAAGCTTTTCTGGGAAAACTCAAAAGCAAAAGAAAGAAAGGCGAGATTGTAGATGACTTACTTATAGCAGACCTAATAAATAATGCCGAGAGGAGGATAAAAGAGGGCAAATTTGATGATGCTGTAGCTAGATTATATCGAACCGTCGAACTGATTGCACAGTATACTCTAAGAACGGCGTATGGTATCAATACTGACGATGTAGACATAGGCAAAATACCAGAAAATTTTCGTGAGAGGCTGAGAGGACAGAAGGGCAGTGATAAGAAAATAAAGATAGGCCTATATATGGCCTACGAGCTACTACATTCATTTGGACACAAATTAGGGAAAATGTTCCTGGGAGACCAAGAACTTCAGAACCTGCTCACAAAAAGAAACTACTCAATACTGGCACACGGATTAAATCCTATAAATAAACAG
>CAZWPQ010000065.1:0-6903 GCA_964636085.1 uncultured Nitrososphaerota archaeon
TGTTGTCTGATTGTTGCTTGGGGCTTGTAGTGTAGTGGTTGGATGCGTGGTTTTGGTTTTTATTTTTCTTTTCTTTTTTCATTGGGGCTTGCCTGTAGATGTTTGTCTATGAATTATGTATTTTTGTTGGAGGGATTATGTGATGTTCTTGGCTGGGGAGATAATAGTTGCAGGATTCGTAGGAAAATTATTCAGGGGCTTCCTACACATGCTCATGGATTTCGGGCAAAACGTGTGGAGAATAATTAGGAAGGTCATAAACATTGTAGAGTTTGTGCTAAAGTTTTTCCTTTGTAATGGGTTCATGTCTGATGCTATTGACTTGGTGGATCTTCTTGTTTCGATCGCCAGAGAGGGTGCACTTGCGGAGATTCTTCTTAGGGCTCTAGACGAGCTCGAGAAGGTGGAGTATGGAGTACAAACGGGAAGATTCTTCGCTTATCCCCGTCATACAAAAACCAGAAAGATTTTGCGGATCTATATCGCGGCTTTGGTGCCATACTTTATTTTGTCATTCATATATTTGTTTAAAATGGCTTATACTATAATGAAGAAGGACTTAGACGTCCTTAGGGACATATTTTATGGAGAGAATCATGGTACGCCTCATATGCGGATGAGGTCTTCGCAAATTAGTGGCGAATCGTTACACATGTTTCTGGGTCAACCAGTATACCACAATGCTACCCATAATACCCCTTCAATCTTATGCAATTATGCTGAACGAACATACTATCGTCGGAAAGAAAAAGAGTTCTGCTCTTCTAGCAATTTTTTATTAGTCATCGGGTCTCATGGTAGTTGGAGTCTGTTTGGTGCTTTGATGTGATTTTTGTGGTGTGTTCGATGTTGCTATGGGTGTTTGTGGCTCTCTACGATTTGCTGTATATATCACTATTGGTCTTCTCGATAAAGCCTATGAACGCATTGGCGTGGTTCTCATTGGCGTTCGCTTTTCTGTTCATTCTTCTTTTCATCGGCTACGACGCTCTAAGGCGTAGATGGGAGAAGCTCCTCTTTTTTTCCTGTGTGATAGTATTTGTCATCGCTGTATATCTACTTCTGCCCAGTGACGAGATCATTGGTCCTCCTTTCTGGATTTTTTCTGTCGCATTATTAATGATCCTATGGGCCATATTTACATATAAGACCATGCCAAAAGAAAGAAAATTAGACTCAGAATTCCTTGCCGATGTCCTAATTTTGGTGTTTCCAATGATAACTTTGCCCATGATAATAGTGTTCTGCTCCGACTGGAAAACCAGAGGCATCGTGGACATAGCGACACTCTTCGGCTACTTGATGAGCAATTGGAGGCTTACAGCCCGCGCGTTCTCTGGCATCGGCATACTCCTAATGATCTATCTAGCACCCAAGCTATATAAGGCCGAAAAACAAGAATTCGTCGTGTATGAAGCAGAAAAATATATAACACTAGACAAGCCCCTAGCCAAACTCTACGGCCTAGATAAAACAAGGATCAGGACAAACATACAGATAGATCGCCTATACAGGGCAATAAAGACACTAGACACAATGATCACTGGCCACAGACACTTCAGCTATAGGAAACACTACTGGTCCCTCGCAAACCTAATGACTCTATATGGCGACAAGAATCTGAACGCCGTGTTTAGGAGATATTGGAGCTATCCGCAGAGCAAACACCTCCCATTCCTACGGTTCGCCATCCTGGGCCCCACGATAGGGCTTGGGGGGCTGTGGGGCTTGTCGGCGTTGATAGTTTATCTGCTCGCAGTAGACACATTATTCGCCGTTGTTACTGGTGGTTCCGTGGAGGCCTCGTATTGGATGATTGTTGCTAAGGCACCAATAACCTATGCCCCGCTGATAGCCCTAGCGATCTATTTCCTGGGTAGCTATGTGGCTGGTTGGTACTATCTTAGGAAGATACGTGGGAGCGAATACCTAATGAGGAAGGCTGGGGAGCTCATGAATGCACTTGTGGGAGTTCTTAAAGAGGTACTACCATTTAGGCTGAGGATAATTCTTGCTGGGGCATATGAGAGGTTGAAGATTGTTGATAGAGTAGTGCTGGGTGATGCACAACTGGGCATTGCCGAATTTTGAATCATCCATCTTGGTGCTCTGGAGGGCAACTATGCTGGGGGTATGGAGCTAGGGGATTTTAACATTTATTTTTTTTTGTATATCTGATACAAATCGGGGTGCCACTTGAATCCCTACAAATTATGTCGACTCCTGGCCATGTTGGAACAATTGTTTTTAGCCCAGTTGCCCCCGTATGGGGATCAGGGCCAATACGTGCTTGATTGAGGGAAATAACTCATATTTTCATCCTAAACTATGTGTCTCCATATACTCATTGTTGAGAAGGCGGGAAAATTGAAGGAAAAACTCAGCAATACAGGCAGAATAGGAAATCTGGGCCTCCTATCGGTGATAGGCCTCCTAGTCCTCATATACGCATTCATAGCTGGCAACCTCTTATATGAAGATGTGGCCTCCAGCGTAGTGGAGGAAATACCTTCAGCCCCAAGCAGCTACTTCTCCATGGATCTGGGCCAGGGCGGAAAAACCCTAAGCCTTAGCTTCGACGCCACCGATAATGGATACATAGATATTATCTATGTGGACATTGTAGATACTGTAGAGGGCGAACACTATGGCCATGGGGAAATAACATTCGATGATACTTCTCGTGTCATAAATCTCTTGGAGATAGAGAGGGGGGGCGACATATACAGCATAAAAGTGTTATATCGCCTCAATAGATGGCTTAATAGTACAACGCTATATGTTGGGGAGAGTAAGAAGATAACCTTTGATGCTGATGGGGGGGACATATGGATGGGTGTATGTGGAGATACCCAACGCGTCCTACATAAATGTTAAGGCAGAAGTAGACTCCACGGTATCCTTCAAAGACTTCTCAGACAGCATAATAATATGGGTTAGGGACAACGACAGCTGCGAGTCCGCAGTAAGAAAGTACTATGACCCACCCGAGGAAAACACAAAGATAGAGGGGCTGTGGCCAATAACAAACAGGACGATCTACCCATGGCTAACGCTGAGAATACCATATGCAAGAATGGTGGAGATAGACTATAAATACTACGTGGCGGGGGACTATGTTGGCCTCTCGATTGTGCTTGGCCAGGACAACGTCACCTTTGACCCGCCGCTATGCCTGGGGATCTATGGTGGGCCTCTCCACGCCTACCTTGCTGTGCCCTCCAGATATTGGGGCCGCCTATGTGGCCTTGGCCGCCTGGATGTCTATGTTGATGGGAAATACCTGTGCTGGGTTAGGTTTTTCACCTACTGGTTCTGGATGCATCCGTTGTTCGTGGTGTTGTGGTTCGGCGTCGCCATGGTGGAGGTTGTGGGGTTTTGGGAGAGGCGGCGTGTTGTCCGCCGCAAATAATTTTTCTTTTTTTCTGTTGGGTATGCTGGGGTGTTTGGTTTGTTGGGCTATGCTGTATGTCTTATTAAAAGGGGGTTAGGGGATTTGAGGAGCTATTCTTACCTTATCTATGTTTTGATGTATCATTTTTTCTCTTAATTAGAGTTTGATTTTGAAGTTTAAGGCGATTTTGCTTCTATAGTGATGTAGTAAAACGAGGTCTTCAAACAGATAAATCGACGTTGAAAAAACAATGCCCCAATGGGATGCATAGCATGAGGAATTAATGTGACTCAGTTATACATTAATTTGTTAATTTTATACTTATAGTACTGTGGGGCTTTTATATGGTTAGGAGTCAGCACTCAGAACTGCCAATAATTGATATTACGGCATTGAGGTATCGGAAAAGTAAGATTGTAAAGTCATATTTTGCTGTTGTTCTCGTCCCATCGGTGCTTCTGTCATGTTTTATGTTTTTCTTTGCGACAAGATTTGTTTATATTCGCCTTGTAGCAATGATCATAATCTCATATAGTATAACCCATACATGGTTATGGGGAGTATTGAGTATTATTTGTTCATGCTATCTCCTAGAGTGGAATCGTGGTATTGTACATTCAGGCCGACGGGGAGGCAGAAGGTATTTGTAACAGCAATAGTCTCCATCGTGGGATTCCTCATCTATTTACCGCCAATTATGTATTTTGTGTTAGCATCTAACCATATTTTCAGTGAGTTGCCATTCGGGCTATTCGTTTTACCAATGAGTGTGGTGCTGTGCCCTATTTTTGGTTACTTTATAGCATCGATTCCTGATGTTGAGCCAAGCCTAAATCTTAAGCAATATTATGTTCAGTCTATAAGCGTAGGCATCATTACCACAACAACGACTAATGGTATGTTATTCATTGGCCTCTCAAAATTTTTGGTCATCATATCCCTAGTATTTTTTATCCACATGGCTCTCATTCTTGAGGTCTCACTATTAAAGAAACGCATAATTGATGAGGTCTGGATGATCTTTATAGCGAAGTTGTATAGCGAGAAAAAATATGTGGACTACAGCGACATCGTAGCATTTTGTGGAAGGGAACTCTCTTGGGGGGATATTTATGATTTGATCCAATATTTTACTTCACTACATTCTATATTTTCACTAAAGCTTGACGTGGAGGTTGACATAGAAGCCATAATAAGGGGAGTGCAGAGAAGGATTAAGCAGATAGACGATAAAGTTTTTGTGGAATTATGCGAGAGGAGATGCATACCTGACAATTTTAGGGTGATAGACTTCACCATAATGATACCCCATACATACCAACGAGTCAACATTCATGGGCCTAAAAAGAAAAGGGCAGTCTCTAGGAAGTGGGGAGGAAGGCGGGGGTAGATATAGCAGTACTATTCATTATTTTACTTTTTCTAGCATATTTAGGGGACTCAATATATATGCTTCAAAAACATGTGCCTCTTGGAGACCCACCCCTCCCACCAAGTATGAGTGTTGGCTTTCACAATATAGCGACAAATAATGCTTATAGAGCTGGTTGCGCGATATGTATTGTTGATGACGATGATTTATCAGATCTAAAGTTGGCCGTATTTTTATGCAAATTCAAAAACGGCTCTAGAACAATAATTTCCGACCCGGAGATTAGGGGGTATGGCTTGGAATGTATATCCTCCATAACAAAGTTTAGCCCCATAGGTAATATAACGACCGAATGTGATCATGGTACATTAATAATATCTGCATATATGAGGAGATATAATAAACTAGACATATATGTGGAGCTCCCTGTAAATATAGACAAATTTGATGATGAGCTCCAGAGATTATACATTCTGTTTGCTTTCTGGGATGTTGACGACACAATTAGCTGGGTTGCCCTCGAACTCGGAGATATGAATAGTGTTCCAAGACAGACATCCATTTTTAGGCCGTACGGAAAATTGATGTACGGTCACCCCAGTTTTTTCTGGACTATTTAGGGTGTGGATCCCATATATATATCAAATGGAAGTGGATACTTGTACTCAGATGTTTTCTCCTATGCATGCTTGGGATTTTTAGGATATAGTAAGAACAACGTTACGTTGCATTTAGGGAAAAGTTATAGCATATTTTATAGACTAGTTGGCTATGTTGGCTTTGTATGGTATGTTGCACGTGGGGATATCTACTATGTATTTAGGCATGTTAGAGACTACTTAAGCCCAGTATGTATGTCGGCTGAAAAACTCATCATTTGTCTTTAAGATAGACCTATGGCCCGGCGAAATATAGTTTGACATCTTACTTTTCGCCTTTCCCGTCGCATTTGTTGGATATACTTTATATCGCCTCATACGTGTAAGGGATTATGAAAAGAGAAGAGCCCTAGAGATTATAAGTAAATGTTTTATCAAATAAAGAAATGAATCCCTTTTTAATTTCTTTTGCATTATATATTGGTGGATATATTGGTTGTACGATAGTCCTGAGGTGTGCTGGATGCAGGAGGTTGTTGTTAATCGGAAGTATCAGATAACTATCCCCAAGAGCATAAGAGAGAGACTAAGCATCAAGGCGGGGGATAGGCTCCTCATTAGACTGAAAGAAAATAAAATAATTATCGAGCCCATACGTCATCGAAAAGCACTAGAGAAACTTGCCACCATAGCCGATAGGCTCCTTGGGGGGGCCAAAAAAATTGATGCGGTGAGACTTGTTGAAGAAAGCCTTACAGAGGAAGCGGGTATTCATTGATACAAACATTTTTATCTATGTAGCCATCAAGCACCCAGAATTTTATAAGAGTAGCTATGGCGTCCTAGAGATGCTTGTAGATGGTGAGTTCACTGGATATGGCTCTAAGCTTATTCTCTTCGAACTCTTTGGCGCATTGTCCCGAATAAATCCCTTGGCTGCCTACGAAGCCGCACATTATTATCTGAATTTGCCCCTAAGGATTATAGACTTGGATAGGAAGAGCCTAGAGCTAGCGAGAGATATAGCGAGGGGATCTGGAACAACATATGATGCTGTCCATGCCGCGATGATGATGAGTAATAACATAACGGTCATAGTTACCGAGGATATACAGGATTGGTTAAAGATTCAAAATACATGGTCAAAGGTGACCAGAAAACATAAGCTAGAGATAAGTCCACTCGAAGTTTTTGTACCCAGTAGAGAATTTCAACGAACTCGATAGCGCCTAGTTTATCTCTCTATATGTATGGTGCCTCTTTACGCCAAGAATAGGATTCTTTTGGTAATATAACGGTTAAAGAAAAATAATACTGCTAGACCATACAAAGAATCAGATTCCCCATAAAGAATTATACATCCCAGCAAAAAAATACATGTCAGTTTTTAGGTACTGGCTATAATCGCAATCTCTTAAACTCCATCAGGCATAAGCAGACAAACCGATAGAGCCAAGATAACAACAAAACTGCCTATAACGCATCGAAACAGACTCCCAACTAAGATTCTCCAACATACCAAGGATCGCCCTACGTGG
>CAZWPQ010000066.1:0-6637 GCA_964636085.1 uncultured Nitrososphaerota archaeon
CCCAGAGTATGAACTTTAGTAGCCTGGCTATTATGTTTATGGCCTTCTTTACTAGTCCCCATACCTTCTGCCCAAACTCCATTAGCATGCGTAGGAAGTCCCTGAATAGTTTCCCTATGAATCCCGCGACGGCCATTATTCCAGCCGCCAATAGCCTCACTCCCTCCATTATCTTTCCTACGAATCCCTGTAGTGCCCTGAACGCCGTCTCTAGTGTTGTTGTTATGGTGTTTATCACCGTTTTTAGTGCCTCCGTTACTGCTATGACTGCTCTTTTGAACCATCCGAATAGGCCTGGGTCTGGATTCCTATGTATCCGTGTCTTTGCCCTGTTTTCTCCTGGTGGTGTGTATGGTATTGCCCTCATCAGTCCCTCCACCACCGCCAGATATGCTATTCTTTGCAGTCTGTACGCGGTGTATGTCTCGTTGTTGGTCGCATTTCTGCAGAAAATGTGTACTTGTTTGTCCATGTTTATTTTTCTGAAATTTTGGATTTAAGGTTTTGTATATTTTGATGGTTGGTGGTGGTCATATTATATATATTTTTGTTTTTTGCATGTTTGTATATGCATGCTTATATAATTTTTGCTTTCTAGGCCTGTTACATATTATATATTGTTTTGTAACTATATTATTGGAATATAGGTGTTGTTTATGGATAAGAAGCCTAGGAGGAGGCTTCTTTCCTTTGATAAGAGGGTTTTGGCTGGGGCTATTTTGATTGTTCTTGTTGTTAGTACTACATTGATATATAAGAGGCTTTATCATAGTCCACCTGTTGCCTGTCTTCATGCATCTCCGTTGTTCGTTGATGTTGGTGAGCCTGTTACCTTTACTTTTGAGGGTAGTAGTGGCGCCTATGGTATTCTTTATTTTCATGATGGTGATATTGCAAGGATTAGTGATTTTTCTAGTTCTGTAAAGCATAGCTTCTCTAATCCTGGTAGGTATCTTGTTACTCTACATGTTGTTTCTTCGGAGAATCTTGATGCTTTTGATACTGTCGAGATTGTTGTCTCTAATTCTCCTCCTGACGCTGTTCTTGTCGTTTCTGGTGGTGTGAATATTGGTGGTGCTATCCGTGTATATGAGGATGAGGTTGTGGATATTTCTTTAGAGGGTTATGATACTGAGAATGATATGGATAGTTTGAGGTATCTTATAAGTGTTGGTGATGGGAGGGAGTTCGAGTCTAGTAGTGTTAGTGTTTCCTTCAATAGTTCTGGAAGATACCCAGTTGTTGGCTGGGTTTTTGACGATCAGGGCGCGGCGGATTATGAGTTGTTCTTTGTGGAGGTTGTGAATGTTCCTCCTATCGCTGGATTCACTACTGATGCTACTGTTCTTGACAACGGAACCGTTGTTGTATATGAGGGGGAGAGTGTTACTTTTGACGCCTCAATAAGTAATGATACTCCATCGGATATGGATAATCTACATTATTACTGGAATATATCTGGCATTGATTATTTTGAGGGATCTGTTGTCGAGTATACCTTCTATAGATCCGGAACATATAATGTGGAGCTACTTGTCATGGATGATGATGGCGCAACCAGCAGGGCGTCCACCATAGTTAGGGTTCTTAATAGGGCCCCCTACTGTGAGTTGATCCTTGAGAATGGAGGCATTTATGAGGGAGATACATATGTCTTTAGGGCCAGTGTTAATGATTCTCCACTAGACATGTTCCTTATGAAATATTACTGGGATGGAGAAGCAGGAGGATGGAGGAGAAGTGTTGCTTTTAGGGACGATGGAGACTACAATGTGAGTGTCGTGGTTGTGGATGATGATGGTGATTACTCCACCGCCTATGAGGAGGTAACAGTTCTTAATTCACCACCGATAGCAAACATCTATAGTGTTGTCGTATATGCAAATGTATGCTTTAGGATGATTGGCGATATATGGGATAGGGCGTCCCTACTTATCTATGATAATGGAGAACTATACTCCAACCTCACCCTTACACGGAGCGATGGTAACTCCATCTGTAGGCCAATAATTTTTGTTATCGGAGATAACTATAGTTTTATAATAAAGTATTATCCAAGGAGCAACATAACAAATATCTTTGAGCTCTACAAGGAGGAGAACACCACGAATGGTTCTTGGAGCGAAGAGTTTGAGTATGTTCTCACGTGGGACAGGGCAATTATTGAGTTATCATCTGGAGGAAAACATGTATGTCTGAACTATACACTACCACTAGAACAATACGGACTCGACATATATCAGGAGCATGTATTTGTGCTTGATGTGCCTGGCCAATACATATGTAGTGTTGGAAAATCATTACTGTACGAATACAGCAAGGACAACGATAGCGAATATATCGACCTAGAATTATGGCAGAACGTAACACAGGAAATACTCGACGGAGGGTTCTATCTATCATTCTTCAACTCCTACACCATAATAAATATTACGGATAATGGGGACACAAAAGTATTCTTCTATGAAGAGGACGTACTCGACGCCGAGAGGCTATCGGATCCGCAATGGTGGGCGGACTGGGACCTATATATAGGCCAGGAACACGTAGATGACAACGAAAGCATGTACTTTAAGGTATACTTCAACGATACCTCCTCCTGGAGCATCGGGCCAAACCATACGATAAATAGGACAAGCAACATATATGTATCATTCCACACAAATATTACCGAGAAAACAATAATGGGGAGCATGACTCAACTACTAAGATCACTACCATTGACGCTCCTAGGCTATGTCTTCGACCAAGGAAAAGACGATGTAAACATAACAGTACTATTCAACCAGACAGTGGCCTACCAGGCCCAATACTCAGCAGAAACATATCCCCTCTACAGATTATTCAACATTACGCTCAACACATCAACAACCCCCTACTGGAGCAGTATAAACATATCCATAATAGCGACAGATGATGATGGGGGAGAATATGGCACATATTTCATCCTAAAGAACGAATCAGGCATAATTAATATGGATGGGCTCCCACCCCAAATAAAAATATATGTATCTGGAACAGAAACAGAGGGAGAAGTACTCTCATTCTACTGCGACATATACCCCTATAAGGACGAATACAATGTGACATGGAACTTCGGGGACGGAGGAATAGGATATGGAAGATTTACCGCATACAGCTACAGTGTAGAGGGAGAATACCTAGTAAGAGCATACGTCGACACTGGCAACGCCATAGCTGTTGGATGGATCAAGATAAACATAAAGAACAAGGCCCCAGACATAAGGATAGAGGACATCCCAAGACAAATAGACGAGGGAGCACAAATAGAACTAGCATCATACATAGAGGATACGCCCAACGATATCGAGGAGGACCAGATAATCTGGGTAATAGACAACAATAGAATATTCATTGGGCCAGAACACATAGTGACGATATATCAGGATGGACAACACAGCATCCATGTTATAGTAAAAGACGACAACAACAATATCTCCCAAAGGATACTACTAATCAACGCGAGAAATGTGCCTCCCCACATAGAAGTAGCCAACTCCCCCCAAACAAACGAGGGAATAGTCGATATACTCAGAATAGACACATATGACACGATACCAGACGCCATGATAACAACAGTAGAATATACCATAGACAGAGAAGAACATAATGGGAGAATAATACCAATATGCCTAGACGATGGATCCTACACCATATGGATAACAGCAAAGGACGACAAGGACACTGCACTAGAGCCATACACAATAAATGTAATCGACATACCCCCAATACTCATACCAGAAAGCACATACTACAGAAAATATGGCGCCCCAGGAAAACTAAACATATCAATAACCGTGATGGACTCATGGATAGATATGCCGATCCCAGAATACCAATTAGACTACGGAGAACTAAACGTAGTGGATACAACAACAGAGAAAACATCAATAATAATAACAGCCAACATAAACTGGACGAGCATAAAGCAATTCACAATAACACTAGTAGACACATACAACAAAATGGTCACAATAAGCATAGACGCATACATGGACAGCGACGGAGACGGCCTATCAGACCAATACGAAAAACAACTAGAGACATCCCCAACAAACACAGACACCGACAACGACGGAATAACAGACTTCTGGGAAATAAACGAAACAGGAACAGACCCAACAAACCCAGACACAGATGGAGACGGACTAGTAGACGGATACGACCCACAGGTAGGAGTGGGAGAACTCTACCTAGGGCTAGACCCATTAAACAATGATACCGACTATGATGGCCTCCAAGACGGAAAAGAAGTATTTGGATGGGACATAACAGTATATCTAAAGGATCTTGGCAAACAAACATACCATGTATACTCCAACGCCACACTAAACGATACTGATGGCGATGGACTAAGCGATTATGATGAATACCTAAACGGCTCAGACCCGATGAAGAACGATACAGATATGGATGGGCTCAGCGATTACATCGAAATACTGATAAACACATCCCCCACAAACTGGGACACAGACGGCGACGGCCTATCAGATGGGGATGAAGCGAATTATGAATATAATTTAACAATCGTAGAGGAGGTTCTTTCTTTCGAAAGATCCTATACCGTCAATATGGAGCTTAACGCCACAGCAACTAGGACGCCATATCTATACTATGAGAAAACCTCCACATACGAGCCAATACCTGGATATACCGCACAGGCAATACAACACTATAGATACAGATTAAAGGCAGAAGCAAAATACTTCATAATGCCACTCATAGAATGGAGAAAAACAATCAACGCAAGCGCGAATGTGACAGGATATATTGAGGTAATAGTGAGAGACGACGGAAATATAATACTATACAATAAGACAGAATTCTCTGGCACAATAACTATATATATGACGTGGGGGGGTTATTTCCCAATAATAACGCACCAAGACTTAGATCAAGTCATAGAATCAGAATTCACCGTAGATAAGAATAGAGAATATGAAATAATCATACACACATATGCGCAGGCAGAATGGATATATGCTGAAGAACAAACAACACGACCACTTCCAGAACAATACATACTAAAATTCCTATCCATAGAGCATAGCCTAATAGGATCGCTAAAAGCAATAATAACAGAGCAAAGAAAAGGATTCGTGTCAGACCCAAGAAAACCAGACACGGACAACGATGGACTAGACGACTATGAAGAACTAAACGAGGGGAGGGATGGATGCATTACGGATCCAATGGATCCGGACACAGATAATGACGGATTAAACGACTCCATGGAATACTACCAAGTAATATATACTACTGGGAAGAGGGGGATAGATGTAGGTTTTGTATATAGTGCGTCTCTTGATGAAACTGGAAATTTAAACTTGGCCCCAGAGGCTGCATGGACATCATACAAGATAATAATACCAAACACATACTACACTACGGAGGAAAAGAATATCACGGTAACGGTCAATATATGGAACTTAACCCCGATAAGGGATGTGGTTGGTGACTACATAGACGCTATATTCTCCACAATAGCAGACAAGCTGAAGGAACAATTCAGATCGGAACTGTTAAGACGGATAACTGAAGATATACTTATACACAATTGGACAGCATTAGCCCAATCTGAGCAGTATAAAGCCATAGCCGAGTCAGTTTCGGAAGAATTGGTATCAATGATTATGCAGGCAAAGGAGAACTGTACGCAGGACATACGTTCCTCGCTGCCCCTATTGTCGCCTGAGATAACCATACTAATATATAAGGATGGAAGCTACATATACACGACAACCACCAACAACATAACCATAAACATCAGAAGGGAAATACGCACAAGGCCAGTGGGAGTGTGGAACATAACGTTTAGAATAAAACTAGAAAAACCAAACGAAACAAGCACAAACATACGAAGCTACATACTCACAGCAGTATATAAGGTCATAGACAATATAAACCTAGATATAGACAAGCAAAAACTCAAAGAAGCCGCCTTCGCATTCGTGCTGATGGATCTATGCTGGTTAGCCAATAAGGAGTACATCTCATCAATACTCCACAGCGCTAAAAACATACTCTCAAAACTAGGAATTGGGGCACCACCCCTAAGAACAAAGGCAAAAACTATAGCGGCAAAAACAACAATATCAGCAATACTAGAAGAATTCACAGTAACATTTACCCATCCACTAAGCCCAAAAATCGCAGACTTCGATGGGGATGGGTTACCAGACGGATATGAGGCGCTCGGCACAGGAGGATGGAGATCCTCTCCACTGGAAAAAGACACGGACGGCGACGGGTTTTCAGACTCCACAGAAATAGAGAACAGGACAAACCCATTGGCGAGAGACACCGACTGCGATGGGGTCATAGACTCTATGGATCCATTACCACTAAGGAAAAGGTTGGTAGACATAACAATAGATGAGCTAAGTGTCTATATAACTAATCCGCATGCCAGCTTAGTAATCCCACTGCTCTTGTCGGCGAACAAGTCATTCCTAGTATTATCCGTGGGCGGCATATCATACATAGTAAACCTGACATGGCATCTCGAGTTACCAAAAATCACGGCAACGCTGGACAAGACAGAACTACTATTCGACGTGAAGGATTCCTCAGTATACCATAACCTATCCATATCACTAATAGTGATAAGCACATC
>CAZWPQ010000067.1:0-6495 GCA_964636085.1 uncultured Nitrososphaerota archaeon
CCACACTATAACCTCTATACAATGGCAATACAGCCAAAACAGAGAAAATAAATATCATCAATAAACAAGATACTCTCCACATAGACATCACCACACGGGACATTCAACAGAACACAAACTAAAAAGCCACACCGTGGACGAGCCACAATGTGGCATTATAGACCACCACAACCATCAATAAAGAAGGAAATGATGGATAAAAAGACAAAGAACTACTGGAGAATGAAATCTTCTTTGATAATATCTCTCATAGACTTGGGGGATTTTTGTAAATATGCGTTCAACCATGAGCTTTAAATATTTCTTAATGTGGTCCTAAATCCTAAACATTTAGTCCTCCACCGCTGAATGTGAGGAGCATCATGCATTAGACCTTTCTCGAATTTCTGGTATGCGTCCCAGCCACATGGAAATGCTTCCAATTTTTCCCTTGGTGGAGCACAAATTGTTGTGTATTATATTTGATAGAGCACGACCCTTAAATAAACCATGCTGTATTTTTCCCTTGGTAGGTCGTCATAATTCGATACGAATATATCTGATCGGTATTAATATTCTTTAGAAGTTCTATATGATAAGCAGCACGATCTATTCAGGGGTCAATGTTGTTTTTTCTGCAGTATTCCAAAAGAACACTTACTGCTTTTCTGAGAGTAAATATTATGTCTGGGCAAGTTTTTATGAATCATTTCTGATCTTATATCCGTATACATATGAACTATGATATTTCTTAATCCAACAATATCCTCCAAATCACTAGCCAGTTTCTCCTCTAGAACCTCGTTTTCCCTAAGCACTTTTATTGTGTCTCTGTATGAGGATGGTATTCTGAATCCCCTTTTTGAGATGATTATATTTGATAAGTCTACTATAGTCTCAATACATACTTGTAAGTTTCTTTCAGCGATTGACTGAAGTTTTAAGTCCCGTATGTACTCGTCAATGTCGACTTTAGATATTTCTTCTAGGAGTTCTAGGCCTCTTCTGAATCTTTCTATTCTTCGAAGAGTACTCTCAGATACCACTATCTATCCACTTCACAAGTTCTTTGAAGTGTCTTTCGAGATAATATTTAAAATCAAGATACATCTTTATAACCATTATTTTGTCCCTAAATAGGCTTTCGGAGTCGGAAATATAGACTGGCCTGCCTGTTGAGAAGACCTCATACTGAAGCCCGATGGAAGAACCATTCAGAATCACAATGTCTACAACTCTATGAAGTTTCTCCTCAAGAGCGTATTTTATATTGAGAAAAATTCTTAGAAATTTCTTTGAATCCGACGGGGGATCTCTGAGTTTTATTGCAATATCTACGTCACTATCACTTCGCATGCAGCTCTTCGCTACAGAGCCAAATAGAATGGCATAATCAATATTGTACTGCCCCCCCAAAGCCTCAAAAATACTGGCTATTTCTTGAAGAAGCGATCTGGACCCAATCATTTCGTTTTTTCGCCGCATAGAGGACATTTGACCCCCACCACGAACTGTTGCCCCAAAACCGCCACCGATGCTCTCTCGACTAATATTAAGGTATATTATATTTTTTAAGAGTGTCCATAATAAGGATTTCTTGGGATCTATTATTAAATCTAGAATCGTGGAGATCGACTATAGAGATATTAAGGATATAGATAATGCACCTTCAATTGCTTTTTGTTTATGTTTCTCTTTCTCCTTGACGCTGTCTGCCTATCTGATCTCTCTAGTGCTGATCGCCACGTGTTAGAAATCACCAAAATTGGCTAACGAAACTAGTTTTGCGACAGTTTGACTCTTACCCCCATATATTCGACCCAGCCCAACCTTAGAGAACTTTCCAAACCTCTTCTTAGCTCTCCTTAGAATCTCTATGTGGAGAGGCACAAATTTTCCGAACCTCTTCAACACCAAAACATCATATGACCCAAAGAATTAACTATCTCTAGCCTATCAAAGAATAGTTCTGGTGGGACAGGCCCCTTTATTATGAAGGCATTAACCATAATCACACCAACTTTTCCTAGGAGAATAAAATTTTCTATGATATATATCAAAATTCTCTATTTGACATAAGTTGTCCCCTGAAGGAATCCTCATCAAAGGAAGTACGACTATCTGTCTAGTATGGGATAAAAGAATAGAGATTGTGAACTCTTATAATTGTTGATGGGATTATTAATTACTTTAACTCCTTGATCGAGAGCGAGACCTATGATTTTCTGGTCAGTATCGTTGCGCCTTTTAAATTTGGTAAGTCATCCACATTACTAAAAATTAGGAGTGTTCTTAGCATGCAAGCTAAGTTTATTCCGATACTGGTTAGATTAAATGTAGAACCCAGGTCGATAAAGAGGATATTTGATGAGTTGTCTCACCATTTCGAAGGAAATTTTTATGAACAAGTTAGAAGTTATTTAAAGTCGAGTGATCTTTATGGAGCTTTCTCGGTTGTCAATAGGTATTTGAGTTCAGTAGATAAATACCTAATTCTGATGTTTGATGAATTTCAGGAGCTCCCACGCCTTGCCACGTCGGAAGGGTTCTTCCAAAATCTCGAGGAGAGCTATACCTTTGAATTCTTTAGAGGACTTACAGAAGACTTCAGGATAAACTTAGTTATTGCGGGCTCTCTGATAGGCCCCATAATGGATGCTATTGACATATGGCATGGACGGTTTAAGATTTTTAGATTGAGGGAGTTCCCCAGAGAAGACTCCATATTCATGTTGAGAAAATTATTCGAATTGTCAAATTTCAAAGTGCTAGATGACACGCTAGAGTATATTGCTATGGCGATGAATGATCATCCATTCCATATGCAATTATTCGGTTACAATCTCGTTAACATGAGGAGGGCTGATGACGATACCATTGAAAAAGTTAGAAAAGAGGTTCAAAAAGAATTAGTTGACTACTACCAAGCCAAACTCATGGAGGCGAGGCAGATTGATGAAAGAACGGTAGATTTAATTTTTAGGGCACTAAGAGGACTAGACATCAACATGCTCAATAATGATGAATTCCAGGTAGCATTAAAGCTTGAGAGAGCAGGCTATTACGAATAAGACATTCACTTGAAATTGCTGGAGCCTCCAGGAGCATTATTAAAGAAATCGAGGAAATAGTAGAAAACTTTATTTAAAATATTTATTTATTAATAGATTGGTTTTAAGTGGTGTTACAATTAATGCATATTCGTTTATTCGTTGGAGTTATACTTACAGTAGTAATAATACTTCCGTCTTATCCTTTAATGGGTAGATATGAAGTCCTTAATGAAGTAAAGATGATGATGCCAGACACCGAGTCTGTTTTGACTCTCCCACTTGATTATTATCTATATGGATTAAATCCTGTGTCATCATGGTGGACCGATGAAGAGATTCTATCACTGCTTTTCGAGCCTCTAGTTTTGTGGGATCCATATAATCCATATGATTGCCAAGGTGCGGTTCCATGGCTACTTGAGGAGCTACCTACATGTGAGATAATTTATAATGATAGCTACGGAGGGAATGTCTCCATATACACACTCAGGCTGAGGAAGGGAATTATGTTTTTCGATGGAGTAGAGATGACTGTTGATGATTTGATGTTTACATTGAGCTTTATTGAATGGGCTATGCCGAGTTTTGCCACGGATCTAATAATAATGCTTATAGATTACTGGAGGGTAGATGATTATACAGTAAAAGTAGTCCTTAATACGACAGGGATTTTAGTTACATGGAGCCTGTATTCCCTTATCGTGTACCCAAAACACATATATGAGAAAGCGGAGGTATGGGGGGGTACGCCCGGAAAAATATTTCCAAGATGGGACGTTACTCCAGGAATGGTTAGGGAATACAAAGCTAGGGATCCTAATGACCCCATTCTAACGGGATACGGAGCATTTAGACTGGTCTCCTGGGAGCCTCAGGGTAGTACATGTGAAAACGCAAACACATTCATCTTGGAGCGAAATCCAGACTATTTTATGCGGGCTGTAGACGAGAATGGAGAAATCCTTTGGAGATGGCATGACCTCACGCAAAATTATATTCGGAAATATGGAGTCGACGCGTTTAGAGGCCCATACCTAAAAAGGATAGTGTATAAGGTAATGCCTGAGAATAGTGATAAGATCCAGGCAATTATGGGCGGAGAGCTCGACATGATTATGTGCTATCCCCCTACATACTATTATCCATTACCCTTGGTAGAGGAGGGATATACAGTCGTCTACTACCCGAGTGGAAGATATTACTATTTGCTTATAAATACGAGAAGATCCCCCCTAAATTGCCCCGCATTTCGGAGAGCTCTTGCATATATATGTGACAAGGAAAAAATCTGCCAAGATGTTTTTGGTGGTTATGCGAAACCAGTGGATTCGGCTGTATCTCCAGCATATGGAAACTGGAGTCTTGAGACCCCTGATATTTTGTGTTTTACAGATACACAGAGAGAAAGAGCATTAGCCGAACTTGAAAGCATTAACATAACTGATATGGATAATGATACATGGTTGGAGGATCCCAACGGTAATGAAATATCGATAGAGATCGAAACATATAATTATGCCCCATATAGAGAGATCATAGAGAATATCGCCGAGGATATCGAAAGTATAGGTATCCACGTGAGAATAGACTTCGTCTCTCTTATATCCCACCCCGCCCTAGATCCGCCACCAGACATATATCTTCTTAGCGATCTAGGCTCTCCCCTAGGTCTTCTCGCTCTGCATTCTAGATTCTTCCTAGGGAGTCTATCTGGGTGGAAGAATGATACATATGATAGCACTATTTGGAGGTGTTTTTATGAGGAGACCAACTATAGCGAGATACTTAATTATGCATGGAAAGCCCAACTTATCCTATTGTATGAGGCTCCGATAATACCTCTAAGCGAAGCTATTCTATTGGGAGCTTATAAGTCCTACGAAAAATTTGGTTACGACGGATGGATAGGGGTCTTTGAAGACCTCATAGGCGCCCCCGTTGTAAATAGATGGACCCTAATGAAGGCTGCCAAGCCAAAGATCGTCTATCTCCAAGAGGAGAATACGGGGGGAGAAACAATACTGAATGCATCATCAAATGAGGAAATATTGCTGGTGGTGCCCAGAATATTATCCTACTGGATGTATACAACAATACTAATCGCGGTAATCTTAGTAATAGTTATATATAAAAAATGGAGAGAGAATAGGAAAAGAGATTGGAGGCGAGTATCTAGATACATAGGACTATACTACGAGCATCCCTAATATCTCTTCTTCTAATATCCCTACTGTCTAGACTTTTTTATCCAACCTCGATAAAAAAATCAAAAGTGTAGAGGTTCCCTATTGTATACACCCCTCCCTTCTCTCTAGCACTAATAAGTGCGTTCTGTAAATAAACCTAGAATATGTAAATCCAACGCAAAAAAATTATCTATCACCAGGAATTATACTCCTAAGGAGTCCTTCTGGGGAGGCTCTAGGGGTTGGTGTTCTCATTTTGGTATGGTAATCCAAGTCTGCATAATAATTCTTTTATCCTATCCTCGACTTTAAATTCTCTTGCTAGCCTCCTCATCCTCTTCCAGTCAATTGCCTCATACGAATTTTTGAGAATTGCGGCTATGTCTCTAATATCCCTGTTTCCCATATAATACGTCAATTTGGCGATTATTAGGTCTTCTGGCCCCTGAATCCACGCCTTAACGCCGAATATTCTTACCCTTCTTCTACCCTCGAAAGCTAGAACGTTAAGCCTATTGTAGACACCTTGCAGGTCTATCCTAAATGTATAGTCCTCATCATATATGGTGACATGAGCCCCCTCCTTGATGAATGCCGGAATGGATTCGCAACCACCAATAATCCTAAACTTTTCCCTTTCAAGCAATGAGCATAATGTTGATATTTTCTCGATATCCTCCTCGGATACTCTTATTATCACATCAATATCTTGGGTGGTTCTGGGCTCACCGTAATATATCGCAACTAGCCCCCCGACTATGACATAGTCAATTTTGCTTTTCTCCAGAACGCTTACGACTTTCCTTACAAATTCTTTGAAGCCCACCACCACCCACCAACTCCATGGCCAAGTCTATGAACTCTGCCGCTAGTTCTAGTCGTTTTTCTGGCGTTAGCCTACGCTTATCCTTCTTTAGAGTCTGAATATACCACTCTATATCCTCCGTCAGCCAAGTTTTTTTGTCCATCGATAGCAAATAGACCCCCATTGGTAAAATATGAAAATACCCAAAAAAGATATACCATAAAGGTATTATAGTATTTCGAAAAATACAAAAAAAGACACACCTAACTCCACATACCCTATCCTATTTAAATCTAGCCTCTTGAGAGATTAGCTATTGCTTAGGGTTATTTTGTTGTTTTTCTTTTAAATAATGAGATAAATTGCACATGGTTTTTGTCGGAGTTTTGTGGGGCGAGCCTTCAGGCTAGAACCAGCAAATAAAAACCATAGACAGTCTCCAACATCAAACAAAAATATCGACAAACCCAAT
>CAZWPQ010000068.1:0-166 GCA_964636085.1 uncultured Nitrososphaerota archaeon
TACCAACATCAATCCACGAACCAGAATCAAGCCTAACCTCATAGTGATCAATACCACTACCAGTATCGCTACCACTCCAGGTCACAGTGACAGAGCTCGAAGCCAACACATCACCATCCTTAGGACTCGAAATAGTGACTGTCGGCGGAGAGGTATCAACAGTGAA
>CAZWPQ010000068.1:266-6424 GCA_964636085.1 uncultured Nitrososphaerota archaeon
TACCAACATCAATCCACGAACCAGAATCAAGCCTAACCTCATAGTGATCAATACCGCTCCTATCATCAGAACCGGTCCAAGAAACAGTAACTGTCCCTGACGACAAGTAGTCATTATCCTTTGGACTTGTGATGTCTACTGTTGGGCTAGTATCATCTATTATGAAATAATTACTTAGCCATCCTGAGGTGTCCCAGAGTATTGAGTTCTCTAATTTTCCGCTCCATACATCAAATTTTACATCGTAGGTTCCTTCTCCCATACTACTTAAGTCTGAAGAATCTAAGGTTATATAGTATGTCATTGTTGACTTGTTCTGGAGCTCTATGCTTGGGTTTGCTATTTGTCCATAATATGTTGTCTCGCTTCCAGTTGATGTATGTTTAAATGTTACTGAGATGTTAAATTCCGTTATGTTGAAGTCGGATGGATTATTGATTACCCAATATATGTTTACTGAGTCTGAAGATCTTACGGTTGTATCACTTAGATAATAATTATCTAATGTTATGTCAATATAGTAGAAACTTATATCATCTACATACACTCCTTCGTATCTAACAGAGGAATCTGTTTCAAGCCAGAAAATTGTTGTTATGTCAAAGTTTGTATAGAATTCTTTATCGGCAAGCATTCCGATTTTTATCCAATCTCCTGATTTGTCTAATACTTTATAGCTGAAATAGCTAAGATGATGCGTTATAGTGGGGTTATATGAGCTTGATTGTCCATCTAGGTTCAGAACATAGCTTGAGCCATTATCAAGTAGAAATCCTGGCTGGAAATAGTCATAGTCAGATTCTACGTCGAACCACGCCCAGAAATCAAATGCTAGTAGGTCATAGTCAAATGCATTTGTGTATGAATTGTAGTAAGCATATGCGTCCATGTCATTTTCGTACTCATTAGTCTCTAGAGGACAATACGACTTCTTTATTTCTATGGGGCCACCTGTTTCTACGGTGACTGTGAAGTCGGTTTGAATATTGGCAGTATCGGTCCAATCGTCCACAATTAAATACCACCATCCTGTTTCATCAGCCGTGAAATTTACCCATGTTGGTCCACTTCCTGTCGATGAATTGTAATGATCTAAATTGCGTTCTGGATCAAGAATAAGTAAATCTAAGTCCTCATCCGTATCCCAGCTTAGGACAAATTTGTATGTAGTCCCGCTATAAAGATAGACCCCTACCTCCCACCATGATTTCGTTTCGTTATTATCTGGATCATTGTAATCCCAGTCTGTTTCGTTATCTCCCTCAACCGATCCAGACATTGAATCACTATATGTTGTGGCTGATGACCACATACTTTTTTCCCCACTATGAGCCCTAAAGCCTTGAGATTTGTTTACATCTCCCCAGTACCAATACCCATCATAGGAGTCAGCATCCCATGTATTCCAGTATTGTCCTGGGACTTCATGATCTACATATTCAAAGCCCTCTGTCCATAGTGTCGCTAACGAGCCTCTCGATGGTGTATATCCATTATTTATCTCTTGAACACCAACCTCCTTTGGGATTACTACATTTATTCCCTCGGCATCTAGGCCCCGCTCATCGTTTATTATTTTGATCCGTACTGTCTTGCCATCTGATACTTCATATACCAATGTCTTCCCGTCCCCAAATTTCATGCTTATCATCCGCGTCTGGGCCATGTGACTCTGCCTATCAAGAAGAACAAGAAAAGAAGCGCTGATCAATATGAATATTACTAGACAGCACCTCAAAAATAACACCTTATAACTATAATAACATTACATATTAAGAAATAAAAAATTATACTCTCACAACTTCTTGATCGGTCATTTCTAGCCTGTCAGGCTATAAGAAGTATCGGAAATGTGTGGAGAATATCAGCATAAGTATACAATGCTTCTCAAAATATAGAGAGAAGCAATCATACGACATCGAATTCTACTGGAACTTTTCTTAATTTTGCGCCCTCTGGAGTAAAAATTATCCCCCAGGAATCTATCTCTGGCCTACCAATAATGACATCTATATCTTCTCTCAAATTATCAGCAACCTCGAATGTACACCCACCTGGTATGGTAACGCCCTGAAATTTTATCCTTAATCTAGCAAACCCTATGATATATAACCGCCCATTCTTATTTGCTGTCCGTAATTCGTATGGTTCATCTAGAGGTATTAAGGCCCCAAGTTCCACTGCTAATTTTCTAGATATTATACTTTTACTGGCTCCAGTATCGACTAAGGCTTTTTTCGATATCCTTTTTCCCTTGTATTCAAGTTCGACATCAACAAATACATTTTCTATTTTCACAACATACACCAAAAAAATTTAGGATTCTGCAATTTTAAAACCTGCTATCATTAAATGGCTAGCTCACTAGAACATGTAATCTCTGCTCTAAAAGATCCTTTTCCAAATTCAATAGGTATCTATGAGAAATTCCATCAAATCGCAAAAAGCAAAATGTTTAGTCATTATTTGGCGTTCCATGTAATAGACAAGCGAGTAGACACAGACAGAGCAAATAACATCAAAACCTATATTAGATAGAGATCTCCCCTATGAAGAAAATCTTCTATCTGAGATTGAGTATATTTAAGGAACTATGTCTTTATCTTCTTTAATATTCGACATGCATTTTTGTCACCTTGATTGCATGCCTTTTTGAGGGACTCCACCGCTTTATCCCTTTGGCCATCGTGAAGATAGGCCATTCCGAGTTTCCTCCACAATACTGGATCCTCCTTCAACTCGACAGCGGCCTTATAATAGTTTATCGAGTCACCATATAGGGCCTTATCATAGTAAATATCGCCTAGATATCGAAGAGCTTTGATATTATGGGGATTTATCTCTAGGGCCTTGCATAGGTACTTTATCGCCATGTTATGCTTACCTATCTTCTTATATACTAGCCCCAGATTTATCCATGCCTTGACGTGATGGGGATCATATTCCGTAACTTTATTAAAACACCTTATGGCTTCATCCATTTTTCCCATAGCCATATATACGAGGCCCAAATTGTTCCAGGCCTTGACATATTTTGGGTTTATAGTTATCGCTCTGTTTAGACTATCCGCTGCCTCCCTATATTTTTTTATACGTAAGTATATTACCCCGAGGTTGTACCAATAAACATGATTATCTGGTTCCAACTCTATGGCCCTTTTGTAAAGCTTGATTGCCTTATCGATTTTGCCGCATGCGTAGTAGGTATCTGCTAGGCCTCTTATGGCCCTATCATATGTAGGGTATAGCTTTAGTAATTTTTCGTAGTATTTCATAGCAATATTATATTCCTTCTTTTTCTGGTAGGCTTGACCAATTAGATATATTGCGGTCTTATTGTGTGGGTCGCCCTCTAATATCGATTTGAATATCCTTATAGCATCATCATAGTTCCCAAGCTTACACAGTATCTCCCCCTTCCTTACCAGTGCTTTGAAATTCGTAGGGTTTTGTCCCAGTATTGTGTTAAGTGTGGAGATCGCGGCCTCATACTGCTCTAGATTTACATAAGTATCAGCCATCAACAATAATACTTCTTCATCATTACCTAGGATATCTACAACTTTTGAATATGCCTCCAATGCACGTTCGTATTGGCCACTCATCCGATATATATCGCCCAGCATTCTCCACGCATCAGAATTCTTTTGGTCCATCTCCAAAACCTTTCTACAATACTCAGCGGCTTTATTGTAGTGACCAATATCCATCAGAATCCTACTAATCATTAGCCATGCATCCACAAAATACTGATCTATCCCTACCGCCTTTTTGAGGCATTCAATAGCCTTCTTTTTTTCTCCCTTTCCATAATACAATTTCGCGATCTCATACCATATCTTAGCATAGTTCAGCCCCATTTCTACAGCTCTTAGCAGACACTCTAATGCTTCATCCTTTTTACCAGATGTTATATATGCCATACCAAGTGAATACCATGCACGCCCCAACCCCCCATCTATTTCGAGGGCCTTCCTATATTTCTCGATAGCCTCCGCATACATACCCCGCAAAAATAATATATCTGCCAAAGAACATAAAGCTTCTACATAGTCTGGCTTGGCTTCAAGTGCGTTCCTATAACATTCTAATGCCCTATCCAAATCCCCCTTTTTGAAATATACATCGCCTAGCCGAGTCCATATATCTGGAGAATTTACACTATATTTAACAGCCCTCTCAAGGATCTCTATTGCCTTCTCATACATACCCAAATTACTATATAGCTCGCCTATCTCACCAAGAACTAAATAATCCCCCGGATCTAGCTCTAACACATATTCATAACACTTAATAGCTTCGTCAAAATTCTGTATTTTCCTATAGAACCTGGCCAATCCCAACCAAGCATTCCTAGATCCGGGATCCAGATCTATAGCCTTCCTATAGCTCTTTATCGCATCTTCCTCTCTGCCCATTTCCCCATATATCTCAGCCAGCATAATCCATGCCTCAGAGGAACCGGGAGCTATTTTTAGTGCCCTCATATAACACCTTACAGCATCGTCATACCGAGACGCCAATCTATATGCACGGCCTAAGTCTCTCCATACCTCATATCTTTCAAGATGTTCTGAGGCCTTACTTAGGCATGAAATAGCCTCTTCCACCTCGCCAGATTCTAGATACAGCAAACCCAATTTATACCAAGCATCATAGTTGCTTGAATCTATTTTTAGAGCCTCCTTATAACATTTTATTGCCTCCTGTTTATCACCAATCTCACTTTGTAACTGGGCCAACTCAAGCCATATCCTACATCTCTTCCTATCCAGCGTTAATGCCTTCTTGTAGAACTCCACCGCAACTTTTAGTTTACCTAACATACAATATGACTTACCCAGCATATACCATGCATCTATAGATTTTGGATCAACCCATATAGCCCTCTTATAAAACATTATCGCTTTTTCGTAATCACCTAATTTATAGCGAATATCAGCAATCCTCAATATTAACTCGACATTCTTCGGATCATATTCTAACGCCTCCTCAAGTAATTTCAACGCCCCCCTCAGGTCTCCCTGCTCTAGAAGTTTCATTCCCTGTAGATATGTATCATTAGTGTTGTCCGCACCCATGACGAACCAACCAAATATAGATAAAAAATTTGGCGGGTATCTTATCAATATATCGAATAACACATGGAGAAAATAAAAAATAGAAAAGAAATTATCCACCAATAGAGGCCTATGGACGCTTCCTTCTACGGAACGCAGATACCAACGAGAAAATAACCACAATCAAAGGCGGATATATTGCAGGAATCAAAGCATTGTTTGAGTCAAAAAGCACTGGAATGGCCCTCTCAATGTCATCAGGTATTCCATCCCCATCACTATCTATGCTCGCCATATATACATCCTTTCCGCCCTGGGATACCCACGATGACAGCTTGCTTCTAGAGACAACCTCTATCTTTATTTCGAAGGATGCACTTCCAGACCTACTATAATGATCAACAGCGACTACCCATGCACCATTCATATCAGCAGTAAACTCAACCACCTCAGGCTTATTGACGGTATAGGCCCTCTTGAAGTAATCACTACCACTACCATCCTGAGATGGAGCCGTGTTGGGCCTATATACATAGAGATCAAGATCGCTAGAACTATCCCATGAGAGTGTAATACGGTATTCTACCCCCGATTCTAAATTAACCGTATATTCCCTCCATGCGCTGGATGAAGGATTGTTATAATGTGCCCCAGTAGACCCATCGCCAGATACAGAACCAGAAAACACTACTGGGAATTCATCACTATCTCCACCATATACAAGCTCAATTGTTATCTGATAGTTAGCACTCCCTGAACCACTATAATGATCAACAGCGACTACCCATGCACCATTCATATCAGCAGTGAACTCGATCACCTCAGGCTTATTGGTAGTATAGGCCCTCTTGAAGTAATCACTACCACTACCATCCTGAGACGGCGCAGTACCAGGCTTATAAAGATACATATCCAGATCACTACCAGAGTCCCAGTCCAAGGTAAACTTGTACTCCACACCAGCCTCAAGATCTATCCTAAACTCGGCCCAAGCAACACTGTCAGGCTGATTATAGTGAGCCCCAGAGGAACCCGTACCCGACACACTACCAGATATCGTACATGGAGGCTCATAAATAGTCTCGCCTCCTCCCCCAC
>CAZWPQ010000069.1:0-6175 GCA_964636085.1 uncultured Nitrososphaerota archaeon
GAGCGATAGGAAGAAGTAGGAGGGTTGATAGGGGCGATAATGAGGCCATCAGAGGGAGAAAGAGAAGAAACTGGAGGAAGAGCCACCGGCCTAAAACCCGAAACAAAAACAGAGAACAACTCAGATGCACAGAACGCAACGCAACACAGAATATATGCGTTTTCTCGGATGTACATAATGCACTGCGGGGCAAGAAATATCCAGCGGCTCCCGCGAAAAACTGCGCAAATACGGCACATGTTTTTGGTGTTCTGTTGGCTGGAATGAGAGTGGACTCATCTGCTAGTTATTTTTGTTCCTGTTTCTCTTCTTCCTTCCTACTCTGTTGCCTATCTGATCTCCCTAGTGCTGATCGTCGCGTTAGAAGCCACCAAAATTTGCTAATGAAACTAGTTTTGCGATATTGATGCTACAATGAGCATCATTTTTGCTATGTATTTTTTTGGTGCAAGCGTAATGAATATAAGTGCGAATATTGCTACTAGAAACCAATCATATTTTGAAATACATTATTATGAGAAAATCAACAAAAATGTTTACTATGGCGGGAATCACTAACGCGAGTAGGGTATCCACATTATACATAACACACATGATCCAAGGAGATATAAACTCCGCTATGCCACCAAGAGTATCAAGAACACCGAAAAAATGGCCTCTATAGGCATCATCAGTAATATGAAACATAAGCACATTATGGGCCGCCCCCTCAAACCATGTTACAGAGGCAACAAAAACAAGCACTAGAAACCCCACAATAGTGTTAAAACCAACAACAATGAAGAACACAAACAGGAGTAGCGAGTCAATAACAATTGAAACGATGAAAGCTTTACGCACCCCATATTTATCAACAAACACACCTCCTATTGGGGAGGGCAAACCACTAAGAGCTACCGATACCGAGAAATACAAAGCTATGGTTCCATAGTCGAATCCATAATCATACTTCAGAACGACAGGAAATAGGATCCAGAACCAACCAAACATGAACAACAGCATACGCAACATTGCATAAACAGACAACTTGCGTTTAATAGCGATAAGCTTTAATGTTTCATAAAAGCGACAAATAATTGATGATTTGCCTATGTGCTCCCGTTTTACGGTCTCGATAACGAAAAATCTAGATACAACCACTCCTCCGAATACAAGATTCATTATGAGGATGAGTCCATGTGCTGAGATAGAGTTCAACATGCGCTCGAATAGTATGGCTCCAACAATCATTGATGCTGTGTGGAGAGTGGCGGCCACAGAGAAGATACGGCCTATATTTTCCTTATCGCAAGACTCCATGAAAAGCGCCCTAGAGGTGGGCCTACCGATATCGCCCCCAGCAAAGAAGAGGGTAGTTCCGATTAGTACGAGGAGAGCATTGGAGCTTAGAAATGCGCAATATAGTGCTAATAGACCTATTTCTATTATGAGTACTGAGATTATCATTACAATTTTTCTTCCTAAAAAATCTGCGAGGCCCCCACCTACAATTGGTAGGGTGATGCCCAAAACCGCAATTAGTGAGTATGTTAGTGCCAGAGTAGGGAGCCCAATTGAATATAGAACTATCGGGATAAACCATGATAGAAAACCAGAACATATGCCGTAAAGGGAGACACCAATATACATGATAGCAATATTCCTTTTTATCATGGAGATACACCGATTATAGTCTCAAAGAAAATGAAAAGAAGATGTTGGGGGTCAGCGGGAACATGGTTCAATCCACACGCATAATACGGTGAAAATTTTACCCCATCATAAGTCCTGATGTCTCTTCTCAGAAGTCTTGTAGCCTTCTCTTCACCCATCGGGTATACACACCCACTTATGTGTGTGCCGATGTTATCATTTTCGAAAATAAGAAGAATATAAAGAAATATAATACAAATGAATTTTCATCCTAAACAAAAAATAGGAAAGAATTAATGTAGGCTAAAAACTCAAACTAGCAATGTTAAGTGCCGGGAGGTATGCTATTGTTTGACACGATAGGCCTCAGCAACTAGCTTTATGAATTCGCAACCATACTCCGCCTGTTGCTTTGGTTGTAGTTTATTAAGCTCTTTGTATGTTCTATTCATGTATTCCAGAGCTTTATCGTAAGCCCCTATCCTATATAGAAAATTAGTAATATTTATGAGTCCCCTGAGGAGATCCTTGCCTTCCTCGATATTGAGGTACTCGAGAATATCTATTATTTGCCCCAAAAGCTCTGTCTTTTTGTTATACTTATAGTACCCACCCAATACATGGAGCAGAACCTCTATAGACATTCTATCATATGTTCTATAATTTGAGATTTCGGGGATGTTTGTATATTTTTTGATTATTGCCTCCACCACCTCCACTTTTTCTGCCATAGTTATATTGGTTAAATTAGTAGCTAATTTTCGCACCAGTATGCTCATGTATTTAGCATCGATTCCTGATAACATCTGAATAATCTTCTCGTAGATATCAAGACGTCTATTCATGAGAAAAGCAGTAGCTATATTATCACTCATGATCTCTAGTAGAGTTGTATATTGCTTACGGGTTTTTTCATCTCTGGGTGTTTTTTTCTTGATATAATTATAAAATCCCTTAAAGCGTTTAAGTAAATCTGTAAGATTCCTATTATAATATATATCATCTACTCCTACCAATATCGCCTGAAGCACATGTGAATACTCAACCACATCAAGTATTAATTGAACGCTCACCTTTTTACCAATTTTTCCAAAAGCTCTCTCTAGATGGCGCAGAATTTTATCGATGCTTTTGCTGACCTTTGAAAAATATTTTTTCACATCTTTCTTCAGTGAGTATTCGGATTCGGCTAAAAGATAGTCCGATAATACATCGAACTTATTGATATTAACCTCCGTATAATGTAATAAAGGTCCTACGATGAGTGGTTGGAATGAACTCTGCTTAGAGTACTCATGATATTTTCTTCTGGCTATTTTTAGGCTAATCACTATATCCTCGAGAAGTATCGGTAGAATGTTCTTCATTTGGCCACACGATTTTGAACAAGCGAGGATCCGTGGGCATAGCCTAGCAATCTTATCTCCTCGATCTTTCTCACTTAGCGATCTTAAGTGCTTTATGAATCCATCTATTTCGCAATCATCAGTATATAGCTCTAGGAGATTCTCTACAACACTTTCGAACTTTATCTTTTTCTTTATATATTTCAAACCTAAATTCTCAAAAGTATCCCTAGTGAATCCTATATCTCCCTTGTAAACAGCAATCGCTAGTATATAAGCCATCAAATTATCTGACCTTTGACAAGGAGTATCTCTTACTAGTTCCAAAACACTATCCAGGTTCTTAACTAACGACACTCCTATCACCCTTATAGTCCTATTTTAAATACATATTAAAATAAAATCATTATGATAAGACATTACGCACTATGCGGCTTGCGTGTAGGTGAATTTTTGAGGAATAAGTTTTCATTTATTATGTAGCTTATGTGTGTGTCGAGATGTGAATGTGGATATTCTAGGTACTGAGACCCTCGGCGTTAGAGGTCTCTGTTGTTTTATTGAGTTAGGAAACACAAAAGTACTTGTTGATCCTGGAATGGCCATGGGTTTTACTAGGTATGGTCTTCATCCTCACCCACTACAAGCTGTTGTGGGAGATCAAATAAAAAAATTGATAAGAAATTCATGGAGAAATGCCTCCGATATCGTTATTAGTCATCTACATGGAGATCATACTCCACTATCCAATCCAAATCCTTTCCAATTTGGAATTAGCCTTGTTGAGGGCATAAACAGTAGTGCTAGGATATGGGTGAAACCCGAGGAGTTGGCTTTTGGTGTAGAGAAAAAGAGGCTTTGTGATCTGAGGCAAGTATTCGGCGAGCAGATATCGGAAATAAAACCAAATGTTGAGTTTGATGGCGTCCTACAGTTTTATGGTCCATTCCCTCATGGTGGATACTCAAAGACTGCTGTTGTGGTTACTGTCATTAGAGGAAAAAAAGTTTTTATGCACACTTCGGACATAGATATTCTAGATCGAAACGTAGTCAAGCTTGTTGAGCACATAGCCCCCGACATAATTCTTATGGATGGACCACCCATCTATCTTTGGTTCGGGAATAGACCGCCATCAACAAGAATCATCAATAAGCTATGGAATAATATACTCAATATTGCCGAGTCATCGGGCTTAGTCATAATTGACCACCACATAACTAGATGTGACCCTGGATTAAAATGGATAGAGATACTAAGAGAAAACTCTAGAAACATTTTCTGTGCAGCAGAATTCATGAAGAAGCCTATATTAATGTTGGAGTCTTGGAGGAGAACACTATACGAGTACTTTCCAGAACAAGAAGAATGGTTCAAAGATCAGAAGACACTCCTACGAAAAAAAGAGAAATACCTCAATATCTGGCGGGAGATAGAACCCAAAATCAGTGACAAAAAGCCCAGAAAAGAAAACCAGTTTAGGGGAATACTTAGCGAAATAATGCGGCATAAAAAAACCAAAATGCAATGATACCGTTTGCCTCTATCGCATTATTCTGGCTAAAACTGTATCAATAGACAGGGGCTTTCTCCTCTTTCAGCCCTTCGTAGGTAGCACATCTACCTCCAGACTGGAGTCATTGGGCATTGGACTGAACGGAACACTGCCCTGTGGGGACACCACGATCATAGCACAAAAAAGTATATGTTATTTATATGACTATGTGTTCCTAGGGATCCCTCATGTCGGGTATGGTACGGTTGCTCGATAGGAATAAAGAGATTGTTAAGCCAGCAATAATAAATTTTCTAAAGAGGAGGAAGGGGGATTTAAGGCATATGCTGAGCGATGTTGAGCAAAAACTTAATGAGCTTAGGAAGAAGTATGGGGATTTCAGAGTGTTCAAATCCGCACATCCCAACGATTTTAACTCCTATAAAGTCTGGTTCGAATGAAAGGAGATTATAAGGATGCACGAGGAGATCCTTAAGGAGTTGGAGTAGATTGATAGAGTGATTGAGGATATTACTGCGGGAACATAGGGACATAATATCTAGCGTCGAGTCCATAGAAATAAGAGCAACAGGGAAACTAATGATCCTAAGAATGAAGCTGACACTTGTAGATGGTTCATTGCTTTTTCTTAAGATGTCGAAAAAAAGAAGGGACACATATCTAATTCTGCCAATTGTTCTCTCAGAATTCTATACATTGGATGCATTTAGACCCAGAACCCAAGAAGAGGGAGAAAGAGCTAAATGATTTTCTGGTAGTCGCCAAAATAAATTTATTAATAATCTCTGCGAGATCCTTCTTACATCTAGGCTGAAAATCGCCAAGTAACATCAACGAATAAATTAATGTATCATTTCTATGAATTCTCCTAGAACTATTCGATATATGTTGGATTCACAGGGTTTTAAGGACTTCTTTTTTATTCCAAAGATGTTTGGTTCTTTTGTGGCCATTATTTTTCCGTTCGATGTGTGTTTATGATGGGGAGAAGAGGTTTTTTCTTTGTGATGCGGTGCATTGTCATATCTGAAAATTATTTTGTCTCTCTGGAGAAAAGAATAAGCATATTTTATTTTTGTTAGGGATGCATCTATGAATTCTCTGATCTCGATAACTCTTCCATCCATTAAAATAATTCTGAGTTTTATATATCCATGTTTCTGGCCGATAATTAGTTTTTCTATGCGGACCTCTACTACGATGTTATTTCTTTGGAAAAAACGAACAATAACATTAAAGTACCTCTTAATCCTTTCGCTCAAGGACATCCTCTAATACTCTTTTCTCCTCCATCAACTCCTCCATCAATGTAACTGCGGCGTACCATTCCACATAATCAACGTCAGAACCATCAGATAGTGATCCCTCTTCGAATTTTTTCTTAAATTCCTCCCAGGACATACCATATTTCTGTTCTAGGAATCTAATCGTAGCCCTCAGATCTCTAATATGATCATCGATCTCCTCCAACCTTCTTCTCAGAACACCAATAATTATTTTCTCAGCTTTCTCTTTTTCGGACACTCCGACAAGAACAATTCTAGCCATACAACCACATCCGAACACATCATAAAAAAACTACATGTCAGTTTTAAGGTACAATTTTTTAATTACTTCTGGACAGTGACCACACACAGACAGGGGAGACCAAATGCCTAGGAAAAAAGCGCCAAAACCAACC
>CAZWPQ010000070.1:0-6107 GCA_964636085.1 uncultured Nitrososphaerota archaeon
TTCTTTATGCATGGTACTGTTCTTACTCGTAGGGAGCAGATTGTTGCTTTTTATGATGAGCGTGGTGTTTATCTCGCCAAGGCTTTCTGCTGGGCTACCACAATGAATAAGGTTCGTGTCCTAAACTATTTTTCCAAGAGTAGATCCTATGATGAGGGTCTCTCGGAAAAACTTAGGGAGTGCGCCGCTAGGATTGAGGAGTTGTGTGTGAGGATAAGGGACACTGAGGGATCCCTAGAGAGGATCAGGCCTGTGATAATGGGTTATGAGGGTGAGGCAGCCAACATATACTTTGATGCTCTAAAGCTTCTCCTCCCCGAAGATGTGGGTTTTAAGGGTCGTGAAAGACGTCCTCCAAGAGATCCCGTCAATGCTATCCTTAGCTATGGCTACACAATCCTCAATGCCATATGTACATTATCCATCGCCAAGTGTGGTCTAGAGCCCTATGCTGGTTTCCTTCATACTGATCGTAGTGGTAAGCCAAGCCTTATTCTTGATTTATCTGAGGAGTTTAGGCAACCACTTATTGATGTTATGGTTGTAATGCTCTTCTCCAAGAAGATTCTTCATATAGATCATTTCGACTTTAGGGACGATGGTACTGTCGTATTGAATAAGATGGGCAAATCATTATTCTTTACATACTTCAACGAGAGGTTGGAAAAGAAGGTTAAGGATCCATATGGTAAGCCAACCACTTTTAGGGGCGCAATAATGCGGCAATCCAGACACCTAGCTAGGTATCTCCTAGGGATAAGGAATGAATATAAGCCATTTGTGTGGAGGTGGGGCTAGATGCCATACATATGCTATGTGTTCTATGATGTTCCAGATGATAGACTGCGTAACCAGATTGCTGATGCATTAAAAAATTATGGCCTAGATAGATTACAGAAGAGTGTCTTCTGGGGAGAGATGACTTGGAATAGGGCCGAAGAACTCGCCATGGTGCTTGATGACCTAATTGGAAAGCAGGAGGCTGATGTTAGGATTGTCTTTGTCCCACCAAGCTTCAGGAACAAGGTTATTGTTGTCCGAGACATGTACTCCATAAAGCTCGAAAAACCAAAGGTGATTGTCATATGAGCATAATGTTCACATGCGAGGATATAAGACAATACTATTATTGTCCAAGAAAAATATATTTTAGGTATGTCCTTAGAGTAAGGACTCAGGAGACCTATAAGATGAAGATGGGGCGTCTGATTCATGAAAAAGCTAACTTAGGGGAGAACACCATTAAGGACGTGTATCTATGCTCCGAGGAGTTAGGTATTGTGGGAATAATAGATATCCTAGAGTTCGTGGATAATGGTGCGGTAAACATTATAGAAATAAAAACCAGCAGGTTTAAGAGAAGAATGTACGATGATCATAAAGTCCAATTGGCTGCTCAAGCAATGCTTGTTGAGAATGTGCTTGGGTTAAAGGTAAACAAAATCAAGACACTAAATATTGAGACTGGAAAATATCAAGAGGTTCATATAACCGAGTATCATAGGGAAATGGTTAGGCATGCATTAGAGAAAATGAAGCATATCGTGCTGAACGAGATAATTCCCGAGCCAACAAAACATAGGGCAAGGTGTATTGATTGTGAATGCAGATCTTTCTGTGTTGATATTTTTTAATACTCTGTTTTTTACTTTTATTGAACTTATATGGTGAGTAATATGGAGGCGAGTAGTGAAAGAGAAACTACCCTCTATAGTTGGGCATATAGAGCTGGAATTGTTATTCTGAAGTGCCTAATTATGAAGCATGGTGGTACATCCCTAGTTAGCTTATTAAAAGACCTAGCACAAAAAGGAATAACACGAATAAAGGATATCCCTTCCCCTGAAATGAAAGAAAGCTTGAAAGGAATTGTAGATTCTTGCGAGAAAAAATTTAGAAATGTAATATTGACCCTTCGATCTGAATTACTCCCAGAGAAATTCAAGAGGGAAGTGGTAAATTATATAATCGAGGTGTTGGGTGATTGTACTGAGTCCATAAGTATTAGGGAGGAAATCAAAGTGGAAAGGCAGTGGACAATAGATGAGTTTTATCGTTATAGTACTGCTATTTTATCTGGTTTTTTCGATGCATTACAGACATTTAAGCAAAAACCTATATCCATATTTGGTGAAAGAGGTGAACCGAATGCCTAGGAGGGCTTTTATCTCGCTAATATTAAAAGTCTCTGGAAATGTTAATGCAGATATCGGTATCGGTATTAGAGTGCCCATTAAGAAAATTATTACATGGGACAGAAAGGTTAAGGCTTTTGTTTCAGCAAGATGTATACGCAGGGCGATAAGGAAGAGACTATACGAGAAAGGATTCAAAATAGATCCACTTGTGGTGGAAGAGCAACTTACTGATGTGGGAAATCCATTTGAATATATCGATGACGATCTTTTTGGGTATCTATATCCAAAAGAAACTAAGCCTAGGATAGGTCCAATAAAGCTATCGCCTCTAATCTCGCTTAGACATACTGAGGTTAAGGTAGAGTTCGCAGCCAGATTCCCTCGAAGTTTTGTAAGTGGTGCTCCTGAGGAATACCCTGTGCCGTTTGAAGTTGAAGTCGCAGATTGGGTCGGGAAAATGAACGTAATAGTATCCGATCGCATTGGAGTCATAAAAAAGGACAGAGAACTAAAGAAAAGCGTTCTTGATGCCTATTCAAAAAAGAAATACTCAGACATTGTTGAAAGTGATAAAGATGGATTCATCCACCTAAAAAAGGATGTGCGTAAAAAGAGATTATTGGCATTTCTAGAGGTCCTCTTGCGTGAGGGCTGGGAATTTCCTAGAGGATCACAGAGCCCAAATGTTCCGGAATACTACTACGCAATAATAGCGACCACAGATAGATTTGCTCCAATATCTGGATTCGTTGATATTACTGATAATAATGAATTAGATGAGAGCCTTATTGAAAGGATCGTCTCTTTGTATGGGGATATACTTGACTCCTTAATCGTTCTTTACTATCGAGAAAACAAATATAAATGGTATCAAAAATCGGAAAATAAATTGTCGCTAAGCGAGGAAGGAAACTTGTCTGAAAAAATTGTGGAAATCCTAAATTCAATTGTGGAGTATATTGTATATTAGGCATAGGGGGTTTCCAATATGCCTCTCTATGGTTTTACTTTTTTTATATCATTTGAGACAGCACAGTTTAAGAAGCATATTGCTAAATTATATAGAAGCACATATCTAATCCCTCTACCCTCCACAATTGTAGGAATTGTTGGTGCCATACTTGGTGTCACAAGAGAGAATCTCAGAAAATTTTCTAGTGATAAGAATATTCATGCTGGGGCTGAACTTATATGCTTTGATGGAACTGCCTATGAACTCGCTCGAATTCACCAATTTAAGGATGGAAGACAACTTATCCCCACAATAAAGCGAAGTGAGTTTCTATATAACCCAAAATACAAGTTTGCTGTAGCTATGAGTGATAGATCTGTGCTCGAAGAATGCATGAATAGGATATCGAGTCTAGATTTTGAGTTTGAAGTCTTCGGTGGAAACGACTACAATTTTCTCGCATCCATAGGTAAACCGAATCTTGGAAAAGTAATTGAGAGTAGAGAGGGACGCGGATATTGTCCACTACGGTTCTTTTACTCGATAAAACCTGACGATGACAAGGCTATTGTATCATCTGATTATGTTCATGCTAATGTAAGAGAAAAGTATGTGTTTGCCTATAAGGCCACAATAGCATGCAGGAAAGAGCTACCAGTAGTTAATGACGGAAAAAGTAAGATCTTTGTGTATCCCGCAAGAGATTTTATTGTTTAGGTGAGCCTTATGTTAGAGACATCCACAACAGATATCAAGGATGAGGTTAAAGAAGAACTAGAGCGGCTCCTGTTCATAGAGAAAAACACTCTGATGAGATTTATAAGTGAAACAACAGGGAAAATAAACGCTGGGAAATTTAATAATATGAAAGATCTGATCAAATACATCATAAAAGAATTACTAAAATCAACACTGAGTGAAAATCACCCTGTCTTTAGCAAAACATTGGATTGGGGTGGATTGAATAGATTATTGGCGAATGATATCTCTCCTGGCAAGAATATCAACACTTATATGGATCCAAGTAATCTTAGTAATTTGATACAAGAAGTAAGGGAGAGGCTTATACATAGAATCCTCCTATACATGTCTGAAAGGGATAAACGACTGCGGGAGAGATCCCCAAGACCGCTACATGGTCCTGGTTTTAAAATGCGTAAAGAAATACCCAACCTCTATTTTGTTGGTGAGAACTATGAAATCAATGATCTTTACGCTTTTGGATTAATGCTACTGAGATCCATATGCATAGGAAAAAGCGTCGCTATATATTTAGAGGGAGAACTTGGTGAGGCTGTCATTGAAGAACTTGAAGATATATTAACTGATTATGGTGTCTTGAGGCGCAATAAGAGATGCATAGATGGTAGGGCTATGCTCTCTCTCGAGATGACCCCTCTAGATAAGGAATACACTATCCTAGCTAAACTTGTAATATGGCTTTACGATAAGTATCACGAGGAAACTGAAGAAGAAAGAAAGAGAATTCTTATACGGTTATTGGATACATTAAGAGGTGCACACGGGGTTATATATTCTGCACCCCCTAATAAAGACGAATGGAACACTATTGTGATACCGAGGCTAGAAAGGTTCATTAGGACTTGGGTCGAGGATTTGAATCGACGTGATGTACTCAAGATATTCAGGGATCACCTCAACGCTTTCTATGTAGGTGTCCGAAAGAAGGCACCCAAAAATGTAGGCCCAAATATTATTGATATACTTACATCTTTGGTCGAACGGTTCTATAAAAATCTTGTTGAATATGGAGCGATAGACTGGGAAACACTGAGGAGTATCATGGACATAATTGTCGGTTCGTCATTAAATTATGATATTAAGTCCAATCTGAATTTTATCGGTAGATTTATAGCTCAGCAATGAAATAAAAGTAATTTTTGGTGCCAAAACACATGTTTATCGATAAGGTAGTGAATTTTCTGAGAGAAAAGGGCATCGAACTAGATGATCCCAGAGAGAAAGAATCCCACCAAGAAAAAACCATAATAACACATATAGACGAATGTCTTGGCGTGATGTATGAGATAATGAAAACATATGGAGTTTACTCAGAGTCAGAATACATATTTGCGGAGGCTCTAGCAAATTGTCATGACCTTGGAAAATTGAGCCCAAGATGGGGACTAGATCGTAGGCAACCGCATAGTGCCTATGGAGCAAGGTTATTGTTGGAAGCGAGAGGGGTACTAAGGTCGCTTAGTGATGATGATTTTAAGTGGCTTATATATTTCATACTAAAACATCACTCAACTTTAGCTAGACCCAAGCTTAGTATCTCCTCTAATACCCTAAGTAGGTTTTACTGCAGATGCAAAAAGCTTCACAAAATAGATAGAGAGATAAGCGAAAGAGAAATTTGTGGTGATGCAGAAAAAACTATGCATAAGCTTAGGTTACTGGAAATCTTCGGCATCTTCAAACTAGCCGATATTACCTCAGCAATGGGAATTCTATACAATAGCATTATAGGACAATATAAGGGACTCCCCAAATACGAATCCAAAGAAGTAGATGTAAACCACATCGCAAATGTTTTGAGAGAAAAATGTAGAGAGAAAGGAATAAATTTCGACCCAAAAAAATTTTGGATACAAAAACAGTTAGCGCAACTCTCACCACACACTTTTGTTATCGCACCGACTGGGTGGGGAAAAACAGGACTAGCACTTCTTAAAACTGTTATTTCGAGGCCCATCAAGATATTCTATGTTCTACCAACAATAACCGCTACAAGGGATTTTTACTCAACACTAGTAAGAGTATTTGGGGACGAGTATGTAGGAAAATATTTCTTCTTTGCGGACATCGATGTATTCGCACGAAGCGAGGAAATCGAGGAATCTGCACGAATAATAGATCTATACAGATACTTTGTTCCAAAGATCAATGTCATTACAATTGATCAACTAATGCTCACCATGCTTCACGTTGGAAAGTACCACATCAGATGGTTTAACTTCAGAGATTCGCTATTTATATTTGACGAATTTCAC
>CAZWPQ010000071.1:0-5448 GCA_964636085.1 uncultured Nitrososphaerota archaeon
CATCGTATGCTATTTCAAATCTATCCTGGTTCTTGTACCATTCATAGAACTCCTTGGAAGATGATTCTCTTACTTTATTTGGAATGAAGATTACGATCTCTTTATTTCCTATTCTGATCTTCTCCAGCTTGCCTATGTTTGCGAATCTTCCGCAATGCCTCATTTTTAGGCCTGCATTCCTGAGAGTTTCATAGTCCTCGTCGTAGTGACAGTAAACGTTCCCTATTCCGTTTTTCAGAAGCCACTCTGCAATGTAGCTGTTATCTAGCAAAGAGCATGCTGCATTGTGACATTCAACCGCATTGTAATTATTGATGAAAATTGCCAAGTCCTCATACTTCACATCAAGATCATCGAAGAAAACCTCATTGACTTTGTCAATGACTTTCTGATTTTCCTTTTTACTCCAGAATATTTTGAGATTAATGAACGGGTAACCACTCACTAAGTCATCTCTGTCCCAAAGGTTCAGGTTCCAACCATACTCCAAACATGCATACTTCTTATATTCATCAACAATTCTCAAAATCTTTTCAAGAGTTTTCCTATTCATTTCGAACTCTCAAATTCCTACTTTCCTTTAATTTATTACGCGCAGAGAATGCCGAATAAACCAATTTAAAGAGAGTATGCTTTTAACAAGAAGGCTAATGACGCAATGTTTCGAAGTTTTTAAAAATCTACAGAGTCTAAACTTATTAATACGATTTAGAGCTATTAGAATAATGGAATAAAGGTGTCACATTTTGAGCGAGCCAGAGGAACTGCAAGAGTTCGAATATAGAGAGGATTGGGCTCGCGAGCAATTTAATGAGATGGACAGTGACTTAGCTGTTAAGCTGCTTGGTGATGCTATATCTAAGGGAAAAAATCTTGCAGATTTTTTAAAAGACAGATGGGCAATAGCAACTGAACTAGGTCAAGGATTAATAGAAAAAGGAATAATTAAAGTTGGGACTGAAGACTCTAAATTTAGAGATGTGCTGGCCATAGGGATAGATTCGAGTAGGCAACTTCCATATAGAATACTTAATACCTATTTTTGTCCAATTACTTCTGCCATTGTATATTTCAACGGTATTGATAGTGAGATGAAGTATGATCCGAACGCTCCTTGCAAGTTCTTTGAAGAGAGTGACTTGACGCCTGACCAAGCGATAAAAAGAGTGAAAGAGGAAATGTATCGATGCGAGGTATCAGCTATACTGAGAGCGAGTAGTAGCATTGCTTCTTATGGAAGAGAAAGCGATCAACGAGGAGAAGTAGTAATAATGATCGATGGCCCACTCATCGATCCGCCAAGTGAAGAATTATATGACGAGTATGTAAAAGAACGTGTAACTGCTCTATTGGCTTGTAAAGAGAGTGGAGCGTTAGTAATAGGATGTGTCAAGAGCTTGGAAGGGCACCATTTCTTAGAATTTCTAAAGAGTAGACAAGATCTTTCGGAACTAGCAACAATGGCAGAAGGATTTGGCTCCGATCCACAGTTGGTTCCTTTTATATTTCATACGATTCAGTCTGTAAGTCCAATGTTAGAAACTATACCAATAGAGAGAAAGGTTCCGGACTGGCTTGTTGCAAAGTACAAAACCCATGGGCTTAAAAACATATTCCGAATTTACCTGACTATGTACGGGAGGGTTTTCTGTACTGAATATTTTACGCTGGATGAAGATCCTATAGAACTTGGGAAAAAAGTTTGTCAAGTTGTTAGAGCATGGAGTATTCCAGGATTCAATGCTCCACTGCCAGTTTTAGCAGCTCATAGGAGATGTAACATTAAGAGGGGATCCGCAGAATTTTTGTATAGAGAGCTATTAACACGGGCTCTCACATGGGAAGAAGGTGCTCGAATGTTTGGGCCTCTGGCAGGTGGTCCGTAATGGATGAAAGTGAGCTGGTTATTGGTACTATATTGAGTGGAGCTACAACAACAAGAGCATCATGTTTAATTAAAAAGGAAGCTGAACATGGAGTTTTGGAAGAAGGGATGCTAGTTATAATAAGGTCAAAAACTAGGAGAGGAGCAAGGGATATTTTAGCAAGAGTAGAAACAATTAAGCCTATAGATGAATCTTACGAGCCTGGCGGTTTTCTTACAGAGGCTATAAGAAAGGGTTTACCGATCCCTAGAGAAATAAGTAGAAAATATGAAATTGCTGAACTTGACCTTCTCTTCGGTATAGGTAAGGGGCGACGTGAGATACGTTATCCTCCTCTGTCCGGAGATAGCGTATTATTAATAAAAGATGTAAGAAGTTTGGCTTCTGAAATTTTCGGAGTGGGAAAGGACGATCTAGTAATAGAATGTGGAGCACTATCGGGATACGAAGAGTTAAATCTGCCTGTGATACTCAATGTTGAAGCATTACCCATGCACGTAGCCGTTTTTGGCATAACAGGAAGCGGAAAGTCTTATAATGTCGGAGCACTGATAGAGAAATTGTCAGAAATCAAATATAAAACAAAAGATAAGGACGTAACAAAACATTTTCCGGTGATCGCGGTAGATCCTAATGGAGATTATGTAGATTATTGGGATCATTTTATCGAAAAAGGTGAATTGGGTGCGTATCCTCAAGTGATTCGTTACGTTTTCAACATGAGAACTACTAGACAACATTTGCCCAGAACCTACAAGAAGGATCCAGTGAACTTCTTAAGGCTATTTAATATAGATCTAAATGAATTCTTCCATTCCCCACGAGACTTAGCGGAGGCCATCATAGTCTATTATGCGGCTGATGTTACTGGAAGGGAACTGCAAGCTTCAGGTCTAAGTGCTGTTTTACAATGGATGATTTCTCCTCCTCAAAGGATGATTACAGATCTTAATGTCTTATTTACTAACACTCAACTGTATAATAGGTTAATCGATCTCATTCACAATCCTCCCGAAGGAATATCGATTCATAGACAAACAGCTGACGCAATAGAGAGACAACTTGATACATTCAAACGCGAAGTAGTTGACAATTATTCCCTTGTTGGCAGAGCCACTCCTTTCACTCGTGCAGTAGTAGATGACTTAGTGAAGAAAGGAGGAATGGTAGTCATCGATTTTACAGTAATAGGGGCACCAGGTTTTCCATTACACCTAAAGCAGTTTATCGTCTACTACATAGCGTATGTGTTATTTAAACGATTCATAGAATATAAGCAACAAGAGGCTTTACAACGATCGCTATTATTCATCATTGAAGAAGCCCAAAACTATTGCCCAAACCCAGCTGAGTATAAAATTGGCTATTCTCTAGCTAGGGACGTTTTACAGCAAATTGCTACGCAAGGAAGAAAATTCGGACTATGTTTATGTCTTGTTACTCAGCGTCCATCCTATGTTGACCCAGTAATGATTAGTATGTGTAACAGTTTCATTATCCATCGTATTGCTCCCGGTGATGAAACTTTTGTAAGAAAAGTCACAGGAGGTCTTCCTTCTTCTTTAGAAAAAAAACTTACAAGACTTGAGACAGGTTATGCCATATTCACGGGGCAGATAATTAAAAGCGGCCTTCCCATACTCGCTCACATTAGGAAAGGTGTGGACAGGACTGTTGAACAAAAAGCAGGTGAAGTAGAGATTGCGCCTGGTCTTCCTGAAAAATCTTAGGGAAGTGTATTTGGATGGAGAAAGAAAAAAACGTTTCAATTATTAAAGCCCCTTCGAAAAGTCTGCCAATTACTGGAGTCCCGATAGCTGGAATAAGGAAATATGCTGAATTTCCCTCTAGAGTCAATGCTGAACGTGATTTACTTAACTTTATAAACTCATGCATGAATGCAGAAAAGATCTATGGATGCGTTATCAAAGCGTGGTGGGGCGAGGGGAAGACAGATGCCTACGAAAATTTCATCAAGCCAGAATTGGAGAAAAGAAAACTACTCGTTTACGATACTATTGCTACAACGGTTGCACGAATATTTGAGGATAGGCATGCAAAAGGAACAAGCGATCCTGTTGTTTGGAGGGCCTTCCTTAGCGCTCTTTTTGAGTCAATTTGGGAGGAAAGAAAGTCTCAGAGTGACCATATAAAATTTTTTAGGAGATCAGAAGAAGAATCAGACTTTGAATATATTCTGAGAGTAATAGACGAGTTAAAGAAGAGATGTAGCAAAGTCTTCTTCTTTATCGATGAAGTAGAGCAGCTTGAACCACGACCTCTTCGCGATGATATTTTGCTTGGGATAAGAGGGCTTTTTGATCAAAAGGAAGAATTCTTACGTGGAAACCTCCATTTAATAATGGCTTGTACGCCAGATGCTTTTAACCGTCTTGTAGGCTCATCTACGCAGATGGGAGGCCTTATAGAAAGATTAACAATCGTTGAACTACCCCGACCTTTAGATGATGAGGCAGTAAAATTCGTTTATGGTTTGATTAATTATATATATGAAGGAAAGTTGCCAGCTTCTCATCCGTTTGTAAACAGCGGTCCAGCCTATTCCATAATGCACGCTGGACATAGAAGCCCGCGTAGTATGATAAAAGCCCTTCAGCAAGTTATTGAGTACGCCAAAAGTCTAGCAAATGAACCTGGATACATTCATAGAATAGACGGATGGGTCGTGGTAGAAGCTTTAAAAAACTACAACCTACCAATTTTTGGAACTCAAGTTTTCGCACTAGACGGAGACACCCTCGACAGAGTTATTCGTCTAATGAATGTCAGAGGCCAGCCTGAAAAAACGAAAAGGATAGAGAGATTAATAACACTCTTAGTTGGAGAACCAATCCCGCACCTTGTAGAAGAATTATCCTCTAGACTCAACGTAAGAGAGAAAGAGTTGAAGGAAGCCATAGGCATAGCAAATAACAGAGTTAACGAAGTTGCTTTATTAAACGGGCTTTTAATACTTCAAGTTAAAGAGATTAAAACTCCAGAAGAAGATATCCCTGAGGAAGTAAAGCCCTATGTCATAAAATTTCTCCTCTACACAGTGAGATCCAACTTTATAACAAAACAGTTCCTGCCAGCCAGTCCGCGTGCATTAATGAGTATGCATCAAGATTTGAATATTACTGCTGCACAACGTATTTTCCATCGCTTTGCATCATACTTGGATATAAATGACTACTATATGATATCCCCAGAATTTGTGCAAAGGATCTTTCCAAACCCTGACTTCTTAGAATTAGATTTCATAGTGGACAAGAACAAAAGATTGGAGTTATGGAAAGAAGCCTATGAGAGAGTTAATGAAATCGGAATTCTCTCCCAAGCTGAAGATTCGTTAGTTAATCTATTAAAAAGTGTAAGAGTACTGGTTGAGTAACATGTTAGGGCCATTACGATGCAAATTTAGAGCGTTAGATGATCCTGCTGGAGAATTCCCAATCACGCTCGTTGTGGATATAAAAAAGGGAGGCGTGTCAAATCAGGATGTGAAACATTTGTCACAAGTCATTCGACAACACGGAGTACATTTGGCTATATTGCTGAC
>CAZWPQ010000072.1:0-5435 GCA_964636085.1 uncultured Nitrososphaerota archaeon
CCCCTTTGTCATCATCAACAAGCAGGACCTTTGCTGGGTAGTTGTTTACTATTATTTCTACCACATTGGACCATCCGTAGTTTCCTTCGTTGTCTACCGCTTTTGCTTGGAGTGTGTGCTGTCCTTCACTCATTGTTGTTGTGTCTAGGCTGTATTCCCAGTATCCAGATCCGCTATTATATGTCATGTTTACTGGGCTTCCTCCATCAATGTATAGCTCTACATAATCCACAGATCCTGGTGATGTATCACTTGCACTTACTTGTACTGTTATCGTCCCGCTTACTTCATCCCCGCTGGATGGATTCACTATCTCGCATGATGGTGGATTGACTTGCTCAGTGGAGTTGAATTGAAATGTTCCTGATCCGCTTATCTGTTTTATCGTTAGATAATACCATCCAGAAGTACTGGGGGTGTATGTGATATGCTCGTCCGCGCCTTCCTGTGTGTTGTTGCCCCAAGCCACGAGTAATGGCTCTCCCCATGTATTCCATGTGGACTCGCTTGCTGCTTTGGGATCGGGAGCCCAGAGATATATGTCGAAATCTGCTCCCGCCGGCACCGTTAGGTCAAAAGTGTATGTGTGGCCCGATGTTAGGTATACTTTTCTTGCCCAAACATGTCTGCTCGTGTATGACGAGCCTAGGCCCTCAGCTACATATGTGCCAATGCTGTATGACTTTTTGTATGCATCTATGGCGGCATCGATTTGTAATAGACCGAAGCCCTCGGCTGGGTCTTTACCGCCTCTGTTCTTCTCGTCTATTTCCCAGGCAGTCAGTGAGAGGATCTGCTTCACTTTGAATACTTGGGAAGGGGTATATGGCCAGTTGCTCCAATCATTGTCTATCATTGCTGAAACCAACAACGCGCCGGCACCGGCAGCGTAGGGGGTTGCCATTGATGTCCCCTGAAATATTGTGAGGTCGTTAGTGAACTCTTCGGATCTCGGCTCCTTAATTATCTCGATTGTATATTGTGTCCCATATAGGTAAATACGATAGACATCTGCATCGTCGTTTGTGGATGAGTCTACGGACATTATTGTTGCCTCGGAGCTATCTCCGCCTGGGGCCGCTATGTCTGGCTTTGTTGTGTTTGTCGTCAGGGATGAGTCGAGAGCTGTTCCATCGGGCCCTCTTGACGAGTACGATGTTATTCCTATCGTCCCATCTACCCCCACATTTGAGGCTGCTATGGTTATTACTGAGTCCAGATAGCCAGGGCTACTAATCGTATTTGAGTCTGGGCCGCTATTGCCCGCTGCTACGAAGAATATTATTCCATTGTTTACGCCGTTATTTATGGCTGATTCTACGGTTGCTGTTGCTTGCCCGATACCAAAGCTACATGATGCCATAACTATGTGGTATGTGTTTTTGTTCTGTACCAACCAGTCTATACCAGAGGCCACATCATCAATGTAGCCGCTCCCTGTGTTGTCCATGACCTTTACTCCAACGAGCTTTACGTCTGGCGCCACACCAGATATTCTCTCATAGTCATCATCCTGGTCGGGGTATCTGTTGAGATGCACATAGGACCAGTAGACATAACCAGGGCCATGCTTTTGTGTGGCCACTCGTGCATAGTCTACATTTAATAGTATAACATATGTAAATTTATATACGCCTGTCTTTGATATCGATAGCGTTGTTTTTATTGTGCCGTCGGTGGAATCGGAATCGCCTGTTCCGTTGTCTGTAACATTCTTCACACATGCACCATCTGGGTCGAATATTTCGAGTCTCAGTAGGTCCGTGTAGTGGTTGCTTGACCCAATCCAAGCTTGGTCTTGCTTGCTTATGTCTTTATGATACACCTCTATGTCTATTGTCTGGCCAGTTTCTAGTATTCTTAAATAGGATGATGGGCTTGAGATATATTGCCCCTCGTTTTGTATGTATCCATCATCGTAGAGGATGCCGAAGGCGTCCTTTACCACTAGTCTGTCGCTTGCGTCTACTTTCATGTCGAAGAATTTTCCGGCCGCTATTCCTCCGCAGTGTGATCCGTGGCCATTATCGTCGTATGGTGTTGACTGACCGTTTACTACGTCGTGCCATCCCACTATTTTTATGCTTGTGTCTGACCAGACGCTTGAGTTTGATGCCGCGTCGCTCCATCCTTTCAGCATTTTGTGTCCTGGGCTTAGTCCGGAGTCGACTATCGCTATTGATATGTCTGGTGATCCGTAGTATTGGTATGTTTGGTTTAGGTAGTCCCATGCTCTTGGTCTTGCTCCTGTTGTTTTTGTTGCGAAGTACATTTGGGCTTTTACTTTTATGTTTGGTTCTATTATTGCTAGGCTTTCTATTTTTGCTGCTAGAGCTGGTAGGTATTTTGCTTTTATTGTGCCTGAGAATCCTTTTAGTGCGTATTTCCATACTACCTTTACGTGTCCTCCCATTGATTTGAATATGTTTATTGCTTGTGGGTCGTCTTTTGTTAGTAGTATGCATACTTTGACTTCTTCTTCTGGTGTTTGACTAATGTTTTTTTCGAGTTTGTCTGCTATTCCGTTTCTGTTTTTGTCTAGTATTCTTATTGTTTTCCATGGTATTATGTAGTCTGGGTATTTTTTGCCTATGTCTGGTGGTATTATTACATAGTCCACGACTTTGTCTCCTGCTACTATTGGGTATACTTTTTGTCCTTTTGCCATTGCTAGTTGTATTTGGAATGTTTTATCGTTATATCTATCCCAGTCGTAGTGATTTGCTGAAAGTAGTGTCGGTGTTTTTATGGATAGGTCGAATGGTAGTGGTGTGCTGTATTTGAATATTGTTCTTATGTTTACTGGTCTTGTTCCTATTGCGCCCCCATATGGGAACGCTACTGCTTGGGCGAGAAGGATGGCCAGTAGGGCCAAGCCCGCTACTTTGGATGCCAGATTCATTTCGACACCCATATACCCAGATATTGCTAATATATTATTATTATGTTATTTTCTTTAAAAAGGTTTATAATGGGGCTGCAGTTTTTTCGAACTGGGGGTTTGTTTTTGAATTTTTTTATCAACCAGAAACCATATAATTTCTGATTTTTCTTCGGTAATACTTGCTGGTTATTTGGATGCATTATAAGGCAAAAGAATGGTTTTGTTTGTATTGTGCTATGGTTAGTGGTGGTGCCATATGCCTGGGATTCGTACACTATCCTATTGCCTATTTGCATGCTTGTTATGGGTTATGTCGGGTAGAAAATTTTTCTCTCTATGTATGGCTTGATATAGGTGTCTTATTCGAGGTGCGATTCTTTCGGTTTTAGCTATACGTAATTATGTTTTTGTTAGTTCTTCGGAGTCATTATCGTATGATATCATCCCATCGCCATTGATCGCGAGGACTGTTGCTACAAATGGTATATCTTTTTCATCACGATGGCCTGTGATTCGGTTAGCATCTTCTAAATGCGTCATAATTTTTCTTTTTTTGAACTTTTTGCATATTTAAAAAGACTAGAACGTCACGTCAGATAGAATTTTGTGTGATAGCAGTTATTAATGTTTGTCTTGCTTGGTATCAAAGAAAGGGGGGAAGGTTCATGTTTGTTTTAGGGAATTCTTTGTAGTGTTTCTATTCCTAGTTTTGCCGCGAGTCTAATTGCTCGTTCTCTAAAGAATGGTGATATTATCATTAGTTTTGGTTTTGTGCCCTCGACTTTCTCGTAGAGTTCTCCTATGCGTTTGATCTCCAGCACGTCTGACCTATCTACGCTTGCTTTTATTTCGATTAATATGTGTTCTCTGTCCGTTATTAGGATGTCCACATCAATTTCTGCAGGTTCGCCGTACACATATCCGCTTGTATCAAAATATGTCCACCTTCTAACCTTAGCGTTGAAGTATTTCTCAAGGATATAGCGAAGGGCATCCCTAAATGCTTCCTCCGACATGACGCCCCATCTCGCACCGATAGCTGTTATCTTAACATCCAGTCTTCTACTTAGATCATTAAAGTCCTCCCTAAGCTGCCTAATCTCCTCCATCAAGCCCTCAATCTGACGCTGCTGCCTATTAAAGTCCTCCCTAAGCTGCCTAATCTCCTCCATCAAGCCCTCAATCTGACGCTGCTGCCTATTAAAGTCCTCCCTAAGCTGCCTAATCTCCTCTAGTACTGCTTTTATATCGTCTTTTGTTGAAAGTTTTTCCTCGAGCTCTTTCTTTAGTTTTTCATAGAGTCTTTTCTTTAGTTCTGGGTATTTCTCGAAGAGTTCATCCATGTGTGCCATTAGCCATTCTCCAACAGCCTCTACCGTGATTGACATTTGGTCCACCATGGGGAAAAGATTTCTCATTTCATTTATATTGTTTCAATATACTATTAAAGGATTACCTTTTTGACTTTTATTTGGGGATGCCGTTGGAGGTGTTGTAGGCAACTCTGTATCTTGCAATAAATTGTATAACAATTTCGTTGTTACTTCTTTTTGGTTGGCGGGTTCTCGGGGTTTGGGATGGTTAGTGGGTATGTTTGGGTTTTTCTGTGTATGTTATAGGGGAATGCTTCCTTAGATCGTGGAACACCTCGGGATAGCGGAGTTTATATACACTTTAGCTGGCCATTTTAGGTCCAGGTATTTTTGAGTTTAGATATTGTATTTATATTTGTTTGGTTTCTTCTTTTTGTGATTTTATTTTTGGCTATGTGTTTTTATTGTTGTTCTAGTTTTTTTCTGAGGGCTTCTATTAGTTTTGTGTCTTTTTTCTTGAGGATTGAAAGTACTATCTCTATGAGTTTTTCGTATCCCACTTTCTCACCTAGGGCCTCGAGAAGCTCATCATAACCCATCGCCTTACCCAAAACCTCGAGAAGCTCATCATAACCCATCGCTTCACCCAGAACAGCGAGAAGCTCACTGTATCCTACTGCTTCGCCTATTTCTAGGATTGCTTCACGGATTAATTCTTTTGTTTGTTTCATCATTAATCTCCTTATATCTCTATCTATTAGTATTAATGTTCCTATTATTTTAACTTTTCCTTTTTCTAGTGCGTGTTGTAGGAGCTTTTTTCTAAGCTTGGGTGATATTATTGTTATCCAAATTGCGTCTTCGGCGATTTCTGCTTCCTCAACGCATATTGCTATCGCATTAAACGGCATTTTTAGTGCATATATTCCTTTCTGTATTTTTCTTGCTGGCACCTTTATGTTTTCTCTTGATGTTATAAGTATCACGATTAGCAATTTTTCTTGCAGTTCATATGCTGGTATTCCATATTTTCTTCCCACCCCCACAGAATACAATATTAGTTTGTATTCGTCGTCGCTTGTTATTGTGTCTTTTCCGCTTTTTGATTCTACGATTATGTACTTCTTGTCTGTTCTTATTAGGTAATCTATTCGCAGTGGCCCTTTCTGTATCATGACCTCTATTGGCCCTATGGCCTCGGATTCTAATGGTCTTTTAATTATTCCCATTGTGCCTAG
>CAZWPQ010000073.1:0-5377 GCA_964636085.1 uncultured Nitrososphaerota archaeon
CATATAAAGGTGTGTTATCAAAGATCATTGGTGAAAAATATGAGGCTTTTTGATATATATTGCATGAAATGTTGAACTTTGTGGTTCTAGAAGTAACCTAAATGCAAACGTCAAACATCAAACGTGACTGAGATAGAGAGCCAATCAACAATACTCAGATAGAATAAAACTCACGGCACCAGACTTACAAAGTCACGAGTTTATTATCAAGAAGATGGATATCTCTAAGATATAATTAGATTGTTTATGATTTTTGGGGGCTATGCATATATGTGTGGCCAAGATTGTATACAGGAAAAATTAGAATTGATCAAGAGAATTGTCTTAGAAAACACAAAAAAGTTCGGTGTCAAAGTAGATAAAATAATACATATAATATCATATCCTTACATCTCCTTTCATGGGCCTTGACGCTACGGGCGTGGAGATACTCCAAAGCATGAAGATCCAGTAAAAAAGAGGAAGAGGAGGATTATTCGGCCCTACGCCTCCTTATCCTCAACCCATAAACTACTATGGCGATGATGATGGCTACCCTGACAAGGATCGCGATCCCCGCTGGAGACTCTCAAAACCAAAACTTGAAGAACCTCATATGGCCCCAGTATATGCCATCGACATAGATGTCGAGCATCCCAACATCACAGAGGATATCCCAGTACTCCGCGGGGATCAAGAAATATGCGTATAGCGGCCCACCGCTAAAGCCAAACTCCAAATCGCTTGAGACAAACTCCATACTGCTTCCAGCGAGTGAAATGCTGAAGGCAACATAGTTCCCAACGATGTAGTGTGTGTGGTCGACCTCCACGATCTTGGCGTAGGGGAACTCTAGGACATCCCAAGGATAGTTCGTGGTGTTGGTGTAGGGCGAAACACCCATAACGTACGTCCTCTCCTGCGGTGGGTCGTAAAACTTTCTCACTGCGGTCTCAGAGTCGGAGGTGTCATTGGCCCAAACCACTATGCTGTCGGAGAAGTCTTTGAAGGATATGTTTGAGGTTGCTTGGATTTCGATCTCTATTTCTTGATCATTTGGTATCGTTATGTGCACCGTGCCGCTGATCTCTGCGAAGTATATGTTGTGTATACCGTGGAACGGTATTGTCTCCCCATCCATATCCCCAATCCCTACATATTCCGTGCCCCTATGCCCCCATATCGTCGCCTTGTAGTGTGTCTGATTATGTTTCTCTATCTTCACGAGATATATTAAGGGGGTGGCGTTCTTTACCTCTATGTGGGTTCCTTGTCCTCCTGGGCGGTATCCTCCGCCAGGCTGGGCTATATCTAGCACAGCGTGTCTTATTTCTTCGTCGTCGGTTATGGTGGTGTTGATATATAATTCCGTATCGCTAATGTTAAATTTGTTGAAGTGTATACTGGGGATGTCGGCCCAGGCCTCGCCGTATTTTGCGGATGCCTTACCAACGATTCTACTAGGACGAAACTCGTCGCGAGGAGCATCAAAATGGGCAGAAACATGGCTACAAGCTTGGAATTCACACTCATCACCTTCATCATGGACTCAACCATGAGTTCGGTTGGCCTGCATATTATAGCGAGAAGCATCTCCACAGTACATGTAATTAAGGCTGTGATGGACCATATAAAAATCTACTATATTCATCGAGAACATTTTTATTACAAACTTTAAGAATATGTAAACCATAGCTCCATTGAGGGGGTGTAAAGGGAAAATATGTGTGAAGCATAACTCTCACTCATGAAGCCTCCTGGGAAAGCTAACGCTAATAGTGTCGTCGGGAGGGGAGCCTGTAGAGAGGCAAAATCTTCATGGGTAAACCAGACTATAGACATTCCATCACATCACCAAACTTTAAAAATTCGGAGATGTTGATCCTCGCCCCCAAATGCGAGGAGTCCGCTATGGGAGAATGCGAGGGAGTATATGGGGCCCCAAAGTTTTTCTCTGTGAATTATGTCCCAATTAATAGTGGTGTCTATTATTAGTAGTGTTCCCTCGTCATCACAAATGGCCAAATATCTGGGATTTGGTGCAAATTTTGCATTCAAAATTGTGCCCTCGAGATCTAGCTCATATATGCTCCTCCACCGTGAGATATCGATGATCTTGAGAATATTTCCTTTACAGGCGATTGGAAGAAGATTATTTGAGCAGGGGCCGATGTAGTATATCCCGCCACATAGCCTGAGCTCCAGGATTCTTGCCCATGTGCCTGATTGCAAGACATATATGAATCCCTTCGTATCTGTTATGACTAGAAGCTTCCCATTTCTACAAAAACCTAGCGCCTCTACAGGGCCTCTAAATTTGGAGTCAAAAACCTTAAGCCAGCCCATTGTGGAGTATATTTTAACATGTCTATCCATCCCTCCCGAAACGAGGTATTTGCCCTGAGGATCGAAATCTAGACAGAGAATCTCATTCCCATGCCTATACTCAAGAACCACGGTTTTCTCATGCAGATTAAAAACCCTTACTCTATTACCCATGGTGCCAGTAGCCAAAAACCTTGAGTCCGGACTAAAAGACAGGCTCCACACATATTTCTCATGCTCGAACTCAAACTCCACGCCCCAACACGCACTACTAAAGACCCAGAGAAAAGCATAGACATCGAGACAGGCAAGATATCTACCATTGGGACTAAAGGCAACCCTAATCATCTCGTTCTCAGATTTATGACTAAAAACAATATCCCAAGAATCAACAGAAAAAACCCTCAGGTATCCATCACCGCTAGCACAAGCAAGATATCTACCATTGGGACTAAATGCAACTTGCCACACGGGGCCATTACACTCAAACTCAAAGATATGTCTCATGATGAATCACCCCCTAGCAGGAATCTCAACAATATAGAAGCCCTTGTCCTCGATTCGCTCAACAAGTCTAACACCATCATAAACCCTAAACAGAGAAAGCCTTATGGTTTTTGGGGTCTTTCTAGAGATAATGCCGATAATCTTAACAATAAGCCCCTCAATTATCCTGCAGGCCTCATCATTCCTACTCAGCCTAAAGACATACACTCCACCCAAAAAGAGGATTATTAGCACAAGAAATGGCAAAATAACTATCATAACTAGCCACAGAACGGGATACCTAGGCTTGGTGAATAACCCAAAATAATAATATATCAGCCCCATCTCCCCATGGATGAAGAGATCAACGATCTCGTAGAAGAAACCAATAGCAAATACGAAGAGAATACCAAAAACAGCAAAAAACGGCGTCATCGAGAGAAATATGGTCTCCATAAACCTAAGATAATGCTCCTTAACCCTCCTCTCCCAACCATAGCGAAGCTTCCCGACACTATCCCTATCCCCAATATTCTGCATCCTACGCACATTGGAATACAGCTTCAGAAAACCACAGCTCCTCCGCCCACTAACAATCATATCAAGAGTCTTTAAAACCAATATAGCGCCACCAACATCAAAGCCAACAGAAACCCTATGACTAAGCCCGTAGAATCTGACAACAAAACCATCCATGGTGAGATAATCATCCCCCACATAAGCAAAGAACTTCTCTCTTCTCTCCCCACCCAAAGCAATAGATACAAAAGCGACAACAAATGCAAGAGAAACAGCAGTAGCCAAAGGGCCCCAACGATCCCAAACATAAAATAGAAGCCCCTCAAAGCTATGAACTCCCTCCACACCATACATATATCCACATACATCAAGAATATACAGAATTATAAGTGCCGAAGGATAAATAGAAACATAAATATTGGCAAAAGCAACAAACAAATCACCACCATAACGTCTCCTCTCTCTTGGCGACAAAGAAAAATAAGCAAAAATAAGGATCACCAGACCTATTATCGGCCCAAATACGAGAAAACCAAAGAAAAAAGAAGAAACCAAACCAGCGCACCCCTACAATAGCAATACTACATCCCTCAAAGCCCAAAGAGCACCAAAAACCCCGAAGACACCAACAAGCAACATATAATAGAACCCTATCCTTCCCCCAGAGCGCCCCCTTAGATGTCTTGGATACCAGAATATTTTCCCAGTTCTGAGTCCATACTTTACCTTACCAGCCTCATTAAGGATACAGAGTACTAAATAACCAAAACCACGACTGATAAGCATCTTCACCACAGGACTCAAATCAAGCTCCACTCCAAAAAGCCTGAGTGCAAACTCAGCAATTGTTATGAGAGGCCCACCTCCAAGAATACCCATAACCTTATGGAATGGTCTTTTCTTAAGTACTGTCTGAGCATTACCCCAAAAATAGCCTGATGGAAGAATTTGTTTCCAGACCCCATAGATTAAATACACAATCACCCCAAGCGAGAGAATAGATAATGCCAATGCAATATACTTATCATGCTCATCCCCCTCTCTAGAGATACCTACAATATCATCATGAATACTCTTAACATTTGAGAATAAAGAGGAAATTACTACCCCCAAAGTTGCGATCAACGCAGCATAATTCTTACTCTTACCCACTGCCCATATCGTGTATGCCCCTGCAGTCGCTACACCAGTAAGACTAGCAAGACTCAGCACAACCGAGACAATCTCAGCAACTCTCTCCTTCACTCTATCAAACGTATCCTTAAACCCCTCTGAATCACCAACCTCACTAGTTGGATAAAAATCGAGGAAAAGATGAGGCGAAAAGACGAAGATCCCTGGCAAAACCATTGTAAGGTTAAATCCAAGCGATTGATCAACACCCTCAACAGAAACATCATACCCAACCAAAATCCTCAAACACCACAATTCACCCCCAAATTCATCAATATAACGCTCAACAGCCCTAACATCAAACACAAGACTACCATAACTCGCATGAATAATTAGAGATCTAGCAACTCCAACACCAAAACCCCTTTTAGCAACCCCCAAAACAAAAGAAACAAGAATCTCCAAACCCTTCACAATAATCCACGATATTACCCATAGTATAAACTTCAGAACCCTTAAAATAACATTGACAATCTTCTTTATGACCCCGAGGACATACTGTCCAAACTCCATCAACATGTGTAGGAAGTCTCTGAATAGTTTCCCTATGAATCCTGCGACGGCCATTATTCCAGCCGCCAATAGCCTCACTCCCTCCATTATCTTCCCCACGAATCCTTGTAGTGCCCTGAACGCCGTCTCCAGTGTTGTTGTTATGGTGTTTATCACTGTTTTTAGTGCCTCCGTCACTGCGGATGCTACCCTCCTGAACCATCCGAATAGGCCTGGGTCTGGGTTCCTATGTGTCCGCGGCCTGTTCTTCTCTGCGTTTCTGTATGGTATTGCCCTCATCAGTCCCTCCACCGCCGCTAGGTATGCTATTCTTTGCAGTCTGTATGGGGTGTATGTCTCGTTGTTGGTCGCATTTCTGCAGAAAAGGTCTATTGTGGCGTCT
>CAZWPQ010000074.1:0-5175 GCA_964636085.1 uncultured Nitrososphaerota archaeon
CGCGAATGTCGATGCTTGTGTGCGATGAGAAACTTCAGAAACTTCAGGCTTCACCTAGAAGCGAGACATCCTTCCTGTGTCAAAAACCGACAAGAACCATGGAGAATAATTCACATGCCGATTGGGCTTTTATAGAATCTAATGCCTGTAAAAGCCCAAGATAGAGAGCCAATCAACAATACTCAGATAGAATAAAACTCACGGCACCAGACTTACAAAGTCACGAGTTTATTATCAAGAAGATGGATATCTCTAAGATATAATTAGATTGTTTATGATTTTTGGGGGCTATGCATATATGTGTGGCCAAGATTGTATACAGGAAAAATTAGAATTGATCAAGAGAATTGTCTTAGAAAACACAAAAAAGTTCGGTGTCAAAGTAGATAAAATAATACATATAATATCATATCCTTACATCTCCTTTCATGGGCCTTGACGCTACGGGCGTGGAGATACTCCAAAGCATGAAGATCCAGTAAAAAAGAGGAAGAGGAGGATTATTCGGCCCTACGCCTCCTTATCCTCAACCCATAAACTACTATGGCGATGATGATGGCTACCCTGACAAGGATCGCGATCCCCGCTGGAGACTCTCAAAACCAAAACTTGAAGAACCTCATATGGCCCCAGTATATGCCATCGACATAGATGTCGAGCATCCCAACATCACAGAGGATATCCCAGTACTCCGCGGGGATCAAGAAATATGCGTATAGCGGCCCACCGCTAAAGCCAAACTCCAAATCGCTTGAGACAAACTCCATACTGCTTCCAGCGAGTGAAATGCTGAAGGCAACATAGTTCCCAACGATGTAGTGTGTGTGGTCGACCTCCACGATCTTGGCGTAGGGGAACTCTAGGACATCCCAAGGATAGTTCGTGGTGTTGGTGTAGGGCGAAACACCCATAACGTACGTCCTCTCCTGCGGTGGGTCGTAAAACTTTCTCACTGCGGTCTCAGAGTCGGAGGTGTCATTGGCCCAAACCACTATGCTGTCGGAGAAGTCTTTGAAGGATATGTTTGAGGTTGCTTGGATTTCGATCTCTATTTCTTGATCATTTGGTATCGTTATGTGCACCGTGCCGCTGATCTCTGCGAAGTATATGTTGTGTATACCGTGGAACGGTATTGTCTCCCCATCCATATCCCCAATCCCTACATATTCCGTGCCCCTATGCCCCCATATCGTCGCCTTGTAGTGTGTCTGATTATGTTTCTCTATCTTCACGAGATATATTAAGGGGGTGGCGTTCTTTACCTCTATGTGGGTTCCTTGTCCTCCTGGGCGGTATCCTCCGCCAGGCTGGGCTATATCTAGCACAGCGTGTCTTATTTCTTCGTCGTCGGTTATGGTGGTGTTGATATATAATTCCGTATCGCTAATGTTAAATTTGTTGAAGTGTATACTGGGGATGTCGGCCCAGGCCTCGCCGTATTTTGCGGATGCCTTACCAACGATTCTACTAGGACGAAACTCGTCGCGAGGAGCATCAAAATGGGCAGAAACATGGCTACAAGCTTGGAATTCACACTCATCACCTTCATCATGGACTCAACCATGAGTTCGGTTGGCCTGCATATTATAGCGAGAAGCATCTCCACAGTACATGTAATTAAGGCTGTGATGGACCATATAAAAATCTACTATATTCATCGAGAACATTTTTATTACAAACTTTAAGAATATGTAAACCATAGCTCCATTGAGGGGGTGTAAAGGGAAAATATGTGTGAAGCATAACTCTCACTCATGAAGCCTCCTGGGAAAGCTAACGCTAATAGTGTCGTCGGGAGGGGAGCCTGTAGAGAGGCAAAATCTTCATGGGTAAACCAGACTATAGACATTCCATCACATCACCAAACTTTAAAAATTCGGAGATGTTGATCCTCGCCCCCAAATGCGAGGAGTCCGCTATGGGAGAATGCGAGGGAGTATATGGGGCCCCAAAGTTTTTCTCTGTGAATTATGTCCCAATTAATAGTGGTGTCTATTATTAGTAGTGTTCCCTCGTCATCACAAATGGCCAAATATCTGGGATTTGGTGCAAATTTTGCATTCAAAATTGTGCCCTCGAGATCTAGCTCATATATGCTCCTCCACCGTGAGATATCGATGATCTTGAGAATATTTCCTTTACAGGCGATTGGAAGAAGATTATTTGAGCAGGGGCCGATGTAGTATATCCCGCCACATAGCCTGAGCTCCAGGATTCTTGCCCATGTGCCTGATTGCAAGACATATATGAATCCCTTCGTATCTGTTATGACTAGAAGCTTCCCATTTCTACAAAAACCTAGCGCCTCTACAGGGCCTCTAAATTTGGAGTCAAAAACCTTAAGCCAGCCCATTGTGGAGTATATTTTAACATGTCTATCCATCCCTCCCGAAACGAGGTATTTGCCCTGAGGATCGAAATCTAGACAGAGAATCTCATTCCCATGCCTATACTCAAGAACCACGGTTTTCTCATGCAGATTAAAAACCCTTACTCTATTACCCATGGTGCCAGTAGCCAAAAACCTTGAGTCCGGACTAAAAGACAGGCTCCACACATATTTCTCATGCTCGAACTCAAACTCCACGCCCCAACACGCACTACTAAAGACCCAGAGAAAAGCATAGACATCGAGACAGGCAAGATATCTACCATTGGGACTAAAGGCAACCCTAATCATCTCGTTCTCAGATTTATGACTAAAAACAATATCCCAAGAATCAACAGAAAAAACCCTCAGGTATCCATCACCGCTAGCACAAGCAAGATATCTACCATTGGGACTAAATGCAACTTGCCACACGGGGCCATTACACTCAAACTCAAAGATATGTCTCATGATGAATCACCCCCTAGCAGGAATCTCAACAATATAGAAGCCCTTGTCCTCGATTCGCTCAACAAGTCTAACACCATCATAAACCCTAAACAGAGAAAGCCTTATGGTTTTTGGGGTCTTTCTAGAGATAATGCCGATAATCTTAACAATAAGCCCCTCAATTATCCTGCAGGCCTCATCATTCCTACTCAGCCTAAAGACATACACTCCACCCAAAAAGAGGATTATTAGCACAAGAAATGGCAAAATAACTATCATAACTAGCCACAGAACGGGATACCTAGGCTTGGTGAATAACCCAAAATAATAATATATCAGCCCCATCTCCCCATGGATGAAGAGATCAACGATCTCGTAGAAGAAACCAATAGCAAATACGAAGAGAATACCAAAAACAGCAAAAAACGGCGTCATCGAGAGAAATATGGTCTCCATAAACCTAAGATAATGCTCCTTAACCCTCCTCTCCCAACCATAGCGAAGCTTCCCGACACTATCCCTATCCCCAATATTCTGCATCCTACGCACATTGGAATACAGCTTCAGAAAACCACAGCTCCTCCGCCCACTAACAATCATATCAAGAGTCTTTAAAACCAATATAGCGCCACCAACATCAAAGCCAACAGAAACCCTATGACTAAGCCCGTAGAATCTGACAACAAAACCATCCATGGTGAGATAATCATCCCCCACATAAGCAAAGAACTTCTCTCTTCTCTCCCCACCCAAAGCAATAGATACAAAAGCGACAACAAATGCAAGAGAAACAGCAGTAGCCAAAGGGCCCCAACGATCCCAAACATAAAATAGAAGCCCCTCAAAGCTATGAACTCCCTCCACACCATACATATATCCACATACATCAAGAATATACAGAATTATAAGTGCCGAAGGATAAATAGAAACATAAATATTGGCAAAAGCAACAAACAAATCACCACCATAACGTCTCCTCTCTCTTGGCGACAAAGAAAAATAAGCAAAAATAAGGATCACCAGACCTATTATCGGCCCAAATACGAGAAAACCAAAGAAAAAAGAAGAAACCAAACCAGCGCACCCCTACAATAGCAATACTACATCCCTCAAAGCCCAAAGAGCACCAAAAACCCCGAAGACACCAACAAGCAACATATAATAGAACCCTATCCTTCCCCCAGAGCGCCCCCTTAGATGTCTTGGATACCAGAATATTTTCCCAGTTCTGAGTCCATACTTTACCTTACCAGCCTCATTAAGGATACAGAGTACTAAATAACCAAAACCACGACTGATAAGCATCTTCACCACAGGACTCAAATCAAGCTCCACTCCAAAAAGCCTGAGTGCAAACTCAGCAATTGTTATGAGAGGCCCACCTCCAAGAATACCCATAACCTTATGGAATGGTCTTTTCTTAAGTACTGTCTGAGCATTACCCCAAAAATAGCCTGATGGAAGAATTTGTTTCCAGACCCCATAGATTAAATACACAATCACCCCAAGCGAGAGAATAGATAATGCCAATGCAATATACTTATCATGCTCATCCCCCTCTCTAGAGATACCTACAATATCATCATGAATACTCTTAACATTTGAGAATAAAGAGGAAATTACTACCCCCAAAGTTGCGATCAACGCAGCATAATTCTTACTCTTACCCACTGCCCATATCGTGTATGCCCCTGCAGTCGCTACACCAGTAAGACTAGCAAGACTCAGCACAACCGAGACAATCTCAGCAACTCTCTCCTTCACTCTATCAAACGTATCCTTAAACCCCTCTGAATCACCAACCTCACTAGTTGGATAAAAATCGAGGAAAAGATGAGGCGAAAAGACGAAGATCCCTGGCAAAACCATTGTAAGGTTAAATCCAAGCGATTGATCAACACCCTCAACAGAAACATCATACCCAACCAAAATCCTCAAACACCACAATTCACCCCCAAATTCATCAATATAACGCTCAACAGCCCTAACATCAAACACAAGACTACCATAACTCGCATGAATAATTAGAGATCTAGCAACTCCAACACCAAAACCCCTTTTAGCAACCCCCAAAACAAAAGAAACAAGAATCTCCAAACCCTTCACAATAATCCACGATATTACCCATAGTATAAACTTCAGAACCCTTAAAATAACATTGACAATCTTCTTTATGACCCCGAGGACATACTGTCCAAACTCCATCAACATGTGTAGGAAGTCTCTGAATAGTTTCCCTATGAATCCCGCGACGGCCATTATTCCCGCCGCCAGCAGCCTAACCCCCTCCATTATCTTTCCTACGAATCCCTGCAGTGCCCTGAACGCCGTCTTTAGTGTTGTTGTTATGGTGTTTA
>CAZWPQ010000075.1:0-5163 GCA_964636085.1 uncultured Nitrososphaerota archaeon
GTCAGTGTTTAGCTGCCGAAGCCTTCGAACATTTTCATTAGCATCTTCAATACTGCTATGGTTACGATGAGGGGTACAACCGCCAGTACTACATTCACAACAGATGAAAGATCAACGCTTGACATTTTCCCCTTTTACACCTCCATTTTGCTTTCGTATTTAGAATGAGGTTTTTCTATGGATAAATTTATTCGAGGGCAGTATTCTTTGGATTTTAACCATAATTTATAGAGTATACCTGCCAAGTATAGTCATTTAGAATTGTTTTAAATATTCCCTTCGGTATTTGTATAGTTTGGTAGGTGGCTGGCTTGGCGAAGGCTGAAGGCGGATCCTTCGCTCTTAAAATCAGTATTGTACGGATTAGTTCTAAGGCGAATGATGATCCGGATGTTATTGACAGCATAACCTTGACGAGAGACAGCTATGGCAGACCGTATCGTAATCAGCTTAAGCTTTTGATGGACGCTGGCTTCTGGGTTAAAAGCAAGAGGATTGAACTGCAAAATAGGGGGCTTGACCCGAGAGATTTCAGGATTTTGGTGACTGAGGTTGCTGGCTATAGGAAGCCTCAGTGGCTTTTTGATAGGATAAAGAAGATTATGGGAGTAACTGTTGTATGAGAGTTAAGGCTTTAGCCTTCGTTGCAGCCTTTCTTACTGCTTTTTTAGTGTTTTCCAGCTTTGAATCTGCCTTTGCACAGTCAAGTCCAGAGGGTAGCTGGCAAGAAGTTGCAAGGGGGGCTGAAGCAATCTGGGAAAGAGATCAATATGGCTTTTATTCGACTTTTGATGATGATAGGGACGGCTGGATTCTCTGGGAGTATTCGGAGCCTTTCAACTTCTCTATGTGGGAGCAGTGTTATAGCGACGAAAACAGCTACATAGATGCATCTTTTGATGCTAAGCTTTGGCATATACGTCAATATCAACTTTACAGTTCAAGTTCAGGCTGGAATATTACATGCGAAATCCATCATTACCTGAAATCTTTCTTCTGGCAGGGAAGCGGACATATAGAGATGCGATTGTATAATGGAACTGAACAGAAGAATTGGCACGAATTTGAAGGAAGAGGAGGGGCCTCTGACTATCGCTATTATGTTTGGATTTGGAATAATGGCTCAAAGCTCTATTTTAGGCTAAGCTTTAAAAGGTCTAAACTGTGGGGGGAAGAACTACTGACACACACATTCTCCATTAATGTTCCAGCTAACTTTTTCCAAAATGTAACCTTAAGGATGAAAGCCATTAAGACTGGAGATTCTGGAAAGATAACTTGCAGAATAATTTATGAGAGACTATATGAAGGTGGAGCCATTCCTGAGCCAGAGAATATTAAGCCTTTGCCAAGCTGGGTTCAAACTGGCATCGATTTCGTTTTAACTCTTTTTTACATGCTTAGCAATCTTGTTATTGGTATTGCTCCTTATGCGGGGATCGGCTTCGCCATCTGGATTCTCAGCGGAGTCGTTATGGCAGCCGAAACTGGAGAATTCTCCGCAATCTGGGAACCTTTCATCAAAATCTACAATCTATTTACTGGGATTATCAGTATAGTAGTGAAGGCTATCAAGACTATCTGGGACTACATCATCAAATTTCTTGAGTGGATCGGCATTGTTGGGGTGGCTGCGGCGTGAAGCTCAACATGATTCTTCTCTATGGCAATAACATGGAGATTAAGAGGGGAGAGTATGATCCAGACGCTGGAATCGCGTTTTATCGTGGAAGAAAGCACTTTAGGAAGGGGATTGTGTGCAGATTCATCGTTGATCAGCAAGACATTTTCTATTTGATGAAGAAGGGGAAGTCTGTTCCATACGTTATTATAGATCGTAACAGCAGGAGAAGCGTGAAGCCAGTCTATATTCTTCCAAAATCAAATAACCCTGAAAATAATGAGTCAGAAGATTCATTTCCGGCTTTACAGTTGTATGCTGATCCGGATCCCAGTATTGAGCATAGGCTTGACTATCTCAGCGAGAAAAGTTTTTGGAAAAGCTTTCTTGAAGCCGTGATTATTCCTCCAAGAGTTGTTGTGGCTTATTTGCTGGCTGGAGCGGGAACATACGCCATTATCAGAATGCTGTTTGCTGCTGCTGGCTTTAACATTCCATAAGGTGATTATATTGGCTAAAAGTGTTGAGGTAGATAAGGCGGTTGATAAAATCCTCAAGAGTTTGGGGCTTGTAAGTACTGAGGAGGCTCTTGGAAAGGCTGTAGACAGCCTAACAGAAACCGAAAATGATGAGGCAATTAAGATTCTAAGCGACATAAGCGTTCCTGAAGCATCCAGATACGCATTGCTCTTGACAATCGCCAAACGGTATAGGCTTAACTGGCTTAGAGACTACGTGATTGAGCTTTTGAAGTTACGTTGCAGCGTTAATAGGCTTGGCAGACGCGAGATTGTCCGCATGGTTAGCGGAATGGAAGTCCGCGAGCATGCTGGTCTGATGGCTTGGCTTAAAAGAAGGTTTGGAAGAGGAAAGAAAGAGAAGGAGTCAGCGATGGGCTATGCACCATTCTAAGGAGGTAGAATATGCCACGATACAAAAGTCCGTTTGACGAGTTTCGGCATTTTCAGCTTTTGGCGCAGAGGTGGGCTGAGAGAGACAAGAAGCTTAAAGACTATGCATGTAATTTGCTGGCGCCTAAACTTGTCATACTCGATAATATCATTGAGAAATTGCCTGATGGGCATCCCGTGAAGGAACGGCTTTCAGAAATTAGAGAAATCTTGAAGCGTATAGGAGAGATCCAATGGATCCTTAATGCTGATATTGTGACTAATTTGGCATTGAAGGTTGGGAAGACGGGAATTGAGATTTCTGCTGTGGAGGAGAGTTGATGAGCGTTTTTAACTCTAAATTTGTGAAGGTTCTGGAAAAACTGTTTGGAGTCCCAGCACCTATCATCTTTGTTACTGGGAGAATGGGAAGGGGAAAAACAGACTTTTGCCTGCTTATTGGAGAGTTGGCTCTGCAATATGGATGGGTTAAGCATGTAGCCACTAACATTAAAGTATTTGATGAGAGGTTTCTGCATATTACAAGTTGGGCTGAGCTTGAGAATTGGCTTAAACTTGACAAGCGAAAGAAACTTTACATTTTTGATGAGGCAAGCAGCAACATCAGCCGCAGAACACCAATGGCACAGCTAAACAGAAAAATCATCGACTTAGCATTTAAGCTTAGAAAGTATCGTGCCCACCTATTGTTGGCTGCGGTTAGCAGAGGACTTGTAGACAGCACTTTCGAGGCTATACCAGACCTGGTGCTTGGAGAATTCCAGAAGATTTCACGCGAAACAGCCATTCTTCAAAGCGACTTATTCGATGATTTAATCGTCATCCGGAATATTCCGCCGACAACCGTTAAATTCGACACTTATGATATTGCACCCTTCAGCCTAACGCCGCCAGACGAGGGCCTACAATTCCTATGCTGTAAAGTAGCAAAGAGATACTATGAACTAAAGAACTACAGCAAAGTCGCACAGGAATTCGGTATCCATCGACAACAAGTCAAAGACTTGGTTTTAAAGCATCTGCAACATACATTTGGACAAGTCAAAATGTCAGAGGAGGAACATATTAAGATACAAAATTCCGACAAAGAAAAGGAAAATGATGTTGGTTTTACGTTACAATCTAACGTAAAATGGAGAAAATGAAAATGGGAAAGCGTGGAGGCGCTAAGCGGAGAAGCACGAAGGATTTGCCTCCGGTTAGCCGTCAATATATACTTAATTTGATTAAGAAGGTTGATTCGCTTCATTATGATGATTTTTGGAAGAAATGGGTTAAGGCTTTAATTGCCTTGCTCTATTTGAGTGGTAGGCGTATTAGCGAGATTATTGGTCGGAAATATCCTGAGAGGGGGCAGCCAATTGACGTTTATGAAGGCGTGAAAATGGAAGATTTTGAAATAGTTTCAGTTGCTGGTCGTAGAGTTCTCAAGATGCATTGTAGGATCCTGAAGAAGGGAAGGTTGAAGATTGTTTGTCCGAGATGTGGAATGTTGAACGCGAAGGAAAACCGGTTCTGTAGTAAATGCGGTTTAGAGCTTGCGCCGCTGAATCTTCAGGAAATTGAGAAGGGAGGAATTCGCCAAGTTTGGGCTGACATTCACATGCGTTTGGATGATCCGCTTATAGATTATGTTTTAGACTGGCTTAAATATCTGAAGAGTATTGGGCATAAGGGCCGTGTTTTTCCGATTACTACCAGGCAGAGGGCCTGGCAAATTATGAAGGAAATAGATCCGAACATTTGGAATCACTGGTTCCGGCATCAAAGATTTACTCACATTAGCGAGGTTATGGATCCTTACGAGTTGAAGGAGTTTGCTCATTGGGAAACCATAGAGCCTGCAGTAGCCTATGTGCATAGAAGCCCCAGAAGAATTTTAGAAAAAATTGAGAGGGCTGATAAAATATGGGAGGAATAATTATGAAAAATTCAAAAAATATTATTGAAAAAATAGATTTTACTCCCAAAAATGAGAAAGGTGTTTTTTATTTATTTTCAAGAGTTCATGAAAAAATAGGGTTTGAAAAAATTATTTCTTTTCAGCAATGGCCAGATATTATCGCGAAAAGAGATGGAAAGGCTGTGAGAATTGAATTGGAATTTAAACTAAGTGATTTTCTTCGGCATCATTATCGAATAACAAAACCGTTAGTTATGGGTCATTGGAAAAAGGTCCAGAATAAATGGATTCTCGTAGTTGGAACCGAAATAGTTGATGAAATTTCAGATCCTGAAAATAATATTTGGCTGAATAGAGATGACAATGCGTTATATCTAAAATCCTTAGGCGATAAAAAGGTTGATGTTGTTATTTGTTGGGTCAAGGATACAGAACTTTCCAAATTGATTAGCGATGAAGTAGAGGTTGTTGAGTTATCTTGTTTAATAAAATATAAGGGGGTGTAGGCTGTGTTTGAGTGGATTTTTTTGGGTTTGGTGCTTGCTGGCGTCGGCTATTTAGCCTATAAGAGTTGGCGTCGTAAGAAGCTGGGGATTGTTCCTTTGAATGTTAGTGATTTTAAGGCTACTGTGCTTGGGACTGGCGAGGCCATGTTCAGCTTTAGGGTTTCCAGGAAGGAGTTGGAGAAGCTTGTTAAGACTATGGCTTTGCATCCTGGCAGTTCATCT
>CAZWPQ010000076.1:0-4847 GCA_964636085.1 uncultured Nitrososphaerota archaeon
GTGTTTGTAGATGGATTGTTTTTATTTTCAACCCTCTCTTGAGGAATTCTCTAAGATTCCTAAACCCACAGACCGTGGTATATGAGTTCCTACTAAAGCTTGAGTTTTCAACCCTCTCTTGAGGAATTCTCTAAGATTCACTCTATGTGGGTTCGGTAGTGCGTTTAACCTTTTAATTTTTCAACCCTCTCTTGAGGAATTCTCTAAGATTCACATTACATTCAAAACCATAAGGATACTTCCAATATCGCTTTTCAACCCTCTCTTGAGGAATTCTCTAAGATTCCCCACTCATTGCAATTATTGTTTTATTTTTGGGTTTATTAAATTATGTATATATTGGAAGTTTGTGGAAGAGTTCTTTGCTATATAAATGAGCTTCCATGAGATCTTCCAGATATTGAGATTCGTCTCTAGGTGTGTTTTATGTTTTGTCTGAAAGCTTGTTTTTTCTTATGCTTTCTTTATTGATGCTTTTCTTTGTTGTGGTGGCGTTTTGTCTGTCTTTTATTTCTTTTGATATGTTGGCGGTTTGTGATGTTGGGATGTTTGTGGAAGATTATGGTATATGTTTGTCTATCTTATATTAATATGGATTTACTTCCGTGGTTTTTAGTGTTTATTCTCTTTTTCTGCCTCATTTCCGTGTTTTGATGTACCCGCAGCTAAGTGGGGTGCTGCGGGTTTGTAGATGTTTTATCAGTAGTATATCTTATATTTGCTTTATATTTCTTATGGGTTCTGCTAGAATGTTATTGGTTTTCTGTTTTTTAGGTCTTTTGTTCTTGCTACTCCTAGTCCGTATGTTGTTTTTGCGCCTATGTTGGATGCTGCGGAGTATTTCAGTAGTGTTTCTAGGTATTTTGTGTTCGTTTTGTCTTTTTCTTTTATTACGTATGCTACTTTTCCTTTGAATCCGACTACTTTGAATTTTCCGACTTTTACTTCTCGTGTTTTTAGGTTTTTGTAGTGTCGGACGTATATGTTTTCTTCGACCCATCTCAGGAACTCTTCTTCTGGGATCATGCTGTCTTCTGGGGCGTATTGGTTCCAGGTTCTGACCAGGTTGCCAAATACTCTTCTTGGTTCTGGGAACAAGTATGGGAATCCGTGTGGTGTTCCGAAGAGGGTCGGTGTTTGGAATTCTATGCCGAAGTATTCTATGGGTGATGATTCTGAGAGTAGAATGCTGTAGCTTTTTCTTGTGAGTTCGATTTTGTCTCGGATGAGTCTGACTTCTCCGATGTGGAATTCGTCTGGTGTGCTGAGTAGGATTTTTAGGAATTCGTCTCCGAGGTCATCATCTAGGATCCCAAAGCCGAACATCAGTTTGTCGCCTTCCTCTATGATCCACATGCCGTTTTTTATTTTCATTTTGCTTCCTATGGGTTTGAGTGGTTTGACTGAGTATGGTTTTGTTCCTGGTTTGTCGTGTAGGAGCCAGGAGGTTGCGGCTTTGGATTCTTTGAATAGTTCTAGGAAGAGCCCCCTGACGTAGCTTCCCGTGAAGGGTGTTATCTCAAAGTTTCCCATGGATACTGCGTAGATATTGATGAGTGTTGGCAATAGTGCCACCCTTAGATCTAATGGAATAATATTTATTCAAATTATTATAGAAACATAAAAATGGTATCAGTGGGTATTCGATGAGCAAAATGAGGGTGGAAATCATTGGTTTGAAACTACCTCTAATTAGGCCGGGAGACAACCTCATAGATCTTATTGTCGAGGCCGCTAATACCCAAGCGGGTGGATTTCGGGATGGAGATATCTTGGTGATAACAAGCAAAATTGTTTCTATCGCTGAGGGCTATATTTTAGATTTAAATAGCATAAAGCCCTCAAAGAGGGCGATGAAAATTGCTAGGAAGCTCCATATGGATCCCCGGTTCATACAGCTGATCCTGGATCTTAGCGATGATATACTTTTCGTTATACCCTTCCGTGAGCTTGTTGAGAGAGGTATTGTTGACCTCAGAAAAATAACTGAGAATCCCCGTAATGCTAAAGAGGCTGTTGAGCGTATCCCATATGTATTTGTTGTTAGTAGGGGCAAGCAGATATATAGTGATGCTAGCATAGATTTCTCGAACAGCCCGCCAAACAAAGTAACTTATCTCCCAAAGAATCCAGATAGGATTGCTAGAAAAATCAGAGAGAAAATCAGACAGAAGACTGGGAAAGACATAGCAGTAATTATCTCCGATACGGAAATAATGTTTCCATATGGCTCATTGGATTTTGCTAGGGGAGCCTCAGGGATATGTGTTGTGTCTAAAAACTTTGGTGCTCCCGACCTATTCGGTGAACCAAAATTTGGTGGTGTGGATTTCATTGTCCATGAAATCGCCGCGGCCGCTGCCCTAGTTATGGGCCAAACAAGCGAAAAAGTTCCAGCTGTTATTATTAGGGGGCTCGAATATGAGGTGTCTGATGAAGGGGTAGGAAGTGTCCATCTTGATTCTCAGAGGCTTAGGCGTGCTATTAGAGCTACACTACTAGCCACAATAAAAACAATAGGTATACGGGAGCTCCTAAGAAAACTTTTGCTCACTTAACGTGAGGTTTTCAACGCTGATCTACATGTAATATATTAATACATTTAGGCGGCCAACGATGAGAATATTAAGTAATAAAAAGAGATTACTAAGAATTATCAGTATGTTCCTCATACTACTATCCACAGTAATAGGTGGGTTTTTAGGGTTTTGGATTACTGGTTCTGTACCACGTAACTATAATGTGCTGGATCCATCACGAAAGATAGCTAATTATACGGTAGAACAACTAGCAGAGGTCTACAAACCTATTTTGTATCAGGAAGATAATATAAAACCAGAACCCACAAAAAACTTCTATGAAATTGTCAATAAATCATCTTCATTAATAATAGCATATCGAGTTTATTGGAGCGATGAGTACTACCCCAATGCAATAATGGATAATCTGTATAGATTCTTTAGGACGATATATTATGGTGATCCAGCAGATATTGAAACAATAGAATTTGAAGTAGATATCATTTCTCTTAAAATTAGGCAAATAGCATTTGAAATTTTGAAACCAGGAACAACAGAAAAGTTACCAGGTCATCGACCCGTCAGACTTATTTTTAAAGGCCCTGTGATCTATTTATGCTATGGTGATACTAATAGAACCCTTAATTTTAATCCATTTGAGGGAACACATCTGGTACTTCAAGTCAATACGTGGAATCATTTGTTCAGTTTAGAAGAGACGCCGAGAGGTGAGAGATATGATTTGCCTTTGGTATTTATGACAGATAAAGAATATATGCATTATAAGATGGTTCGACGATCCGCTATTCTGCTAAAACAAAAAGAGCCGATGCAAATTGCCATAATAATTATTATTAGTCTGATCTTTACGATTTATATGGGGTTGTACTTTGTGATATTTCGTCATGAGATTTTAAAGAAAAATTTGTTAAAACTGATTAAGAAGACATAAAAGTTTTATGGTTTCATCATTTTGTTTTACGTTCAAGAAGTGTTGGTTATGGATCTATTGCTGCATGTATTATGGGGCATTATGATACTTGGCATCGATGTGTATGTTATATTGGGTTCAATACTACCAGATAGTTTATATTTAATTTCGGTAATAGAAGTAAAATTCAAATTAGAAAAACTCAAAAACTCGAAATTATTCATTTGGGGAGAACGTATACACTCATTTTTCTTCATTCCCATAATACTTATTCTTTTGTATGTTTTCATTGGTGCATATGTATTAATCAAAATTGTTGCTGCGTATTACTTGCATCTACTATTCGATATTTTTACTCACCGAGACTTCGGTCCTAGATTTTGTTGGCCTTTTATCGATAGCTATTTTCCTCGAGGAGTTATACAGTGGGAAAACACAGGTACAATATTTATTCTCTATTCATTGTCAATATTCGCGTTAGTTTTACGATTCTTAATAATATAGACAATGATGACATAATAAATTGAAATTATCTAACTTTTAGCTTAACTTCTTCGCGATGCTTGACGTCAATCGCGAATTTTCTTTCTAGGATGAATTCTAGGATTATCTGTTTGGAGGTCATATCGCGTGTATTGTCTGGGATGTTGAGGGCTCTTCTAATCTGCCTCATAAACCCCCTCCAATCTCCCAGTCGTAGTCCAAGCCTTAGTGCCCCCGGATACACTACTAGCACTTTGGGCGAGTCTATTCTTGGGATAAGCTCCATAGCAAAACTTTTTGAGGTGTACGGCTCACTGACCTCGCCAAGTGTCTTCGGCACAGGTACGGGGCTCGGAAGAATTACACGGACTTTGGCTTTCCTTGTAGTGCGCGAAGGGCCGCTGGGTGAATAATAAATTTTGCATTCTATCGAGCGATCATGTATCCGATAGCTAAATGTCGCGGCATCATCCTTATGAGACAAAGTGATACTATTCTCTATATCCTCCAACAATGTTGGCTCTAAAGGTATTATCAGAATATAGTCTTTCCCATCCCCGAATTCTGGATCCTCGATCCTCCACGCCGGAAGTTCTAGCCACATTAATTCGCCTCTATCTGAGAAAACGAAGTCTTCAAGCTTAAAAAAGCTGAGCTTAGTGGCAAATTCTTGCCTCTCGATAGGCTCGAATCTCACGGAGGATCTTGATGTTCCTCTCCGTAGCATTGGGCTATATGACAGACTGAAATACATGATAAATTTTCCTTTAGAAACTGGCATTCCGCGCCTCAATAGGATATTATTTCCAGAGATCCCTATTGAGTTGGCAATTGCCTGTGCCTTCGTTATGAGCCTCTTGATTTTTCCAATGCGCATCCTAAAGTAAAGCCAGATAGAAATATCGATAATCGCG
>CAZWPQ010000077.1:0-4649 GCA_964636085.1 uncultured Nitrososphaerota archaeon
CTGCAAAGGAACATACAAATGGTGGTGGTGCGAACACACAAACCCAGAAGGAATACAAGGAGGACTAAAAGAAGCACTAAAAGGAGCAGACGTACTAATAGCAATGAGCAAACCAGGCCCAGGAGTAATCAAAAAAGAAGAAGTAGCCCAAATGAACCAAGACTCAATAGTCTTCGTATGTGCAAACCCGATCCCAGAAATGTGGCCATGGGAAGCAAAAGAAGCAGGAGCAAGAATAGTAGCGACAGGCCGTAGTGACTTCCCAAACCAGATTAATAACTCGCTTGCCTTTCCTAGCGTTTTCCGTGGGTGCCTAGACGTCATGGCTAAAACGGTTACTGATGAGATGTGTGTTGCAGCAGGAGATGCTATTGCTGAGTATACTGAGAAGCATGGCAAGTTTGAGTTGAGTGAGGAATATATTATTGCTAGAATGGATGAGCCAGGCGTGTTCCCTTATGAGGCTGCGGCCTGTGCTATGCAGGCTGTTAAGCAGGGGGTTGCTCGTCGTACTACTACATGGAAGGAGGAGTATGAGCGCGCTAAGGAGATGATTGAGTGGAGTCAGAAGATGCTTAATGTGCTTATTGATGCTGGTGTGATTGCTCATATTCCTGAGGAGGTTAAGGCCCTTTATGTTAAGAGTAGGAAGAAAGAATGAGTTTTTCTTAATGTTTATTTTTTGTTCTGGTCTTGTTGACGGTTGGAGGCTGTCTGTGGTTTTTATTTGCCGGTTCTAGCCTGAAGGCTCATCCCACAAAACTCCCTCATTGGCTATAACTCCGGAAGGTGCTAGCGATATGGATTCACCACAGCCCGAGCATACAAACCTCTTACACGCGTCCCGCCCCACATAGTTGTCATTCCTCCACTCCCTAATTCCGCACTCCAGACATATTACCTCCAAGATTACCCCACATTAGGCACATGCGTGGACAAGCATCTCTTTTCCGTCTCGCCGCTGATCTTCCTCTCGACCATACTTTCTTTCGGGTGCCTGCACTCGTCCATATATACCATAGAAAACTTGCGTTAAGAGCATGTTGGAGGCACATGGTTTTTGTCGGAGTTTTGTGGAGTGAGCCTTCAGGCTAGAACCAGCAAATAAAAACCATAGACAGTCTCTTAGGAAAGAATTTAAAAACATTTTCTTCTTATAATATAACCATTGGTTATACATGGTAATACCTATGGTTAAACTGAAAATTCGAGTGGGGCCGAAGGGACAGATTATCATACCAAAAGTGCTTAGAGAGGTCTATAATATTGTGGAGGGGGGCATAGTGACTATTGAGCCGCGGGAGGATGGAATACTGATCCGAAAAATTGTTGATCCCGACAGGGTGATAGAGTGGATAAGGGCCCGGAGAAAGCAGATTAGGGGAAGAGTAGGGCATTTAGGTGAGCTGGAAACTGTCGATCTTGAGGAGGAGTTCGAGGAATGAAAGTTTTTGTTGATGCTAGATCTTCAGGCAGAGATATGTTTAGGTATATGAGGAGAGAAGCCAGAATTGTAGATGAGTTTTATAAAAAGCTTCTAAGTGAGGAGCTCTTTACCGATGTGCTAGTTCTTGATGAGACGATATACATATCCAGAAAAAAGTATAGGGTATCCTATGATGACACAATAGATTTTATTGACACAGCAGTAATACCGTATGTCTCCCTATTACCACTAGGAGAATTAGAATACCACAAGGCCAAGATTTATATTAAAAGATACAACCTAAAACCATCAGATGCACTACATCTAGCGGTAATGGACAACAATGGAATAACGACAATAGCAACAGAAGACGTGGACTTCGATAAGACACACATTAAGAGAATATGGTTCACTAACTACTAATAGAATATTCATTCTTTCTCCAAACCATTTCTTATTGAGTTGAGATCCAGAAAGGGAGAATTAATTTAGGGTTCTTTCTGGATTTGCCAAAACATGTGGTTAGGGTCTTAATCTATTCTGGGTTTTTTGGGTTTTTTACATACAATTTTGTATGATACAAATATGTATGGTACGAGGGTGTATCGGTTGCCTAGACCAAGACTGAAATTCTTTGTCGATAGGGAAAGCGAAATTGAGGATATATCTAGCATTCTACTTAGTGGGGGGAATGTTCTTTTACTAGGTTTGAGAGGCTATGGCAAGAGTGCTCTATCAGGAAAAATTGTTGATATCCTAGAGAACAGGGGGGTAAAAACCTTGTATATTAATTGTCTTAAGATAATAAATCCAGATAGTCTATTTGAAGAGGCTGAGCGCGATTGTAGTCTTATTGGTCGTGCTGATGAATTTAGGTTCTCAAGGGGGCTCGATGCTAGAGTTACTCTTGACGTATTCTTCAATACTATCATGGAAAAGGGGGTTCAAGTTTTAGTTCTTGATGAAATTACAGCACTATTGAAACGGTTTGGTGAATTTAAGCCTTTTAGTTCCATTGGTGGAGCAGAGGCTGTAGTTGGTTATATTAGGGACTACATAGAATCATCCAAGCTGGGTGTTTTAGCTTCGGATACATCAATTGGAGCAATATATGAGTTAATATTAAATTATTCATCGCCCTTATTGAAGAGTTTCCACAAGGTAGTGTTTCTAGATCCATTGAAGGTACCTGACGCAGCCAACTTGCTTATGATTGTCATGGAGAGGAGGAATAAAAAAATCAACAAAAAGGTTGCATGGAATGTGGCTCAACAGATGTTCGGTGTGCCTCAGTACATAATATTTATTGGATACGCCTTACCTAACAATCCATCAATGGACATAGCCAGGGAAGTCATCATCGAGGAGTTCCTATCTGGAACATTAAATGTCTACTTTGAACTATTTTTAGAGAAATTTTCATATGAGCAAAAAGCAATACTCTATGCCATTGGTAGAGGTGCGAAAACATACTCGGCTATTTCAAAACGCTCCTCTCGCTCCGCTGGGAGGTATGCCCCGTAGAAAGCTTGTGATGTAGTGATATCAGACTTATATAAGCAAAATTTGCATCTATGTTATGTCGGCACCACCATAAACACCACATTGGGCCACGAGCCCGGACTATGTGGAAATGGTGCCGATAAATCGGATTTTTTCTACATTATCATTGGATGATACGCGTGCTGTTTTGGCCCTTCGAGGCCGAGCATACAAAACTGTTGACACCCCCAAGTGGGGCGGGTAGCTAGGGTTTCAACCCTGTAGGATAAAATGAATAGAATTCGGCCCCAGTTGGGGGATAGCTATATCTACAGACACAATTTGCTAGGTGCCAGATATGAGAACGTGCGGTCTAGATGTCCACAAGTCTTTTATTGTCGCATACATTTTTGATGTCTTTTTTGAGAAAGATGATAATGGAAAGCCTGTGGTAAAGGCTAAAGATGTAGCGTTGGGGAGATTCGAGAGAACATGGGAAGGACTCGACAAGCTGGTCGAGTTTCTTGAGAAGAACGAAACAAAGAAGGTAGTCATGGAGTCGTCAGGGCCGTATAGCTACATGGTATACATGGCATTGGATAACACTGGGTTTGATGTTTGGATGGTGCATCCAAGGGACAATAAGACTAACAATCAGCTGAAGACAGACAAGCGTGATGCTGAAAGACTCGTAAAGAGGTTTGTTGTCGGTGAGATACGGGCATATAAGCTCCCTACAGATCCAAAGATCATAAGGCTAAGGAGACTGACCAGATTTAGGATGAAGATGGTCTCAAGACTTATATCGGTGAAAAATGAGATTAGAAAAACGCTCGATGAGGTGGGTATAGATCTAAAGAAGGCTTTCAGCACACTTGGTAAGGGAGCGATTGCGATTGTCAGTGGACTGGTTAGGGGGCTCAGTGTTGACGCAATAATATCTTCAAATCAATCGCTAGCTAAAAAACGGGATGTAATCGACGAGATCCTAAAGTCGAGAGGAAAACTTGACGATGCACTCATTTTTGAGATTAAATCGCTACTAAGGCTACTTCGAGAGATCGAAAGACAGATAGAGAGTGTCGAGAAAAGAATAGAGAATGCTCTGTCTGACCTTGAGGAGGAGACGAAATTACTCACAACGATACTGGGTGTTGGCTTGCAGAGTGCTGCAATTATCCTAGCAGAGATAGGCGGCATTTCTAGATTTCCATCACCAAAGAATCTGGCTAGTTATGCTGGTCTCGTACCTTCGGTCTATCAGTCAGGAGACGAGATTGTTTATGGCAAATTGAGGAAGGACTGCAACAGGAGACTTCGATATATCCTTTATCAAGTCGCTTTGAAGGCTATAAAGTACAGTCCAAGACTTCGCAGGTTCTATGAGCACCTAAGAAGTCGTGGTAAAAAGCACAAACAAGCCGTAATAGCTGTTGCTAGGAAGATTGCTATGGCCATATGGCATATTTTGACTAGGAGAACTCCTTGGAGCGAGAATCTGAAGCGGGGCTATGTTCCTAGGAGGAGACGTTTCAAGAGAATCACGATGAAGCAGGCATTGAAAATACTTAGAGAGCTTGGCTATGAGGTTCTTGCATAGGTGTGCTAGAACATACTCCACTGCTATCGACGATGCTGAGCTGTGGTGGCTACCACGCTATCTATCGCTAGTTATGTGGGTGTATCTCACGCTATATAACTGGCATTGATGTGGGAAGAGTGTATCATGTGATGAAGTTTT
>CAZWPQ010000078.1:0-3087 GCA_964636085.1 uncultured Nitrososphaerota archaeon
AACATATGAATGGCTTAAGGAGAAAGGAAGATTCGTTATTAAGGATATAGTTCCGTGGAATGATTGGGGGAAGCTCCCTATGCTTTATCACATGAAATATCACAACTAATAGTCGCTGGAAGTGTAGAGGAATACGGAGAATTCCCTCCGACAATGAGAGAATATGCTGAAATAATGAGAAATGTGGGATTTAGGGATACGAAGATACTGGGAGAGATTACTAAAGGATGGACAAGTCTGATCGTAGGATACAAATAAAAAACATAGAAAGAGAAAATTATCCACTAACTATGGGTGTATCCCATGGATTTGGGAGAGTTGACAGGGAAGACTAGGAATGTATACGATGATGCCCTAGAACTCTATGAGATGGGAGGCTTTATCGATGCCGCGGAGATGGGCACTATTTGCAATTTGGTTTAATATTGGTGCTAACCTATGTTTGAGATAGAATGCCCCGAGAACATTCCCGCTGAGACGTGTGAACGCATTAGTGAAATTATTAATAGGCTCTCTAGCATTTTGGAGAACTATATTAGGCTGGACAATCGCTTTAAGTTTCGAATCAAAGTAGGCAAGAAGGAGAAGGTAGTTATTTTAACATTGAAGAGTCTTGAAGAGCCCCTAGCTTTCCCAATAACTTGGGATTTGGAGCAGGATGATATCGAAAATTTGAGGAATATTGTTAGTAATGTGATAAAAAGCTACCTGAAACTTGCTAAGGGCCTAGGATTTCTACCAAAATGGGTCATGGAGGGAATAACTCATGCCCTCGCCTACCATGTTCTCATAGAGTTTTATCCTGACGCGAAGGGCGATATCGAGAAGCGATACTTCTGGGAGAAAATGCCGAGTTTAGAGAGCATAATTGCCTGGAGTGATACTCGGGCGGAAAGAATAATTGCTTCACTAGCACAGATAGGAGGTGATGTGACAGACATCATAGCGAAGATTAAGCAAACTGCTGAAAAATTATCTGAAAACGAAACCGATCAGACTTTAAGAGCAGGAGTTATGAAGCTATTCGTTAACCTATGCGACAAGGAAACACTCCCAAAGTTGATTGATAGGATCGCGGAGGAAAAACCACAGAACTACGAGATGATCAATAAGCTACTAAAAGAGACATGTGGTCGTGATGTCGAAGAAGCTTACAAACTCTGCCTAGGTAAATGAGACATGATCGGTGAGAGACAAATATTGATTGGCCATGGACTAACTAAACATTATGGGAATAAAAAGGCTTTAGACTGTGTCGATATAGTCATATGCCGGGGGGAGACCCTAGGTATATTTGGACCTAATGGTTCTGGCAAATCTACATTAGCGCGGATTCTATCGGGAATAACTAGTCCCGATTCTGGAACCATAAGAATTTTTGGGCAGGAGAATAAAGTATTGTTGCGAAAAAATGTTTTACTGATATATCAGAGCACTTTATTTGACCATAGTGATAGGGTCTGGGATGCCTTGGTTTTCTGGGCTAAGATTCACGGGATAAGGGATTATAAATATCGTATCGAAGAGGCGCTTAGACGATTGGGGCTGCGTGATAAAAAGCGTTCCCGTATATCGCAATTGTCAATCGGCCAACAAAAGAAGGTAGAATTGGCTAAACTGTTCATTAGAGATGATGCAAATGTTGTTATTCTTGATGAACCATTCGCCAATCTTGATGTCGCATCAGTTTCGCTAGTTAAGGAGCGCATGAGGGAGCTAGTCAATGAGGAAAAATCGTTGGTTATGATATCGCATTGCCTGGACGACATTATGGAGTTTGCGGATCGCATTCTGCTTTTGAGTAATGGGAGAAAGATAAGTGAGTACACAAGAGATGAGCTACAGCAGGAAATAAGGAAATCATCGACTGCATGGTTGCTCGAACTTACGCTTAGGGGGCTATCCATAAAGGAAGTTAAGAGCTTAGAGGAGATCGAAGATGTTGAGAAAGTCGATGTTAGTATTAATAGGCTGGTTTCTGAAATTCTCGAACGCCTCGGGGTATCTGGTGGATCCGTAAAGGTGATTCAGTTAAGCGCATCCAAAGCCGATGAGTTTCTAGAAAAAATAAAAACTAATAACGTATCAGTCCTCAGTTTATCAAAGGAAGAAATCCAACTCGATGCGAAGATGTATTTGCTATCTCTGAACCCATTGAGCACCATTCTGAAAAGAATATTTGAAAAAGGCGGTGAGATAAAGTATATTAACATAAGGCCAAAGGAAACATTAATCTTCGAAAAACTGCTAGGGAGAGGCAAGTAAATTGAGATTCAATGTTCTCTTTCTATACTTCCTGAGAAAGAACCTAACGAATCGCTGGGAAATAACCTTTAGTCCCCTTACATCGGCGATATTAGGCACTATATTCCTAACATATGGTCTGAGAGCATTTGTTGGAGAAACATCCTCAGCGATAATACTCTTAGGTTGGCTATCAATCCAGATAATAGCCGTATCTGTGAGCATGGCTGTCCTCGCGACAATTGAGTTTTCCACAGCAAGCGTTCTCTTCTATAAATCGCTTCCTGTCAGAGAGAGCGAAATAATACTTGCAAGTATTCTCTCGGCAGCTCTAACTACGATACCCATACCGACGCTTTGTCTATTAATTGCGAGCTTAATGGGCCTAAAAATGAATGTTTCATCTTTTTTGCTCATGGTGATTTCTCTCTACATCGCAGCGATCGGAGTTCTAGGGTTCATACTTGTCTTTTCATCGTTAGTGAAGAACATTGTGCGCTTATCAATAATCGCGTCCTTTCTCGCAAGCATCCTAACATATATTAGCCCAATATACTATCCCCTAAATGTGTTCCCACTACCGGTCCAAGCGATAATGTGCTTTAACCCATTAACGCTACACATAAAATTTACACGGCAACTAGTAATATTTGGTGAGCTTGATTACTTACGCATCATTCATCTATCCAGTGTCTCTTCCTTTTGGTTTCTACTTGGCTATGCCCTACTAAAAAGAAAAATGGAAAAAACCGGCTAGATAAAATATTGGATGGAATTATAATGGGGATTCTATGTCGAGTGTTTTGAGCGTTTAGCTCTGGAAGGGGATGATGAGGATATAAG
>CAZWPQ010000078.1:3097-4596 GCA_964636085.1 uncultured Nitrososphaerota archaeon
GGATATAAGGAAATTCGCTATTGAAAAGAACTGAAATTGGGTGGGTTCAAATAAGAGAATTTCTCCATGAATTACAGATAGGTGTGGCTTCATTGAACAACCTCTATGTCCATTCGGCCCCAGTCGTCATCATATGTTAGGATTTTCTGAATACCCTTTCTTCTTAGTAATATATATATCATGGCATCCCCTATGTCGACATCTTTTTCATGCATTACGTTATATGCTTCTTCAAGCTCGGTGTAGGTTAATTCGTGTGGTATTATCTCGATCTCTAAATCCCTGAGGAGAAATGGTAGTCGCCTCCTAAGTCTCTTATATAGTTTTCTACGCTCCTCATTTTTCTCCTCAATAACAAGCTCATCTATAACCTTTACAAATTCGTAGATGATTAGGGGGCTTGTACACAGATTATAACCCATATCTATTAACTTCTCGAACACCGTCTTTCCTTTGAATAGCGCGTTGGTATCGATGAACACTACACTCATTCAAGCTCCCTCACAATACTGCGGGATACAAGCTTATCGATAAGCTTTGGGGGTAGTTTGTCCAGCCCAGCCTTCTTAACCAGTCCAAACCACTCAGAGATCGCTCTTTTCTTCCTCACAGAACTTATCTCATTCAATGATTCGCATAGCTCCCTGATAGCGTTCGGATTCGGGCTTACTAGAATAACCTCCCCAACAACAGCCATATATACCTCATCCAGACCCTTCATAGGCAATACAACACGACCTTTACTATCAACAGATCTTCTAATCAAACCAGCCTTCACTTTTCCCACCAAACCATACCACCCCTTGTAGTAGATAAAAAAAGAATACAACTATAAAAAATTTACTCAAAGAACTAAGTTAAGATTAGATACCAGTCATGATAGTGAATTTTAAGTGGGACGAAATATTCCCACATAAATATCCCACAAAAAATAGTTGCGGAAAATCCTAATTTTGTATTTTTAAAAATTTTTTGCTTTGACAATGAACCCAAAGGTGGAAAGAGAATACGGCTCTTTCTACCTTAGGGTTCACAAATCTAGGCTGTGGGATCGGTGTCTCGAGTGACGAAGCGTCATGTCGCCGCATATATAATCTTCCTCCTTGTCATAGCAACCATAGTAAATTTTGGTGCCCCTTCTAAGAATGAAAATAATGTGAATGCTGCCGATACAATCTGGAAAACGGAGAGGAAGAATACATATACGAAGACTGCTGAGAATGCCCAGATGGAACACGACGAACGGCAGAGCATTATGTGGACAAATGATGGTTGGGAAGAGCGGATAATGGAAGAAAAAGACCTAGACAAAATAGCCTTATCATCGACAAGACAACCAACAACGTGGTGTATGCTCATCAGCACGCCTGGATACTATGAATTGACGGATGACATAATAGACTGCGACAAAGAATGCGGAATCTACATAAACGCTAGTAATGTTGTGCTCAACGGTATGGGGCACATAGTGGATGGACTTTCCGGCTCATCATACAGGT
>CAZWPQ010000079.1:0-4120 GCA_964636085.1 uncultured Nitrososphaerota archaeon
GGGACAGAAAGAACAAAGAACATCGAAGCCTAGATTAAACAGGGACAGCCTCCACGAAGAATCAGATTTTTCTATCTGAAATTCCTTAATTTCTCGTAGAACTTAAATAAATAGCGAGCAGTATTGGGGTACCGTATATGTCTTCTTGCTATTCTGTAATCAAGCCTGTTTTCTTCAGGCATACTCTTCTCATGCTCATCTATGATCTTGCTGAGATTTAGTGTGTTCACTTCAATACCTTTATATTTAGTTCTAAAAGCAAGGTTGCAATAACAATCATAGTGTCCCTAATACTTCCAGAAACCCTCGTGAGAAAAAAGACAAGCATACGCAACAATTCCTACCGACCTAGCGTGGGATAAGGACATGTCTTAGCCACATGCACCAACCTATCAAATATAACACATAAATAATATGTATTTCGCGTATAATGCGTATAAGTGCTATCCATGATAAAACTTCATTTAACTCGCTCTTCAAGCAATAGAACGCCTTTCAAATACTGTAAAGTGCAGGGATCTTAAGATTCCCTAGTGGGGAGGTCTAGCTTACCCTCTAATGGGAAAGATCCCAGTGAAGTGGCCTAGGCTAGGCCACCGATACTTCCTCACTAAGTTTCCTCACAGTGTAACTCTTTAGATGCCTGATAGCTCGCTTGGGGATATGCTTGGTAGTGCAGAGATTATGAGATGTATATAGTCTGGCATTATTGCTGAGGCAGTCATCTCTACATTCAGTTTCTAGGCTTTTCCTCTATTGCCTCCTGCGTGATCTTTGCAATGCGTCCTCTCAGTATTTTCCTCCTGTGCTTCGGTATCTAAAAGATGTGGTAGGCTATTCTCTACTTGGTGTGTCTGTGTCTCGGCATTTCTATTCATGTTTCTCTTTTTCTTGTTTTGTTGTTTTTAAATTTTGTGTTTCCGCCACCCAGCACCGCCTCCCTTCTAGACAACATTCGTCCCCAAGATACGGTCTAGGGGTTTTCTCGCGGTATTTTTGTAATTAAAGAACGATACCTAAAAATTGAAATGCAGAAAAAATACAACCAAACAACGATTTATGTGGGTAAAAATCCTAATAAGCAAACACATATATATAGAATTATATAAAGTTTTTCCATATTTATTATGCCTAGGCAGGAGAAGAATTCTTCTTCTGTCTCGGCAAGAATAGGTCTCTAGGGTGCACCAAATTGAGTCTAAACCCAAAAATAATAATACTCCTAATAATAATTCTGGCCACAGCCACTATAACCCAAAACTACTCTATAGAAAAGAGCATACAGGGGGGAAAATGGAGTGGAGCAAGTAGAGCAATGATAAAGAAAACACTGCGAATTGTCCGTAGCTCGGGGGATAGTAAGCTGGAAATACTATGGAACACCAAGATAGAAGAAATTAGGAACAAAGAAGACATATTAAAGGCCCAAGCAACAAGACAGCCATCATCATGGTACATGTTGATAGACGAGCCAGGATACTACGAGCTAACCCAAAACATAATAGACTGCATGTATGAGGCAGCGATATATATCAACGCGAGCAACGTTGTGCTTGATGGAAAAGGACGTATGATAGATGGAGTATACAACAAGAGCAGCAAGTATGGAATATTGGTAGTCAATGCCACAAACGTAACAATAAGAAACACAAAAATACAGGAATGGTACCGATATGGGATATACCTTAATGACTCGGATAGCAACACTATATACAATAACACGATACAGAACAACAGCAAGTATGGAATATACTTCAAATACTCGGACAACAACACTATATATGGAAACACAATACAGAACAACGATTGGGAGGGGATATACCTCGATGACTCGGACAACAACACTATATATGGAAATATGATACAGAACAACGGGGATGATGGGATAGACTTCGATGACTCGGACAACAACACTATATATGGAAATATGATACAGAACAACAACCAGTATGGGATATACTTCTACTACTCGTATAGTAACACAATATATGGAAACACAGTACAGAACAATTCTTATCAAGGAATGTGTTTCTCCTACTCGGTCAACAACACTATATATGGAAATACCATACAGAACAATTCTTATCAAGGGATGCGCTTCTATTTCTCGGGCAAAAATACTATATATGGAAACACAGTACAGAACAACAAAGGTGGAATAGTCATCTATCAATCGGACAATAACACTATATATGGCAACACAATACAGAACAACAAAGATTATGGGATATACTCTAAAAACTCGGACAACAATAAGATATACCTAAACAACTTCATAGACAACACACACCAATACACTGAAGAGGCAAGTGCGGGAAGATTCTACTCCCCACAGCCAACAACATACATATATGGGGGAGAAACATACACAAACTACACAGGAAACTACTGGAGCGACTACACAGGGGAAGACAAAAACGATGACGGAATAGGAGAAACACCATACGGACCAGACCAATACCCACTAATGGGAAAAATAGGACAAGAAATAATCGTGGGACCAACAATAAAAATAGTAGAGCCCCAAGACAACACCATACTAAACACAACAAAAGTAATAGTAAGATGGGAAATCCCCCAAAATACCAGCCCAATAGACCACCACGAGCTATACGTCGACGGCTTTCCCGTGAACACGAGCATACCGCCAGACCAGAACAGCTACACGATCACCCTCACGGAGGGGACATACACAATAACCGCGAGAACTGTAGATAGGGCCGGATACGTAGCTGAGGACATAGTAAAGGTAATAGTCGACACTACGCCGCCAACAGTAAGCATAACATCCCCAGAGAGCGGAGCAACACTAAACACGACAACAGTAACCATAGCATTTGTTGGTGGTGACGATATCGGGCTTGACCACTACGAGCTTTATGTCGACGGCTCCTCTGTGAACACAAGCATACCGCCAGATCAGAACAGCTACACAATCACACTCACAGAGGGGACACACGCAATAACTGTGAGGGCCGTAGACAGGGCTGGAAACATTGCGAAGGACACGATAGAGATAACAATTATTGTGGAGACCACAACAATGGAGGAGGGGGCTCCTGGTGCTTTTCCATATCTCATTGTTGTTGTGGTCGCCATTATTATTGTCTTATTCATTGCTGTTGTTGTTCTTCGTCGCCGTTCTCGATAGTTTCAAGATTTCCCTTTATTTTTTTGTTCCTAGATTTGTTTATATTATAAATAGCCGAAATTTAGAATTAAGATCAGAGATTCTTTAGAGCATATGAATGATGAAGTTATGTTATCTACAGGAGAAAAAACCAACTAGAAGCTTTAATTGGAGACATTTAATAATAATTGGTAGGAAACATATAAAGTAATTTCAAACTCATGCATACACTTTATAATGCAATCTTTATAAACATATTTGTTGAAGTAAAAACATCATAGCTTTCATAAAAGTATTTCACGGATAGTGAAACGAGAAGAATAGGAAATACATTTAGTTTTGGTTTGATAGTTATAATCACACCTATAAGTAAAAATTTTATAGATCCAATATTTCTTTTGTTTTTGCTTCTATAATCTATATGGTTGCTGAGCTTCTTTAACCTATGAGTATAGATTATAAAGTGACCAGATATCGCCTTTTTATTTCTGTTTTGTTTGATGTTGCCGATTAGGTCCCATCTAACTCTTTCAATCCATAGTTCTATCCTTTCTTCTGCTCTATGTTTCCATTTAGAAGCCGTTGAAACGCCCTATGTAACTAATTTTGCGACCCTAAACTAATAGAGATTAAAGCAGAGCTGTTAGAATTACTCTCAATAGAAGCCCAATAACCGTGGAAAAACCGAACATCAAAACTATCATTAATATTGCTTTTTTTGGGCCAAATTCTGATAGAATTATTAGTAGTGAACCGATGCAGGGGAAGTATAGGGTAATTAGAGTCACGGCTATTAACGCTTGAGATGCGGTAAGCGGATACCCTCCTAGTGTTCCAACGGCAACATCTTTTCTGAGAATACTAATAATAAGTGCTAGTGCAGTATCACTTGGTAGACCAAACAGGCCACTAATGATTGGCTCAAAGAAGCCAGAGACAACGAATGCTATTCCAGTGTAATACATTATGTTTAGTATGAGAATTCCGAGA
>CAZWPQ010000080.1:0-4093 GCA_964636085.1 uncultured Nitrososphaerota archaeon
TCCTACTTCCTCCCGTTGTTCTGAATACTGGTCTGGGAGCTCTTAGCTGTTTATGTTTCTGTTTCTTCTCCCCTCCGACGCTGTTGCCTATATGATCCTTCTAGTGCTAATTGCTGCGTGTTAGAAGCTACCAAAATTGATTAATGAAACTAGTTTTGCGGCCTTCGAATAGAGGGGGGCATAGTAGGTGTTATTCTTGTCGATCTAACGTGGTCTATACAATAGAGTCAAGGTCGTGGAATCCATGAGTAGGGGCATCTTCTTATCGCTTCTAATATGTCCTCATATCCATCTTCTCCCCTATATTTTCCGGGCTTTATTTCTGGGAAGAATCTTATCTGTTTTGAGACGAGGGCTATTATTGGTATCCAATTATTTTCTCTTGCTGTCGTCTCTATTTTTTCGGCGTCCTCTTTGGATAGGTATGCTACATTGCTTGTTGAGTATCTTACTTGAATTCCCACATCCCAGCTTTCTACTTTCACATATATATCAAAGGCTCCTCGGCTGTCGTGGGAGTAGTATGGGATATATCCCCTTCGTAATAGGTAATTCCCTATGATCCTTTCTGCCCAATGTCCAACAACTATTATGTCTACCGGCTCCAGATTCTCGATTATCCGCTCCATATATCTTCTAAAGAGCGGATCCACAAACTCAAATCTCGAGTTTTTTGGCTTCAGTATTCCCATCCTCATTAGTCTTCCTAGGCATACCCTATCATCTATTGTTAGTGGCTCATTTCGCATTAGTTTTTTTAGGGCTTCTATGTACTCCTTGCCTATTTCCCGAATCCTCTCTAGGTATCCAGAGAATATGGGGGATAGGAATTCGAAGAGTCTCTGCTTTGCCTCCCTTATTGTTATCCGGCTTATCTCCCCTGCAGTATATATTTGGTGGCACATGTACTGTATGTAGAATGGGTGATGGCCTGCGGCCTCAGTGACTATTTTTGCATGTTCATCGCTTATATCCATGCCTCCCTCGGCAAATAGTTTCTTCACCATGTAAGTAGCGTCCTCTTCATTAAATGGCCCAAGATATATCATCTGGAATCTTCCTCCCCAAACATCTAGGGCATGCATTAGGGGCTCTATTACTGAACCACAAACTATATAGCTTATCCTTGCCCCCTCAGCGAAGCCCCTCATAAATCCAAATATGTCAACATCTCCGAACTCCCTGTAGAATCCCTCAGTCCTCAACCGAGAAGGTAGCAGATGAAACTCGTCAAAGAATAAAAACAACCATTCATCCTTCCCAATCATTATTTCGTTGATTTCATCAAAAAGCCGATCCAGACTTCCTTCCCTCAAGCATCTCTTATATCCAGCAACAACATCAATGTCAAATTTTTTCAACTCTTCAACCATGAACTTTATGGGCTTATCTTTCTTTTTTAGGTCGATATAAATGGGGATTACGTCATCGAATTCCTGGACCATCTCATAATAGCGCATCATAAGGCTTGTTTTTCCATACTTTAATGGAGCAACTATACACAGCAATATCTTCCGCTTCACACTAACATTCCTATAGAAGAACTCCAGCTCTACATCTCTGTCGAAAAACTTATCCCTAGGAACATAATCCTCAAACACAAAAGGTGACTGCAATCTAGAGGAAAATCTCTTGCCTATACGCCTCAACTCACGCTCATCAGCCATAATAACCCCCAGGATTACAAGTCATGAGGCACTCACTAAGTATCTACATTAAAAATGGGAAAAACCAACCAATATAAGCCACCATAAAATCATCATGTAGAGTTGGGAATATTCTTGTGTCAGTAGTTATTTCTATCTTGCTTGGAAGACGCATCCACAAGCACAAAATTGACCAGCTTCTGAAATAACACATAACCCATAAAGAGATAACAATAATACCATCCTAGATACCGAGAAAAACATAATTAGTCAAAATTCTCGCCGAGAACAGAGAAGAGAACCCCACAACAGGCAGACAGATTATTCCTAGACAACAACTCTATAGTAGGTATTGATGATTCTTCATGCAAAACAAGCAGTTTTAAAGACGTTATTGGTAGTATTTTATGGTAGTACTTTGAAGTTGAACGAGTTGGAGAGTAAGGTTACTAGGAAGTTCCAGGTTACAATTCCTAGGGAGATAAGGGAAGCATTAGGCATTAACATTGGTGATAAAGTAATTTGGGAAATTGGGAGGGATGGTGTTGCAATACTAAGAAGAGCTGAAGTTAGAAAAAGTCTTTATGAATTTAGAGGGATTTGGCGTAAGCACCCCTTGCTTAAAAGATTTAAGGATAGTGTTAGGGCTACAAGATGGTTGAGAGGGCATGAGGCTAGTGATTGATACAAATGTGATAGTTAGCCCCCTAGCTGATGACGAATTCGCTGAAGATTCATTACTATCTCTTAAGATGGCGAAAAAGAAGGGACACATATCTAATTCTGCCAATTGTTCTCTCAGAATTCTATACATTGGATGCATTTAGACCCAGAACCCAAGAAGAGGGAGAAAGAGCTAAATGATTTTCTGGCGGCCGCCAAGATAAATATATTATTCACTTTTACAAAGGAGATAATTAAGAGGGCTGGAGAGCTCTATGCGGAATATATAATGAGAGGCGGAGAACGAAAGAGAATCCTACCAGATTTCATCATCGGTGCCTATGCAGAAAGCACTGGAGATGTATTTGTGACATGGAATCCAAGCGACTTCAAACTTAAAATCACAGTCAAAACACCGATAGAAGCATGTAAAGAGCTATGAAAAATAAAGAGTATGATACGTGATATTGATCTCCCCCAAGAACCCAAGGTTTTTTTCCTTGGATCTATCAACAAACAAAATATGCAACAATAACACATACGTTTTTTCCTGCTTAAAACCTTTGAGTCCCAAGCTGAGACATGTCAGCAATAAGGACAAGCGGACTAGAAATTTTATGGGTAAGGCTATAAGGTAGCTATCTGAGGGGGACCATAGCCTTTTTGAACAGTTATTGTAAATTGATAATATTTGTATTCTATTGTAAACTTTTATATATCATTGATTACTATTATTATATACTGGTGATGTGATTGTCTGAGTTATTGCCAGTGAGAATACCAAAGGAGGATCTTGAGTATCTTGAGGAGAGAGCTAGACTTGAGCAAATACCGAAATCGACTTTAGCCAGAAAACTACTGCATGAGAAGATTATTGAGGAACGCATAAGGGAGGCTATAAATATGTATTTAAATGGCACGGTGTCTTTAGGTAAGGCCGCTGAGCATGCTGGGTTATCACTAAGGGAGTTTATTGCGAAACTTGTCGATCTAGGAGTCACACTCAGGTACACCATTGAATCGTTAAGAGAAGATTTGAAGGCCGCTAGGGAATGGAGCGAAAAGCTAGAAAGAAAATAGTCCTCGTGCTGAATTCTACCCCATTGATATACCTATCCAAGGCGGGCCTTATAAGGAAATTAGTGACTATAGCATCGATAATTATCACCAACTCGGTATACAGAGAGGTTGTCATAGAGGGTAGGAAGGTTGGAGCTCCAGAAGTAGATGTTGTGGAATCTCTAATAAACTCTAGAGAAGTAGAGATTAGGGGGGACCCGACAAATACTAAGCTTGTAGCTGAGACCTATAAACTTGGGCTCGGAGAATCATCAGCAATACTTCTAGCATTGAATGAGGAATGTATCGCCATAATTGACGATGAAAGAGCTAGGAGGACTGGGAAAATCCTAGGAGTTGCTATTCATGGAACGATGTTTGTGTTAAAATTGATGCTCCTCCAGGGCATCATTAAAGTTAAAGAGATTAAGGATAGCATCGAAAAGATGATACGCGAGGGTTTTAGGATATCCCCCGAAGTACTCATAGGATTTATTAGAGACATCGAACAAGAAGCTAACCCATAATGCCAAAACTAAACTGTTGCAGCAATGGCCACGGTGGTGCGGTTCATAACTTACGAGTGAAAGCATTGAAAAAACGCGAATATGTGAAAAGGAAATTTTATTCTTAAACGAGTTTGCGAAGGTAGCTACAACGACATTAAGCCCTTTGAATATCTTTTTTAATTGAAAAAGGTAATTTAGAAAAATTTTTTTTGAAAT
>CAZWPQ010000081.1:0-4042 GCA_964636085.1 uncultured Nitrososphaerota archaeon
TCTCACGGACATCCTCATTAAGTGCAGGAAAAACTTCCCTCACTAATGGAGGGTGTATCTCTACAACCTCCCTTACCTTCGAGTATAGATGATAATCAAGGCCAAGAAGATGGCATAGCTTCTCCAATACATGAGACCACAAATCATTATGCATTTTCGAACCCTAGCTCGATCAGTAAGAGAAATAAAAATACCTATTTTTTAGACTAACCAATAATATTGAGAGAAAAATGATCAAGATCTGGGTTTGTCTGTGCTGATTCTACTAGTATGCTCTTTTACCATGGATAAAAATACATACTTACACTTGCTTTGAGTTAAGTCCCAGCGATCGAAGAGAAATTCGAATAGAAATTGTCGGTATTTCAAAAATTCGCTTTCCCCATACTTTTTACTCCAATTTTTAGCATTTTACTGATAATCTTAGCCAAAGCAATGACATCCGCCTTGTTCATTTCGGCTAATTCATGTCTCAACTTAGAATCGTTCGGATTTTCAAGTATTCTCCGACATAATGTAGCCTTCATAATACCCATAGGCTCATAGAAATACTTCTGCCACCACACATCGCTCTCGTGTCCAATTAGAGCATCATAAACATTAGATAGCGTGAGACACTCTATTGGGGCAATCAAAGCATGTTGGGAGAAATACAGCAGATTAAATGTCATAATGCTCGGATGCATCTCTTTAATGAATTTTTTGTCGCAACCACCCCAATGCACGAATATGTAGTCTTGCTTACTCTCAATGAATCGCTTTAGCTTTTCTTTTTCGTAAAACCAGAATTGTTCTATTTTATCATTAGATAAGTCATAAAAACCAAACAGAACAGCACGGTTATTCGTGTATTCTACATCAAAAGCTATTATTCGCGAATTGATGGAGAATGGTAGTGGCATCAGTAAGAATGGCGTCTCTTCTTCTGTTTTTATCCTAATAAATTTGAGCAGAGCTGATCCGAGAATATTTTTATACTTGACACTACTGTCGGATAGCAAGTCATTTATTACCTTCTCGCTTAGATCAGAATCTTCCCGAACTCCTCTTTTGTAGAGATTGATGATGTGATCCCAAGTGAAGCCGTATTTATATTTGATATTCTTTAGTTCGCTGAAACATCTGATAAAATCAATACCAAACACCCTATAGCAATCGACGAGAAAACGAGCCTCCCTAGGGCACATATTAAAATGTCTGATCAAGAATTCCTCCATGCCCCCCAATGGTTGTTTCTGGAAAAACAATTCCAACACCGATGGTATCTTATAAAACTCTATCCCTACATCACCATCCTCTCCTATAGTTATGAGAGCCACATTACCCCTATCATAAAAAGAGCCGTGCGAGCTAACATTAACAATCCAAGTACCATTCCCGTAGACAACATATTTCCCCCCTTCTCTATGTACATGGCCACATATAACGACAGAAACATTACTATTCTCATCTATGAAATCTCTAAGAGCCAAACTTCCAATATGACGAGAACCGAATCTAGATGCATAATCAAGAAGACCCATTGGGGGAGTATGCGAAACCACTATGACATGGTCACTAGGCTTAACATATCGCTTCATAAACTCCAATCTTAATCTAACAAGGCTTTCGGGATAGACAGTACAACCAGGTCGTGATGTCGATCCCTCCAGACCCATAAATAAGAACCTACCAACACGCACTATGGTACTATGTAACTCATAAACTCTCTCACCACGAATATACATTCTAGCTTCAGGATAATCATCGTTACCAATGATAGCTAAAACGCCATATCTAGCGTATTTAGCTAACTCCTCAAAAACATTAGTTGGGAGACGATTAACAAGAACTAAATAATAAACATATTTTCTAGGTCTCTTAGACAGCTTTACAATCTTAACATTGTCGAAATTTTCATTTATTTCCTTAAACAATCTAAGATAGAGACTAGAGATACTAACCAAAAATTTATTTGTCTCCTCCTCTCTCTTCGCAGAGAAAGATATCCTAGCTATGCTAGTCTGTGATGTCTCATCAACTATCGCAAGAATGAATCTAGACCCACTATTATTCTTCTCTAGTAGGACATTAAGACCAAACGATCTTGCAAGATTTCGAACAAATGATAAAAATTCATGGAGTGATCCATGGATACCATTATGTAAGCGATCAAAAAACTCTTTTAAGCGATGTATCCTATTCAAGAGAGCTGATTCGTCTAGCCCTAGTGCAAACTTTATAGGTAGCTTCAGTATGTATTCACCACGATAATACAGTAGTTCGTCAATGTATTCTATATCTTTTTCCTTGGAATTAAATAGGGAATCCAAGTCAAGAATCTCAGGTTCTGAAGAGTGAATTGAAAGCCCTACGCAATGGTGAAGATGACTAGAGCTGATACTTTTAAGGAAACCCGTAGGAGGCAAATTGAAGCGTTTAACATCGTCGCCCGCATAAACAATGAGATCGACTTCGTCTTTTAAGGATCTAACAAACTTAATTAGCATATTAATATCTTGTGCCCTAAAATCAGAAAACGCGAGGATTTTCAGCGACCCCCTATGTTCTATGGTTATATATCTGAATGGCAAATATTCTGTTAGATCGCCCACAACATGAGTTAAAAGTTTCTCCTCTTGGCAAATTCTCCTCCTAGTTGTTGGGGCTTTGGTATATAAAATTTCGTTGCATTTACTGATATACTCCCTCTTCAGCTCCTTAAACAGAGCCTCCAAATACTCCATATCTTCACTACTAATGCGGATCTTCTCCTCAGAGATATTCAAGACAACCACCCAGTCATCCAATAGCAAGAGGCATAAAGAATAAAAGTAGTGCGATTACTGCTTTCGTTAGTGATGGTAGATTCTTGAGTTTATATAGACCTCTAAGTATCCCGGCAGCCCTCTCAGCACACTCTTTCTTCCTAAAAATATACAACCTATGGGCCCTATGGCTCCTGATAAGCTTATCAGCAAGCCCTTTATCGGCCTCAATTATCTCAAACTTGTTGTACGTGTCGTCCAAGAAACGCAGAACAAAATACTTTTCTAGCTCCTCGCCGATCTTAGCTCTACAATCATCAAGCTCCAACAAGGCATCCTCAAACTCAACACGATACTCATCAGCAACAAGCTTAATAAATTCCTCGAGAACGACAGCCAAATAGGGAACGAGATCGTTCTCCATCCATTCAAGACGAATATCCCTAGGTATTTCCCCCCAGAAAGCATATACCCCAAGAAGAGCATTATCTATAACCTCAAGCAACCTATGATAAGAGTCCCTCAGCATAGTTTCAAAGACCCTCCTAATATTCTTCTTTCTCATAACTAAATCACTCAACTCTGCCAAAAAGAGAGATGTCTCATCCAGATTTTTTCTCTTCCCTTCAGAACCAAACCTTAAAGGCCTAATTTGAATATCAACTAGATCGCCATCCTTTATAGAGAGAACGTCAACAATACTTTTAGGTATGGTAACAACAAGACTTTTACCAGACCTATAGACCCTAGCCTTAAATGCTTCGGGCCTATAGATCAACCAGCGAATACGCTCCAAAAACATCTTGATCACCAAAAATATAATAAGATTTTAATCTTATTTAAATCTTACCATATTACTAATACTTCGACCTCGAAGACATTATCTCTACCTCACCTTAGCATAATATTTGGTACTCATTTCCTATACAACAGAGTCTACCAATCATGATTTTACATTCCACCACAAAACAAGCAACCAAGCCTGTTTATGGCTTATAATCAAGATACTCAATAAAGAGAAGATAAAAGTATGCGTATCAGAATACAAGTATAGTGTGTAGTATGGGGAGTGGAGAGATGTGCTTGGCTGAATGGGCCGAAGTTATTTAGTGTACAAGACCGAAGTGATATGAGAAGCTCATAGTATTGCCAATCCTAACCGCAGTGGGAATACTCATAGCCACTCTACCAACCCCGCTGAGGATAGGGCTCCCCGGTGGCGACAGTAGTGGTGTGGTACTTCCTCCTGATGTTCATAATAGAGGACGTGAAGACATGGATAATCGCGAGGAGGA
>CAZWPQ010000082.1:0-3963 GCA_964636085.1 uncultured Nitrososphaerota archaeon
GTGCTTGGGTATACATATGTGCAGATGAGACTTTCTAGGATTGAGCCCCCTCAGGCCCATATAACAGCCTCGAAAACTCTTGTTGATGTTGGTGAGCTCATAATTTTTAATGCAACGCAGAGTAGCGGTGATATTATAAGATTGATATTTGAGTTTCATGATGGTACCGACGATGTGGTGATAGAGAATAAGCCTAGAGAGGAGTGGTTTGTTGTTCATAGATTTCAGTATGAGGGAGTGTATCTTGTAACTCTGCGTGCTATAGCCCCATATGGTGTTGATAGTATCGATACTGTGGAGATAGTAGTTATGAATCAGCCTCCAACCGCTGAAATTAGGGTATTAAATGCTACTACAGGTGAGGATGTTCTTCCTTCTGGGTATGTTGAGGGATATAAGAGGTTTACGGTTTATGAGGATGACTCATTAATCTTTAGTGCTAAGGAATCTACAGATACGCCTAATGATGTGGATAAGTTACATTATAAATGGATAGTGGGGAGTGGGAAAACATATGAGGGGACCCAGATTGAGGTAGTGTTTAGGAGGTCTGGCCAATATCCCATATCACTGTATGTATTCGATGATCAGAATGCCCTTGATATGGAGACGATATTAATAGATGTACTAAATAGGCCACCAAGAGCCATCTTCACGACAAACGCAACAGTGTATAACGGGACGATAATAGCATATGAGGATCAGCCAATACTATTTAATGCTTCCCTAAGCAATGATACGCCGACCGACATGAGGAAATTAAGGTACTATTGGAGCTTTGGAGATGGCGAATATGCTGAGGACAGGATAGTGACGCACAAATACTCTAGAAGTGGTAGGTATAATGTCACCTTAGTGGTTATGGATGATGATGGTGCAAGGGATATGGTAACAGCTAGTATTGAGATCTTTGACGTTGGGCCTAACGTGAGCCTAATTGTTGAGAGGGAGGCGATCTATGAGGGGGAGACATGGATATTCATGGCTGAAGGGAACGACACATGGTCAGATTTGCCAATACTAAACTATACATGGAATACTGGCGGAGAGGGTTGGAGAACAAGTATTATTCTATGGGATAACTACTCTGAGGATATAGTGGTTAGAGTATTGGATGATGATGGTGTGGAAGCACAATCACGCATAACTATAAGAGTGGAGAATTCTGCTCCAGAAGTATTCATATATGATGCTATCATAAACGTCAATCTAACCATGAGAATTGCTGGCGAAAAATGGCATGACGTTACATTGTATCTCTACAGAGATCATGTTCTAGTGAAAAATGTCACGATCATAAGGCAGCCTGGTAGCCCAAATGAACAGGAAATAACCTTCCCCATAACATTCACTCCATACGACAATTGGACCGTTGTTGCCATTTATACGCCACCTGATGATCCTGAAAATGGATGCGAGGAGGGCGCTAATCCATTCTGGCTAATTTTCTCCTATGCCGATCCAGACTGGTATAATTCCTCATATTTGTGTCAGAATGAATGCGTTAAAAACTACATATTGTTGCATCATACATTTGTGGTTGCACATAATAATACTTGGGTCTGGAATGTGGATCTAAATGAGATATTTATGTATTTGCCCATAACATTCGTGGGAAAAATATTTGACCAAGGGGCCGACGACCAACATTTAGATGTATACATAAACAATACTAAAGTCTGGTCTAGGGAATTTGTGTCAACAGGCACACCCACAGATATACAGATCAAGTTCTCCGCCCTATTTTTCCCAGTATATTGCACATGTGGCGATAACGAGACTAGAGACTGCTATGACTCTAGGAAGAACAGGACGTGGTACTCGAATACCATAAGGTTCGTCGCTACGGATGATGATGGGGCGATGGATGATGCGTCGGTATATGTCTACAACAACAGTGGCGAACTGGCGATCTATGATTTGGCTCCGAAGGTTGGCGTCAAAATTATCGGGACTGGAATGGAGGACTCATCAATAAAGTTCATCTGTATGCTAGACGACAAAATAGTCAACAATAACTATACAATATTCTGGAAAATGGGGGATGGAACATCGTATAGTGCGGCGATAATAAACCATACATACTACACCCAAGGCGAGTATCTCGTTAGGGTATATGTGGTGGATGGCAACGAGACATCTGTTGGATACTGGCTATTACATGTGGAAAATAAGCCCCCCAAAGCCGAGATAAGATATGAAAACTCAATGACTGAGGACTCACCCATAAAATTCTGGGTTGATGAATTATTCGAAACCCCAAGCGATAAACAAGAACTAGCAATATTTTGGGACTATGGTGATGGACTTGTGGGCGTCGGCATGGAGGATATTCACACATATAGACTTAGTGGCAACTACACTGTTAGACTAATAATAACGGACGATAATGGGGCTAGGATGGTAATCAGATCGAATATATCCATAAGAAATATGCCGCCTAGGATATCGGCAGATAACGGGACCTTCGAGGGGGTCGAGGGACAATCAATCAATATAAGTGTAGTGGTCTCCGATAGCATAGCTGATATGATGAACATGTACACAGTAATATATGTAGATGGTAGAGAAACGCAAGGACTCAGGATGACATATTGGAATGATGACGGAGAATATATAGGCTATGTAGCTGCTGGAGACGGCGACACGGGATCGAGCATAAGGATAAAGATAACAATAATGAATGTGCAACCGCAAATAATAGTCTCTACATTCGTTTATTATGGCGAAAAACAAGAAACAACAATAAGGGCATACATAATGGATGCATTTACAGATATAGGCAAAATAAACACGGCATGGAGCATAGATGGAGTGACTCTACAGTCCACAACAACAGGCACAACAGCTGAGGCAAAAATCAATATAACGAACACAGGATTATACACAATAACGATAATCGCAAATGACAATACTGAAAAAGCAACATTTCAATACTACATAAGCATAAAAGTAGACAGTGATGGGGATGACCTACTCGATGAACTGGAGGACATATGGGGTACATCTCCACACAAATCGGATACCGATGGAGATGGGATAACTGATTACTGGGAAACAACATACACAAAAACAGATCCTAATGACTATGATACTGATGACGATAACCTCACAGATGGATACGATCCCAATATGGGGGTAGGAGAATTAGTAATAGGAACAGATCCTCTGGATCCAGACACCGACAATGATAATCTTACAGATGGAATAGAAGTTTTGGGATGGAGAATAAAAGTAACATTGGAGGGGAATGTCGAGAGGGAATACAAAGTAACAAGCAACCCCTTCAAGGTCGACTCTGATAATGACGGGCTAGGTGATTATGATGAATACATATTAGGCACCGATCCCAAGGCTAACGATACAGATGGAGACGGTTTCTCGGACTATGAAGAGGTAGAACTATATGGCACAAATCCATCAAGTTGGGATACTGATGGGGATGGTCTAGGCGATAGTTATGAGCTTGAAAAATACACGGTTATATCAGATCACTGGGATATGCTGGACACATGGGAGGGAGACACAACAGGGGAGAGGCCAGCAATCTATCATAGCATTTCATGGAAGGCTGGGCATATCAGCACGAGTACTCGGACATCTGGCAACTTTTCAGTGATATGCGATGGGGGAGTTACATTCAAATTTATACTAGCTATGTACTTTGAAAATCATTATGACCAATCCATAAACATAACTTACAAGTATGGAATAAGAATATACGCAAATGGAGTTTTGAAGTTCGATCACTCCAACATAAGAAGCACCATAATAGCCTTTGGGGGACATATGTGGCATGAGGTACACAAATACGTGGATACTAGGGACATGGATATACCAAGCGGAGCAACAATAATGGCGTGGACATATGTTGTAGTGCTATCAGTTGAAGAGATAAGTGGTGGAGGCGAAAGTGTCCAAAAATTGATCGTCAGGGGTTTTGTTTAATAAAGAGCCGTATAT
>CAZWPQ010000083.1:0-2074 GCA_964636085.1 uncultured Nitrososphaerota archaeon
TTCAGGCGTTAAGGGCATTACATGAAAAAATTGTTGAGCAAGATTTGAAAGCCCTCCAAGTAAGGAACCTTAATAGAATAAATGAGGATACTTGGTAAATTTATTTGCAATTACAATTCTCCAAGCTTGGATTCTCACAACACTTAATCCAGCCATCTTCTATAGCATCTGGATTACAGAGCTCTCCTGTAACTAGATGAAAGCTGCAATTCAACTTTATCACTTCCGGATACTTATAGCTAAATTGTTTTTCAGTCAAATTACATTTTTCTCCTATACTTTGAACGTAACAAAAATCGCTTGTTGCGCAAGCGTTCTTATCGTATACATCCAAACTTGATAAACACCAATTTTCATTTTTTAGGAGTTGGAGCGTTGAAAAGCTGTACTTCCAATCTAGCTCTTTACAAAAATTTGAACACTTTATGATGAAATTCCTAACTGGTTCGGAGAAGAGCTCTTCGTAAGCTGGAGTAGTTCTTCTCATAACAAATAAGATTTGCGTAGTTATTAAAATGCATATAGCTACAAGGAACAATAAAACCAAAAGTTTTCTCTGAGATAAAGATTTCATTTTCTTGAAAAAGGAACGTTCCTTTAAGAAACTTTCGCCTCTTTATCATGAATTATTATCCTAAGCTTGAAGCTCCCCCAAAAAGGAGTCATATCTTTTAATCTCCCCACAATGGTAAGTGTAACAATAGTATCGGTAGTTTCTTTTTGAATATTATCCAAAATCAACGAGATGACAGCAGATCTATCAAATTTCACCATTAAATCAAGTTTGCCATCATTGTTATAGTCGTCAATCGCCCAGACGGACGAATCAACTCCTATCGAACCATTTAGAAAAACTGAGGATAACTCAATCTCACTGGCATTGAATTCCTCAGGGAGGCTGAGGTAAGCCGTCACCCATTTGCCCGAACTTCTTAAGTTAAGTGTGTCTGGGTCGATATTGATGACTATAGGTATACTTAGGATCGATGGCCTTTCCAGATTGATAGTGGTGTTAAAAGTTGACTCATATCTAGCACCATCCTCGTCGTAATAGATAACAGCCCACGTTACGGTGACATTCTTAGGAGCGGTAATATTCAGTCGTTTGAGAAATGATCTGGCTGGAGTTGGGTCTATTGTGAAGAATACGTTTTCACTGGTGGGTACAGAGATCCACTCCGGGCCACAGGCAGGTATATTACCGCTCGCTCTCGCCCCCTCTATTTGAATTTGATACTCACCAGATGTATAGTTCATTCCTACGCTCTTTCCATCGAATGTATAAGCATGTAAATCTATATCGAAGTCGTAGCAAAGTATAGGTGCAACAGAAAAGACACTAGTAAGTTCCTCCCACGCAAAGTTGACAATTCCAATAACCATTCTTCCCGCCCTTTCAAGCAAGGGTATTGTTTCAATTTTGAGGTACATACTGCCATCAGCTTTCGTCACCGCGGCAAACCTAGCGCCGATAAAGTCATCATAGTACCAGTTAGGTTCAAATCCCTCTTGAGTAGGTATTAGAGTGGGTATATCATATCTTGTATTACCATATGGAACTACATGAATCAGAGTAGTTAAACCTTTTACGGTTGAAAAACCAGGAAATGCAGCTCGGTACATTAATATCCCACGAACATCTGGAAGCTTTTTGTTTACTTCTTCAGAAACGTAGGCTATTTCACTCTGGGTCACTCCATCAGGATATTTTCTTCCCTCAAAAATATAGTATGCATATGATGGTGTTCCGTAGCATATGACGTTATCTCCATAATTGAGATCTTCGATGAGATTGATCAAATAAGTTCCTTCTGTTACAAACTTTTGAGTTAACCAGCCTGCCTCTATTTTATTCCAAGACATTATAGGTGCTGGCGGATTCAAATTTGTTCCGTTGCCCATTAGCCCCCAGTGTGAAATGTAACCTGAGAAAAATTTCTTAATATCAGTGTAATAATAGTCGAGGAATTTGAAGATTGCATGACCAAGTTCATGTGCCATTACCCGAAAGCCTCCGAAAAGGGATGAGATAGAAAAATCGTCCATGATAACCTTATTACTAATTCCTGTTGGA
>CAZWPQ010000083.1:2084-3963 GCA_964636085.1 uncultured Nitrososphaerota archaeon
GTTGGAATATCGACGATAGGTATCCATGAATCAGGAAATGTAAATGCTCTGACTAATCGAGTTTGGATAACTACTATCCCATCATAATCTTTTTCATCAATTTCTGCTAACTTTATTGCATCGTTGACTATATTTAACCATTGCTCTATTTCCTCCCTTTCTTTTGGCTCCTCCGGTGGAGAACCGTATTCGGAAAAAGTTTTGCCTAATGAACGAAATTCATTGAAAGCAAAAAAGTTTCTTAAATAGACAGCCCCATATGACTGTTGCAGATAATATGATGTAACTAGGTCCGCTCGTTTCTTGAGTTCGTTCACAGTCGTGTGCGGGGATGAATCGGAGTAAGTTACGGGAATGTAGATAACCCTTTTGATGTCTTCTACTACAATTAATGAGACATGAGCACTGTGTTCGATTCCATTAGCTTTACCAATAATTTCTATATCATACTCACCGTAACTCTCGTCTTTTCGCGTGTAGATAGTTAGTACCGCAGTTTCTCCCGGTCTAATTCCTTCTGGCTCGATTGTGAAGGCATAGAATGACATCCTAAAGCTTAGCCAGACCACAGATGAGAAGCCACCGACCGATTCGATTGCGATAATGTAGACTGCCTGTTCTCCTCTCCTTACTACATTTGAATCGGGACTTACTAAAATCCTAAAGTCAGGTTTTTCAACCTCAAAAATGGCAAATTCATCTTTATAGTCTAGTAAGTTTATAAGTTTGTCATCTTGTTTTCCTCCCCATACCGCTACTCTTGCATTATAGCTACCCGCTGGTGCTTCCGAAGGCACTGTCCAGTAAAGCGTTACCGTTCTTTCCTCGTTTGGATTTAGAGTAACCGTTTCGTAGGGTGCATCCCACCATTTGCCATTTGGATCTTGAACGCTAAAGCCAACATAGAAAGTCCAAGCTTCTTGCCCTGTGTTCCTGAATGTAACTTGAGCCGCAACGCTATCTCCTGCCTTAAACTCGCCTGTGGAGATAGAGTAAGATGTTATCTCAGCTCTGAGCATTATTATTTTCATGAACCCATGCGACTGGTATGGATATGGTACATCCACGCCTAACGTATCGACTTTTTCAACTGTTGTTGGAGCCTTATCTGTTGGAATGGCTGAGGGGGAGTTTTCAGCTAAATAATGGACTTCGACTTCATTTTCCCGAACAATAACTTCGGTTCTATCTAAGCTTAATCCAGGAAAGAGCGTCGAGAGAAGTTTGTCATTTATCGGCCCTTGATACCAGTAAGGAAGATCAGGCTCCCCCCTCCAAAGTCTAACGAGGGACGCCCAATCAACGAATACTGTTCCTGAAATTATGATCGCACCTCCAGCCTCATGGAAATCCGATATGAGTTGGATCATCTCATCGGTAAAGACTGGAGTATCTGCCTGCATACATTGGTCAATAACTAGAACATCGTAAGCTCTCCTTCCTTGTGTATCGAATAGCTTGTTCAGATTGTCGATTAGCTCTCCATGAGAAATGTAGCCATTTTCTTGCCAATTAGAGATAGCAATTCTAGCCGTCCATAATTGATAAACCAAGAATGTCCAGTCGTTCGAAGCGCTTAGCCAATCATAGTAATTGTCCAGCATATCAGGTTCAAATATCGCTATGGATGGTTTTTCAGCTTCGGAAATCGCATGGATTATATCTAAAAGGAATAGCTCTAAGCTTTGAATTCTTGTTTCATTTGGCTCTAAAACATTGTAATAGTGCTCTAGGTTCTCGAAAATTGGAGCGCCAAACAATACCTTTCGAGAACTGTAAATTACAACCGGATAGGAGGGGTCTGTATCGCTAACTGCCCATACCTCATATTGCTGATATCTAATTGATCTTATGATATCTTCCACTGGTTGATACGGCT
>CAZWPQ010000084.1:0-3921 GCA_964636085.1 uncultured Nitrososphaerota archaeon
TCCCAACATCAATCCAAGAGCCACTATCAATACGAACCTCGTAATGATCAACACCCATGTTATCATCACCGGTCCAGTATATAGTGACATCAGTAATATTGAAATATGAGCCATTAGCAGGGAATGTTATCGTGACCGTTGGCGATGTTAGATCAATATAAAATGTTACCCTAGCACTATCATAATTTCCTGCTACATCATAGACACGGACATCAACAGTATGGCTACCCTCACCAAGGCCAACAAAAGTGTAGCTTGTACTAGTACCAACATTGAACCAAGAGCCACTATCAATGCGGATCTCAGAATGGTCGACACAGAAGTTATCACTACCAGTCCAAGATACGGTAACATCACTACTATTTAGATATGAATTATTTGAGGGTATAATATTTGTAATTATAGGGCAAGTCAAGTCAACGATTATAATGATGTAATCATATGTGGTATTGCTGTAAGTTCTGGCAATAACAGTTATGTTCCAATATCCCTCCATTAACCCAGATATATTGTATGAGGTAATAGGAGGCTCAACTGTAGCTATTTCAGTCCCATTTTTGTAGATGGTAAAATTATCTGGATATCCATTATATGTCCAATTAATCAGAACCCATGATCTATTAAATGCAGCATAATTATCAGGGTTTGTTATATATATATAGATGGAGGTTCGTTTGGCTCGAACGGATCTGTATGTGTAATATAATACTCCTCATAATTGCTATACGAATCCTCATCGGTATCAAGTGAGCAACGAAAGCTCTCCTCATCAAAGTTAAATTCATCCCATTTCGAAAGGTTTGGTGTCTGATTTTCCACAACATATCCATAGAAGAAATCATAGTATGTACTGTTATATGATTTTGGATTCCTTGGATTAAGCTCATGGGGAATGTATTTGCTCCAGTGGAGCACCCCGATTAGTTCGAAATAATCAGTCAAACCATCGCAATCCATGTCTCTTGATACTGGATCCATGAAAAAGTAAATTTCTTCAGAATCGCATATACCGTCGCCATCGGTGTCATTTTTAAATGGGTTGGTCATGAAGAGAACCTCATATTTTGTTGGGACGCCATCATTATCATAGTCAGCATTAGGGTCAAGAGAGCTAATATTTCTTGGGTCATTAGTATAGCATAGCCAATATGCATAGCTGATTTGCCTACTGTATGTTACATTATACCAACTCTCGTATGTGTCCCAGTATGGATCTTTTGAATGTTGAATCATGTCAACTGTGATGTTGAATACTGTTATGCTGTTGTTATCGGCGATACCTATGGGGTTAAAAACAATGACATTGTCTGGTAGTGCGGAAACGACAAAAGTGTTTCCGGAAGTATCCATTACGACTGTATAGTTGTCTGGGCCAATAACAAATGTTGATGAGTATGAGTGGTTGGATACCCTAACAGCCTTTATGTGGTATTCCTTTGATGGGATAAATATGAAAGATGTTCTGTCTAGTGGAACTCTTATGTTTCTCAAAATGACGCTGAAGTTTCCATACCCAAGTGCACTACTCCCCCAAGGCGAGTATGTGACTACATATAGATTTGCAAAAGAGTGACTTTCAGCTAATATTATATCAGTGAATGTAAGATTTGGATGAGCACCATCATACAGTACAAATAGATTGTACCCATGCCTCTGGGCAAAACCTTGTGTCATTGTCCAACTATCTCTGCTGATTCCATAGTATTTTGGTGGCGATCCTTGAACTGCTTTCGAATAAAGTATTTCAGTCGCATAATAGAAATGGGGGTTATGAATTACCCAGAAATTCTTAGATAGCCAAGCCATTATCTCTAACAAATAATATAGATATACATTTACATAGACCTTCCAATCAGGCGAATCTGATCTGGATTCATATTTACCCAACAAAATATTTGCATCCATTTTCCTGCTGTGCTGGATTGATACTTTATGCCCAATATACCATCCGAGAGGATATCCACCTCCTATGAGACCTTGAGCAATTGAATGATTAAGTGCTGTCGAAATAATTGTTTGATTTAGGTAATAACCAACTGGCTGGGTATCTGTCAGCCATGACGCAAATGCAATTGCAATACCGTATTGCTCTAAAAGCCCCCATGGAGTGTTGTATCTAAATGTCTTTGTGGCCTTGTTATAATATCTATCTATAAAATATAAATGCTTGAGTGTATAGCTTACATTATGATTGAATAGTGTTCTATTTGCCCAAATAAAAGCGGATATTCTCTGCGTATGTTGGCGATATGGAAAGCCAGTGTATACATATGTTTTTATATCGTAACTGTATACTCCAGAATTATTGTATATGTAAGTTTTTGTTCCTTCGTATAGAATATACCAAGTATCGCTACCATCCGTATATGCTGATTTTCTAAGTAGTAATAATAACCTATTCAAACACTCTGCAACAAGAGTTTTATTAAAGTATCCTCGCTCAGAGAAAAAAATTAGTATTGACCTCATTGAGCTTGCCCATGTTGATATTTCATAAGAGCCATTATTTACATCAATGATGTATTCCCCTGACGAGTTCATGAGTAGTGTTGTTTTTAGTGTTGTTGATAGTGGATACCCTATTTTCTTGAGGACGTAATACTCGTAGTTTTGGCATAAGTTTGTTAGGTTTCCATGGAATTTCTGTTTTCCTGTTAGTTTCCAGAGCCAGTATAGGCACCACATCTCAACATCTGGTCTTGCACTCTTACTGCCAGACTTCAGAAGCATGAAATATGTGGTGTGGTTCACTACACCATTTTCCCATAGCCAGTCCCAGTAGTTCTCTGCTTCTTGGATGTATGTTTGGTTTCTGAATGTATATGCTAGATATGTTATTGTGAATAGTGAGTGTGCATATTTTGTTGTTTTTTGGTCTTGGTATGTGTTGTATAGTGCATCTGCTATTAGGTAAGCCTTTGATATTTCTAGGTTTGGTGTGTAGTTCATCCATGACTCGTTAAATGGTGTGTAGTAGTGGAATACCAAGTCTGATATGTTTCTTGGTTTTAAATACTCTAGATAATGAAGAGTATCACCGAGAGCCCCAAATTTGCTGGGCCAAGGAGCCTTATGTTTCTTGGCACCGTGCAAGAATGTCCTATGATTTTTATTATGATAGGTTCTATATGGCTCCGTTCGATTGTAGCTAGTTATTTTTCCAGTCTGTTCGTCTACTAACTCTACTAACGGCATATAACCAAGGGTCATGTTTGTGGAGATTAGTACTACCATGATGAACATTAGCCCAAAATACTTCTTTTTCTCATGCATCTTCTTCACCTGATAACTTGCTACCTAGCTGTGAGAGAAGAGTAATAATCACTATGAAAACTAAAGTTAGGAATATATAAGCATATTTTGGAATCGCGGTATAATCCTTTTTATTATTTTTCGTAACCTCTGGAACTAGTGGATCTGTTTCATATATCAATAATTCCTCATAATCACTAATTCCATCTCCATCGGTATCTGGATCTAAAGGGCTTGTATCATATATCTTAATTTCTTCGTAGTCTGTCAGTCCATCACCATCAGTATCTGGATTTGCTGGATCCGTTGCATATAGTATTTCTAATCCCTCGGGAACGCCATCATTGTCTGTATCCTTATCCTTTGGGTTGAGGACCATTTGAAGTTCTGAATAATCATCAATTCCGTCCTCATCTGTATCTGGGTTTGTTGGGTCTGTCGCATATTTGTAGACTTCCTCGCCATCTGTTAGCCCATCCTTATCCGTGTCCTCAATTAGTGGGTTTGACCCGTAATAAATTTCTTCACCATCCAAAAGCCCGTCATTATCCGTATCTGGATCGGTGGGGAAAGTCCCATATAAGTTGATCTCGGCCCAATCATCAATTCCATCTTTGTCTGTGTCATTATTTGTTGGGTCTAGTCCGTATAGGTATTCATATTTATCGT
>CAZWPQ010000085.1:0-3825 GCA_964636085.1 uncultured Nitrososphaerota archaeon
CCATAAGGAGCGCATCCTCAAGCATATCATCCCAAGATCTCGGAACCCAAGATGCTAATCTCCCCAGAGTAGATACTCCCTCAACAACAATCCCAAATGTCCCCGGGACACTTTCCCTAAGCTGTATCAAGGTCAATATAGGGCAGTCATTCTCGCGGAACAGAATCATATGAGAAGGAATTATCCCCCCATGATACGGATGCGTACCACCAATCAGCATAGTCGCTGTGACAGTACCCATAATAATCACACCCACAAAAATAATCAATTCACAATAGATAAAAACTTTATAAATATAGAATACAAGATTATTAAACTAGGGATCATTGGCGAATAGCCAATACAGCGGCGCACAGCCGCGGGGGGAGCGTATAGCTTCCCCAAAACATTTCAGACAGGAATTAAGCATAAAAAAGACGCAATAATTCTGTCTGCTCTCCAATAAATCTCCTGACAACGACTATAGCTACGAGACACTTGTTGTCGCCAAGTGGAACCAAAACCTGCGAAACATTGAAGCCCTTAAGCATTCTCCAGATCTCCACGAGTAGCCTATCCAAGTCATCACCAGTGATATCTTGCCCAGAATCACGAGGCCTATCTGCGGGGAGTCCTCAACGCCTATCACGATAATATCTATATAATTGGATTCTGAACCATCCTATTGGCTTCGAAGAATATTCTTTTTAGCAAGGCTTTCTAATGTCTTACCTTTAATTGTTGCCTGTGGGATTAAATTCAAAGATAAAATTTTTATTGCATTGTTAGTAAATTCATTGTCTGGTGTGAACTATGAGTGATGGAGAGATATTTGAGAGAACCACTGAAAATAAAGTCATTAGAGAGGCTCTCGCCTTATTTGAGAAAATAAAAGCGAGTTATTCTCAGATACTAAAATTAGAGTTTCATGATATGCCTGTGTTGTCGGCTAGTTCCTTGCATAGGGAGTATTTTAGGGTTCCCTTGGGCTCCCTATTCTCGATGGGAAAATGGTAAGAACGGTCGAAGAGTGGCCAATGCTTCGTGTTTTTTCCAGAGTAGTGGTGGCTTGGTGGCTTATATTGTTTTGTGTTTTTCTAGTCTTCGATGTTGTTCGAGATCGATTTCGTGTCTAGATGGTGTTGTGGTTGCTTTCATCCCCTAAAACTAGCCTGCAGAACAGAACTAGCGATTCGACTGATCATATAGCATGAATTTTTACCCTACAGTTTATATTACTCTGGTTGGTAATCGTAAGCCATATATAAACTCATAAAAATATGTTATTTATATGACTACGTGCTCCCGGGGTCTCTCATGTCGGGTATAGTATGGTTGCTCGAGAAAAATAAAGATATTGTTAAGCCAGCAATAATAAATTTTCTGAGAAGGAGAAAAGAGAATTTAAGGCGTATGCTGAGTGATGTTGAGCAAAAACTTAGTGAGTTTAGGGAGAAGTATGGGGATTTCAGAGAGTTCGAATCCGCACATCCCAACGACTTCAACTCTCATGAAGTCTGGTTCGAATGGAAGAAACTTATAAGGATGCGCGAGGAGATCCTTAAGGAGCTGGAGGAAATTGATAGAGCGATTAAGGAGATTACTCAGAGAGTATAGGGACATAATATCGAGCGTCGAGTCAATGGAAATAAGAGCAACAGGAAAACTAACGATCCTAAGAATGAAGCTGGTGCTTATCGATGGTTCTAAGGTGTATGTAAGGGAGATATGGAGGCGTGGAAGACTCCTCGACTATAGCTACTGGTGGCTGGACATAAACGATGAACTGATGGAGGGATGGGACAACTCACCCCATCACCCAGAAATAAAAACATATCCACATCACAAACATACGCCAGAGGGGGTCAAAGAGCTACACAATCCAAGCTTATCCAACTTCCTAGAAACAATCAGAAAAAGAATACTACAATAGTGATCCCAAAACACTAATGTACTCTTAGCGCCTATCTCAAGTGTTTTTGCGTGGCAAGAACCCACACTCATCTTGTTCTTGCCCCATCTACCCAGTTGACCTTTTTTATTCATTCTAGCCTTTCACTTCTCCGTTTTCACTGTTTTCCAGAAAGCATACTCCCTTAATTTACTTGACAAGTACGCAATCAGCGAGGGTAGCGAACATGCAGAGGGGATAATAAAGCCAACACTAGAACGCGACATCGAGACACAACCAACAATTCTAATGGATATCCTCAGAAGGTACGCAGAAGAAAACCAAGAAACAGCATAAAAACTACACATTCTACACAGTTTTTGTGCGGCGTGAATAGTTTTGCATGTGCATAATTGGGAAGAGCTCATCTGTTGGACTTTTGTGTTTCTGCCACCTCTAACGTTCTGTGTTGGATTCCATTTCTAAACACTGATCGATTTCTTGCTCTATGTTCTAGCCCCCAAATCGAGCTTACAGAAACGAAATTGCGACGGACAATTTATGTGAAGAGATCTCCACTTTATCTAACTGAGAATAGTATTTATGGACTTAACACAGCTTCAAGAACTAGGATACTCCATTAGGCAAATCTGCAATCAAATACGAAATATGGATATACCAAAAATAGCACGTCAATCTGGTTTAGATAGAGCGCCCCAATACTTGGAGAGAAAATCGGAGATATTAAGGGGACCAACAGAGCATAGAAATATGGCAGTTTGATATTCCAACCGACCTAGTTGAGGCATCTGAGAGAGTAGCTCTGCTACAATAATTTAGCGATTCTAACCTATAAATCTTTCAAGAAAGGACTCTTTAGCTGATATCCCCAGTGAGCCACCAAGCTCTGCCAAGAAGCGATCAATGTCATCTACCTCATGTGGATCGAGATAAACAACATCCACATATCCCTCCTTGTTCAATTTAAGGAACACAATCTTATGGAATAGAGTCATCTCTGCAAGCACAATCGAGTGAGTAGCAATTATAACATGCAGATTTTTCTGACCACCTACAGCTCTAAAAAAATACTCGTTGCGCAGAATAATGCAGACTATTGTCAGGCTCGTCATAGGCCCGAATAATAATTTCTATATGGTTGTGTGTTGCTGAGTCTGGATATTATTTTTGTGGTATAATTCTACCGCGCTCTTTGCTACTCTGCGTATTATCTCTAAGAATTTTTTCATCTCTGGGTCTTCGCTGGAAAGCTTTTCTATCATATCTCGATAGTCATCGAGCGTGAGGCTGGATTTCCCCCTTAGCTTTCTGATTGCCTTGTTTAGTTTGGATATTATTTCCTCTGGGTGTAGTATTTTTCCTACCGACATCGCCGCCTCTATTTCTTCCCTCAGGAGTCTCCGAGCAATGCCGAATGCCTTGCTAAAAGCTTTTCCATCGACCCGTAGGCCTCTCCTTTTTTTATATCCTCCATATCCCATACTGATCAAATTGATTCTTATTTCTTGTGCTAATAGATTCAGGGCAGAGTTGACTAGCAACATTGCGGGGGATAGAGAGGCCTTAATATGGGATGAGATTGCATCCACAATGGCATCCAGATTGGTACTAACCCTTCCGAGAATATCCCGTATTAGCTCCTCCACAACATTTCCCCTTATATGCTTGAAATCATGCCTCCTACACTCACGAATATAATCGTGTAGCAAACCTAGAGATGATTCCCCAATCATATCAGCGTCGTACCCCCTCTTCACCAACCGCCTGATGTGTATCGCTAGGAAGTGAAGGACAAGACACCTCACTCCATCCACACCAAAAGCGCGGGCGACATAATCACACATCCATGGGAAGTCATGCTTTCTATAGCCAAAATTTCTCTCACGGACATCCTCATTAAGTGCAGGAAAAACTTCCCTCACTAATGGAGGGTG
>CAZWPQ010000086.1:0-3669 GCA_964636085.1 uncultured Nitrososphaerota archaeon
AAAAGTAAGCAGTGGGTGTGTATGGTCGCGAAGCGACACTAAAGCTTTTTTAGTAATCTTCTGTTTTCTACTTTGGATCTAGAGGCTTTGGTTCGTCTCGAGATGATCTGTTTCCTATTTTTCCATTTTTGCATATACATAGCCACTATATTTCTCTTATTTTTTCATTTTTTGGGTGTGTGGTGCTAGTTTTTGTCTAGCGTTAAGGTAGGGGTCTACATTTGCCATTGTGGCAAAAATATAGCTGGCACGGTCGATATTTCTAGACTAAGGGAGATGGTATCGAAACTTCCTAATGTCGTGGTGGCCAGGGACTACATATATATGTGTTCGACAATTGGTCAAGAGCTAATAAAAAAAGATATAGAGAGTATGGGCATTAACCGTGTGGTGGTTGCTGCATGTTCTCCAACAATGCATCTTGAGACTTTCCAGAGAGTACTCGAGTCCGCTGGGCTTAACAAATATCTTTTGGAGATGGCTAACATCCGCGAAAAATGCTCGTGGGTACATGAGGATAAATCTAGGGCTACTGAAAAAGCATTTAGAATAATAGCTATGGCTGTCTCAAAAGTATCGCATCTAAAGCCACTAGAAAAAATCAGAAGTAGAGTCCGAAGAAGAGTTTTGATAGTTGGGGGTGGGATAGCTGGGGTCCATGCCGCAATTGAATTGTCTAAGGCGGGACTTGAAGTAGTAATTGTTGAAAAATCGCCAACGATTGGTGGTAAGATGCTGTTTTTTGATAAGACTTTCCCTACTCTAGATTGCTCGCAATGTATATTGGCCCCAAAGATCTCTACCGTAGCAAAGAGTGAGAATGTCAAGATCTACACAAACGCGGAGATAATTAGTGTGGATGGCTATGTTGGCAATTTTAGGGTAAAGATACTTCAAAAGCCTAGATATGTTGAGATAGACAAATGTGTTGCTTGTGGTAATTGTAGCAATGTGTGTCCAGTTGAAGTGGATAACGAGTGGTGGATGGGTCTTGGAAAGAGAAAAGCCATATATATTCCTTTTCCTCAGGCATATCCAACAGCATATGTAATTGATCCAAAGGCGTGTCTTAGATTGAGACTTAAAAGGGATGTTTGCGGCTTATGTACGAAGGCATGTGATAGGAATGCAATAAATTTTGATATGGAAGAGCAAGTTGTTGAGGAGGAAGTGGGGGCAATATTGGTGGCTATAGGGGGCGAAATATTCGATGCGACAAGGATAAAGGAGTATGGATATGGTAGGTTCAAAAACGTGATTACTGGTATTCAGTTCGAGATTTTAATGAATGTCTCGGGGCCAACTGGTGGAGAAATCTTATGCCCAAGGGATGGTAAGAAGCCAAGCACAATAGTATTCATACAATGTGTCGGGTTTAGGAACGAAAAATATAATAACTTCTGCTGTAGAGTTGGATGCATGGCATCAATAAAACATGCTATCTTGGCCAAAGAAAAACTTGGAGACGTCCAAGTGTATATATGCGGGATAGATATTCGTGCATTCGGTAAGGGGTACGAGGAGTTCTATAAGAGGGCTCGTGAGGCGGGAATAAAGTTTATTTCTGGTCTCCCCTCGGAGTTAAGGGAAGACGACGACGGCTCCATAATTGTAGACGTTTTTGATTCGGTCTTGGATAAGGTTATAAGAATAAAGGCTGACTTGGTGGTGTTATCTTCCGGATTTACAAGCGGGAAAGAACACAAGAAGATATCTGAAATACTCAAGATTCCTAGGGGACCTGATGGTTTTATTCTAGAGAAGCATCCAAAGTTAGATCCATATTCCACACCTATTCCAGGAATTTTTGTTGCGGGTGTTGCGCAGGGCCCCAAGGATATACCCGATACAGTTGCACAGGCTGGATCCGCTGTGGCCGGGATATTAGGTTTATTATCCCGTGACGAAATCGAATTAGAGCCATATGTAGCTAAAATAAATGAGGAATTATGCTCCAAATGTGAATTATGCTACTATGTATGTCCCTATGGCGCCATTGAAATATCAAGTCATGGAGGAGAAATAAGTATAAGCGTAAAGGAGGGGGGCTGTGCTGGATGCGGGATATGTATGTCCACATGTCCCTCCGGAGCCATATATATACCAAACATGGATCCAAAATCTGTCCTATCACAGGTTAAAACTGGGTTAAGGGGTGATGTTGTTGTCTGAGCGAATGTTAAAAGAAATAATTAGCTGGATAAAACCGGAAGTTTGCTTTAGATGTAACAAGTGTGTTTCAGGCTGTCCTGTAGCCAAGATTATTGATGAGTATAGGCCAAATAGGATCGTTAGGTTGGCATATTTTGGTTTTATTGAAGACCTTATAAACTCGGAGCTTATATGGTACTGTACCCAGTGTTTCACGTGTACGGAGAGATGCCCGATGGATGTGGCCCCCGCGGATGTGATTATTGCATTAAGAAATGTGGCATCACGCAATAATAAGACGCACAAGGCGTGGGTAAGGATGGCGCAGAATATAATTAGGGAATCAAAGATACTTCCCGAGATGGGAGTGGTTACCAAGGATAGAAAACTCGTCAAGCGTAGAGATTTAGGTATCACAATCTATAAAGCCGCAGAGAGAGAAAATCTTTTGAGGATATTTAAGAAGTCTGGGATTCCACTTAATTTGGGTGTAGGATAATGGTCTACTTGCTGTATCCTGGATGTATGATTGTTTCTGAGCAATATCAGTATGAGATCTCCGCAAAGAAAATTCTAGATTTCTTTGGTATTGAGTATAGGGATTTTCCAGAGTTTCATTGCTGCGGGGAACCTATGAAATGTGTCAATGTGATGACGTGGCTCACCATGGCTGCAAGGATAATAGCCATAGCAGAGAGGGAGAATGCGGATATACTAGTGTTGTGTAATGGTTGTTACCTTTCGCTGAACAAGGCCAAAAAAATATTGCTTGAGGATTCCAAGAAAAGGGATAGAGTCAATGCCATTTTAGGTGAAGAAGATCTAGAATTCAGGGGTAGGGCAAAGATAAAGCATATAATGTCTGTAATCGCGGAAGAGATTGGTGAAGAAAAAATCAGGGATAATATAAAGATACGGTTGGACGGCCTAAAGTTTGCTACGCATTATGGGTGTCACGTGTTAAGGCCTTATGAGTTCGCAATAGATGACCCTGAAAATCCAACAGTTCTAGAAAAGTTTATAGAGTTGCTTGGAGGGAGTGCCCCATATTACCCCGAAAGGATGGACTGTTGTATGATTCTCTTCAGTAATGTCAAGCCTAGAGATGCCGATATGTTGAGAGGAGAAAAATTGGAGGCAATAAAGAAGAGAGGATTTCATGCGATGGTAACAATATGTCCCCTGTGTCAGCACTCTTATGAAACGAGACAAAAGAGAATCATGAAAATACTAAAGATGGATGTGTCTATTCCCGTAATCTATTACACACAATTATTGGGTTTGTCGCTTGGCATGGGTCCAGACGAGCTTGGCCTAAATCTTAACTCCAGCCCAGTTGAGAAAATATTGGAGAAAATAGCTACTCTATCTTCGAGAGATAAAACATAAGCATACTCTAATTTTGGCATAGGAAAGTAATATTATGAATTCAAAGGATGGGGTTTTATATTGATCTCTTAATCTTTGGTATGTTGATTTCTGAAAGATCACACTTCAAACCACCTTCGCCACGCGTCA
>CAZWPQ010000087.1:0-3474 GCA_964636085.1 uncultured Nitrososphaerota archaeon
TGGGTCCATTAGTATGTCGAATAGGCGTATGAGTCTGAGTAGTTTTCTTGGTGTGTTAGTCTTGGTTAGGCTTCTCATTATTTGTGCCCATGTTATTATGTCTATTAGCTCCATTTTTGGTAGTCTGTATATTCTTGCTTCTTCCCTCGCGGATATCATTGCTTGTTTCTCGTCATTGCTTATTGTTGCTGAGTATGTTAGTGGTTCTCCCGCCAATGCCACCATTTGTCTCGCTATTAGTGTTGCGGTTTCTTCCGGGTATTGGTATATTCCCCCGTACTTCCTCAGCTTTCTGTATTCTGGCCTGAATATTGGTGGTGTCGTCGTTATGTGTGGTATTCTTAGTGCTGGGTGATAGGCTATTGTTGGCTCCACGTGCAGCTCCCTGTTTTTTAGGTCTATTAGTAGTGTTTCTGATTCCCATGGCTCGCCGGGGTTTATCAGCCATCTTGGCTCGGGCTTGTCTGCGGTTTTCCATGCTATTCCTCCTGTCGTCGCTCTCCACTCCCTGATTATTTCTCCTTTGTCGTTGATTATTGTTACGTATTTTGTCGCTGTTGGTTTTACTCCGCCTATTGGTGGTGGGTTTTTTGTTCTTGGCTTCGCCATGGATACTCCTAGGATTATCATTTTGCTCTCCATTATAATTATTTCATTGTGTTATTTATACTGTAATTCTTTTGCTAGTTCTTGCACGAATCTTGCTATTCTCTGCATGAATTTTCCAGATCTCATGTCCTTGATCTCAACGAGTACTATGTTTCTCGGCCTCCATTTTTTCATCATTCTTTTTGCAGCCTCATAGTACAGTTTGACGTTCACTAGTATGTATATTTTCTCGAATCTGTTTGATACCCTCACTATGCCCTCGTATATGCATCTTGCCATGGCTTCTACTATTTCTGGGTCGTATTTTGGGTATGACTCGTATCCCTTGACTCTCCACATTTCGTCCTCTAGGACGACGCAGTCCCCCAATCCGTATCTGAGTGGTATGCAGTCTATGGCCCCGATCATTACTCTGTTCCTTATCCCGTGTTTTTCTAGGTGCTTGATGAGTGCTCTCCAGTATAGTCCTTTTCTGTAGTCCCCGATTTTTGCACCCTTGTTGCATGGTAATAGTATAAGTATCATTGTAATCGCCATATTGGAGTGTTGAAAATTGGTTATAATCGTGTGAGTTTACAGTTATTTTTTCGAGTTTGGACTATCCTATGGATGTTTGCCGTAAGAAGGAGCCTCCTATGGTTCAGGTTGAGCGTGATCGTTGGGTTTATTGTTGGTTGTTTGCTGAGGAGGCTACCGGCTAGGTTTTTTTTCTTTTATATTGTCTGGAATATTTCTGGTCTTCATGACTTTTAATGTTATTCGTATCCTTGATGACTGTGTTCTGTTGTTAGTGCGTTAATAATGATGGTGTTCTTCTTTATTAGGATGTCCGTAGCCTATGGGAGTGGTGGCCTCGGCGTTATAATGTACGCTGTTGGGAGTGCTATGGGCCAGATAATAATGATGATGCTGTTGTCGATGGCCCCGATGCTCAAATGAATATTATAATAAAAAATATTGTATTCGATTTCTGGATTGGGGAGGTCTTATGTCATTATTGGTGAGGGATGTCATTAAGCAGGGAATGCCTATACCCGATGCAAGTAACATGTATATAATTGTCGATGGTAAGTATATATCAGGACCATTCTCGATTATGATTTTTGATGATGCGGTGTGTTATGGGGAGATAGTAGGTATATCTAGAGTGTCCAAAACTGAAACTTCGTCGGAACTAAAAGAGCTTGAGGGTAGGCAAGTTTCGATGAAAATAATCCCGGGCGTTATTCTTGGGGTTGATTTTCTCTATTTTAAAAAGGAATCATGGGGGCTCCTGAGAGATTATGGGGTTATTCCTAACGAGTATGAGGTCACCATTAGGATCTTGGAACTAGAGAAGAAGACATCACTGGGAGAAATAGAGAAGTATGAAGTGTTCCCAAAGAGGGAGGTTAAGTCATGGGAGTGAATGCCATTATCGAGGAGCTTAAGAAGCGTAGAGCACGCATAAAGAGGATGATCAAGCAAATTTTCAAGCACGAGTTGCTGGAGGAATTAGACAAAGCATCTGAATTATATTGGGGTGTGTTAAATAATGTCATTTATATGCTTGGTTTAATTGATGGAGTAAAACTAGGGGAGCACTCAAAGATAAAAATCTTCATTAGGCAATTAGCAGCAAGCCTGAGTAATGAGTTTATAGTCGAAGCATTCAGATGCGCGGAGGTTCTTCATGCAAACTACTATCATGGATTCATGGATAGGGATCTGTACAAAAATCATGCTGAAAAAGTTCTTAGGCTAATACTAATGCTCGATAGAATCTTCCAAGAAAGACTTTTGGAGAAGATTCCACGAAGTGATGTGGACAGGATCCTTAAGGAGTTACCGTAAAATATGACGAGAGTCTCACTATACTAAGAACCAACACACGTAAAGACTCGATGTAACAACATAGGACTCTCATAATGCTTATTCTGACTCCTGTTAATCAATCTTATGATGCCCTAGTAAGATATTTCTGGCTTTTATTATTTGTTTATGGCTCAATTTCCCTGATGGTCTTTCATGGGACTCTGCTTTTGACCTCATCCTATAATTGGCCTCATATTTGCCGTAAGAAGGAGCCTCCCATGGTCCAGGTCGAGCGTGATCGTTGGGTTTATTGTTGGTTGTTTGCTGAGGAGGCTGCTGGCTAGGTTTTTTTCTTTATGTTTTTCTTGGTTTATGTTTTTTTGGTGTGGAATATTTGTGCTTTTTGCTTTTGATTCTTGCCATGGTACTGGATTGGGATATGCTATAATGGTTATAAGTGTGATTTTTTATATTTCTGGAGGCCGTGTGTTTGTGCTTAGGTGTATGTGTTGTGTGTGATCGATGAGTTGAGGAAGGTTTGTTGTGTTGAATGTGAGGATGGATATGTATCCCTTGGATGTTCTTTTGACGAATTTTCGCGGGCTGCTAAATGTTTGTCGGAGAAGGTTGGGGTAAGAAGGACTGTGGACGCATTGGAGGAGGTTGCTAGAGAGATTATAACTTATTTTCTACGACATTGTCGAGTATCTTTTTACATCATCAATGAAGGCCTCTATGGATGGGTCTGGGAGAGAGAATATTTTCCCGCCAAGATGCTTGTGGTGTGGCCATGTGGGTATATGTGGGTGATGCGGAGCATTATCATACCTCACCCTACATTGTTTCTTTACAACTAATGCATAACAATATTTGACTATTGCTCCATTTTCTAAACGCTCGTATACGTCGATATATGTTTCTCTAGAAATATTGAAGCGCAACTTAAAGTAGCCAGTATCATTCCTAGATGGGTGAACATCCGTTTCCAAGATTATGTATGAAGATATAGGTAGCCTGCTGATGACTAAGGATATTATGTAGTCTCTACGGTCAAGAACTCTGTATGATATT
>CAZWPQ010000088.1:0-3388 GCA_964636085.1 uncultured Nitrososphaerota archaeon
GCGACAACACTGAGATTCCAGACCCCTTCGGTGAGCCCAGTAACATTGTAGGTGGTGACGGAGGAATCAACAGCATCAACCAAGGAACCATTCTTATAGATCGAGAAGTTATCTGGAGCACCATCATAAGACCAGGTCAGCTGGACCCAGGACACATTGAAAATATCACCATTATTGGGTGATATTATTGTTATATTTATATTGGGTCCGAATGGGTCTGTATGCATAACATAATATTCCTCATAATTATTGTATGTGTCATTGTCTGTATCGAGGCTACATCTATATGCTGTCTCATTAAAGTTATATTCGTCAAAATACATAAGGTTAGTGGACTGATTCTCCATAATGTAGCCGTAGAATATATCGTAGTATGTAGAATTGTAGCTATGAGGATCTCGCGGGTCAAAACTATGATTGATATATTGACTCCATTTTGTCACAACATACCTTTCGAATGTATCAGATAGTCCGTCGCAATCAGTATCTCTTGATATTGGATCTATGAAGAAATATATTTCCTCGGTATCACCTATTCCATCACCATCAGTATCACTCTTATATGGGTCAGACATAAAGAGGACCTCATACTTGTTGGGAACACCATCCCCGTCTAAATCATCATTTGGATCTAGTGAGTCTCTATTGTCTGGATTGTCTGTGTAGCATAGCCAATACGCATAGCTAATTGGGTCATCATAACTTACATTATACCAACTTTTGAATGCACTCCAGTATGGGTCTGCACTATGCTCGATGAGGTCTACTGTTATGTTAAAAACTGTTGTAGCATTAGCATAAACTGTTTGTATTGGATTGAAAACTATGATATTGTCTGGTAGTGCGGTGACAAGAAATTTGTTTTCGTTTGGATCATTTATGGTTGTGAAGTTATTTTCACCAATAACGATTGTTTTTGAGTATGTTTGGTTTGATATGCGGATAGCCTTAATATGGTAATTTTTTGAGGGAACAAAGATATATGATGTCCTTGTCGAGGGCACATATATATTTTTAAGGTGTACACTAAAATTACCATAGCCAAGTATGGGTGAATTCCATGGCGAGAAATGCGTGATATATGGATTAGCAAATGGGTGGCTCTCAAATAATATCAAGTCGATAAATGTAATATTTGGCCTTGTGCCATCATAGATGATAAATAGATTAAATGGATGCCTATTCGCGAAGTCGAGTATTGTTTGCCATGTATTGCTGTCTGTCACGTAGTACATTTTTGGTGGTGTTCCCTGAACAGCTTCTCTGTAGAATACGTCAAGAGCATAGTAGTAGTGGGGATTATGGATAACCCAGAAATTGTTTGTAATCCAAGCCAATACACAGGATAGCGTGTAAAGATATATATTGACATAATGTCTCCAACCATATTCAGTATTACGGGCAGTGTATTTGCCCAAACTAGGTTTAAAAGATACTGATTTTCTATGTTGTATTGTTAGCCTCCAACCAGTTTTCCAGGATGCAGGAAATGAGGGGCCAACAAAGCCTTCTATTATTGTGGCGTTTAAGGCCTCGTTAACAACGTTATTATTTAACAGATAAGATGAAAAGGCAACTGCAATAGCGTATTGTTCTAAATCACCATTACCATATTGATATGAATATGTCTTTCCAGCCTTCCAATAATATTGCATTAGATCAAGTTGATTTAATATATCGTTAGTAGTTGTATTAAATAATGTCTTATTTGCCCATAAAAATGCAGATATTCTTTGCGTATGCTCTCTTGGAGGGTCAAAGTAGTCGTATGGATTTATATCATATTTATATGTCCCTGGGGAACCTAAAAGATACACCTTAATACCTTCATGTAGACGACTTTTTGTTGGATAATTCAAAATTCCAAGTAAATTATGTAATGCTATGGCTAATAATGTACTATTTATATATCCCTTCCTTGCGAAAAAAATTAGAATAGAACGTATACTAGAAGCCCATGTTGAGTATTCAGCAGTACCGTTTGCTACATCAATTATGAAATCACTCCCATTTTTTAGAAGAGTTGTTTTTAGCGTTGTTGATAGCGGATATCCTATTTTCTTAAGGACATAATATTCGTAGTTTTGCATGAGGTTCGTCATGTTTCCATAGAATTTCTGTTTTCCAGTTAGCTTCCATAACCAATAAAGACACCACATTTCGACATCAGGTCTTGCTCTTGCACTGCCGGACTTCAGAAGCATGAAATAGGTAGTATGGTTGACGATATTGTTTTGCCATAGCCAGTCCCAGTATTCTTCGGCCTCATCAATGTAGGTCTGGTTTTTGAATGAGTATGCAAGGTATGTTATTGTGAATAGTGAGTGTGCATATTTTGTTGTTTTTTGGTCTTGGTATGTGTTGTATAGTGCATCCGCAATGAGATATGCCTTTGATATTTCTAGGCCTGGCGTATAGTTGATCCATGACTCATTAAATGGTGTATAGTAATGAAATACCAAGTCAGATATGTTTCTTGGTTTTATGTATTCTAGGTATTGTCCTGGACTGTTGGATCCGAGTGTTTGGAGTGTTGGCCTCGTGCTAGGTTGCCTTGTCATAAATATGTTGGCCGATGTTTGTGGGGCTTTATCTATTTCTAATTTTTTCTCCGTGCAGATACCAGCATGGGGCCTTGTGTCCATGGTATTGTATATATTTATGGTGGATAATATTAGGATTATGACTATGCAGACCCGCCTCATAATGAGCACCTCAAACTTTCAGACATATAAGACCAAAAAACCTAAACCACCTTATTTCGAAATGAAGCTATTAAAAAAAGCGCAATGAAGACAACAATAACGAATAGGCATAGCCTCATAGTTATTGTGTTTTGACTTACCTCCTTAGGATTTTCAGGCAGGTTGGGTACCAGTGGATTCTGTCTTATATACATATATCTCCTCATAATCATCTAATCCGTCGCCATCTGTATCTGGGCTCAATGGATTGGTTTTGTATTGGTATATCTCTTGGTAATCCGTTATTCCGTCATTATCTGTGTCTGGGTTATTTGGATCGGTGCCATATATAATTTCTAGGCCCTCCACTATGCCATCATTATCTGTGTCTTTACAGAGGGGATTTAGGCCGAGTTCTAGCTCTGTATAGTCATCTATTCCATCTTCGTCCGTGTCCTCGCTTGATGGGTTTGTTGCGTATATATACACTTCGTCTCCGTCCTTCAATCCATCTTTATCAGTATCTTTTGATAGTGGATCTGCACCATAAAATATCTCTTCCCCGTCGCTTAATCCATCATCATCTGTGTCTGGATCCGTTGGAATTGTTCCGTATAGATTTATTTCTGCCCAGTCGTCAAGTTCATCGTTGTCTGTGTCATTATTTGTTGGGTCTAGTCCGTATAGGTATTCATATTTATCGT
>CAZWPQ010000089.1:0-3272 GCA_964636085.1 uncultured Nitrososphaerota archaeon
CTATCTTGGAGAAATGCTCAAAGTCTACGGCGAATGCTATAAGGTGCTTAAGCCTGGAAAATTCATGGTTGTAGTTGTGAAAGATATTAGAAGAAAAGGGCTTACGATCCCTTTAGCTGCAGACACAATAAAGCTATGTCAGCAAGTTGGTTTCAAGTGTTATGAAATCATAATTAACAAAATGTACTTTCCGAGCTTTTGGATGGTTCACCATGCAATTAAAGCTCAGGAAAAAGGAGAGCCAAAAGCCTTGAAGACTCATGAGTATGTTTTAGTTTTTAAGAAGTAGCTTTTCTCATGGTTGCCATGCATATGCATCTTTTGGGCTCAAGCTCTTGGTGGACTTTTCTTGTCTCGTTGCAGAGTCCCCATTCAATTCCTTTGCTTTCGCATAATTCTCTAATGGCTTTATAAATTTCTATTCTTCGGTGGATTGATATTCTCCATTTTCTATCAAAACCTGGCTCCACATACAACTTTTCTATTGATCTTGCAAGTTTTGGGTTGAAAGCTTCAATCTGCCTTATCGTGTAGGGCTTCACCACTCTTAGGGTTCCGACAGTCACATTCTCTATGTAATCGCTTAAATCACTGATTATTTTTGCAGCAACTTCAGGATCATCGTTATATCCTGCAATTATTGGATCTATTCTTATGGCTACTCTTATTTGGTTTTCAGCTAGGCGCTTGATTGACTCCTTTATTTCCTCGTAGGTTGAGGCGTGGGGTTCCCAAATCCTCTTGATTTTTGAGTCATAATGTGTGATTGTGAATCCCACTAGCAAGTTCTTCATCCCCTTGGCAACATCAATTATATGCGATATTCTATGAGATTTTGTCAAAATGTAGAGGTAGGATTTGCTTTGCCTAAACTCTTTTATAATTGCTGGAGTAAGCCTGAAATATTCGTCTAGTTCACTTAGAGGATCGCAATTTGAGCCTATGTCAACAACCCTTCCATTGAATTTTTCAGTTTTTAACTCCTTTCTAATGGCTTCTGGAGCGTTGAGCTTAGCAACCAGCGGCTCAACCCTGAAATATCTTGGAACGAAGCAGTAGAGGCAGTTGTAGGGGCAATTTATGTAATGGTTTGCAATGAACCTTCCTGGGCACACCAAGTCTTTCGCTAGGTGTTCTTTAGGCATGTGAATGAAGCTTGCTCCTAAAGTGATATGTAAAACCTTTCTCCTCTCTATCCAGCTCTCCATCCCATAGGCTATGCCCAGTTTTCCATAGAATTTCTTGTAAAAGGCCTTGGGATTTCCATTATCAATTGAATCCTCGAAGAATTCAAGAATATTTAATTTATCTAAGCACTCTTCAATATCCTTTCTTGATAAATGCTTCACCCTACGAACGTAGATTTTTGGCCTAATCTTCATGTCTTCAATAAACTTCGGCAATGCGTAAAGTCTTGGATGAGGTTTTCCCCTATAGTCTAGAATTGAATCGTCAATCACAATATAATTTAAGTCTATGATCAAGCCAATCACCATTTAAGTCTAAAATTCAGCATTAGATAAGATTTAGTGCAAACCCAAACACATTTTTTCTAAAAGCCGAAGGCTTCTGAAATATACTCTAAAATAGAAAGCCAAAGAACGTATTCCTTTCAATGTGCCTCTCTGATTCTTTTATCTAATTTCGTTAAATATTTTAAATTCTAACCGAAAGGTTCTACGCGAGGAGTTAAGTTTGACGGAATGCGAAATTGAAATTGTGGTTTATCGAGATAGTAATTATCCATCTATGTGGATAGACGATTCTGCTGGATATCCGGATAAAATCGCACAGCATTTAAAAGATAAGGGGTTAAAACTCTTAAATGCGAATGAACTAAGAGAATTTTTGATTAGAAGCATAGAAGAAGGAACCGCAAATAAAAAGTTAGTTGTCTTCTCTCAAGATGTAATTCCAGACACGATAGCCGAGGATTATTATTCGAATGTTACTCTAAGAGAATTTTTAGACCAAGGCGGAAGTGTGTTATGGATAGGAGACATTCCGGCCTTCTATATAGGGAAAGAAGGAAAGAGGCTTGATAAACAAGCTTGGCGCAGGGGCGCACCAGTGTTCATGTTGGGGGTTGTACCTATTTTTGCAAATTCTGTTAAAACAACCGTAAGTTTCACAGAATTAGGGAGTAAGCTGGGTCTAAAATACAGGTGGAGTGGCGTCAGACCTATTATTCTAGATGTCGGAATTAAATCACTAGCTGAAACAGAAATTATATTCGGCCAACCTTACATCACAAATATCATAACCAAAGATACAGCAGAATTGCTGAGAAAACCCATCGAAGAGAAGGGCATAGAAGCCGGAATACCACAAATTCTAAAATTTAGATTTGGAAGAAGAGAAGAGGTAGAGGCAAGGGAAATAGAAGCTAACTTGCAGTTCATTCATAAAACTTTTCCCAATGCCTGGTTTAAAAACTACAATAAGCAATATCCAACTTGCGGATTTTACAGAATATGGGATTTTGGTCCGAGAAACTTGAATAATAGGATGCTTGATGAATTGTTTACCGTTATAAACTCAATAAGAGAACGACTAAAAACAGCCGTAACTTAGCTTTATCTAGAGCGTGAGTAAAGTCGAAGGAGCATAAATTATGAATCAGAACTTAATGGACAGCTACTTGGCTTTCTTGTGCTCTAGAAGCTTCTCCAACTCGTAAATGTCTTTGTTTTCCTTGGCGAACCTCTCGAGGATTTCTTCAGCCTTCCTTGGATTGCTCCATACCATTTCAAGAATCTTGCGAACTTGTGCCTCGTCTCTTGCAATTCTGCATATTTTTTGGACTGTAACGCTTAATGGACAACCTCTCTCCCTAAGCTTTTGATTGAAATCTGATGCTTTAAGCAACTGAATATTCATCCTCGCAGCATATTGAGGCAGACTCACAAATGTTTCATCTTTCAATCTTATTTTCTCCTTTGGATTGAATGCCTTCCCAGCAAAGACTCCAATTACTCCTTGCTTTACTCTTCTACCCTCTGGTGTATCGACTCCAAATTCCTTGCTCCATCTAAGGACTTCGAAGAAATCATCAATGTCTTCCTTTCTAATCAATCCGTGTTTGCACTCTAAAACGTAGATCATTGGCTTGAGCAGAGGGCCAGGAGTCACTTCCCAAACCCTATCAACTTCAGCGTTTATTTTCCTTCCTCTGATAGGCTTGATCAGATGTACTGTGATTCTTCTTGGATCCATCTTGCTTCTGTGCTCTTGAGTCCAGAACTTGGCTCCCACTGTAAAATTATCGATGA
>CAZWPQ010000090.1:0-3202 GCA_964636085.1 uncultured Nitrososphaerota archaeon
TGTGGGGTTGGTCTTCTGGCTAGAACCAGCAAATAAAAACCATAGACAGTCTCGGGCTATATTGGTGGCGATAGAATTTATGGCTACTCCTACTCCACTGAACCTTTTGTGTACTTTTATTTTACGCTGTTCTCCAATGAAACAAGAGATATTGACTATTATACCTCTAAACCACAGGTTCATGGTGATAATATCTATGTCATGTATCCACGTATAGAATGCATATATAGTTATGGTAAGGATGGCCCTGAGGAATACTGGACTTGGTTGTTTAGTGATGTAAAAGTTGGAATTGTCTGGAACCAAAAGCTTGCTGTGCATGATGTAGATGGGGACGGCGATGTCGACTTCTTAGTGTATAACACGACGCATTTAATTCTCGCTATTAATGAGGGTAGTCCGAATGTTAGTTTTGTGTTTAGGGAGGTTGGGGATATTGACGACTACATTATGATTCCTGGATATGTGGTGTATCTTCGTGGGGATAGGCTCTATTTTCTTCAATATGACACCTTGGATTTTGTGGGGGAGGAGGCACTATATGGGTCTAGGCACCTCCTCTATGTTGGGGATACTGCGTATTCCTATGGCTCTAGAGAGGTTAGGAGAGTACTTAGCCCTTTGGATGTGGAGTACTTAAACTATAATTTTGGCTGGGACTATGATCAGAAGGACACGCATATCGTGATGTACAACATGTTTAGAGTATTGGACATATATCCGAGGAGGGTGGAGACATATGATTTTGTGGATCCTATAAATAGGGTGTACGCAACATCAAATGGTTTTGTGGTGTTATTCCATACTGGTGGTGGTGAGGTATACATCTATGGAGCAAAGATACGGTTCACGACTGATCTGTCCGAAATCTCGGATATGGTGGTTTTTGCGGATTATGATGCCCAGAATAGGAAACTATATTTTGCTCTCAACAATTCGACACTTATAATATTTAATGTTCAATCTGGCGTAATCCAGTATAGATGGACGCCCTCGCTTACTGGACAGATACGACCAGTAGGGCTCTATTATAGGGATGACATATACTATGCCCTAGCCAATTGCTCGGGCAACATAGTAAATATCACAATTTTCAAGGGGGTGGATTCGCCACCTTGGCTTTGTGATGGGGGTTATGGAAACAATACGATTAGTAGCTTTACTGGATCCTTCGTAATGTGGGATTATGATGGTGATTACGAGGATGAGATTGGCTATTCTCTGTTCTTCCTTTATAGTGATCCAGATGTGAGTAGAAGGTGGTATAATGAGTATGTATTTGCTGTTTATGATGGCTATACAGTATTTAGGAATGGTGACTGTGTTAGGGAGCAGGAAAGAAGCCTTATCAGGCCTATCCATATATACTCTGCCCGTCCCTTTAGTGATGCTTTTTCATTTATGGGCTTTTATGGTGAGTTCTATATCTACTATTCGTCTGGATTTAATGAGACTGTTAGTCTTGATGGCAATGTTTCTTGGGCCTGTAATGGTATACTTTTGACAGATGAGCAGATAAGGATCTGTAGTCTTAAGGGCAACCAAGTTCTGGATTTTGAGAATTTAATTATTGGGGTGGGATCCGAGGGGAACTATACATATTCCATGTGTCTTGCCAGAGGTTTTATACTATGGAACATTACTGGGAGCATTGATCTTCAGGATCCATATGCCTCTATAATCCATCCATATGAGGGGGAGATCATCAATAGCTACACTGTTGAAGTTTCCTGGGATGTTTCTGATGATAGTGGATTGAGTAGTGTGCTCCTTAAGCTTGATAATGGGAGCTGGATCGATGTTTCTGGACTGTCATCATACACGTTTTATGGTGTCTATGAAGGTAATCATACTGTCTATCTTAATGCTACTGATGTTGTTGGTAGGTCTACGGTTGTTTCTAGGAACTTTACTGTTGTTGCTCCGTTTACGCTTAGTGTTTATTGTGGCGATAATAATTCCCTTATAGATAGGAGCTGGGTTGTTGTTGAGTATAATACTACTGGCTCTGTTGATAGGGTCGTTATTTTTGTTAATGGCTCGGAGAGGCTTAATACTACGTCTCTTCTCAATGGCTCCGTAAATATTACTGGTTTTTACAGTGGTTTTTGGCTTATTGATGTTGTTGCGTATGGTAGTGGCACTAATGTTTCCTATACTGTCTTTGTTACTGTTGATGTTGATTCTCCCTCGATAAGCATCATAAGTCCTGAGAACAACTCTGTTTTTGTCTCCAATACTTCCGCTATTGCTGTTCATGTAGAGTTTTCATACTCGGATAATTTTGGTGTTGATCATGTTGAGTATAGCCTCAATGGTAGTGGCTGGGTTGATATTGGGCTGGATACTGAAATAAGCATTTTGCTCTATACTGATGGTCTATACGTACTCTACCTTCGTGTATATGATGTTGCTGGAAATACCAATACTACAAGATTGGTATTCTCTGTGGACTTTCCAGCTTCGTTCGTTGTGCACTATGCATATAATAATACTTGGATAAACTGCTCGGAAATATTGTTTTCGTGGAACTCGACGAATATTGATGAAGTATACATGTACATAAATGGAGAAATAAGAGGAACCTTAGGGCCAAACGGAATATATACTCTGAGTCTTGAGGAGGGAATATGGAACATAACACTGGTGGCGGTAGGGTATGGCGACAAAATAGTCAAGACATTATGGGCGAAGATAGACCTCACGCCACCCGTAATAAGTGTTGTTTCTCCAGAGAATGGCTCTACCTTTGAGACGCTCGGAGACTATGCAGAGATAGAGCTTGTCCTAGATGTATATGATAATGTTGAGGTAGCATCAATATACGCCATATATCAGAATAAGACGATCCTAATATCTGAGAGGACTACACTAATACTTGGTGTTGGGGAATACTCAATAAGAATAGTCGTTGTTGATGAGGCTGGAAACACAAATACTGTCATATTGAAGATCAGTGTGGTGAGGAAGAAGGGAGGAGAAACAACAACTGGGCAGGAAGAAACAACAGCTACGGAGAAGACAGGGATTTCTGGGGGAGGAAAAACCATAGGCATATATTATATCATTGTGTTATTCCTAATAGGGGCAATCCCACTAATAATGATAGTGAGACATAAACTAAGGAGAAGATAGGTCACATTTCGATTTGAAATGTATACCGGTGAGCCATATGGCCTGGGATAGGGGAGACCCCGAAACA
>CAZWPQ010000091.1:0-3158 GCA_964636085.1 uncultured Nitrososphaerota archaeon
ACGAATCCCTGCAGTGCCCTGAACGCCGTCTTTAGTGTTGTTGTTATGGTGTTTATCACTGTTTTTAGTGCCTCTGTTACTGCGGATGCTACCCTGCTGAACCATCCGAATAGGCCTGGGTCTGGATTCCTATGCACTCGTGTCCGTGTTTTGTTTCTCATTGCTGTTTTGTATGGTATTGCCCTCATTAGTCCCTCTACTGCCGCTAGATATGCTATTCTTCCCAGTCTCTTTGCCTGGTAGGTCTCGTTGTTGGTCGCATTTCTGCAGAAGAGCTCTATTGCGGCGTCTATGTCTGTTGTCTCTATCCCTATTATTGCGTGTATCTTTTTGTTGTTTGCTCCTGGCCGTATTGTAGAGATGTTTGCATCCAGTATATAGTCTGGCAGTTCCCCTGTTTCGTTCCTCATTATTTTTGACGCTATCCAGTTGTTTGCCCATACCTCCTCCGGTATTAGTAGTGTCACTACCTGTTCTCCACTCTGTATGTATGCTATGTAGTAGTTTTGGCTCTCCAGGTATGCCTGGTCTATCGTCGTGTCTGGCGGGGCAACCACGTATACTGGTGTCTTTTCGAGTATTGTTTCGTTCACTGTTATTGATAGGTCGAATATGTTCCAGAGATCAATGCTGTATGTCTCGTTGTATGTTATCTCCTCTATGTGTGCTGCCGCCGCTATTTTATCCCTTATGAATCCATCGATCTGGTTTATTGTGTCCTCGTCGAATGTTTTTATGTATCCATTCGCATATACATAGACAGATATGGATGAGTCGCTGGTTGATGTGCTTATCACTATTAGTGATATGGATAGGTTATGGTATACTGAGGAATCCTCCACATCGAATAGTAGTTCTGTCTTGTCCAGTGTCGCCGTTATTTTTTGGTTCCCAATGTTCCATGTCACGTTTATTACGTATGCGATTCCCCCTATTGATAGTACTAGGAATGACTCGTTCATTTTTTCGAGTGAGGAGGCTATTTGGGGTAGGTTAGCACTTGTGTTGACCTCCAGTCCGTTTATCGTTATGTTTATTAGTCTTTTGCCTAGGAGCAGGAAATCCAGAGAATCTATGACATCATCAATATCCCTTGTTGGTGGTTTTGTTTTTGTGTTCTTTCTGTGGAGTTTTCTGGTGTATGGCATGGATTTTTTCCCCAGCCCATATTGTTGTGGTTGGTGGATGGTCATATATATATACCCATAAAATAGCTTAAAAATGTGTGTAGATGTGTCGCTATGTCTCTCTGTCTATGATGAACAACTCATATAACCTATAGAATTTTAATGAATAAAGAGCGGTTCTCCCTCCCCGATAGAGGCGAATCCTGAACTTCTTGATACTTTAAAAAATTTTTGTTCCAGCAATGTTCTTGCTTCTGTTTTTTCCTGCTCATTGCTGCCCCTAGGTTCGATCTTTCTAGTGTTCATTGTCGTATGCTAAAAGCCCTAAAAATAACACACGAAACCTATCCTGCGACATAGAATCAGGCAAAATAAGGCTTGTCCAAGCGGAGAGTATATGATTAGTTGGATTTTGTCTATGCCTCTTGTTATAGTTATTCCATGGGTCAGATGTAGGTTGGAGGTGGTTGTCTTGTTTGTATTGGTGGTTTACTTTTTGGTCTATGGATTGCTGTGTGTATATGAGATATTATTGCTAAAAGTGTGGTGTTGGGTATTAGGAGTATTGTGTTCTTCCTTTGTGTTCTGTTTATTGTAGTTATTATCCTTGTCCTTGTCTTAGGCATTCTCAGTATTGCCCTTATCGTGTCTATCCCTATGGTTTTTTCCCATTTAGCTTCGATTGCTATTAGGTCGTTTTTGAGTTTTCCTATTATGTCTACTTCTTGTTTTCCTTTCCATGTGTATGTTGGGAGGATTTGTTTCATGTGTGTTGCGATGATTGATTCTATTATTCTAGATAGCATGTTTGTTCTTTCGATGCTTGCTTTCTGCTCTAGCACTATTTCCCATGCATCGAAGTATCTTGCGGTCTCTGGATAGCCCATAAACCAGAGGTTTGATGCATAGTAAAAGAAGGGATCTCTCAAGTGTATCTTTTTCTGTTTTGCGGTATTCTCGATCAGTGTTTTGACATCTATTGTGTAGGCGGTCCATGTGATGTATAGTTTTTCTAGGAGCCCAACATACTCGATTAGTGTGGCTATCGGTACTCCAGAATCCCGGGCCAATTTATCCCAAGAGATCATCGTTGATAGGGTCGAGATTATTCTGCTGAGCACTCTCTTGAGGATTCTATCGCTTTTTCTAAGCTTAAGAATATCTTTTCCTAGATAATCTATGAAGTCAGCATATGTTTGGTTGGAGACGAACCCATCGCTTAGATACTCGTTAAGTGCTTTTGGGTAGCCACCAACTAAGAGATATACGGATAAGACATCATTCATCGCCTCGACATAATTATCGAGCTCCCTGGCCTTTTCAAATAGTTTTTCTCGATCAAAAAGAATATCTAGCGTGATATCCTTTAGAATTTCGTGTAGTCCGCTATAGAGTTCTGGATTAACAAAGCCAAGAAATTCGAGGAAGTTCATTGGTGTTAATTCTCTATCGGCAGGAGGCCTCGCTTTTCCCCTTCTACCAAGCAATGACTCTGCACCACTTATAACCCCAAATGCTTGCGACCCACACGCGATTACTGTAAAGTTTTTAAGAAACCCAGAGTCTACAAACAGTTTTACCCCACGCTCCCAATTATCTATTAAGGTCACCTCATCAGCAACCACAATGACCCTTCCACATCTAGATACTAGTTTGTCCCTAAGCTTAACCAATATACTATATAACTCCTGATAATCAAAGATTATGTCACAAGGCAGATAAACCACACATCTTGGATCTATTTTCTTGATAAGCTCAACTATCAATAGTTTTAGAATAGTGGTCTTCCCAACCTGCCTAGGCCCACGCAAGGTAAAAACAGCATCCACAAGCAACTCATCCAGTTGAAAAATTCTTGGAAACCACTTCACCCAAGACCCTAAAAACCTACTAATATGCTCATCCCGAAATACCCTTCCCCGCCACCAAACATTAATTCGCGCCAACAAATCCTCTATCCTCATGATACATCAATCCATCGAACACCAATTAATAAATCAACATTCAATATTCTGAAAGAATATTTATAAA
>CAZWPQ010000092.1:0-3156 GCA_964636085.1 uncultured Nitrososphaerota archaeon
TTTGCAGTCTGTATGGGGTGTATGTCTCGTTGTTGGTCGCATTTCTGCAGAAAAGCTCTATTGTGGCGTCTATGTCTGTTGTCTCTATCCCTATGATTGCGTGTATTTTTTTGTTGTTTTCTCCTGGCTGTATTGTTGATATGTTTGCGTTCTGTATGTATGGTGGTAGTTCCCCTATCTCGTTCCTCATTATCTTTGATGCGGCCCAGTTGTTCGACCATACCTCCTCCGGTATGAGTAGTGTAACTATTTCCTCCCCGTTCTGTATGTATGCTATGTAGTAGTTTTGGCTCTCCAGGTATGCCTGGTCTATCGTCGTTTCTGGCGGGGCCACCACATATACTGGTGTCTTCTCGAGTACGGTTTCGTTCACCGTTATTGACAGGATGTATCTGCCCCAGAGGCCTATTCTGTATGTCTCGTTGTATGTTATTTTTTCTATGTGTGATGTCTCAGCTATCTTGTCCCTTATGTATCCGTGGATCTCGTCTATTGAGTCCTTGTCGAATACCTTTACATGTGTGTTTGTATCCACAGCTACAAGTATGCAGCTGTCAAAGCTCGTTACGGATATCAGTACTATGGATATTGATAGGTTGTAGTATGTGAGGGAGTCGTCCACGTCGAACAGTAGTTCTGTCCTGTTTAGTGTTGCCGTGATTTGCTGGGAGCCTATGCTCCATGTCATGTTTATTACGTAGGATATTCCGCCTATGGATAGTACTAGGAATGACTCGTTTATGCGTTCAAATGTATCGGCTATTTCGGAGAAATCTTGGTTTGTTGTGTTGACCCTTAGCCCATTTATTGTTATGTTTATCAGTCTCTTGCCTAGTGGTAGGCGATCCAGCGAGTCTATGTCTCCATCACGGTCGGTATTCCTTGTTGGTTTTGTTTTTGTGTTCATTCTGTGTGTTTTATCGCTATGTGGCATGGGTTCTTTCCCTATTATTGTTGGTGGCGCCATGTATATAAAACTCATAAAATAGCTTAAAAATGTGTGGAGAATGCGACATTATCTCAGCACTATCGATGATGGACAATTTATCTAGCCTATAAAATTTTGATGAATAAAAACACTCCTCTAGTAGGGACCAATCCCGAACTTTTTGATACTTTAATAAAAAATTAATATCTCTAATTACATGAAAATATATTGATCGGTGGTTTGTTTGAAGCCTATAGAGTGGCTAAATAGAGCGGAAAGTTTTTTAAGGGCGGCGGAAAGAAGTTTCCATGATGGCCACCTCGAGGTGGCTGCTTTTGAAGCTCACCAAGCCGTCGAGTTGGCCCTCAAGGCCGTCCATATACATATATTTGGGACTAGACCATATACACACAATCTCGTTGAGCTTGGAAGGGCTGTTGGGTTTCATCATCAAAGTCTTCAACTCCTAACATTAATGTATACCTATTCTAGATACCCCGAGGCGCCCCTAGATCTCGATAAAGATACTGTAGGTGAGTTTATTGATGCGGCTAGAAGAGCTGTGGAGTTCGCTGAACAGGAACTGGGGAGGAAAGCTTAGGGCATTTTCTAGGCATCTTGCTGGACACTATGGACGGATAACCATAATATTGTTTGGTAGTAGGGCCCGTGGGGACTATAGTGCCTCTAGCGATACCGACATACTGGTAATTGTAGAAAGGTTTTGTCTGGAGGATCTAAAGTTTATGCTGGATTTGGCCTATAGCTATGGTATTGTTTCCCCTGAGCTCCATGTCTTTCCCCTCAGTTATGTGATCAGAAACTTTGAGGGAAATACCCTACTTATGGATGCTATATATGAGGGGGTCATCCTAGTGGACAACCTAAACATCACCAAAATGCTGAAGAGAAGACTAGAAAAAATACTCGACAGACTAAAAAGGACTAAAGAGGGCTGGGTACTAAAGAGACAGAACCCCCTATAATATGCCCCAAATATGCCTCTTTCTAAGAGCAAAAATCAGGTAAGGTGGCTCCACAGGTTTAGGCCATAAGCCCCCATCCCATCTAAATGCTATATATTTGTCCCCCGCCTAGAATTTTACAGGTTTTCTCTATTTGGTTCATATTGCGGTGATTACGTGTAGTGTCGCATGAAAGGCTATGCATGGCATCCCAGTCATAACGAGGGGGCCTATGGCTAGGCCCACCACAAATGTGGTGGGTAGTGTCCGTGCAATCGGGATTACGATGAGTGGGTAGACAATCCTCATAGCGGTAAGGATGCCACCGATGGGTATTTTGAGTCTATCGATACCATTTTCAGGGGATCTAAATTTTTTAAATTGTGAAATATCTAACTGTATTGGTATTGGTTATTTGTGTTGGTGGGGTTTTATGCTTATTAGTTATGATAAGGAGGCTGATGCTTTGTATATAAGGTTTGCATCTGGGAGGCCTAGAGATTCCGTGGAGATAGATGATGGGATAATAGTTGATGTCGGTGAAAATGGAGAAATTTAAGGTATTGAGATCCTTGCATTCTCGAAAAGAAATATAGATCTCAATAAGATAATTGTTCTTTCGCCCGAAAAAATCGTCCCAGAGATAGTAACTGGCGATGTTGAGTGGCCAGAATTAAGTACACTAAGCACGCGATAGAGCACATGATTGATCGAGGTATTAGCAGGCAACAAGTGGAGGATTGTATCAGAAATCCAATAACATTGCACATGACAAGTATTGTAATAAGGTGTTCCAGAAACTTATTAACGGCAAATTACTCTGTGTTGTCATAACATACGAGGATACTAATATAAAAGTCATAATAGCATATATAACTAGTAAAATTCAAAAATACATTTAGTCTAGTGTAATGAGCTTGGTAATGACTTTGGGAGTTTTCGAGAATTTTATGCTATCAGCGAGTCCGCTCGTCATGATTTCTGCATATTATACTTTTGCGTTTTTTATTGAAATTAAGGGCTTGAGGGCTCTTATAGACTGCGTTAAATTGTCCTTTATCTGGAGACATTCCCTATCCAAAATTGAGTATTCATCCTCTTGTAGTCTTTTTTCAATTAGCAATACGCCGGCCAAAACCTACAAATCCCCCATGAACCCCGAAGTCTTCGAGAATTTCTATAATGACATGTACTACTCAAGACAAGCCCTCTATCGTAAAAAATTTGAACATGACAGATTCATATTATATAGAAGATTTATTT
>CAZWPQ010000093.1:0-3022 GCA_964636085.1 uncultured Nitrososphaerota archaeon
GACGGCATATGGCATATATAATCTCGGGAGAAAATATAACTATCACATAGTTATAAACCCAAGATTCAGCTTTGTGGGCACGCTAGCGGAGTCATTCATGGGATTTCTGGTCTCAATAAGGAAGATAGCCTTCGGTATAATACTCCTCCTCATAATTGCGTATCTCTACCTAGATATTCGTGATAGGAGGATCGATCTAACCATGCTTGAAGTACTGGGAGTATGTACAAGCGATCTTACCAAAATATATATAATACAAATACTAATCCTCCTCTGTATCAGTGTTACCATAGGTGTCTTTATAAGTCTTGGTGCGGCCTACGTCATAATATACCGAATAACTGGAATGTTACAAATACCCGTCAATATATTTGTCTTGCCATCAGTACCGGTGGGAAAGCTCATAATAATAGTAGTAGCTAGCCTAGTATTATGTTACATAATTGTTAACATATCCCTAAGAGAATTTACTGTAGAAAAAATAGTAAGAAGATATCATGAAGAGACTGGAAGTAAGGATAGCCTAAAAGGAAACATTACCGAACATGGCTTCAAGAGAAGGATCCTGACTAGGAGAATACTCTGGAGAAAGACCCGCATTATACTTATATCCCTACTATTGGCAACAACCATCGCCATGCCAAGCGCTATAAAATCAGTAATTATTATTAGTGGGGAAGACTATAAAAAAACCATAAGCAATGAAATACTATGCGACGTATTCGTAAGTGTATACGACATAGACAGATATAACGATGTAAAGAACCACATCCTAAACCTGCCCCATGTTTCCTATACTGAGGATATACTATATGCTGTGATACCCATTATATCTATAAAGAGCAAAAAAGCCTCTATAAGGCCGCCGGGAAACTATATACACATATTCGGCCTGAGTGGTAGGGAAAAACTAATCAAATTCAGATTCGTGAAGGGATCTCTAAAGTCAGGAGGCATAATCATAACACGTAAAATAGCACTACTTTTAGATGTAGACATTGGAGACACAATCAAGATATCCAGCTATCATTATCTCGGATTCAAGATAAGCACATATTTCAGTGTTGTAGGCATCATAGACACATCCTACATTGGCGGTTATGTGCTTCTATTCCATAAAGACTACATTGCTTCCCTTACACGTTACTCCAATGAACTAAATAACACAATATTAATAAAGCTAGACTCCAATGAATACTCCAACATAGTGGCAAGAAACATAAGCGACTACATGGAAAGCGAAAAAATCAACGGAGAAATCGTTATAAAAGAAGGAATATACAAAAAGATAGACTATCTAGAACAGAAGTTCTGTACATGGCTCCTACCAGCCGTTGCAGTAGAGAGAATATTACTACTCTTGGCAGCCTTGATAATCGTCAGAAAGGAACTTGAGCAAAAAGAACGAGAAGTGGCGACACTGAATGCCTTGGGGGTCACAACAAGCGAGATCTCCAATCTCTACACTGCAGAATTCGGAATAATATATGCAATATCTATACCACCTATCTACCTAATCTTATGGGGGATTATAAGGGGCCTTACATATATGATAAACCATACTGTATCTCCTCTCTGGATACATCCATACATCCCAAATTCGGCGTTGGTTGAGTGCATAGAATATGTGCTTATATTGTTTATCCTCACACTAATAATAATCAGAATTTATGTATCACGCGTAGATGTTAAGAAAAACCTCTCCATACCAGAATAATCCACTCAAACTCAACAACAATAAGCTAAAAAAACAAAGAAAGGAAATAAAAAGAAAAAGATCTAGTACTCCTCAGCAGGTCTTCTACGCAATAGTGCAATGGCAGCAATGACTACTATGACTACCACAGCTATTCCTATGATGGCATATGATGTGAGCATCTCCTTTATGCCACCAGCTTTCTTATATGGTGTGACATCAGACCATTCACCAGTATTAAATGCGGGCGGATCAGAGTCTAGTTGATCCCAGTGAATTACCCAGCCAGAGGTTCCAAAGCCTGTGGTTGAAACCTTCTCTGAGACTACCTTGTTAATAATTATCTTGAAGCTGTATTCATGTTCTACCTCATCGCTTAGGCTTCCATCACCATTCGTGTCGATTTTGCCTTTTAGCTTAAATTCGAAGCCAGTCTCTACTAGATATCCCTCTTCCTTGTATACATACCATACGCCACATGACCCTGAAATCGTGAATGGGGGTATGTCATACTCCGATGGTGGATTGGGATAGTCAACAGAGTACGATATGTTGGACAATAGGGCAAAGTGTCCCTGGGTACTCTCAAATACACCAAATTCGCCACTTACGTCGATAGTTGGTACCGTGATACCCTCCTCTTGCTCTATCACATAAAGGATATAGTCTATGAATCCTGGCAAGACATCTGCCAGTATAGCACCCTCCAACTGCATTTGTCCATAGAGAATATCCTTATCTGGTATGACCCTTAGCGATCCCGCTGTAAGCATGTTCTGTACAGTGTATCCCGCATCCAACGCTATCATATCCTCAGTGTCCGGATCAACATAGTAGCTAACAGCAGAGTAGGTGGGGTCAAGACCTGTTGGATTAGAATCATACGTAAAGACACCCCTAGCATTCATTAATACATCCATCACACCAATTTCCCTCATTGACATTATCGAGATATCGTCAATAGCTATGCCCTGATCCGTTACTGATGAATCCGTTGTGAGTCTGAATCTTATTAGAAGCTGATCTTCTCCATAGAGATATATCGTGTAGCTGAAGTGCTCCCAGTACCCATATGACGAACCAGTAATATAATCCAACCATTCCCAGTTGAGTCCACCATCCGTAGAATATTCTACCACACATTCATCATAGCTATACTCAATATCATACCATGCCCAGAATGATAAGAGAACAGCAGAGTACCCACTCACATTTATTGGTGGGCTTTCTAGAATCCACTCAACATCGTTGTCGTAGTGTCCAGTATACCATGAGTGAGATTCGCTATAGTATAGGGTACTGTTTATGTGCCAGCCACCACTGGCA
>CAZWPQ010000094.1:0-592 GCA_964636085.1 uncultured Nitrososphaerota archaeon
ATAGGGAATAATATAGCTACAGTTGTCCCTATGAGTCTTGAAGAGATTATCGAAGCTACAATCAAAAAAAATGACAGAGTGGGAAGAGGAGAATCTCGACCCCGAAGAGAAATTTGAGATACTAGCCGATATAGTTTCTGGTTTAATGAGTATGAAGTTAGAACAGTTATTAGATGAAGGATACAACATTAAGAAGGCTATAAGGATTCTTAGGCGTACAATCATAAAGGGTGAAAAACCATTCAGATGACAAATTTTAGGGATTTCCTCATTAGAGCTCTAAAAGCCCTAGAGGAAAGTAGTGTTCCCTACGCCTTAACTGGGGCCGTGGCAATAACATACTATGGCGACATTTTTACGACTAGAGATGCGGATTTCGTTGTTTTGAAAGATCTGCCAAGCGATGCAGAAAAACTCTATGATGCCCTCTCTAAATACGGCTTCACATGCAGGGATAAAGAAGAATTCAGAAGAAAAATCCTCTAGAAAAAAGTTTCCAGATGCTATGATATAAAAACAATGATTTAAGTTATCTTATATGTTAATAATTTTATTAGCTAACAGCAATTTTACTGGTGAAAATGCCTATGAG
>CAZWPQ010000094.1:602-2986 GCA_964636085.1 uncultured Nitrososphaerota archaeon
GCCTATGAGTTCCTGGGAAGAATGGTTTGATAAGGCAAAGTTCTACATCAAGGAGGCCAAACGATACATGAGTGAGGGTCCCTACTGGGCTGCATGCCTTAATTCTCACCAAGCCGCAGAGAGTTCGCTCTTAAAGGGCTACTCATATATCTATCAAAATCATACCCATTCACACATGACCTTGTCACCTTACTGGATGAGATCCGTGCTAAGGCAGGTATTGACATCCTCTCGGATGTATACGACTGCGCAGATTATCTTTCGCCACACTATATCGGAGCGCGATATCCCGGGACAAGAGCAATATCATATGATTCTAGAAGAGCTCGCAAGTGTGTAGAATGCTCAAGAAAAATTTTAGAGTTCGTCAAAGATGTCTCTGGATACATATTTGAGTAGATTAAAGAAAGATGCTGAAGATTATCAAAAGCATATAATTAGGAGTATAAGAAAAGTATATGGGGACAACATAACCATTATACTCTTCGGAAGCAGAGCCCGAGGCGATCATTCATTAAGGAGCGACTTCGATATATTAGTCATTACTGAGACTCCAGGCGATATTCTGGAAAATATTGTCAGGATAAGGAGAAGCATCGGGAAAAAAACGTTCGCCATTGACATCATCGTAATAAAGCCTGAAGACATAACAAACCCAGTGATTGAGCGCATGATGAAGAATATGAGAGTCCTCTATGATGGACTAGGAGTATTTTCCAAGAAAGGAAAGGATAGAATGCTGTTTGAGAAGACAAATTCTTAGTGATAAAGACTTATTAGCCCACACATACCTTTGTTTTCTATGTATGCTCATTCTTTACCCAGCCGAAGAGTATTAATTACTATCCCATCGTATAGACTGAGGCTTATTTCTTTGAGTTGAGTTTATTAAGGGTTTTATTATTTATGTTGGCTGTTCTTTGGCTTAAAGTTTTGTTGATAGCTGTTTTGTGTTATGAATTTTGGGAGCGCATCTTCCTATTGATGACGAGATTTTCATCCGAAATGGTTCGTATGGATATAAGTAAGCGTCAAAAATTTTTTACGGGAGATTTTATAGTGGGTAGTATGTGTACTTTTTAATGTATCCGGGGAGCTCTTTCTTTGTTATTAAATTAACCAATATCATTCTTAATGCTAGTGGTGCCAAGCCTTGGGATTTTGCTAGGAATTTTATGTCTACTGGGTACTTGGTTGATAAAAGTTTTTCTTTTAGTTCCTTTATCGCCGTGTACTCCATTCCCATCTGGAGTCTGTTGCCTAATTCTTTGAGCCCAAAGCCTATGAGAAAGCCAGCTATTATGGGAAATAAAATTATCAATATTGCACCAAGAGAAAGCATCGATATGTCATTGCTACTACCCAGTTCATGGAGGGCCACCATCAGCAATATTAATCCAATAAGCCCCAGAACTCCCAGCAATCCAGTTATAGCCATGAGGGAAAATAACTGAAAGATAATATCTTCAGAACTAGATATTAACATAAGAAATATAATGGGCATTGTCACAATCATTGCAATTATGGAAATTATGCAGATTACGGAGCCCGTATAAAAACGAGAGTCATCGGTATACTGCCTCAATTCCATGGTGGCAAACAACACGATAAGCATGATTACTCCTTCGGCATCCACTGTTCCAATAAGTATCGCCATCATGAACATTGGAATAGATGAAGTTTCGATAAGAAAATCGATCACACTGAACGGCATGGCGATAATAGCGATAATTGGAAGAAACGATAAGATATTTGCAAGAATCCAAAGCGATCCAAGCCGAGCTATACGCCCTCCAGTCTCTTCTAAATCTAGAAAAACCCCTGTAGTGCCCATATAAATACACCATAGATGCATTCCATTTATATCATTTATTAATGAACAGATTGATGCTTCTCATCATAATTATATTTTATCAGAATTATTATTTATATAAATACCGTATACTTCTTCGATATCTATCCGAATCCTAATCATGCTAAACATTTTTATATATTAAATATTCTAGGACATATTGTTAGAATTAATTGAATTACTTTTATGCTGTATTTGTCTCCAAGCCTCTCAATCTTCACGAGGTTTATGACATGGTCGGCGTTCTCTATCCTTATTTCGGCCACCCCACCAGGATTATACCCCTTCTTAGTAGTGTTTACGATATCACGATTATGAGGTCTATAGACTTGTCGTCGGTGGCGCTGAAGCCAAGGCTTAGGTCTCCATCACTGCTTAGATCCATATTGATGTGGCTACCTGGAATAGAGGGAATTTCTCTGGCAACCCCCGATGCGGCCTCTCCATATATGAAATTTCCAGCCACAAACGCCGACGTAAGCACCATCACACCCACTATTGAGAGGAGGGCTATTACACTGGCGCTATTTAC
>CAZWPQ010000095.1:0-2568 GCA_964636085.1 uncultured Nitrososphaerota archaeon
TGGCACTGGATTTCCATCTTCGTCCAATACTGTTATTTCTACATCCAATACAGAGATATTCACCACCATGCTTGTCCCACCCAGAGAGAGGGGTACCTCTTCATTATTGCTACTTATCTCCTCTATAGCTCCAGGAACAGAGGCGTATGTTTCAATCGGATAGCCAAGTGGGAGATATCTGAACACCACCTCTCCATTCGCATCCGTCTGATTTGATACCAGTACTGTTATTGATGTCCTTATTAATATATAGACAGTTGCTCCTGGTAATGGCATACCCTCGGCATCTAATACCATAATGTGAAGGTCAGCTATATTCAAGTCGAATTTATAACTCCTTCTATCCTTCACAAATGTTGTGTTTGCTGTTGTTTCTACAGTAATTCCATAGGGAGTTACATAGCTACATGTTAGGGTAAATTTATACCCTAATGGCATACTCCTAAGCGTCAATCGAGACGTCTTTGATAGCTTTATATTGTATATTGTTGTTCCTTTGTATTCAATTATCAATCTTCCATCAACTGCTATACATACATAATTGTCCTGATTTCTGTATCTAAATGTTATTTCCACGCTTGCTAGTGGTAAAGTAATGGTATTTGTCTGGTCATGGGCTATCTCTGTATAGTTCGAGGGGATTCTTATGTTTAAAAGATTATACTCTGCTAGACCCATAATACTATCTACATGGAGGAGATTCTCATCATATATTATTGATGCACCTACTAGGGGGATTTCTAGGAATGTTGCCACTCCATTTATACTTTGCCTAGAGACATTTATGATTACTCCATCAGCAAAAAGAGATAGGTTAACCGTAGCATTCACTGGATAACCATCCATATCAATAGTATTTACATTAACAATTGATAGAGGCAACACCAAATTTATAGACAGTACTGGTTGGTCTATTACCCAAAATGATGAGTTATAGAGATCAAAACCCCAGATAGTCTCATGCAATACAACAATGTTATAACTTCCATATGGAACAAGCTCAATGGTAGCACTCCCATTGCGTAGTCTAGATGACATTATCAGGATCTTGTTATAACCATCCGTATAAGTTAGGTTTAGAATAACATCAAGTGGAGAGCTGCTTATATCGCATATGTATATTGTGACACGTGCTACTTGCAATGCGATACCTATGGTGTAGCTGGAGCGATACTCTAAACCATATATAGAGACTAGGTAATCGTGAGATATATGTGTATTATTATCAACATAGACACCGCTTACCTCGCCTCTCGCATATATATCAAAAGAAATTCTGTACAGTATTGGTGATGGGAACTCACGAAGAATATAATACCCTCTTGAACCCGATGAGGCATTTTGTACAATTATCGTACCATTAGCAGATATGTCAAATAATATGTCATTTAGATATATTGAGTTGTTATAGTTTGGGTACGCATATATTATTACATCCGACATGTAGAATATAACTACACGTATATGGTCACTATCTATAAGGAATGTTGTTGTATTGTATATTTTTAGGTTGTAGGTATCTAAGTAATAGTAATAGTACACTGCTATTGTATAGTTCTTGTCTAGGGGAACAAGGCTGAGTGTGATATACCCATCGTTATTTGATGTCCATTCAGTACCACAGTTAGTCTCCGTAAGGTTTATGCAGAACATTATTTGATTCGGAATCATTCTCTCCCCAAAATAATACTCACATATCTTTATATTGACTTGTGACGCCAAATTTAACGAAATATGTACTTCGCTGTCTGAGTTTATTCCGAGAACAAATGTACTATTTTTAAGAGTTATATTCCACTGAGAAAGGTATGCAGAAATATTGATGTTGAGTCTGTGAAGAAATTCATGACTTGGATAGCAGTCAAAAACAAAGATTCCGTGATAAATTGTGATTGTTTTCCATCCACTACTAGTATTGTAGGACATGACGCATTCTATATCGATCGGCATATTTTTTGCATCGGTAACAATAATAAGTAGCTTATATACATTCAAAGTTATGTTAATTGTCTGAGCTAGCGTGGATTGATTATATTGGGTAGTATTATATATAATCATGTCGAGATCAGAAATGTTTAATGAAACATTCACACCATAAAGACAATTAGATCTATTTGACAGGGGAATGTCCTCTATTCTTACAGTCCCTGTACAATCCGTAGCTATGGCTGAGCTATAGTTATTGGAGATATTAAGAACAACTTCCGCCCCTATAATAGGCTCCCCACAGGGCCTATAGACTGAGACATTTACATATCCTAAATCTGCATATGCATGAAGATATAGGCTATCATTATTAAATTCTTTTATCCAATGCTCACTTATGTCAATCCCATAGAATTTTTTGAGAATTTTAATACTTACACTGTAATTACCATAAGGAATATCATTGACCTTAGCCACCCCATAGATCTGTTCTGGCAATGTCCACTGTCCCCACAATACACTGGGCAAGTATGATGAATTCAAGAGAGTAATATTAAACTCCATAGGATAGTTAAAGGCTTCCTCCTTTACTACTGGAGAATACTTCATCGATATCTCCACGTCACATATAGGCATATCTAT
>CAZWPQ010000096.1:0-2524 GCA_964636085.1 uncultured Nitrososphaerota archaeon
CCACTATTCATTATAGCCGAGGCAAGATATGGCATGATATCTGAGATGATGCAAAGAGTAGTTTCTAGGGCGTATGTGGAGGCTGTGGATATAAGCGATCTACTCGATAGGGTTCTAACTCATAAAATCCTTGGCCTACCAATATTTTTCGCGATTTTATGGTCAGTATTTCTATTCACATTTAATGTTGCAGCACCCATTGTTGACGGCATAGACTTATTGTTTGGTTGGATGGGAGAGATAATAGGATCCTGGGATATTAATCCACTCCTAAAATCATTCCTTGTTGATGGTGTAATCTCTGGGTTCGGTTCGGTATTGGTATTTGTCCCCAATATATTCTTCCTCTTTTTAGCGATGGCTATACTTGAAGATGTAGGGTATATGTCCCGCGTAGCATTTAATCTTGATAGAATCATGAGAAAATTTGGTCTGCACGGAAAGTCAGTAATACCTATGGTTCTTGGTTTTGGTTGCAATATTCCTGGAATCATGTCCGCAAGAACTATTGAATCGGAGGAGGATAGACTCACAACAATACTGGTTAATCCACTTATTCCGTGCAGTGCTAGGCTTCCAGTCCTGATAATGATAGCATCCATATTCTTTGGTAGATATGCCCCCCTGGCAGTATTCTCCATGTATGTACTAGGAATATTCCTAGCACTATTCATGGCGATATTAATTAGAAAAATAATCCTTCGTGGCGTTGTGTCACCCTTTGTAATGGAGCTCCCTCCATACAGACTTCCCTCAACCAAGACAGTTACAATACATATGTGGAACCGTGGCTCAAAGTTTCTTAAGAAGGCAGGGTACATAATATTCTCCGCAACAGTAATAATATGGGCCCTAGCAGCCCTCCCACCTGGTGTAGAGTTCGGAGGACCAGAAAGTTACGCCAGCATTCTTGGAAGGCTCATCGAGCCGATTCTAAGACCTCTAGGATATAACTGGCAGATAGCTGTTGCACTATTCTTCGGTTTCATAGCGAAAGAAGTATTCATTGATGTATTAGGAATGCTTATGGGGGAAGACTATGAGGCACAGCTAGGGGCAATGCTCTCTCCAGCACAAGCATATGGACTAATGGTATTTGTTGTTGTCTACGTCCCATGTCTTGCCTCACTAGCAACAATCAAGAGCGAAACAGGATCATGGAAATGGACAATATTTGTTTGTCTCTATGAACTTATTCTTGCATTCATCCTAGCCTTTGCATTCACAGGATTAGTAGGGTTGATAATCTGAGTGGTGATGAATGTGGATGCGGGCTACCTAAAGAAGATCGCTGTGGTCTCCATAGTCCTAGGTTCGACATACCTGGCCATAGGAATCATGGAGATAGCATCCATGTTTACGCAATATGGAATTTTCTTGATATCTGCAGACATAATTGGTGGGTTTGTATCTATAACGATTGGTCTGACATACCTCTTTGGAATAAGAGGGTTGCTTAGGGGAAATAAGCGAGATTTAGGCTTCCCATTAGCTGCGTCGATACTGGCGGCTCTATATTTCTCCATATACTCACTAATACTCCTAGCCGATGCAGCTGAATGCTATATACTTAAAAACGAGGATTATTCTGGTTGGACGCCGATGCATAGTCTCAGAATAGAAATACTGATAGGTGCAATAGCAATAATAATTGCTGTGGAGATTTGGAGGAGAATAAAAAAAGATATGTTTTTTAAGAAAATCAGCTAGATGAGCAGTTATGTAATAGAATAATATATGGGATCCACATGCATGGCGATGCTGGATCAAGCCATAGTCTTGCAGGTGCTCAGGAGAATAGGGAAGTAACTGTTCTAGATTTGGCATGCGATTTAAGTGTTTTTAGATCTCTTGTATCTGTTGGAATTTCTCCAGGGAGAAAAATAAGAATCCTAATCAATCGGAAGAAAGTGATCCTAGTAGTAGTTGACAACTCAATAATTGCTCTGAGCAAAGATATAGCATCTAGGGTTATTGTTAGTGAATAGTATGCGTGAAATAAAAGTAGTGTTGTTTGGACATCCAAACGTTGGCAAGTCCTCCATATTCACCTCAATGACTGGCCTGTTTGTGGAAGTGTCTAATTATCCTGGAACCACAGTAGAGATCTATAGAGGATATATTAGGAGGGGAGACACCAAATTTATAATTATTGATGTTCCTGGAGCGTTCTCTACAGTTCCGTCCACAACTGCCGAAGATATAGCTCGTAGGGTCATTCTCGAGGAGCAACCAGATGTTATTGTTCATATAGCTGATGCAACAAGTATTAGACGTCACTTATATTTGACGGTAGAGCTTCTTGACTTTGGCATACCGCTAATACTTGTTCTTAATCAGATTGACCGTGCGAGAGAGCTAGGCATAGAGATTGATGGGGAAAAACTGGAAAAAGAGTTGAATATAACTGTCATACTTGCTTCCGCGATCACGGGAGAAGGAATTGAGACGCTTATGGAAAAAATTTCTGAGACGATCAAAACTGAAAAGACAACAACATATATTCAATTATCAGGAAAGGCGG
>CAZWPQ010000097.1:0-2297 GCA_964636085.1 uncultured Nitrososphaerota archaeon
TAGAAAAAGTAAGCAGTGGGTGTGTATGGTCGCGAAGCGACACTAAAGCTTTTTTTATAAAATTTTTTGGCTAGAAACATTCCTCAAAATCTCTATTGTTGCATTGGTGACTATTATTACTTGTTTCTCTTTGATAAGTTTGAGCGCAACCAAGATATTGGTGACCAATTTATCTATGTTTTCCTTTTTGATGGGCTCTCCAATGTATATGATACCATGCTTGGATTTCCTCCTCAGGTTTGTCCTTAGAAAGTCCTTGTCTCTAGTCAGTAAAATGCTATTCTGTATATTTGTGATCTCTATAAGTTCACTATTACTTATACCTCTGTATCGTGTCTCGGGAATCCAATAAACATCAATTCCCCTATTTCTTAATGCCTTTACGAGAGGCCACGGAATATTCTCATCAGCCAGAAGATTCAACTATAAGAACCTCAAGCTTTCTTAGAGCGTTTAAAGCATATTTCAGTGCTTCGTAAATGGCCTCTATAGGTATCCTATAATTCTCAGCGACTTCATTTATATTCCAACCATTTGCCAGCGCCTCCAAGATATCATCAACTGTTATACGTGTCCCCTTTATTGTTGGCTTTCCTCCCCTGCGGCCAGGTATAACTTCTAGCCACTTATAATTCTGGATCAGCAATATAAGCACCTATAGATCTAAGCTCGGCTCCTTAATATATCTATTATATTTTTTTCTTTTAAACAATAATCTTTTGTTTTTAGTAGAATTTGAGGATAGAAGTTCCTGTAGTAGTCTAATTAGTTTTGATAATCTCTTATCATCGACTTGGGGTTTATTGCTAGCCAATCGATATCCCACCCAGAGGAGCGAGTCTATGTGTAGCTGTGGTATGTTTATTCTTCTTGATAGATCTCTCCAGAAGGCCCTAGGTTCTTTGAGTCCAAGTTTTTTCGAGATTTTAATGATTCTTGAGTCAAGAGGGATATCCACGCCAAAGGGGGCGGGAAGTTTCTTTCCTGTTAATATTCTAAGGCCATAATTAAGCATCTTAACGGCAAACACTATTGTTTTTGAGTCTGGATCTGTGTTGAGTATGCCAGCTAATTGGTAAGCAATAATTTCTTGGTTCTCAATGAGCCGTCTCCAGTCTCTACATATATCTACCACATATTTTGCAGCCTTCTCAATACGTTTTATCTTCTGGTTTATGAGCCTTCTATTACACTTTGATACAATTATAAAACGCCTCATTTCCTCACCAACATTATTATCTGGGGGCGGTCTCTTCGAATAATAATGGGAAAATTCCCACCAGTAAGCCTCTCCACTACAATTTAGCTGGTAGCTGACTACGGCGTTCAGAATGATTATTGATAGGTAAATCGAGGGATTTTTTATGCTATAATGCAGATTTCTGAGTGCTAGATACTGTTCGTCATAATTTTCCTCAAAATCGAATATATCATCAAGACTAAACTCTTTGAGAACATCATATAGCTTGGTTCTCAGATCCATAACGATCATCACAAAACCGCTACCATTAGCAGATAGTTTTGGGATATATAGCCCCCTATTACTTGTACTCTCCCTTGTAGATAACGATCCAACCAAACATGCCATTGTCAATAGGGTACATGTCCTCCACAATCCAAGTTTTCCCTGAATGCATATTCAATATGAAGGCTAAATCATCGAAATAATCGGAGAGTCCACAAGATAGGCAAAATCGTCCCCGAAAAAAGAAGGCAATCCTATTGTTTCCTTCTCCTATATATCTGACTCGAACCTTCGGGAGAAATATTGCATGGAATTCAGCAACTGCATTTTCTATATCTTTATCCATCAGATCTCCCAATTACTATTACTCTAATTTCAGCTCAGTTTCATATGCCCATAATCCATGGATATTACAGTAGGAGACCGCTACCAGCTTACCAGAACTATCAGTCCTGAATACAAAATATGCAGTAGGCTCCGTATATACACCACTCTTGTTAGGGCCAGCAGTGGACTCCCCATGCGAATTAAACTCGACCCTACCTAAGTCAATAGCGAATGCGGATCCACTGGGAATAAATAGCAGTTTTATCCATCTAATATGATGCTCCGTAGTGTTTGGATGAGGTATTTCTTTTCCAACAGTAATCTTCACTGTAATTGGGGCCCCTCTCTTCAATTCTCCAACAAATTCGATGTAAGGTACATGCTTCTCGGTCTTCCAGTCCTCCATCTTTATGATATCCTCAAAAACTTCGCCCATCAACACCACCTAAGAAAAAAGCTTTAGTGTCGCTTCGCGACCATACACACCCACTGCTTACTTTTTCTA
>CAZWPQ010000098.1:0-2085 GCA_964636085.1 uncultured Nitrososphaerota archaeon
ATCTTCTACAAGGAGTTAGATTATGACATTGTCATTTCAAACATCACGCTTTCAAGAGAAAAACCAAAGGTTGGAGAGGCTGTTCAAGTTCATGTGACAGTTCAAAATTTGGGTCGACTCAGGGCGACTTTTAATGTTACAGCCAACTATACGAGAATTTCTGACCCAACTATTGGAGTCATGAATGTTACTTTAGATTCATTAGATAGCATAATCCTGAACTTCACATGGTTTCCTGAGTCTTCCGGTAGGTACCAGATTCTGATTTATGTGAGTGGACTACCAAGAGACGCGGATCCAACCAATAATCAGAAAGGGATCATTCTCTACGTCTATGCACAGACTCAAACAGATAGCGCCGGCTTCAGAAGATGTCTCCTTAAATAACTTCTAGATTTTGAAGAAAAGTTTTCCCATGCTTGAAACCTACAATGACTGATCCAGTTATTTTTCATCTATAAGAAGACTGCAATCCTTTTAAGGAGCTTCTAAAGCTCAAAAACCATTTTTCTAATTTTATTACTAACCTATAAGTTTCTCCACTTTTGCTTTTCTGTAAGCGGAAGCAAAAAGACACAATAGTAGGAATATTTCGATTGGTCTTTGCATTAATGCAATTAATATGAGGAATATTATTAGTGGTTTTGATGGGTAGCTTGTTATCCAATCGCCGAGATCTGCAAGTAATTTAAAGGTAGCGGATAAAACTGCTGAAATTAAATCGTGGATTATATGCAGCATTTTAAGATTTTTCCTTTGATTTTAGGAAGGATATTATCTGATTAATTAGCTCGTCTGAGGTTAAGCCATTTGCTTTGAGTTTCTGACCTAGATCCTCAATAAATTTTGCGAAGACGAGCGGAAATATTATTTTTGTTGCCTTTCCTTCAGCTATCTTCTCCAAAGCCTTAAAGTAGAGGACAGCCACTCCCCTGTCATCAAGCTTTCTTGCAGCTTCTCCTATGGCTTCAATTAGAATTTTCCTTGCCTCAGCAGCAAATCTAGCCGCCATAAGCTCATATTTCTTCTCAACCGGCCTGTAAAAGGCTTCAATAAGCTCTGCTGGCGGCTGAACACTCAAAATCTCAACCCTCTCGATTCTTATCCCCCATTCCAGCTCAATTCTATCAAGTTGGTCGCCTAAAATTTCATTTAACCTATCTATGTTCATGAAAACCTCCCAGATCAACATCCTACCAATACTGTTTCTTATCTCTCCAACGATCCTCGTCTTCAACGAGCTTAGAAAATCCTTCACTTTAAGTACTGCCTTATAAACGTCTTTAACCCTGAAGTATGCAATCAAATCTAGCTTAAGCAATATATCATTCTTCGTGAAGGCTTCAAGTTTTTCAATGCTTAAGTTCTGAACCCTAATGTCAACTATTCGATAAACTTCCTCAATTAGTGGAATCTTTATTGCCCAGCCGGGCCCAACAATTCGATTGAAGCTTCCAAATCTGAAGATAATTGCCCTCTCATAATCCCTAGTGAAGACAATGAAGTAGCGAACAATCACTAAAGCTAGGGCATAAGCAACTATAACCAGACATGCAAAATAGAAGAGCTGAAGAAAGCTAATCAGCCCTTTCCAAACGAGGAATGAGAGAACAATGGCTAGGCTGAGAATGAATATTAGTAGCTCCTCTGGCCCAGGATCAAGCTTTCTGAATCTTATTTTCATTTCCCTTGTTACGCCTTAAAATTCCAACAATCCTTCCAATCTTTTCCCTAATCCTGTCAACGCTTCCATCATCGCTCCTAATCGTAAAAATTCTTGTCTCAGTCCTCACAGTTGTCAATCCTCCCTGCAAATAGCTCTTAGTTTCAACAACCTCCTTGCTCCAAACCTTAATCACACCAACCACCCACCAATCAAATATGGCCAGAAAATAAATCCCTTAGAGTGCCACTCCAAGTGCCAGCATATAAGCACTACAGATTATTTATGCAGCGGAATCTTCGGCATAATAGACGCGCTATGAATTAAAAGCCAGCCTAAAAAGTTGGTCAACATGGAGCAGAAATCGCTGCTTGCATGGGAAGTCCGTATAATTAGGCGTGGAAAGTGCTGCAGAGCCATAA
>CAZWPQ010000099.1:0-2082 GCA_964636085.1 uncultured Nitrososphaerota archaeon
GTTTTTGGGTTTAGGCTGGTGGTTCTTCCTCCGCGGTTTCTTCTCTTTCTTCCTCCGGCGGCCTCATTATCGCCTCTATTATCCTTCTTACTTCTTCCTGGCGTTCTGGGTATTGGTCGGCGAATCTCCTCAGCGTGTCTATTAGGAGTGTCGGGTTCGTCGCCAGATCCCTCCTTAGTGTTGGGAGTATTGTTCTTTTTTGCATGCTCGCCACTCTGCTCGGTGTTGTTGGCATTTCTCCCCTGTCCAAGTATCTTATTAGTGTTGTGTGGTGCAGGTTTATGAACTGGTTAGCAACATATGTTTCGAGAGTTTCCTATACTCCGTAATCTTTATGAGGAAAAGTAGATAAGCTTTATTGGAGAAATGCTTTTATCTTTGTTTCCATTTTGTTTTTGGAGTGTAGTCTATGCTTTTAAGTTCGCCTTTGATGTAGGCCTCTACAATATCTCGTATTTTTCCATTAGCACCTGTTATTACCTCTATGCCATACATTCTGAAGTATTCTCTTGCTCGCCTTCCGATCCCTCTACATATTACAACACTAACCTTGTTTTCATGGAGAAGCCTTGGTATATCCCCCGGCTCATGCTCTATTAGGGGATTTTTGAGCGCCTTAACACCTATGATTTTATTGTTTTCGATGTCTATCAATAAATAGTTGGGGCGCTCTACCAAAATGCTCAAAAACACTAGAATCAAGATTCTCTCCATCCGATGGCACGGCTATGTGACATTGCATCTACAATCACCAACATACATAACATAGTATAAAAAGTTATAAAAGCGAAAGTTATAAAAAGCGAAAAAGTAAGTTTTAAGTTAGAAGCAACAGTTAAAGTTTATGAGTATAAAAGCATTTTGAGACTATCATACACCACGTAGCCACCTGCAAATATTATTAGTAAAGAATAGGCAATCCTAAGGATCCAAGGCATTGTTCTTGCGGATAGTTTTGCTCCAGCCCAAGATGCCACCAATGTTAGAGTACCAATGCAGATGAATATGAAGATGTTGATAAAGCCATAGTACGCTAAAATACTTGCACCAACACTGGCAGTAATTATCATCTGCGCACTTGAGGTTCCTATAGCTATGTGTGTTGGATAATCAAACATGAAGTATATCGGTAGATAGTATATGCCTCCACCAAAACCACAGATTCCCGTTGCAAAGCCTGCAAGGAACATCATAAGCACCAGCCTGTACCCGCACTCAAGATGTTTAACCTCTGTAACGACAATCCTGCGTTTTAGTTTATTCTTGAGCCTAAGTGTCTGTCTTGCAACAATGATCCCTATAATAATGCATGCAGAACCAAAAATAACCTTGAGAATATCTGATGGGAGGTACTTAGCAACAACGTAAGCACCGATAGCCACGCCTACTGCGGCGCTGAGACCTGCTACTAATGCGCCTCTAGTAAATACATGTTTTTTTCGGTAGTGTTCTATAACACCAGGAATAGTAGTGATCGCTATTACTGCTTGATTCACAAAGTATGCTTCCTTTATATCCAAACCCAACAGATACATCAGCATGGGTATCCTTAGAAAACAACCCCCGACCCCAAGCCAAGTTGCAAGAAACCCTGGAATTAAGGCTATCAATATTATCCACAATATGAATAGGAGTAGATTCATCCTTGACACCAATATTGAAAATTTTTTCATATGATTAAATATTCATATGAAGAAATAAAAATATGATATATTTACATTGTTTTGTCGGGGTGGATAAGTTGAAAATAAATGTTATTGAAGAAATCAGAAGAGTCTTCGGGGACAAATGTCTGGAGGATATAGCGGGGTATTTGGAAAATGTGTTGATCAAAAAGCCCAAAAAAGAGGGTATCGAGAAGTGTTTGCTCCTCAAAAAAATTTTCTCGAATATTGTTAGGATATCAATTTTATCACTGCTTGCTCAGGCGTCACTCCCTGTTTGTGCGTTGGTTGCAATTTTAGGAAGAGATCAGACGCTAATATCACACAACCTGACGGCTCTTAAGAGAATGGGAATTATACACGAAAAGAGAGTAAAGAAATATAAGATATACTCACTAAACAAAGAAAAGATTAGAGA
>CAZWPQ010000100.1:0-1888 GCA_964636085.1 uncultured Nitrososphaerota archaeon
TTTCTCGGAGTACTAGTGGTAATTTTTCAATGCTGATTTGAGAAAGCGTATAGTGTGCCAGAGCTATATCAAAGAAGTTTGATGCTAAGAATGGCATGTTCGAGGCGTCTGCTCTAACAAAAACTATTTTGTCTATCTTATCGCCAACTATATTTCTTAGGCGGTTCAAACATAGTGGATCCAAATCAACGGTAAGAATAAATGAGTCGTGTGAGTTTTCGACCAGAAACTTGCATGCAAATCCTTGACCGGTGCCTATGTCCAAAATTCTCTTATTATCGAGAGGTATACCAGAAAATACTTCCTTTAGTAGATTTATTTCGTCTTCTAGGCGAATATACATATCCCTCAAGCAAGTAATATCTTTGTGATTCAACTCAGTCTTGGCCAATATATCATAGAAACTTGAACTCAATCGGCACACCAATTCCATCTAACACCCAATATATTAGACATGAAATTTTTGGTCGCCCGATTTTTACTTCTTCTTAGTCTGTGCGATATATTCTATGAGCTCACGTACATATATAGGGGGCATATGTCCCTGATGGATGATGTCTACTCTCTCAATTAGATAGCTAAATAAATTCCTCAACTCCTCATTTCTAACGCTAATCTCTCCAGTAAGCAATCTATATGCATCCCAATACGGCAACAATAATGTATCCCCCGTAATAGCTTCCTTTCCCCTATGAGTATTCACAATCAATATAATATGGCCTGGCTGGTGAAGATTCGTCAAAATTACTTTTATCCCATCAAACAAATTCCTTCCCTGAATCTATATAGGTAATGTCACGGTCAGCAAATATCAATTCATAAAACCTCTCAGCAGTTTCCTCTACAAGCGTTCTTCTAAGGCTTTCACGCCAATTATCAACACATTCCCTACATACTATAATCTTTGCTCTTGGAAAATAAACCACATTGAAAAAATGGTCGAAATGCATATGGGTCAAAACAATGTATTCTACTCTATTCCTCTCCACTCCAAGCTTGCTCAGCTTCATCCTCAATAATGGATAAACAATATCAGCACCAGGATCCACAAGGATTACATTTTCCTCGTCCATCAATAAGTATAAGGATGCGATACTCAAGATGTTCTCATCCATAAAAATAGTTGTAGGGGGGATAAGCTCAACCAGTCTCCACACCACAAAACACCCTCTCAAAAATTTTCTATGATATAATATCGGAATCTTACATATAATATGCAGAGTTTTCAAATATGTGGCCGCACCATGAAAATCGAAGAAGCTCTGAATAATTATTTCTCTGCCTGTAGAACATAATATGGCCATATAGCGATCAGCCTATTGAAAAGTATGTGCCATTCGACTCTTACATTTCGAGCATATCTCCGGAATTCTTCTACGGGAGGCATAGAGGGTATTCGAGGCAATAAGCTTTTTGCCACGCCTAGTATTCCTGAGCTTTGGATCGAGGCCTTCGTCAATTACTATGATTTTGGCCCCCGTTTTCGCTATGCGCACCATCTCCCTAATCGTTAGCTCCTTCTCCTCAAATGTATTTATCCCCCCAACATGAAAGACAGCACTAAATGTGTTATCTGGAAAGGGTAGGTGCGACGCATTCGCCCTAATAAGTATCACATTTTCCCACCTCTCCACATATCTAACAGCATATTGTAACATGCCGAAAGATATATCCATCCCGAATACCAAGCCCCTAGGACCAACCTTTTTAACCAGATAGGGGATGTTCCTACCAGTGCCCGTAGCAACATCCAGAGTATAGTCTCCTTTTCTCAAACCCAATCTGTTTATCCACCTCTTTCTTATTCTGCCTTCTGCCCCAAAGGTCAGTATAGGAATGATCCTATGAAACAGTCTATAATAATCCTTGGCATTCCTATCGTAATATT
>CAZWPQ010000101.1:0-1619 GCA_964636085.1 uncultured Nitrososphaerota archaeon
TCCGAGACGTTGAAGCCCCATTCATCCATCACTATGTAGGGGTAGGTCTCCCTTACGGGGAAGGGGTCTGGAAGACTCTCAGCCCTATAGTCAGGAGAACCGTTAGCCTCCATGAATAGAGATCCACCCTCTTTGACATATTGGGAGAGGAGCTGAGCCATCTTGTTTAGATTCTTGTAGTCGTAGCCGTAGAGAATGATGACGGGAAATTGCCTCAACTCTTCCAGGGTGTATGAGTCTACGTATTTGCTGGATCCCCTCACTGGTATGCATAGGTTGCTCCTCAAACCCGTTAGGCTTAGGGCTCTGAGGAAGGTGTCATAGTATAGGTCTGAGCCTATGAAGAGGATCGGCGTCGCATCCGTTGCGGTGAGTATCTTCGATGCGTTGAGATACTCGAATTCGTAACAGCTACCATAGAATTTATACTCGATGTGAGTAAGTAATCGATAAATGTCTGGTCTATGAAGGAATTTATATGGATCACGGTTTATGAGAACGATCCATCTGATGGCATACCAGTCAAGTAAGAACTGCGTTTCATTATCGTTATTTTTAAACTTCCATATAGCATTGTTCCTCCAGCTACACCAATCTAGATATGGAACACCTAATGAATAGTATCCGCCTGTTTGTGGCGTATCATATATATAACTAAACCAAAGAGTTACATAGATTGTATCCGACCCTAATCTCTGCTGGAGATTGTTTTTATCTACCATTATGAAATTCATCACTATTGTTTTACTATTATATGTGTAAGCTTCAATGGTTGGTAATTCTACAATTATTCCGAATACTATGGACGAGACCAATATAAATAGTGCTATTATCCTAAAGTGATTAACATTAACTCTTAAATTTATTTCACGTAGCAGTAATGCTGTGAATATTACTAATCCTATCGGGAGAACTCCAAGGGCATATTCTGGAGGGAAACCATCTATATAGAGGTCTTTTGGATATCCTGGTATGTATCCCATATAACTATATATTAAAAATATTATGGATAAGAGAAATGAAGCTACAAACCACCCCCTAACATTTTCACTTCTATATGGCTCTTTATTTCTTAATAATAGGTATATTAATAATGAAACTATCAATATCGGAATGGTCATAGAGTTAAGTGTTGAGATTGATAATGGTATGAAGAGATTTTGTACATTTGCTGGATTATATGGTGTTCCTCCAGGTCCTATAGATTTTGCCGTTGGATTTGAGAAAAGGTATTGTGTTATGTAAAATGCTATTAATGAGGCAACTATTATCGTCAGCTTCAGGGCATCAATGAATCCATCGATTAGATTACATCTAAATAGGATGTAGACTAAAACGAGGAAGAATGCCACAAATCCTCCCAATAAATGTATGCATATTCCTGCCGCCAGGATCACAGGCAAAGCAAATAATAGAATTCTTCTCCTACTTTTTCCCTGATACATCTTCCATGTTAAGTATAGTGATGGACCAATAAACATCATGGATATAACTCTCCCATAGTTTCCACCTCCAACCCAGTAATCCCAGTATGATGGGGTGAATATCAATAGGGATATACTTATGAGTGATATAATTCTACTATTAGTTATGGCTTTTAGGAATGCCAGTAGGAAGAG
>CAZWPQ010000102.1:0-1592 GCA_964636085.1 uncultured Nitrososphaerota archaeon
ATCCAAGCTATTGATATTAGTGCAATTGAAAGCCATAGCTTCGGTACAAAAATTAGATACATAAGTAGACATTCCTCCAACACTACTAAAACAACACAAAAAATAAACATTCTCTCCAGCCTAGACACCCCCACAATCCAACTTCAATATTGTGATCACCATTAATTAATAGTATCATTGAACATTATTTTAAAACAAGTAATATTCACAGTCAGAGAGTCTAAGACTGTGATCCTCAAAAAAGGGGAGTAGAATTTTAACACCGAGTAGCTATCACCAAGACTTTTATTATACCAAGCAAATATGAATACATTTGCATATTATAAGGAATAGGATATAGCACTATTAGGCAAAATAGATAAATTAGAATAAATTCACAGAAATTTAGCATAATGGATATTCAAGTAAAGTATTATTGTTGGTGTGTTCATGTGGGAAAATTTATCACATGTGATCTTGCTGTGATGCTTGTTCTGGCGTTTAGAAAACTCGTCATAGCATTCTTATTTTTCATTCTTGTATTCACTCTATTTCCATTATACATGCCATTGCTACTAGTGTATTTCTTTCAACACGTCGCGGAGATTTTTATACTCCTTATTCCATTTATGTATTCACATAGAGTGGACGAGTGTAGGTATGCATCTATAACCCCTTTCCTTACCTGCATTGGAGCCACATATATTCTCAAGTTTTTGGACATCCTTGTAGAGCGTCCAAGGGTTCTTGAATGTACGCTAGCCAAGAGGAGGTACCGTGAGACTATACTATCCGCGGCATATGGTATCCAAAAGGCTGATGAAAAGGCTGGGAGAAAAATTCTTGAGCTTTTAGGTAGCGTGAGAGTAAGCTTAGAGTATTTTATGGAAATCCGACCTAAGAAAAAGAGTGTCCTAACGAAATTGCTTCTGGCCTTTATAATCATGATTGTTGGCATAATGGTATTTGAGACCATATATTATGTGTTATTCTCCGACTTTTTAAAGATGCTCAGTCCTATTATGCCCCACCTGAGAGGAGTATCTTCTACAGCACCATTTGTTGGAATCTTTGTATTTGATATTTTTGCCATATCCGATTATATGTTCCAGCCAATACTCTCCACAAAACGCGAAAAACTAGCTATGGATCGTCTAATGGACGAGTCGTTTAGACAGAGAACATCCATACTATTAAGGTACATTATAAAGCTTATTGCCTATCACCTAGAAAAACCACTCGCAATCATTCTGCATCGCGACTATGGAGACCTAGAATGCGTCAAGATAATGCAAATAGGATCCCGAAAAATCCAGATAATAAACCCATCACTCGAAAAACCAGAACCCCCAGACATAAGCCCCTGACGAATCTAGATCACAGCATCTGACCATCCTAATGTATGTGATTATCTTACATTATAGATAGCTATCCGATGTTGACAGTTATATGATTAGATCTCTTTAAGGGACTCTGTTTTAGCGCTGTAATTTGATATATCTAGAAGGAAAACTACATTTTTTCAAAATACTTAAAAAAATTATCTTGGCGGCTGCTAGAAAATCATTTAGCTCTTTCTCCTTTCTTTTAGGATCCAGATCTAGGTATACCTA